>MENI01000127.1:8880-41592 GCA_001768195.1 Bacteroidetes bacterium GWA2_40_15 | reverse complement strand
GTCTTTCTATCTTAATTTTGGGTGTCTTTCGCACAAAACAGAAGAATGGCCAATGGGTGATCAGATACGAAAACTTCAATATATTACCTTAATATTTATTCCGTATTTCTTTAACTTTTGAGAATTGATATCAGCTCAGCTGTAAGAGCAGTTTTTTCACTACCGGGAGGAAAATGGCTTTTCTCGATCTTTCTTATTATTTCATCTTTTTCATTTCTGCTCACTTCATTTATAAACTCTTCAATAACCGTCATACATTCAACTGCTGTAACGTAATCCCCCTCAATAAAAACATCCGCAAGATCAGAAGAGTGAGTTGAATAATTCAGGCCTGACTGCCAGCACGATGAAACGAGCATGCTTATTGTCTGCGGTTTCCATCCCTTTCTTATCTCAGAAATGACTTCAGGTACAACTGCCTGGTCCTTCAGATCATTCATAAAACTTTCAACAGCTCTTTTAATATCATCGTTACCTGTTTGGTCGTAGAGTGAAACCAGCAATCCTATAACTCCCTCAAAGGGTTGCTCATCTCTCAGTAAATCAATAGCTTCAGCGATAAGTTTCTTATTCCCTGAAGAGAAGACCGAAATGATATTTTTCAGTTTGGCATCAGATTTGATCATTTAAATTTATTTTAGCAAATTTAGAAATACCTTTAATTACATACAGCTGTTTTTGAAAAATAAAAATAAAGTACTAATTTAGTCCGAAATTAGGTTTGACAATTAAAAAAGTTCATCATGAATAGAAATCACGAAATAAGTTCAGGGCTTTTAATGGTAGTATTACTTTTTACCATTTCTGTTATCGGCTGCACATCAGGAGGGAAAAAGGCTCCCAAGGAGGATTTAAGCGTACAGGTCCCAACGGATAACACAGCTGTTTATGAGGACATAAAGCAAGCCGAAAAGATATTCAATGCATTGCCTTCACCCCTTGAATCAGCAATGCTTATTAAATCAGCAGGTGCAAGGTTCGATGAATCTCTGTTAAACAATGTGGGAAATGTAAACAAATATGTTACCAATAAGAGCATGGCTCTGAATCTTGGCATATACACCTGCGATCTTAGTTTTGCCAGTTTATATGAGCAGACTCAGCTGATTATTGATTATATGAATGCTGCCAAAAAAATGGCTGACGGTCTTGGTATTCTGAAAGCTATTGAACAATCTACGATTGACAGGCTTGAAGAGAATATAAATAACAGCGAAGTGATTATGGAAATCGTCAGCGAAACTTTCATGAACTCGAGTTCATATCTTGAGGATAATGGACAGCCTGCAATTGCGGCCATGACTCTTGTAGGAGGATGGTTTGAGGGATTGTACATATCCACTCAGCTTGTTGACATGAAGGAGTTTAACGGAAATAAACTTGTTGGAAGAATCATTGATCAGAAACTTTCAATAGATATTCTGCTTAGCCTTCTTGAAAGCAGTAAAGGCGATCCGGCAGTGGATGAGATAATTGCACAGGTCAGTAAACTTAAGATAGTCTTTGATAAAATAAAAATAACAACATCACCTGTACGTCCTGAATTTGATCAGGCTACAAATATCACAGTCCTGAAGTCTGAGGTAAAGACGGATATGACACCTGAGGTGTTCTTAGAGCTTGCAGCTACAGTAGGTGAGATAAGAAATTCATTTGTAAAATAACGATGATATGAGAATTTACAGACTAATCCCCATACTCGCACTTCTATTGATAGCATCAGTTAAGGTTGATGCCCAGTGCAAAGCTTTCGCAAAGAAGGTCTGCCTGCCTGAGTTAGGATCTTATACTCATGATGGAAACTACCATGCTGCAGTTCTTGTTGAGGGCGAAGAGGCAGAACTTTACAAGACATTTTATTCCGACATGGATTACAGGGTTGCTATATGCGGTGAGGATAAGCTTCCTAATATTGAGTTCCGTATAATGGATTCTAACAAGAATGTACTGTATTCCAATAAGGATAATAATTACAGCAGAACATGGGACTTCAAGCTGCAATCAAGTCAACAGCTTAAGCTGGTTGTCAAAGTTACCTCATTCAACCAGGCCGGAGATACTCCTGCCAGCGGTTGCGTTTCGATAATGTTCGGATTTAAGATAAAGAAATAGAAGTTATATCAATTCTGAAAATATGGGGATGTTACTTGTAATGTCCCTGTTTTTTATGTTTCAGTTTTGATGAAAGGTATCTTCCTGTATATGATTCTTTACATTCAACCATGCCTTCAGGTTTACCTTCATATACCACGTAACCTCCTTCTTCTCCTCCCTCAGGTCCAAGGTCAATTACCCAGTCAGAACATTTGATAACCTCCTGATTATGTTCGATGAGGATAACAGAGTGACCGTGTTCCACAAGAGCATTGAGTGATTTAAGCAGTTTGTTTATATCGTGAAAATGCAGACCCGTGGTTGGCTCATCAAAGATGAACAGGATATGTCCGCTTCCCCGTTCCTGGCTCAGAAAATATGCCAGCTTCACCCGTTGGCTCTCACCTCCCGACAAGGTGCTTGATGACTGCCCCATTTTAATATAACCCAATCCGACATCTGCCAGAGGTTTAAGCTTTTCAATAATCCTTTTCTCGTTTCTGCCGGGGTGAGAATTAAAAAACTCAATTGCATCATCGATTGTCATTTCGAGCATGTCGTAAATGTTCTTTCCATGATATTTCACATCAAGGATTTCCTTCTTGAAACGCATACCCCTGCAGTTTTCACAGGTCAGCTCCACATCTGCCATAAACTGCATTTCAACTCTTATTATTCCTTCTCCCTGACACTCTTCACAACGTCCACCGTCGATATTGAATGAGAAATGAGAAGCTTTGAAGTTATTCTGAACAGATGCCTGTTGTTCTGAGTAAAGTTTACGGATCTCATCATAAGCTTTGAGATATGTAACAGGGTTTGACCTGCTCGATTTGCCAATCGGATTCTGGTCAACCAGCTCAATACCTGTCAGTATTGCAATATCGCCGGTAAGATCAATGTACTGACCGGTTTTTTGATTATTACCGTCTATCCGGTTTGAGAGCGCCCTGTACAATATATCTGAAACAAGACTCGACTTCCCTGATCCGCTTACTCCTGTAACAGCAGTTATAGCGTGAAGAGGAAATTTCACATCGATGCCTTTAAGGTTATTTTCCCTTGCACCCTTTACCTCTATAAAATTGTTCCACTTTCTTCTTGCTTTGGGTAGAGGGATCTCAAGCCGCCCGCTGAGATACCCTGCTGTAAGTGACTTGTTTGAAGTTGTCAGATCGAGCCCCCCGTGGTAAACCACCTCTCCACCGAGCCTCCCTGCTTCAGGCCCCATGTCAATTATTTCATCTGCCGCCCTGATAATCTCCTCCTCATGCTCAACAACAATTACGGTATTGCCAAGGTCACGCAATTCCTTTAAAACCCGGACAAGCAGATTAGTATCACGCGGATGAAGGCCAATACTTGGCTCATCAAGTATATACATCGAGCCCACTAAATTGCTTCCGAGTGAGGTTGCCAGGTTAATCCTCTGCGATTCTCCTCCCGAAAGGGTGGAGGAGATCCTGTCGAGTGTAAGGTATGGAAGCCCGACATCAATCAGAAATCTCAATCTTATAAGTATCTCCTTTACCAGCCTTTCTGAAATCTTTGTGTCGTTCTCATTAAGAGCAAATCCGGAGACAGCATCGAACAGCTCTCCTACAGGCAGGGTAGTGAGTTCCTGTATTGATTTGCCTGAAACCTTTACATAGCCTGCCTCTTTTCTCAGGCGCGATCCTTTGCAGGACGGACAGATTGTTTTTCCACGGTATCTGCTCAGAAGTACCCTGTACTGTATCTTATATTTTTTCTCCTCAAGGTATTGAAAAAAGCGATCCAGACCATAGAAGTATCTGTTCCCCTTCCATATTAACTGCTTCTGCTCATCAGTAAGCTTGTACCAGGGTTTGTGCACAGGGAATCCGAATGATTCTGCATTGGCAATCAGTCTCTCCTTCCATTTTTTCATCGTATCGCCCTTCCAGCATACAATTGCATCTTCATATACCGAGAGATTGTGATTGGGTATTACAAGGCTCTCATCTATTCCGATGATTTTACTGTATCCTTCACAAGCAGGGCATGCCCCGATAGGATTATTAAAACTGAAAAGGTGTTCGGTAGGCTCTTCAAACAGGATGCCATCCTCCTCGAATTTATTTGAGAAACTTTCCCTGCGTATCCTGTTTTTTTCATGTATAACCACCTGACAATAGCCTCTTCCTGTCTGAAATGCTGTCTGAGCAGAATCGGCAGCCCGGCTGAAGTTGTCTGCAGAATGGCTTATTACCAGTCTGTCAATGACTATACTTATTTCCTGTCCCTGTTTAAAGGCTTCAAATGACTTAAGTTCATCAAGCTTAATTATCTCCCCTTCAGATTCAAGACGGGAGTACCCCTGCTTGCCAAGGAAAGAGAAATATTCTGCCTTATCAATGTTCTCAGGTATCTGCCCTGATGCAGTGATGATCACCCTGGTCCCTTCAGGGAGCGATGCAAGGAAATTAACAATGTCATCAACACTGTGTTTTTTTACCTCCTTTCCCGATACCGGAGAGATGGTTCTGCCGATACGGCCATACAGTAACCGGAGGTAATCATAAATCTCGGTCGAGGTACCAACTGTTGACCGTGGATTGCGGGTATTTACCTTTTGTTCAATGGCTATGGCAGGCGGGATCCCGCTGATGAAATCCACCTCGGGCTTATTCATTCTTCCAAGGAACTGCCTGGCATAAGCAGAAAGGCTTTCGACATATCTTCTCTGTCCTTCCGCATATATGGTGTCGAAGGCCAGGGAAGACTTCCCGGAGCCTGAAACCCCGGTTATAACTACCAGCTTATCTCTCGGAATGTTAAGTGATACATTTTTTAGATTATGAACCCTGGCCCCCTTGATTTCGATTCCCCCCTGCATACCAGATTAGTTAATTGGAATGTTAAAATTCAGTTAAAAGCCAAAAGTAATACTTTCAAATCAAAAAAATTCGTTTCTTTGTATTACTAATAATAATCAAACCAGGGAGGACCGCCTATAGTAATATCTCTACTCTGTTTAATTTAAAGAGTGAGTTATGAATAAAACGATTTCCGATTATGAACTGATAATGAGGTTCATAAAAGGTGAGGAGTCCTGTTTTGAACAATTAATCCACCGTCATAAAAACAAAGTTTTCGCGTATATATCTTTATATATCCGCGACCAGGCCCTTGCTGAAGATATTTTTCAGGATACATTCCTGAAGGTGATCCAATCGGTTAAAGCCGGTAAATATTCCGATAATGGGAAGTTTCTCTCATGGGTGATGCGTATTGCCCACAACCTGATTATTGATAATTTCAGGAGAGTGAAACAGATGAATACAATATCAAATGACAATTATGATTCAGATCTGTTCAATTCAATAAAACTGTCCGATGGAAATATCGAGAATGAGTTGATAAGGAAGCAGATACATGACGATGTAAGGGCAATGATAAGCTCTCTTCCCGATGATCAGAGAGAAGTTGTTATTCTAAGGCATTATGCCGATCTGAGCTTCAGGGAAATTGCCGATCTGACTGGTGTCAGCATAAATACTGCCCTGGGACGGATGAGGTATGCACTGATAAACATGCGCAAGATGATGAAGGATAAGAAGATCAGTCTGACTTTGAACTAACGGTACGGCGGTACGGCGGTACAGCGGTACAGCGGTACAGCGGTACAGCGGTACTACGATATTGATTTAGAAGTAATACCGTCGCACCATCGCACCATCGCACCGTCGCACCGTCGCACCGTCGCACCGTCATATCGTCGCACCGTTGTACCGTCGTACCGTCGCACCTTTTTTAATATTTCTTACAATAATCTTTAATCCCTGACGTTTTCTAATAAAAATGAAAACGCCTATGGGTATAAATTCTACTCCTTTTATTTCTTATCATGAGATTGACGTTGAAAATATTGATCTGATTGATGATGCCTGGGGATTCAATAGTGAATTTCATGATGTACTTACACTGCTCCGGATGTTCAGAATAGAACCGGGAGAGCGTCTGACAAATAAGCTGATCGACAAAATCAGGTCAGACGATCGATGAAAAATTAAAAACACAGGAAAATATCCTGTGTTTTTTTTGAAAGTATCAATTTAAAATAATATCTTTGTGATATTAAAATAATATCATATGCTATGAAACAGGAATTTACTGTCAAACCCGTTTCGGGTTATCTGGTTCTGCTGATTGCATTTTTGTTCATTGGCGGGGCTATTGCCGGATTTGCTTTTCAGATAATCTGGCTTGGAGCAATTCTGACACTGCTGTTTATCTTCACAATTATCGGATTTACAGTGGTATATCCAAACGGATCATGTGTTATGGTCCTCTTTGGTGCTTATAAAGGAACAATCAGGGATAATGGTTTTTTCTGGGTAAATCCATTCTATATAAAGAGAAGGATTTCTTTAAGGGCAAGGAACTTTAACAGCGAGCCAATTAAAGTGAATGACAAGATCGGGAATCCTATTAAAATAGGTCTGGTTCTTGTATGGCGTGTGTCAGAGACTTACAACGCAGTTTTTGTTGTTGACGACTACCAGCACTTTGTCCTTGTTCAGAGCGATGCTGCGCTGCGTAAACTGGCTGGTTTATATCCATATGATAACTTTGAAGATCATGAAGCCGTAATAGCTTTAAGGAGCGGGGGTGAGGAGGTCAATAGGGAACTTGAGAGGGAGATACGTGAAAGGCTTCAGATTGCCGGTATTGAGGTTATTGAGGCAAGGATCAATTATATTGCATATGCCGAGGAGATTGCAAATGCAATGCTTCGAAGGCAGCAGGCTACGGCTGTGGTTTCTGCCCGATTCAAGATTGTGGAAGGTGCAGTATCGATGGTCGAAATGGCTCTTGAACAGCTTTCCAATAAGAAGATTGTTGACCTGGATGAGGAGAAAAAAGCAGCGATGGTAAGCAATCTTATGGTTGTGCTTTGCGGTGACCGAGACGTAAATCCGGTAGTAAATACCGGTACATTGCATAATTGAGATGAGTGAAAAGAAACCATTTGTTCTCAGGATTGATCCGGAGAAGCTTAAAGCTCTTGAAAAATGGGCTGCAGATGAATTCCGCAGCACCAACGGACAAATCGAGTACATACTCGATCAGGCTCTTCGAAAATCAGGCAGATGGAAAGCAAAGGGGAAAACTGATAATGAACTCACAGGTTGATAAAGTAAATGGAATGGCAGGCGGCAATGCCTGCCGTTTCTGTTCTTAACCTGCTCGATCCCAGATGTACAGGAATAAAATTTCTCCTGAGTGCTGCTGTTATCTCTTCATCGCTGAAATCGCCTTCCGGTCCGATCATTATTAAAGCATCTTCTCCTTTCCTGTACACCTCAGATATCCCGGAACGGTCTGAATTACTGCTGCAGTGGGCGATCATATTTATACCCTGCATGGAAGATGTAATAAAATCATTAAATGAGCATGGTTCATTTAGTACAGTTTTTATTGCTTTTATTGACTGTTTCATCGCCGAAACAATGATGTTATTGATTCTCTCCCGTTTAACAGATTGTTTCTCAGTGTTTTTACAAATCAGAGGTGTAATCTCGTCCATTCCGATTTCAACGCTCTTTTCGATAAACCATTCAAACCTCTCAGGATTCTTAAGCGGCGAAATAGCGATGTGGAGCCTGTAATTCCGTTTTTCGTAGCCTGACTTGATCTCAGATATCGAGATCATGCATCTTTTAGAGTCAGGTTCACTTATAAAACCTTCATACAGATTCCCGTTTCCATCTATAAGCCTGACTGGTGTCCCTTCTGTCATCCTCAGTACCCTTATGCAATGCTTCGATTCCTTTTCATCAAGGATAAAAGTCCTGCCGCTGATACCCGGAGCATAAAATATTTGCATATGAGTCAGTTTTTGTAAAATTATATAAATATGTTACAGGATATTATCTTACTTAGGATTCTTTGCGTTATTTTTAGACAGCACATTAGCAGGACATTAAGATAAAAGAGATGAAAATCGGCCTTCTGTCAGATACCCATGGATGGATACATCCGAGGCTTTTCGACCATTTTGAGGGTTGCGAAGAGATCTGGCATGCGGGAGATATCGGGAATATTCAAACAGCCGATACAATCTCTGCTTTCCGTCCATTAAGGGCAGTCTATGGAAATATTGATGATGCTATTGTGAGAAGGGCCTTTAAGGAAGATCTGCATTTCATGGCAGAGGATACCCGTGTATGGATAACGCATATCGGCGGGTCACCGGATCATTACAACCACCGGGTCAGGAGCAGCCTTACTGAGAATCCTCCCGATATCTTTATCTGCGGGCATTCGCATATTGCCAGGGTAATATACGATAAGAAGAAAGGTTTCCTTTATGTTAATCCGGGCGCTGCCGGATACAATGGATTTCACAAGTACATGACAGCCATCAGATTTCAGATTGACGGCACCAGTATCCATGATCTTGAACTTATTGAACTGGGTGAGAGAGGTAAGGCTGTTATCTGATTGCCTCTTCCTCTTCCGTACTCTCACTTGTCATTCTCCGCAGGAAGCTTGCCAGTCTGCCTTCTGCAGCGATCATATATGTATATGGTAGTCTGGTTGTTGCGTCAGGATGCTTCCTGTCATTGATCTTAATGTTTGTTATCAGTGAATTATAAACTGAATTTCCCGACTGGGTCATAAGCACACCTCTGAAGTATGAAAAATAATACCATGTTGCATTATCTGCTTTAAGATATATGTCGATCATATCGCCTGAACGTCTTCTCTGTATCTCAACATATCCGTCGACGTATGTGTTAACAGGCTGTGGTCCAATAAAACCTAAACCTATCTTGCCGCTTGAACGGAATGATGATGTCGGCTCGTTCCAGAATAATTTGACATCATTCAGCAGAAGCTCGTAGGTGAACTCTTTAGGCAGGTTTCTGGTGGAACCGAACAGATCAATATCCTCCTTAAGTTTTGCGGCGGCTGCCTCTCCTAAAAGATCCTTCATGCCTTTTGTATAGAGACTAGAGTTAAGGCTGACAGGACTCAATGCCGGCATCATTCTTATTTCATCAGCCATCATTTTAAGAGCTTCAGGTGAAAAATGGAAGTCCATGGCGAGTATTGCCTCAATATTTACGATTCCGGAATCGATCCTGTGAATGAAACTTCCCGCGCCTGCAAACCGGAAGAGATCATATTTTGCACCGAAGTCTAAATTTCCTTCTCCAGACATTACGCAGTAGTTTTTGTCAAAACTTATCATATTGCCATTGAGGCTCATATCTGCGAGTTTCCCGGGAGAAGTTATCAGGTATCGTCCCTTCTCTTTCTCGTAATACATATATCCGTTTGCATTAACTATCGGGGTATCGGTCCAGGATTTTTGTGCCGAAAGAAATGCGGGATAAATATGTACGGAATCGGTATTTATAAACGAACCGGATACAACCAGGTTGTCATTTATATCCCTGGGTTTATCGCTGACAGGTATAATTATCTTTCTTGGATCGAGGGTTGATTTAAACTTTATACTGTAGCTGGTTAAATTCGTGCAATTATGCACAATGCCTGCCGATCCGGTAAAGGTTAACAGGTCAGCTCTTGCAGAAAGGGCTACATCACCGGCAAAGGAGAATGCAGGGCTAAGCATGAATTTCTGGCTTTCAGGGATAAATCCTTTTGCTGTAGTGGTCATTGTATCAACAGCAAGCTCAGGAAATTTTATCTGCTGTATTTCTTTATTTTCGTCAATATAGTCGTAAACTGCACTTCCTGTATATCTTTTGGTTGATTCTATATCAATGTTGGCGGAATGTAATATATGTTTGTTATTGAGCGCTATAATGGAGTTCTGCATTGTTTCTATCCTGGCTCTTCTGTTGATAACTATCTTTCCGCTGTCAGGCTGGATCAGGGCATCTGCAGTATGGATGTAATTTATGTTCTCAGCCTCAATTATTTCTTTATCCAGGTTATAACTACCCTTCCAGGAGGAGAATGATATAGTGTCGGTAAGGCTGTTGGTTGCAAAGAATGTTGGTTTATCAAGGTCGTAAAAGCTGAGTCGCAGCAACTGGTCTGCTGTTAAGAGCGGACTGTTCAACTTGCCTTTCTGCTCCATATTAAGAATCCTGGTCTGCATGTCATACGCAAAATCAGTCATGGTGCATATATATTGTATCTCAGGGAATTTCACCATCGATGAATCAGTGTTCAGTCTGAATTTTGCAATCCTAATATCAAAGTTTATATCAGTATTTGTGTTTTCAGCAATAAAGGAATATCCGCTTGTCGACCGCGATTTAAGATTATAGTCGGAGGTATCTGCCCTGATTGAATTTGAAGAAAAGTTGAACTGATCTGATGTTATCCTCGAATCAGTCATGTCAATTGCTCCTGAGGCCATAAGCCGGGCAGGAGTCATAGTTATTGACCCGTCAAGTGTAGTTCCGTTCTCGAACATTTCAAACTTTTTCCCAATGGCATTTGATGCGATCCATTCATCCTCTTTGCTCAGCCATTTGACAGACACATTCTCACTTGTAAGAACAGGGAACAGACCGGCTGCATCTCTGTCAATTCTGAATGTTTTAGCTTCAGCAATCATTGAGTCAGGGTAGAAATGAAATTCATCTGCCACTGCAGTCGAAGTGAGTCTTTTTAATGTACCACTACTTATCAGTCCCTTGTTACTCATATTGATATCATCAAAAACTCTTCCTTTGTTTTCATAAACATCTATACCCTCCTCAGGAATTATCATTTTGAAACCTAATGAGTTGTCTTCCTGTATCGAAAGGAATTGCTTCATTGGTTTGAGGATATTACCTCCGTAAAACAAACCTGAAAGGTTCAGATCCTCATATGTGTAGTGGTCGATATTCTCATAGGTAAAAGGGTCAACTTTAAAAAAGAAGTCTTTTTGCAGGTAGACATCTTCAAGACCTGCAATTTTATCATAGAAGATATAGGAAAAGGTTAAGGCATTGATAATAGGATATTGTTTATAGCTCTTCAGTCCTGATTTATTATACGGGTCATCAATATAGAGTTCGGCTGTACCAAGTTCAATGAGGTTATTGATGGTTTGAATTTTAGGCATGCCATACATATCCTTCTCCCCGGTTTCTACCGATATCCTGATCGAATCGATTTTCTGAAGCCTTATCTTAAAGGTATCATAGCTGAATGAAAAGTTTTTTCCAAATACTGTAAAAAGCCCTGCTTCAACAACTCCATCAAAATGAAAGCTTCTGTTCTTTTCAATTACCAGTTGCCTGTTGTAGGGGAAAATAGCCACTCTCTGTGTGTCGCTGAGGAAGACTCCGCTCACTCCGTTGACCGTAAGGTTATAGTTGTTCAGATCGAGAACTGCGTTATCAAGCGGTGCTTTAGTTGAACTGACTATGCTGATAATATCATAATCAATTCTTTTGGCATAGGAATCGAGATAGTCTTTTGTCTTCTGCTTAACAGTCACTTCATTGTTGGTGCGATCATAAAACAGAAAACCCTTGGTTGCCAGATCCATACATAAACCTGTCACCAATTCAGGGGGTTTATTCAGCCATCTGGCAAATTCAGTTACAGGGAAAGTCTCCGAATAGAACCATTCAGCAAACTTGAGTATCTGGTTCAGGGGGTGGTAATCATCCATTCCCATGAGTTTGAAGAAATCATCTGTATTGAAAAAAGATACAGATTCGAACAAAGCCTGACCATGTGCTGCTCCCCTGGATCTTGACATGGTGATCTTTGATTCATCCATATTCCAGGTCAGATATTCAAAATACATATCAAGATTATGGAAGGAATTAAAATACGGGCTTTTTGAGATGGGATTATTTGTCCTGAAGAGGTTTACCTGCCTTGTTGAAGCAAAATATGAGAATCCAAGATTGGAATGGAAAATTGAATCTTTATCAAGGAACAATGTCATGGAAGTTTCCTGGCTGTTGAGTCCTGTTTTTGAGAACAGGAACTCTCTTGAACTGATTTTAAGATACAGAGTATCATTTCTGAACAGATTAATCTTTGCCGGAGTAAATTTCTCGCCTGTCCCTTTAACATTTGCTCCTTCAAAGGATAGTCCGCCCTCATAATCGACTCCTTTGTGCATGTTGTTGATCTTAAACTCTTTTGTGTATGTTGTAAACTGCGGGAAATTTGCTTTTTCGGGAGAGCTGAAACTCGCTGCCCTGTCAGAAAGGGAGCCGTAAACAGGTTCCTGGAAATAAGTGCTGTGACTGAGTTTTACTGAATCGAGAGTGAAATTGTTTCTTGTTATATCAATTGAGAATTCCCCTAAATCAGCGGATACATTGTCCCTGGTGTATCCGGCCTTTTCCCAGGTGATCAATCCTTTTGTTCCTGAAAAAATCTGAATATCAGGGAAGTACATGCCTGTAACATTGTAAATTTCTGTACTGTCCTTCTGTGAATAGCAGGTAAGTGTTGCGTTGGTCACCGAAATATAATAAACAGTGTCGTGCAGGAACTTTAGTTCGCTGTTCTTGACTTTCCATTTTACACTTCCCGATTCATAAAGGATATTCTGCCTCAGCATGGACCCGGTATTTTTGAAATACCTGTGGAGATTGTCATTTGAGACCCTGGGCATGAATGCCATTTCACTCAGACCTATAATCCAGTTATTAAAAAATGTTTCATCTATCTTCTGCTCAACAAATGTATTCAGGGTAAGAATAAAGTCGTTGAAATGAGGCACCGGCCTCATGTACCTCGACGACATCTGGCTTGAGACATCAATGATCCTGACCATGCTTTCCTTACTTAACGCAGCACTGTCCCATTTGGAGACAAAGGCAGTCAGATTAGCAAGCTGATCAGGCTTAAGATTGGGACCCATAAATGATATCAGTTCCGCTCTGAAAGTCTCAGGAGCACCCGTAAAGGCGCTTCTGCCCTGTGGAAATAAGCACAATGGCAAACTGATAAATAAAAGGAGACTGAGAAATGCCTGTTTCTTTAACATGAGAATCTCTTATTGTCAATCTCTTCAGACTTCATTAAGAAAACCGGGATCTTACTTAAAACAATCTGTTAATAAACTGTCACACTGCTTCTACAATTGCAGTGAAGTCTTCTTTATTGAGAGCAGCGCCGCCAATCAGTCCGCCATCAACATCAGGCTTTGAGAATATCTCTGCAGCGTTCGATGGCTTACAGCTTCCTCCATAAAGTACAGGCAGTTTTTTTGCACATTCATTACCATACTTCTCCTTAACCATGTCGCGGATATATTTATGCATCTCCTGTGCCTGATCGGGAGAGGCTGTAAGGCCTGTTCCAATAGCCCACACAGGTTCGTATGCAATAACAATCTTATCCATCTGTTCAACAGAAAGGGGGAAGAGGCCCTCCTCAAGCTGTCTTTTCACAATCAGAAAATGCTTTTTCTCTTCTCTCTCTTTCAGGACCTCCCCACAGCAGAATATCACTTTCAAACCGCTGTTTATTGCCAGCAATGTCTTCTTATTCAGAGTCTTATCATCTTCATTATAATAGCTTCTTCTTTCTGAATGACCAATTATTACATATTCTGCACCTGTGCTTTTTACCATCCATGCTGATATTTCACCGGTAAAAGCTCCTGATGCTTCCGATGCGCAGTTCTGTGCTCCAAGCGCTATTTTTCCGTGCTTTAGTATCTCATGTGCACCAGCCAGGTGAATGAAGGGAGTGCAAACAATTACTGTGGCTTTATTTGATGGGTTTTCACTGAAATATTTGTCAATTGAGCTTGCCAGTTTAAGTCCTTCAGCCAGGTCCATATTCATTTTCCAGTTACCTGCTACGATTTTTTTTCTCATAAATCTTTATGTTAGTGAAAGTTAAGTATTTGTAGATTATTTAATGAAGAAGAATTTATAAATATTGATACCGAATATAAGCAAAATTAACAACAGGGAGCCACTCAGTGTTAAAACTATAAAGGAAGCCCTGGCATTATTCTTTATTTCACTCTCTTTGCCGGAACCAAGGGATATAAACCACTCTTTTTGAGGAAGGGTTGCCCATGACCATTTGCCTTGAATAACTCCCTCTTTCAGCAGCATGTATCCGGGATTTGCCCTTATCATAGTTTTCAGGGTTATTTCATCTACTGTGCAAAAATTCAATCCGTTAAGGTAATTTTGCAAATCATCAGATGAGGTTGCCGTCAATATGTAGAAACTTATTCCGGTTTCATTCATGTATCTACCTATGTCAAACCCTTCTGACAGATGAGAAGAGTCTGCCTCATTCAGTTTACCTGATATCATGAACAGGGAATAACCGTCATCAGCAAGTATCTGGTTAGTAAGATCCACACCATTGATATCTGTCAGGCTGAAATCATGTACAGGAGGCTGATAACCCTTTTTAAGGAGGACTGTTTTCTGGTCAACAAAAAGCCAGCTGGTATCATCAGCCGGATAATTCTCCAGTGTAAATTCTCTTTGTTCGCCATCCTTTTCATATATGAAGGTGGAAATATATTTATCCGGTTCAGCTCCTTCCGGAATTACCATCTGATCGGCAATTTTTACTCCCGTTTTATATGGAAGGAAATCGATCGCAGGAAGAAATCGCAGGTTGCCAAGGCAGAAAAGAATAAATATGATTGCGAGAGAACCTGTTATTATCCATTCAGATGATGATCTGAAGATATTTGTTACCTGTTTTCTTCCTGTGAATATAATAACAGCAAGAATTATCATAATAACATTTTTCCAGAATGTCTGCCAGTTAGTCAGAT
This sequence comes from Bacteroidetes bacterium GWA2_40_15, assembly GCA_001768195.1. Classification (GTDB taxonomy): domain Bacteria; phylum Bacteroidota; class Bacteroidia; order Bacteroidales; family VadinHA17; genus LD21. The sequence goes on along the minus strand of MENI01000127.1, from coordinate 26,777 downwards.
GTACAGCATCGCCGAAGCATCCGCAGTCTGAAACCGGGTTTGTGAGGGCCAGGACAAATGTAAGCGGTGTAAAGACAAGCATCAGAAGCAAGATTATCCAGGTTCCTGTTTTAAGTCTAATCCCTGTGATCATTGCAAATCCTGCAATAAATTCAGTGGTGCAAAGCAGTATTCCCAGCGGAAGACTCAGCCAATCGAGCCAGGCCATATTGAAAGCCACAAAATAATCATGGAATTTGTAAGCCGAACCCAGCGGATCAACAGCCTTGACTATTCCAGAAAAGATAAATACCAAACCTAATATTATTCTGCCTGAGTATCTTAATATTTTCATGTGATCAGTTTTCTAGATATTATTAGTTGCTTTATCATAGAGAATATCTCATCAGGTGGCAGCATGTCTCCTTTTTCATTGCTGCAATCAACAACTGCCTGTCTCTCATCACCAATAGCTACTCTCAGGTAAATATCTCTCACTTTTCTTTGAAATTCGAGACTATCCTCATGTATATCCCTGGTGCCGTTAAGATAAGTGCGATCTTCACCTGTTCTGGATCCTGACAGTTTTTTTTCAGTAAAGTACCGGGGTACATCAAGAAAAATATTCAGATCGGGCCGCGGTATTGAAAAGTGGTTGAATTCAAGCGATAGTATCCATTTCATCAGCTTATCCTGCTCATCTGAAGAATCAATTTTGGCGCACTGGTAAGCAATATTTGAATAGGTATATCTGTCGAGAAGAACTATTTTACCCATTGCAAGCCAGTTAATTATAATATCAGCAGCATCTTTTCTGTCGCCTGCATAAAGCATTGCAACAAGATAAGGGTCAACATCATCAAGCGATCCGAATTCTCCCCTGAGAAACCTTGCAATAAGCTCTCCGAACCAGGGAGCATCAGTTCTTGGAAAATGAAGGTATTCGCATTTGTATCCCCTGCCGCTGAAATATTCTTTTAATAATTTTATCTGTGTCGATTTGCCGGCGCCATCAACTCCCTCAATAACAAAAAGCTTCATTAAATCATCGATTTCTTAAGCTACAAATGTAATAACCTTAAAATTAAAATCACTAAATTCGGCTGTTAAAAGAAGCATATTTGGATAAGCCGGGATATATTAATGCAGGGGGTATACTCCTCGATCTGAAGGTTCCTAAAGTAATGGGCATCCTGAATATTACGCCCGATTCATTTTATACAGGAAGCCGTTATAATAGTGAGGAAGAGATTCTGAAAGCAGCAGGTAAGATGATTCAGGATGGAGCTGATATCATTGATGTCGGAGGTTATTCAAGCCGTCCGGGTGCAGCTGAAATATCTGTTGAAGAGGAGGGAAGGAGAGTGCTTGCTGCAATTAAGCTGATTGCACATGAATTTCCGGGAACTGTAATATCAGTTGATACTTTCAGGGCGGAAATTGCAGCTGAAGCTGTTGAACGATGCGGTGCACAGATGATAAATGATATTTCAGGCGGAGATGCTGATGCAGAAATGTTCAATCTGGTGCAAAAACTGAATGTGCCTTATATCATTATGCATATGAGGGGCGATCCCCGAACAATGCAGGATAATCCGGTTTATGATGATGTTGTGGCCGATATCCTGAAATGGTTTGGTGAGAGGATTTTCCGGCTCAGGTCGGCAGGGGTGAAGGATATAATTATCGATCCGGGTTTTGGTTTCGGAAAAACAATAAGTCATAACTTTGACCTTTTAAACAGGCTTGGAGATTTTTCTGTTGCAGGACTTCCGTTGCTTATAGGGGTCTCAAGAAAATCAATGATCTGGAAAACACTTGACATTACAGCTGATGAAGCGCTTGCCGGAACAACTGTACTTAATACCATTGCACTTTTGAAAGGCGCTGATATTATAAGGGTACATGATGTAAGGGAGGCTGTTCAGGCAGTTCGTCTTTTTTGCAGAATGAAAGAAAAAGGTAATGTAAGCAATTAAAGTATTATTTTTAAATTATTTTATATATTCTATGCCTTTTCATATTACTATTCTGGATATTGTTGATATAGTGCTTGTTGCTGTAATCTTGTTTCAGCTTTACAGGCTCATCAGAGGTACTGCTGCCTTCAGTATCTTCCTGGGGATATTTGTCATTTACATTACCTGGCTTGTTGTAAAAACACTTAAAATGGAACTTATAAGTGCCCTGCTGGGTCAGATTATAGGTGTCGGAGTGATAGCTCTGATAATTGTCTTTCAACAGGAGGTCAGGCGATTTCTCCTGGTACTCGGGAACAGATATATTACCAGGAGCAGGTTCTCGTTATCAAGGATCTTTTCTAATGTAAGTGAGGAGCAGGATACCCCTGGTATTACTGAAGAGATTGTGCGGGCATGTGAATCGATGGCATCAAAAAAAACAGGTGCATTGATAGTGATAGGAAGAAAAAGCAGCCTCGATCTTTTCACTGAAGGAGGGGAGATACTAAATGCAAGGATAAGTTCTGAATTGCTCGAGACCATTTTCTTTAAAAATACACCTTTGCACGATGGCGCAGTACTTGTTGATGGAGGTGTTATCATGGCAGCCCGTGTCCCTCTGCCCATAACCGACCATGTAGCAATACCTCAGCACTTTGGTATGCGTCACAGGGCAGCTGTGGGAATGTCGGAACATTCAGATGCGATTGTAGTGGTTGTTTCCGAAGAGACCGGACATATAACAGTAGTGATCTCAGGGGAGATCAGGGAGAATATTACTCCCAATGAGCTGAGGAATGTATTGCTTACCAGGAAGATACGATAAAAAATATGATTACCATGCGGTCTGAATTTCTGCGGCTTAATACCCGTGATTTTATCAGGGGACTTATAGTAGTTGTCATCTGTACATTCGTAACCGGTTTATACCAGGTAATTGCGAGCGGGGGCCAGATAAACTGGTTCACAATAAAACCAGTGGTCATTGCGGTTGTGGGATCGGCAATTTCATACCTTACCAAAAACCTGCTGACAAATTCGAAAGGCGATTTTATGAAAAGCGAACAAGATGGAAGTGATCCGAAAACCGGGACGCAGGTTATATGATATCCATTACCACCTGTTTGACCTGAGCCATCCTAACCTGCAGTCATTTCTGCTTCGGGATGATCTTATAACTAAAGACTCTGTACAAAAATTTATAGGAAAATTCCCCTTCATTTTAAAAGTACTTCCGTTGTGGTTCCTGCGCCTTTTCGCAGGTAAAACATCCGGGAAGGTAAAAGAATTAATAACCCGGCGTGCAGGCAGGATGCTGAACCTTCTCTCTATGATGGAAGGAGCCATTGAATATCACTTTCTTCTTGTGGAGTATTATCTGCTGAATAAACGCTCCGGTAGGGATGATCATCCTTTGCAAGGTTTCAGCAACATGGTGATCTGCCCTCTTATAATTGATTTCGGATACAAGGGAATGGAAAAACCAGACTGGTTCTATAATTTTCCACCTGCAAAACCTGTTGTAAAACAGGTTATTGATGTGCTTAATGCAAGCTATTTCTACTACAATTACGATATAATAATACATCCTGATAAGCCGGAAAAATTTAAGCTGATACCAACGGTCAGTAATAAGGAAAGCAAGTTCTTTGAGATATATCCTTTCCTGGGCATTAATACGGCCAATTATGATCTTGATGAGATAGCTGAGCTCTTTGATAAGTATTTCAGAGGTTATGAAAATGACCTTACTCCTGAAGAAAGGCGGTCTAAGCTTTTCAGAAAACTCGGAACTGCCAGGATAGATATTGAAGACATGATCTTCAGACGTAAGGAGAAGGATGAAACTGATTTTTACTCCTACCTTTTTGCCGGCATAAAACTATATCCGCCTCTGGGTTTTGATCCCTGGCCTTCACATGATGAAAAGGAACTTGATAAAGTGCGGTTCCTTTACAGCGAATGTATCCGAAAAGGTATACCTGTTACAGTGCATTGCAGCGACGGAGGTTTTATTACCTCTGTTGATTCAGTGACTTATACCAATCCTGCAAAAAGATGGAGCCAAGTATTGTCACTTCCTGAATACAGAAACCTCAGGATAAATTTTGCACATCTGGGTAACCAGAAAGATGGCAGAACTGACTGGAGGGAGACAATTATGGCCTCTGTCAAGCCTGATGGGAATGTTTATACCGACTGCTCATGCGTAACATCGGCGGTAAATGATTATGAGACAATAGGAAAGATCATGAACAGCAGTAATGAATCAAAAATCCTCTTCGGAACTGATTTCATAATCAATCTTATCTGGTCAGATTCATATAACCAGTATATCGAAAACTTACTCGAGACCTCACATCTTACAGCCCTTCAGAAAGAACTGATAAGTAAAAGGAATCCTGAAAAATTCCTTTTCGGATAAACTATTTCAGGCCGTAAAGTGTCAGTGGTTTGGCATCCTTTACATATATACATCAGAAGTTCTTAAGGATATCCATAACCATTGCCTCCTTGTCGGTATAGGATTTACCTTTGGTTACATTATCAATAATCTTCTTCTTGTCAGGAAAGAGTTTTGCCAGCGATCTTTCTGTAAGCTGACACGGATTTATTGTACCATTATCCGATATAATGTAATACTTGTATGTGGTATTGAACTCATCGAATTGCCTGCCTGGAGAGTAGGCCTGTTTGTAATCAGCTTCGATAAATTCTTTGGAGGGTACCTTAATAAGCTGATAGGGATCGTCATTTAAGACCTGGTAAAAAACATAATCGCCGGCATCCTTTTTGAGAAGCGAGCCTTCCATAGTCCTGAATATCAGATCATTATTACCGCTGCTTATAATTATCTCAGTTATCTTATTACCTGATAATGCAACCATCTGCTTCGTTTTTGGATGTACAAAGTGTACAGAGTTGCTTACGAGATCTATATTTGATTCAAGCTGAATATACTTATCCTGGTTACTGATTTTCAGAAAGGATATGAGTAAAGTATCAAAAAGCATAGGACTGCCCCTGATCCCTTTGTACCTGGTATCAAATCCGATTCCTCCGATCGAAGTGGCCGAGAGATTTGAAATTGCCCTCAGGTTTTCCTCGGCAGAGATCCCCTGCTGATAAGCATTTTTATTCTGTGCTTCGGCGAGGTAAACTGATGTGATTAGAGCAATATATGTAATCAGTATTCTCATCGTATAATTTCATGTCCTGATTCACAGCAGGTGAATTCACTGATAAAGATACAAATTATCATACTATGGCGGTCTATGAAAAGAAACTTTGCCATATTTGTGGTCGGATAAATTTTTTATCTGTGAATCATACTAAACAATATCACTGATTTGTGGTTAATCAGTTGTATCAGACTATCGAATGACAACACTATACGATCTTGAAGAGGGAGAAGAGGGTATTATTCTGAAGATCAAGGGGAGGGGCCAGTTCCGGCAGCGGCTATCAGAAATGGGCTTTGTTGTCGGAAAAAAAGTATCTGTGATCAGGAAAGCACCGCTTCGTGACCCAATAGAATATAAGATAATGGGGTATCATATATCCCTGAGAAACAGTGAGGCGCAACTGATTGAAGTTGACAGAAAAGGTACGGCCAGGGATTTCACACCCTCACAGGGAGTCCTGTTCAGTGAAGATGAGAATGGTTCCTGGATTGAAAAAACAAAACATATACAAATTGCGCTTGTTGGCAACCCCAATTCCGGAAAAACAACTTTTTTCAACTATGCATCCGGATCGAAGGAAAAGGTAGGGAACTATGCAGGTGTAACCGTCGACTCAAAAGAGGCCCGGTACAAACAATCGGGTTATACATTTTCAATTGTTGATCTGCCGGGTACATATTCTCTGAAAAGCTATTCCCCTGAAGAGATCTATGTCAGGAACTATATATTTGATAATAAGCCAGATATAGTAGTGAATATTGTAGATGCATCCAATCTTGAGCGTAATCTCTACCTTACCACCCAGCTTATTGACATGGGCTTACAGATGGTTATTGCCCTGAATATGCATGACGAGCTTGAGAAGAGAGGCGATATCCTCGATCACATCTCGCTTGGTAAGTTGTTTGGGGTTCCGGTTATGCCGACTGTCAGTTCCAGGGGCAAGGGTATTAGGGAGCTTTTTGATTCCGTAATTGCGGTTTATGAAAACAGGGATCCTCTTGTAAGGCATATTCACATTAACTACGGACCAGAAATTGAGAATTCTATTACTGCAATTCAGTCACACATAAAGGTTGAGGAGAACAGAAGTTTTACAAACATAATATCAGCAAGGTATCTGGCGATAGAACTGCTTGATAATGATAAGGAGTATTCTGAAAATATAACACGTTGTGTCAATTCCGGTGAGATAATTGATGTAGCGCGGAAAGAATACCTGAAACTTGAAAAACTTTACTCTGATCCTCTGGAGACAGTTATAACTGATCTCCGTTATGGATTTATTTCGGGAGCTCTAAGAGAGACTCTGAGGATTAATGCAAAGAAGAGGTTAAGCAAAACAAGTGTCATCGATAAGTATCTTACCAACAGGTACCTGGGTTTTCCTGTTTTTATGCTCTTCATGTGGATAACATTTTTTGCAACATTCAGGCTTGGAGCTTATCCAAAATCGTGGCTGGAGCAGGGAATGTTTCAGTTGTCTTCTTTAACGTCATCATTATTGCATGAAGGCATTTTAAGAGATTTTATTACAGATGGCATTATAGGAGGTGTTGGCGGAGTGCTTGTCTTCCTGCCCAATATAATCATACTGTTTCTATTTATCGCTTTCATGGAGGATACCGGTTACATGGCAAGAGCGGTGTTTATTATGGATAAAGTTATGCATAAGATAGGGTTGCATGGCAAATCGTTTATCCCTCTTTTCATGGGTTTCGGATGCAATGTGCCTGCAATTATGGCAACACGTATCATTGAGAGCAGGCGCGATCGCATGATCACCATGCTGATAACTCCTTTCATGTCGTGCAGTGCCAGATTGCCCGTATATATACTGTTCATAAGTGCTTTCTTTGCGTCAAATCAGGGTACGGTACTTTTCCTGCTTTATCTTCTTGGCGCTCTCTTTGCAATTATGTCTGCCCTTTTCCTGAGAAAAGTATTCTTCCGGAAAGAAGAGATACCATTTGTAATGGAACTTCCCCCTTACAGGGTCCCTACATTCAGGAGTATCATAAAACACGTGATTTTCAGAACCGGTCTGTATCTTAAAAAAATCGGGGGAGTAATACTTATAGCATCAGTAATAATATGGATATTAAGTAATTTTCCCAGAACAGTTTCATTATCAAAAGATTATACTGCAGTATTAAATGATATAGAGAACATTGAACCAGGCGATACTGTGAAGGACCAGGCTCTCAGGCAGCTTATACTGGAAGAGAACACTGAAAAACAGAGCAAATCTTACATGGGAATGATAGGACGTGCGATCGAACCTGTTATGAAACCACTGGGATTTGACTGGCGGTTAAGTGTTGCAATTCTCTCGGGAATAGCTGCAAAGGAGGTTGTTGTAAGTACATTAGGAGTACTGTTTCAGACTGATAGTGAAACTGCTCCTGCTTCGCTGGTTAATAAAATACAGTCACAGAAAAATCCGGCAGGTGAACCTCTTTTCACTCCGGTAATGGCATTCTCATTCATGCTTTTTATTCTGATATATTTCCCATGTATCGCAGTTGTAGCTGCAATACGCAGGGAGTCAGGAAGTTGGAAATGGGCTGCATTTGTTGTAATATATACAACAGGAATGGCATGGTTATTATCGTTTACATTCTATCAGTTAGGAAGCCTGTTAATGCTCTGATACAATCCCCACTGCCTCTTCAAGCATATTAATTGCCTTATACAGAACTCCTGCCTCACCGCGGAATGTTCCGGAACCTTTCGGTTCATTATCAACTGTGTACCATTCGTAAAATCCATTATTCTCCCTGACCCTTTGTATCATTGGTATCAGCTGAATGAAGCCAGAAAGATCACTGAGAAGACCAAAAGATAAAGATATCTCATCATAAATATGTTTTATAACATGTTTTATTCCAGGTATTCAATTTTCATACTGTAATCCCATCTGTCAAAATAGAGGTTTCCTCCGCTCCATTCGACCTCGCCTCTCTGAAAATCATATGGTTCACTTCTCGGGAATTTCTTTGGAGGATGGAGCCTGCCGGCTATTCCTTCATTAAGGATCATCCTGTATGAGTCGACTCCCGACATAAAGAAATTTTTCAGCGCTGTATTTTCCGATGCCTGCAGATCATATGAAATATCTGCAGGTATCCACCCTGTTCCCTCATAGTATATTTCGCACCAGTCATGAAGGTTTTTCCCGATTTCAGGCACCATCCAGCCACTCTGCCATCGTACGGGTATTCCTTTATATCTTAACATTGACATAAACAGGAATGTCTGCATACCGCAATCGCCTCGCCGGTTTCTGATCACATATTCAGGTATATCCGGCATAGTTGAATATTCCAGAGCACCGGTCCATGGTATATTCTCCTTAAACCAGGAATAGATTTTTCTTACCACGATTACAGGATTCTCCTCGTTAACTGCAATGCTGTCGGTGAGCTTTCGTAAATTGTCGGAGAAAGTTATCTGAGGCGGTTGTTCGGAAGTATATTTCAGGTGAAGCCTTGAATACCTGTCGTATGGCAATGGTTCAATGTTTTCAGGATTGAAATAAGCGGCAGACGACTGGTATCGGAATGATACCTTAAACACGGTTGGGGTTCCTTTTATTGCAGTAGCTTCCATATAGATTGTCCCGTGAATAGCCGTGTCAGGGGCAAATGTGAACTCATGCGAGGAGATATCGATAAGATCAACCTGTTTCTGTCTGGGATGGGTTGATTTCGGCCATGGCAGCCAGCATCTGATCACTTCACCGTCGGGAACAGCGTCGGCATCAACGGTCAGTGTGTAGTCAACCTTCATTTTAACCGGCACCAGCGGATCATTATTGTTTTCTGCTGACTTAATTACATCACCTGTGTGCCGGAGTCTGAATACAAGTGCCGGATCCACGGCATTTTCTTTAAGCCATCCCTGCTTGTCTTCATGAAATAGCTTCAATAGTCCGAGATTTGATACAGTCCTGTTGAAGTATCTCTTTTCGCCGTCAATAATTCTGTATTCGAGCCATCCTTTCTCTTCCCATGCACTTTTTTCTTCCATTGAAAAAGGTCCAATCCTGGCCTCCATCAGTTTTATAGCCTCCTCTTCGGATAAGGTAAAATCGAGTTTTATCCTTTGTGCCATATCTGCCAGTGAGTCAGCCTTTGTTATCAGAACCGGATCAGCCTTGCAGTTCTCCTTAATTGAATCAGCAAGGTTTAAAACCCTGTAAAAGTTCCCGGAATTGAATTCTTCCTCGATTACTGAGGCCATCCTGTTGCAATCAGGTTTTGGAGAGCAACCGGAGCAAATGATTGTCAGGATTAATATTAGCTGAAGCCGATTGTATTTCATCTGATCATTATTGTAACGGAAATTAATTAATCTTCTCAGCCATTGATGATCTGAAGCTGTAATTGCCAGATCTTACATGGAATACAGCATATCCGCTATCCATCTTTTGAAATTCCACCAGGTTCTTCTGTTCACTGTTCAGATCATTGAAAAGTACATCCTCCGGCTTTGAAGCAGGTACAAAGACGGTTGCTGCAGATCCTACGGGGATTTTTATTTCAGCGGTGAAACTGTCCCCTTCTTTTTTCCAGTTTATACCTGCCTGACCATAAGGTGTGATGTTGGAATATGATGCATAGGTTATTTCATCAGCAGGTTCGGGACGGAAGATAATGTGTCTGTATCCCGGATTGTCAGGATCAGTATTCATGCCTGCGAGCTTCCTGTAAAACCATACAATTCCTCCACCGAACATAGGATGGTTCCGTGAACCTTCTCCATCCCATTTTTCCCAGGTGGTAGTTGCTCCCTGTTCTATCCACCAGCCATAAGAGGGCTGTGTACGCTGGTTCATTACTTTATATGCTATATCTTGCATACCATTTTCGGAGAGTATCTCGAAGAAGAACTGAGTGCCAAAGATGCCTGTGTCAAGATGATATCCGGCTGCAATTATATCATTCTTCAGAGCATTTATGACACGCTCTTTCTGATCGGCCGGCACACCCATTTTAAGCGCAAATATGTTGCCTCCGTACAACCCGTATGAACCCTTTTCATTATCGAAGTACTTCCTCATGAATGCTGATCTTACTTTTTCAGACAGTTCATTGTAATATGACTCATCCCTGCCTTCACCAAGAGCTTTGGCAGCTTTTGCGGTAAGGTCAGAACAGCGCCAGAGATAGAAGGTATGAACCATCTCATCCTTTGGAAGTTTGTCGGGAGCTACCCAGTCGCCAAGGTTCATCCACCTGTTCGGCTTGTTTTTGTCAGGCGCCTGCGAGAACATAATGCCTTCATTATCTGTCCATGTCAGCATGTATTTTATATATCCCTTCATTCCTTCGTAATTCTCTTTAAGGAGCCGGATATCATTATAATGGAGGTAGTACTCCCATGGCATTATGTTCATTGCTGCTCCCCAGGCAACGCCTCCTCCGCATCCGGGTTGCCATGGCGCTCCATTCGGTACATAGCCGTTTGATGGATTCCGGGCACCCAGGATGTCGCGTATCCATTTGGTATAGAAGGTCTTTGAGTCGAAATTGTGCATTACAGTAACACATGCCACCTGTCCGTCGCCGGTATACGGAGACCTTTCCCTGTGCGGACAATCGCTTGCAATTCCGCCGTGCATATTATCAGTCTGGCTTCTCCACCAGATTTTGTTGATCGTATTGAAGAGAGGATTGGAACATTCAAACCGGCCGGTAGTTTCCACATCCGTATAAACTGCGTCGGCGCTTATCTGTTCCGGTTTTATCTCCCCCGGCCAGTTGGTTATCTCCACCTCCCTGAAAACGAACCATGTAAAGCGGGCTGAATAGGATTCAGAGTCAGAGCCCTTCATTGTATATGAATTGCCTCCTACATGTGACTCGCACAGGTATTTTATGTCGATCTTCCTTCCTACCTCACCTTTTATATTTCTGAGGTGAACCCATCCGGATATTTCTTCGCCGAAATCAATCTTGTAATGGCCATCACCCAGCTGTTCGATCTTCTTAGGAGAGAAGCTCTCCATCACTTTGTCTGCAGGAGACATCTGTGCCTTCATTATGCCACCCGGAGCCTTCTTCACAGCAGCTTTTTTCCATGCAGAATCGTCAAAACCAGGACTGCTCCATCCTGCCTGTTCAAGCCTGGCATCATAATGTTCACCATCATAAACCAGGTCCATAACTATGGGGCTTTCTGATACTTTCCAGCTATCATCGCTGGTGATGATGTTTTCAGTACCGTCAGTATACTTTATATATATCTGTCCCAAAAACCTGGGAGATCCGTATCCCTGTGTCCAGTAGCTTGCCGGATTGTAAAAGCCATTTCCGAGAATGGTGCCCAGAACATTTTCTCCCTGGCTCAGGAGATCATTGATATCGTATGTCATATACATTACCCTGTATTCCCGGAAATTGTTTTCTGTCATTACACCAATATCGCCAATATCGTCTCTTTTTCCATAAAGAGTCACATTCGGCGTCAAAACATCAGCGCTGACCTTTTTTCCGTTGACATAGAACTCGAAAAAGCCGAGCCCGGTTACATATGCCCTTGCCTGAGCAACTTTCTTATTGATATTCAGTACTTTTCTGAGCATGGGTGCGGGAGGAGGAACCTCATCTGCAGGAGACTGCCCTGGTATAACCAACTGTCCCGGCCGCTTTGGAGAGCGAGGCCGATCAAGCGGCAACTCACCCTGCCACGGAGCGCCTATCCAGCTGGCTTTCCACTCATCTGCACTGAGTAATCCCATGCTCCAGAAAGCCGGTTCACTCCATTCAGATCGCTTGCCATCCCTGTCCCATACCCTTACCTGCCACCAGCAATCCTGACGGGATTTCAGCTTTGCTCCATTATAAAGGATGTTTACCGATTCGAGTGAGATTACCTTTCCGCTGTTCCAGAGGTCTGCCTTACCTTTCAGAAGAGTTTCCATGCTGCCGGCAACCCTTATTTCCCATGCAGTCTGCATCTGGCCATTATCATTATCCTGAGCTGTGTTTATCCATGAAAGTCCTGGGTTCAGGATATCGACAGCGATCGGATTGCGAAGGTTCTCGCATGTCAGACTTCCGGGAGTGATTATTGCATTGAGAATTCCCGGAAAGAGAAGAAGCAAAAACACCGGAGTAATTAGTTTTTTCATAAATTAAGCATTGATAAATTGAAGATATAAATCTAAGAAATTATAAGCAGTAAGAATCAGGTTGGCATTCAACATTTTCAGGTTAATATAAAAAGGCTGGCTGACCAGGGAAAGCTGGTTGTGGCAGGGCCTTTGGGGAAGAATGACAGAACATACAGAGGAATTTTCATCCTGAATGTTAATACAGTTGAGGAAGCAGGTATTCTTCTCAATTCAGATCCGGCTGTCAGAGAGAAGATATTCGATGCTGAAGTTTTTAAATGGTATGGTTCTGCCGTTCTGGAGGAATACCTCGATGCTGCCGGGAAGGTTGGAAAGTATACGTTTTAGTTACTTTATTATCAGTCCTTCTTCCATCAGGATATTATAGAAATAGCCGTATCCGAAATCTTTATCAAGCGCTATCCTGCCTTCAAATGTAACTGTCTCTCCAACTGAAGCTATCTGGCTGGTAGTAATTGTAAGATCAAATACACCATCAGTTTCGGTACCATCCTGAATGTGAATCCAGTTTTTCTCCATGATTGCCTCATTGACTTTGGTAACTACTCCTGTTACCCTGATTTTTTTTCCTGATAATGATTTTTTATCGGCAACAAGTTTCCCGATAGTTATGCAATCGGAACATGGCTCAACTTTAATGTCAGCTTTTACAGGAACCGGCTGCATTGGAGATTGTTTTCCGGTCATCATGCCAGACTGCTCCTTCTCTTCAAATGATTCCTTTACAAGCGGACCGGACTTGGGTCCTTTGCATGATATAATCAGCAGTGAAATTGCAAGAGATATTATAAGCTTATTCATTCTGTATTTTGAATTTGATTTTTAATGATATTATTTAATATATAACACAGGGGCTGTTGAAAAAGACGAAATCCATTAACCGCGAGGTCGCTAAGGTTGTACGCTAAGATCGCAAAGAGCTGAAATGTATTGTTTTAACTTTGTGTGCTTTGCGCCTGCTTTATGTACTTTGCGGTTAAAAAGGTATTATTCAACAGCCCCTGTGTATGTGCTTTTGACAGTCCTGTAAGATATCTGGAACCAGTTCCTTCTATTTTTTGGCTGCCGGATTAGGATGTGCAATCTTTGCCAGATAAGCTTCAAATTTGAACTCCTTGTGGAAGGGGTTCTCAGGATTATGGCATGTAACACACACTTTCTGATCAGGAAGGATCAATCCATTCTGCAATGCAAGTTTCTGGTTCTTCATGATAGTGGGTGATTTGTAAGCGCTGCCCGGACCGTGGCATGATTCACATGAAACTCCTTCAGTAGCAAGTATGCCTCCACGGAGGTTAGCGGCTACTGTATCATAAGTTGAGTGGCATTTAAGGCACTTTGGTTCTTTTGAAGCATCAGCTATGCCGTTCTTTTTTGCATAATCAATTGAAGCCTGGTTTGTAAGAGACTTCAGTGCTTTTGAGTGTGGATCTGCCTGCCATTTTTTGTATTGCTCACCTGTGGCAGGTTTATTGTGGCACACTTTGCATTTATCAGCGCCTATATACTTATAAGTTTGAGCTGAGAGCGTCCCTGCAATAAGGAGAGACAGGCCCATTACTAATAGATTCTTTTTATTCATCATGACGTTTTAAGTTTAATTGGCTTCTTGTTTTAGTTTGTTCAAAAATAACAAAATTTTGATATCTGCAAATATAGTACAAAATGAATACCAGAAATTTCAAAACCTGATAAACACGATGAAATAATAATTTCCTGAAATGTAATATGCTTGAATTATTGAGGGGGTTTTGCTACTTTTGCCCCTTCAAAAAAATATCTGAGTTGGATCTGAGAAACGAAATCAGCAGGAGAAGGACTTTTGCAATCATAAGTCATCCCGATGCAGGAAAAACAACCCTGACGGAAAAGCTGCTGCTGTTCGGAGGCGCTATTCAGACTGCAGGAGCTGTACGAAGCAACAAGATAAGGAAAACAACCACATCCGACTTCATGGAGATTGAAAAGCAGAGGGGAATTTCCGTATCAACGTCAGTTATGGCTTTCGAATACAACAATTTGCGCGTCAATATCCTCGATACACCGGGTCATAAGGATTTTGCAGAAGATACTTACCGCACTCTCTCTGCTGTTGACAGTGTAATTCTTGTTGTCGACTCCGTAAAGGGAGTGGAGGAGCAGACACGTAAACTGATGGAAGTCTGCCGCAGGCGGCATACTCCGGTGATGATATTTATAAACAAAATGGACAGGGATGGGCTTAATCCCTACGATCTGCTTGATGAACTTGAAAAGGAGCTGCATATAGCAGTCTGTCCGTACACATGGCCAATCGGTAATGGCAAGCACTTCAGGGGGGTATATAATCTGTTCAGGAAGGAGATTCAGCTTTTTGCTCCCGATAAAAGCACTCTTCCGGAAAGTCTTCTATTTACAAGGGATATTCAGGATCCAAGACTAAAGGATTTTGTGGGAGAGGAGAATATCAGCAAACTATGGGAAGAGGTTGATTTCATTGAGGATATGTACGAAACTTTTAACATGAACCTTTACAGGGAAGGTTATCTTGCCCCATTGTTTTTTGGAAGCGCCCTTAATAATTTCGGAGTACTGGAGCTGCTTGAAACATTCCTTGAAATTGCCCCGTGCCCGGGTCCTGTTGAATCATCGGTGAGGCAGATTATGCCTTTTGAGGACCAGCTTACAGGTTTTGTTTTCAAGATACATGCCAATCTTGATCCTAATCATCGCGACAGGATAGCATTCATGCGCATCTGTTCCGGTAAATTCGAGAGAAACAAGTTTTATTATCACACCCGTATAAAAAAGAATCTGAGGTTTTCATCACCTGCCAGTTTTATGGCAAACAGCAAGAGTATTGTTGAGGAGGCATATCCCGGTGACGTTGTGGGTTTGTACGACAATGGCAATTTCAAAATCGGGGATACACTCACCGAAGGAGAGATTCTGCAATTCCACGGTGTTCCAAGCTTCTCGCCTGAGATACTTAAGGAGGTTATCAATAAGGATCCAATGAAGACAAAACAGCTCGAAAAAGGGGTATGGCAGATGACTGATGAGGGTGTAGCCCAGTTGTTTCTTCAACAGCCCGGTAACAGAAAGATCATCGGAACTGTTGGCGAGCTGCAGTATGAAGTGATAAGATTCAGGCTTGAACATGAGTATGGTGCAAAATGCAGTTTTTCTCCTCTTCCTTTCATAAAAGCCTGCTGGATAACAACCGATAATAAAAATGAACTTGAAGCATTCATAAAGAGAAAACCAGGGGCCATAGCGTATGACAAGGAGAATAATCCCGTATTTTTTGCCGAAAGCGAATGGATGCTCAAACTGGCAAGGGAAAACTTCCCGTCACTTACATTCCACGAAACATCGGATTTCAAGATCTGAAATCTACCCACACCGTGCGGGATCTTTTAATAGTCCGTGAATTATGTAACAATTGGTAATAATTATGTAATTATCTCTGATTTGCAAATTATATCTTTCCGACTTTAATAGTCACTCTTACAGGCATTGATGTATTTGATCAGGGTGTTTTTGGCATTAATCTCTGCAACGATACTTTAAAAAAGTTTGAAGCTTTATATTAAATATATGGTAAGCACCCGCTGCAAAATGCTGGTGAAGGAGGAGTTGAAGAAACTTGGACTTCACTTCATTGTTGATATGGGTGTAGCCGATATTATGGAAGATATTATACCTGAGCAACGTGAAGAAATCAGGGTTGCACTTCTCCGATCGGGACTGGAACTGATGGAGGATAAGAAATCCATGCTCATAGAAAAAATTAAAACAGTGATCATTGAAATGATCCATCATTCAGATGAACAGGTTAAGATAAATTTTTCTCACTATTTAAGCGAAAAGCTGGGCTACGATTATACATATATGGCTAACCTGTTTTCTGAAATTCAGGGGATCACTATCGAAAAATTCATAATCTCTCACAAAATTGAACGTGTAAAAGAGCTGATTATCTATGATGAGCTTACATTGACTGAAATTGCCTGGCAGATGCATTACAGCAGTGTTGCCCACCTGTCAAACCAGTTTAAGAAAAATACAGGACTAACTCCTTCGCATTTCAGAAATCTGAGGATTAAGAGGCGTAACCCGATTGAAGAAATAGGTAATAATACAACTGCTTTGTAACATGGAATCCTTATTGGATTAATCATGCCTGTCCTTAATTTCTCAAAAATTGCTTTTAATTTAAATAATAATGTATCTTTGTATAAGGGAGGCAAAGTTTTATCTATCTATCTATCTATCTATCTATCTATCTGTTATAAACATATAATCCTGTTGAAGCTTCATATCAAAAATATGGTCTGTGACCGTTGTAAAATGGTAGTGAAAACCGAGTTGAGGAAACTTGATTTGCATTATGGCCCTGTTGAATTGGGTGAAGTTGATATCATGGAGGAGCTTTCCCCTGAGCAGATTGAAAGCCTTGATGCAGGGCTCAGGAAGAACGGTTTGGAATTAATAGATGATAAAAGAAGCATCCTGGTTGAAAATATAAAAACGATTATAATTGAGCTGGTACATTATACCGATGATCAGATAAAAATAAACCTGTCAGATTACCTTAGCGAAAAGCTGAATCATAACTACACATACCTTGCAAATATTTTTTCGGAAGTTAAGGGTACAACAATCGAGCAATATTATATTTCACACAAAATTGAAAAGGTAAAGGAGCTTCTGGTGTATGATGATCTCAATCTTACTGAAATAGCGTGGAAACTTCATTACAGCAGTGTGGCTCACCTGTCATATCAGTTTAAAAAAAAGACGGGGCTTACTCCATCACATTTTAAAAATCTTAAGATTAAGAATCGTATCGCACTGGGAAATGTGTGAATTATGAAAAATATTTCGATAATTGTGTAACGCATTTCATTCTCCTAAAATCTAATCTTTACATAATAATTTTCATTCACATTCTACAATGAATATACTTCTCAGCCAATTGCCATTGGATGACATTAAATATATGCGCTTGTGATGGTTATTAATTACTTGATTTTATAAAGCTGGCATAAGATATTTCTAATGGAAACAAACAGGAAAAACCGACAGGAATCGCGTTATGCCAGAAGCTTGATAGAAGCTAGCCGGGATCCTTTGTTTACAATCAATCCCGAAGGCAAAATTACTGATATTAACGATGCCTCCATTAATATTACAGATGTAACACGTGAGGATCTGATTGGAACAGATTTCTTTGACTATTTTACTGAACCTGAGAAAGCACGTGACATCTATAAACAGGTTTTTGAAGAAGGTTTTGTTGCTGATTTCCCGTTAACTATCCGCGATGGCAAACTTACGGATGTATTATTTAACGGGTCAGTGTATAATGATGAGGATGGAAATGTGCTTGGTGTGGTAGTTGTGGCAAGAGATATAACCGACCACAAAAGAATTGAAAAAGAATTGATTAAGGCTAAAATAATTGCTGAGCTGGCCACAAAAAAGTCAGAAAAAGCAAGAAACATAGCTGAAAGTGCTACAAAGATTGCTCAGGATGCTGTAAAATCAAAACAACAGTTTTTGTCAAATATGAGCCATGAGATCCGTACTCCCATGAATGCTATCATAGGATTTACAAAAGTGTTGTTGAGAACAGATCTGAACCCT
>MENI01000127.1:0-8835 GCA_001768195.1 Bacteroidetes bacterium GWA2_40_15 | reverse complement strand
CTGACAGTTCTGATTAACGATATCCTCGACCTTGCAAAAGTAGATGCAGGTAAAATGGTATTTGAAAAAACTCCCTTTAGAATAGGGGCATCAATATCCTCAATGATCCATTTGTTTGAAGCAAAAATCCTTGAAAAGAATTTAAAACTGATTAAAAAATTTGATAAGAAGATCCCTGAAGTTCTGGTTGGTGATCCTGTCAGATTGCATCAGATTATCCTGAACCTTATCAGTAATTCAGTAAAATTCACAACAAAAGGAAAAATTACAGTGTGTGTAAGCTTAATGCATGAAGATGAAGGATCGGTAATAATTAAATTTTCAGTTGCTGATACCGGAATAGGGATATCAAAAGAAATGATAAAAAATGTTTTTGAGAACTTTCATCAGGCAACCAGCGAAACATCCAGATTGTTCGGGGGAACAGGCCTGGGCCTAGCAATTTCAAAACAATTGGTTGAATCGCAGGGCGGGACAATTACCGTAAAAAGCAAGCCTGACAGGGGCTCTGTTTTTAGTTTTATTTTACCTTTTGAAAAGACATCAGAAAAGTTCACAACCGAATTGGAGATAAGAGAGTTACGGGAAGAAGTCGGAAACCTGAGAGTTCTTGTTGTAGAAGATATTGCACTCAATCAGTTGTTAATGAAAACACTGCTGGATGATTTTGGATTTTATAGTGATATTGCTGACAATGGTAAAAATGCTGTTGAAAAACTACAGCAAAATTCTTATGACATAATTCTGATGGACCTGCATATGCCTGAAATGAATGGATTTGAAGCTACTGAGTACATTCGTAAAAAGATGAATTCTCAGATTCCCATCATAGCCCTTACTGCTGATGTTACCACATCTGATTTTAAAAAGTGCAAAGCTGTTGGTATGGATGATTATATTTCAAAACCTCTTGATGAAAAGCTATTGTACAGGAAGATAATCGATCTCGTAAAAGAATCGTTATCAGTTAAAAAAACAAAAAAGCCTGATGACACTGTAAAATGTATTGATTTATCTTATTTAACCGGTCGGACAAAATCCAATCCGGAATTAATGGCTGAAATGATTGAGCTTTACCTGAAGCAGACTCCTCCTCTGATAAGCAAAATGAAACATGGTGTCAATAATAAAGAATGGGATTCGGTTTACGATGCTGCCCATAAACTGATCCCTTCATTCTCAATTATGGGTATAGATAAGGAATTTGAAAACATGGCAAAACTGATCCAGGAATATGCCGGGTCGAAAAATCATGTTAATAAAATACAGGAAATGGCATTAAAGCTTGAGGCGGTTTGCACCCGGGCATGCAATGAACTGAAGGAAGAATGTAATCCGTTAAAAAATACCACAAATGCCTAACACAAAAAAGAACCTGATATTTCTTGTTGATGATGATGCTTTGTTTCTGAAATCTCTTGAAATTGAATTTTCAGAAAATACTAAATCTGAAATAAGATCATTTGTAACAGGAGAAGAGTGCCTGGCAAACATTTACCAGAATCCGGATATTATAATTTTAGATTACTATCTGAATAGTGTCAACAAAGATGCCATTAATGGTTTGGAAACGCTTGAAAAGATAAAAACAGCTAATATCCTGCTACCTGTTATAATGCTTTCCTCCCAGGATAAAATTGAAGTGGCTGTAAATTGTATGAAAAATCAGGCCTTTGATTATATAGTGAAGAGCGAAACGGCTTTTATAAGGTTGCAAAAAGCAATCACAACCATTTTTCATTATCAGAGAATAGAAAAAGCACTGAGCTGGTATATGGAAAAGATCTAAACTGGTCAGAACTGTTTCAGCAATATTCAATGATTTGATGAATAAGGTTTTATCTGTTTTCCTGGTCTTTCTGCTTTTCAATAGTTGTACTCTTTTAAGAATTCAGGAGTTCGGACATACTCCAAAGAAACCCGGCAGCTACCCAAAGTTCACCTCAAAGGATTATCTGACCGGGCTACTTGATGAATACAGGGCCGGGTATGATGTAACATTCTATGATCTGGACCTTCATATTGATCCTGATAAATATACTATCGGAGGTGAAGTAATTATCTGCTTAAGAGCTGTCAGCAGACTTAAAAATATCCGTTTCGACCTGCATGAAAACCTTCATATTGAGAGTCTGAAATTTTCAGGTAAGGAGATTCCATTTGTGAGAGAGGAGAGTGCAGTTATTGCTTCTCTTGAAGATTCACTCGTAGTTGGAACGACATATTCCCTTATTGTGGTTTATGAGGGGAAACCTGTAATTGCAAAAAATCCTCCCTGGTCAGGAGGCGTTGTCTGGGATCGGGATAAGAATGGCAATCCGTGGATAGGTGTAGCCTGTGAGACAGAGGGCGCAGGAATCTGGTTCCCCTGCAAGGATCATCTCTCTGATGAACCTGATAGTGTCAGACTCCGCATAACTGTGCCGGAGGGATTACAGGTGGTATCCATCGGAGTTCTTGAAAGCCATGTATCACAGCCAGGTATGGAGACTTATACGTGGAGAACGCATTATCCTGTTAATATTTACAATATAACCTTTTATACCGGCAAATTCAGCTATTTTACTGATACCCTGGCGACTGAAGAAGGTATCCTGAACCTTGAGTATTATGTTATGCCCGAAAACCTTCAAAGAGCGAAAGAACACTTCACACAGGTACCAGAAATAATCAGGATCTATTCAGATTGTTTCGGGCCATATCCATGGCTAAAAGAAGGATTTAAGCTGGTAGAGGGTCCATTTGGCGGGATGGAACATCAGACAGCAATAGCTTACGGAAGCGGTTATAAAAACTTTCCTGCACTTGGAGGTGACGATATGATAGTTCACGAAGCAGCTCACGAATGGTGGGGAAATGCTGTATCGGTAAGTGATTTCTGCGATATCTGGCTGCAGGAGGGATTTGCTACCTATTCAGAAATATTATATGTGGAAAGAAAAAAAGGATTTGAAAGTTCCCTTACTTATGCAAGTTCCTACATTGCTTCCATGATAAATAATAAACTGCCTGTTGCAGGCCCTCCCGACGTAAACTATTGGGATAACAGGGATAATGATGTTTATAACAAAGGGGCAATGGTTCTGCATACCATGCGCAACATTATTAATGATTCCCTGCTTTTTTTTGATATCCTCCAGACTTTTTACCGGGAACATGCAGCAGCATCGCATGTTACAACAGCTGACTTCATAGAGATCGTTGAGAGAAAAACAGGGAAAGACTGGGATAAATTCTTTGAGGCATACATTTATCGTCGGGAAGTTCCTGTTCTTAACCTGTGCTATGGCAAATATGATAGCAATAAGAACCCGGTTAACTCTGATTCAAAGAATGCCACATTTATTGCAGCCAGGTGGATAAATGTTCCGGACGGTTTTACAATGCCGATCGAAATGAATTGTAATGATAGTGAAGCTCCGGCTATATTTGAAGTATCAACAAATGCAACACTTTTTTCGCTTAAGAATAGTGTCTCATGTAATCAGTGGATATGCAACAAAAGGCTGTCATACTTTAAAACAATAACAGATAAAAATCTTCTTAAAGAAATATTGTGAGCTGCCCTGCGCCCTGCGCTAATAGCTCATAGAAAACATACTAACTACTATCTACCAGCCTCAGCCATAAGCCATCAGCTAATATGTGAATGATGTAATAATTTGATAAAGTTGTGTAACACTTATTCAGGTTAAATAGTAAATCTTTGTTCTGTAATGAGACATTCAAAACAGAACATGGCACTGACTATGCCGCTTAACCGGGACCTGCTATCCGAAAATTCCAGCTCAGATTATGTCCGGATGGATCTACCTGTCTTATTATGACAAAATTTAAACCTGTTCTTAAAGTCAAAAAAATTCTGCTGGATCAATCCTTAAAGATCAGTGAAAAAACGATAGCTAAAACAGCAGAGGCAAACAACTTTCTTACAACGGTTGCTGATGTTTTTCTTTTTTTGTTACGTGTTGTTAAAGAGACTTTTTCAGGCAACTTTGAATTCAAAGAGTTCTTTCGTCAGTGTTTTCAGATCGGTTATAAATCATTGCCTCTGGTCTCAGTAACCGGTCTCATCATGGGTTTGGTACTTACTATTCAGTCGCGCCCGGTACTCGTTGATTTCGGAGCAGTTAACGCACTTCCCGGAATGGTGGTGGTATCTCTGATAAGAGAGATAGGACCTGTTATAACGGCACTTATATGTGCAGGGAAGGTTGGTTCGGGTATGGGAGCAGAATTAGGGTCAATGAAGGTAACTGAACAAATTGATGCCATGGAAGTATCTTCAACAAACCCTATGAAATTTCTTGTTGTCACAAGAGTGCTGGCAGCAACACTTATGATCCCTTTACTTATCTTATATGCAGATGCTTTAGGTATTATGGGGACGTGGGCAGGTGTAAATATTAAAGGCAGCGTATCGTTTGTTTTATTTTTCTCCCAGGCATTCAGCCATATTGATTTTCTGGATTTTTTACCGGCAGTCATAAAATCTTTTTTCTTCGGAGCAGTGATAGGGCTGGTCGGATGCTATAAGGGATACAATGCAGGGCGAGGAACGGAAAGTGTAGGTGTTGCTGCCAATTCTTCCGTCGTGTTAGCATCACTTCTGGTGATAATTGTTGATTTGATAGCAGTGCAAATTACTGATATGCTTGTATCATGAACTCAGCTGAAAAACAAACGGGAAAGGAAGCTTCATTAAAAACGATAATCAGGGAACCGGTAATCGAAATTAAGAATCTGAAGAAATCTTTCGGCGAACAGGCGGTGTTGGTAAATGTCTCCCTGAAGCTTTTCAGTGGCGAGAACCTTGTGGTTGTTGGTAAATCCGGTTCCGGGAAATCTGTACTGATAAAATGTATAGTTGGCTTGCTTAATTCTGATGGAGGAACAATCAATGTGTTTAATAGAAATGTGAATACATTAAACAGAAGGGAGTTTGGAAAATTGAGGCAGAAGATCGGATTCCTCTTTCAAAGCGGCGCGTTGTATGATTCAATGACAGTAAAGCAGAATCTGGAGTTTCCACTGAGAAGAATAAACAGGGATTTTAATGAGAAAGAGATTAAAGAAAAAGTAAATGAAGTTCTCGACAATGTTGGTTTGACCGAGGCATTGAATAAGATGCCTTCCCAGCTTTCCGGAGGCATGCGTAAAAGGATAAGTCTGGCACGCTCCATCATCCTGGACCCTATGATAATGCTGTATGACGAACCCACAACCGGACTTGATCCTGTTACTTCCGACGAAATCAGTACACTTATTAATGATGTTCAGAAAAAATACAATACCTCTTCACTGATCATCACTCATGATATTAAATGTGCCATTAAAACTGCAAACCGGATTGTAATGCTGCAGGAAGGGGTGGTATATGCGGAAGGAAACCCGGTGGATTTTGAAAACTCATCTGACCCCATGATTAAATCTTTCTTTATGTAGAATGAAAATAACTGAATCAATATAAGCAAAATGGAAACGCACACACAGAAATTCAAAGTACGGTTAGGGCTCTTTGTTGCAGGGGGATTGACCCTTTTTGTGCTTGCCATATTTTTAATAGGTAAACAAAAAAACTTATTTAATCCTGTATTTAAACTAACAGCAAATTTTTACAATATAAGCGGATTGCAGGTCGGAAATAATGTCCGCTTCTCGGGGATTAATGTTGGTACGGTAGATAATATCCGGATCATCAATGATTCAACTGTAAGAGTGGATATGCTGATAAAAAAAGAGATTAAACAGTTCATTAAATCAGACTGTGAAGTAGGAATAGGATCTGAAGGACTTATTGGCGACCGTATGCTGATAATAACTCAGGGAAGCACAGATGCACCATTAGTTAAGGAAAATCAACAGCTTGATTCTGTGGAACCTGTTGAAACAGATGCCATAGTGGCAAGTTTGCAGATAACGGCAGGCAGTGCCGAAATTATTGCAAACCAGCTTGCAGAGATTGTGACAAAGATGAATAGCGGAAAAGGAACACTTGGCAGATTAATTCATGATACGCTCATTTCATATAATCTTCGTGCGACTATGGAGAATGTTAATACTGGTACCCAGGGAATAGGTGAAATTATTGAAGCAGCAAAGCATAATATCCTTTTCAGAGGATATTTTAAAGGGAAGGCAAAAGAAGAAAAGAATAAGGAAAGAGATTCTGTTGAAATAATGACACCTGGCAATCTTGAAATTGCTTCAGTATATGAAGTACAACCAGCTGCTAATGATGATGATATTGAATTAGATACCATTGTAGCAAGTCTGATGAAAACAGCAGGTAATGCTGAAAAGATTTCGCGGCAACTTAGTGAGATTTTGAATTATGTGAACGATGGAAACGGAACCCTGGGGCGATTAATTCAGGATTCAACAATGGCATCGAACTTAGATCAGACAATGGTGAATCTTAAGAACAGTTCTAAAGGTCTGGATGAAAACATGAATGCAGCAAAGGAAAATTTCCTTTTCAGAGGCTATTACAGAAGGAAAGCCAGAGAGGCTGAAAAAATGAAAGCCGATTCCATTGAAATGGAATTGAAGGCACGGGAACTGGAATAACTGATAAAAAAATAAGCATTTTATATAAGTATTAAAATATGAAAAGTGAAAATTTCATTCAAAAATATTCTCATACTCTTATTTGCTTCATGTTTTGTAAATGATCTTCTGTTTGCACAGGATACACTTCCCAAAAAAGATACATCTAATCTGTATTCGAATATTAAATCCTATTCCAATCGCAGCAAATTTGCAGGATCTCTTTACCGGCTGATTTTTAAACCTGTTAAATCAGGTATCCAAAAAAAAGATGGTATAATAAAAGGATACAATAGTCATATACAAAAACCTTACAGCACATTTGAAGGGAAAGTAATACGTAATATCGATGTTATTACCCTTGATCCCTGGGGTTATTCAATTTCCGACAGCATTGTAAAAAGACAAAATATCCTGTACGCGACAGGAAACAAGTTACATATTAAAACACATGGCGTTACAATCCGGAATCTTCTGCTCTTTCATAAAAATCACAGATTCAGCTCTTTGCTTGTAAGGGAATCAGAGCGCTTGATCCGCAGCCAGACTTATGTGCATGATGTTTCTTTTTATGTAGCATCTGCCGGAGAGAATTCTGATTCGGTAGACATTCTTATCCGTGAGCTGGATAAGTGGAGCATCGTTCCCGTTGGATCCATTTCACCGGCAAAAGTAAGGATCGGATTGACCGATAATAATTTTATCGGATCCGGTCATAGATTTGAGAATTCTTATGGTCACAATTTTGACACACGAAATAATACTTTCTATACCTTTTATTACATCCCGAACATCCGTAATACATTCATAAACTCGGCTCTTCATTATGGGATCGACGGGTATGGAAATAATATCAAAAGTTTCGCTGTTGACCGGCCTTTTTATTCTCCCGTAGCAAAATGGGCGGCTGGTGTAAGTTTCGCTTCACAAACAAAAAGGGATTCCTCCGATATTGAAGAGCCGGTAACAATACCAGTTAATCTGAAATTTAATACCCAGGATTACTGGGCAGGGAAAGCAACAAGAATTTTTAAAGGAAATATCGAAAATGAACTCATTACAAATTTAATTTTTACAGCACGATATTTTCATCGTCGTTATTCTGAGAGACCTTCTGACCTTGATGATCCGCTTCATGTTTATTCCGATGAAAGGTTTTATCTGGCCGGTATTGGAATCACTTCCCGTAATTATGTACAGGATTCGTATATTTTTAAATTCGGTATAACTGAAGATGTACCGGTTGGTAAGGTTCTTGAATTTACAGGTGGATATCAGGTCAGGAATAATGCCGGAAGGCCTTATTTTGGGATGCGTTTTTCTTACGGAAATTATAACCGATGGGGATATTTGAGTCCGCAGATCGGATATGGAACTTTTTTCCATTCATCACATACTGAACAGGGAGTATTCACAGCAGGTATAAGCTATTTCACGGGCTTATTCCAAATTGGGAACTGGAAATTCAGACAATTTGCAAAACCACAGGTTACTGTTCATATTAATAGTTACGAATATGACAGTCTGACAATTAATGATGGCTTCGGTATTGACGGGTTCAACAGTACTGCTTTATCGGGCAGCAGACGGGCATCTGTAACATTGCAGACTCAGTCATACATACCCTGGACTTTGTACGGATTCCATTTTGGCCCGTTTTTTAATTGTTCCTTTGGCATGGTTGGAGATGCAGTATCAGGATTTAAGGAGAGCAAAGTTTATTCTCAGATCGGGGTGGGTGTTTTAATCAGAAACTTTAACCTTGTCTTTCAGACTTTTCAGATTTCAGTTTCATTTTATCCATCAATACCTGGCAGAGGCGAGGATATATTTAAGTTTAACGCATTCAGAACAAACGATTTCGGTTTCAGGGATTTTGAAATTGGAAAACCTGTGCCCGTCACTTTCAGGTAAAGGCAAAAAGATTTTAATACCGGAAATCAGTTCGTTCATAATATTATGGGGGTGGTTGATTTGAAGACATTTAGATAAATAAATAACCATCAAAATATTCTACACTATTTCACAACTTCAACCCCGCTCCGGCATAGGCGTTAACTTAAGCAAACTGAAAAGGTTTACAGGGAGGATCAATAAAGGTAAAAGGATTCTAATATCGAATTTAAGTTAGGTCATAATATTTAGGGTTTGGTTGAGTTAATGACATAATATAACTTTTTGACTTGATGGCATAATATAACTTTCCCCTCCTTTTGAAGCTAATCTTTCGTCACATCTTTTTCTCACTATCACTATTGTAGATGTATCTTCCAAATAACAAGAATG
>MENI01000126.1:41729-42680 GCA_001768195.1 Bacteroidetes bacterium GWA2_40_15 | reverse complement strand
GATTTTTCAAAAGAAAGAACATCCGATAGCAAATGGTGGGAAACCATTAACGGTACTAATAATACGAAGGCCATTCATTTTAAATCGCGCCGGCCAGAAACTTACAAAATGCTTACAGACCCGAATCCCCCGATCCTTGAGAAGTACAAGGATATACACCTGACCACCGGTGACAGGGAACGGCAATTAAAAGCTGTTAAAGAAGTTGATTATGGCCCTGATGCAAAGAACCCCAGGTAAAATTCAACAAAGATATCCTCGATTGGCTTAAAGAAAACCTGTAAATATATCCTTTCTACTAATTACAGATAAATTAACAACCAATAATGAAAAGAATTTTTGCCATTCTGTTAATTAATTGGATTGCGCTGGGTTTAACACTGGGTAATGTAAAATTGCCCGGGTTGTTCAGTGACAATATGGTATTTCAGTGTGAAATGCGTGTTCCGGTCTGGGGTTGGGCAGATCCGGGAGAAATTGTCATTGCAGAACTTGGCGGTCATATTGGAGAAACAATTTCCGGTGCAGATGGGAAATGGAAATTATATCTTGGTCCGTTAGATACCGGTGGACCATTTCAATTAATAATAAAAGGCGAAAATATAATTACTATCCGGGATGTCCTTGTAGGAGAGGTCTGGGTTTGTTCCGGCCAGTCGAATATGGCCATGGAGGTGCAGGAAAGCATGAATGCAAAACAGGAAATCAGTACGGCTAATTACCCGCAAATACGGCACTTTCAGGTAAAAAGAACAAAATCGCTCAAGCCATTGGAAGATGTTTCTCCTGTTGATAATCCTGAAACAAGCGGACTTAATACATGGGAAATATGTGATCCTTCAACTGTCGGGCACTTTACTGCTGTTGGATATTTTTTTGGCCTTAATCTGTACAAGAAATTGAATGTTCCCATTGGACTAATTCATGCTTCATGGGGTGGAACCACAGCTG
>MENI01000126.1:0-41722 GCA_001768195.1 Bacteroidetes bacterium GWA2_40_15 | reverse complement strand
GACACCACAAGACACACTGGAATATGATCCGGAGCTAAATCTGATCCTTAAACACTGGCCCGACTATAATAATGATGAAGAATGGCTTAAAGAAGAATATGAAAACTACGTGATAGAGGTCGAAACAGCCCAAAAACAAGGAATATCAAAACCTATTTATTTTAATCAGCCTTCCGTACTATTTAATGGAATAATTGCACCTCTTATTCCCTATGGTATTCGCGGGGTCACGTGGTACCAGGGTGAATCGAACGCTTACCGCTCTTATCAGTACAGGGGTTTGTTGCCTGCTTTGATTAAGAAGTGGCGTAACAATTGGGGAGAGGGTAATTTCCCTTTCCTGATTGTTCAACTGGCCAATTACCATTTCGAACCCCAGGTTTTTCCTGAACTCAGGGAGGCTCAAACCATGGCCCTTTCGTTGCCCCATACCGCTATGGCTGTGACAATTGACCTGGGCGATTCAGCAGATATCCACCCTGTCAATAAGCAGGATGTAGGTAAGCGTCTGTTTCTTGCCGCAAGTAATATTGTATATGGAGAGGATATACTGTATTCCGGACCTGTTTTTAAATCGATGCACATCGAAGGAGACAAGTGTCGTCTCAGCTTTTTAAGCACAGGAGATGGTTTAATTGGGAAGGAAAGCAGGAGTTTGAAAGGATTTATGATTGCCGGGTCCAACAGAAGATTTTATGATGCGCAGGCCACTATCGAAGGAGACAAGGTAATAGTTTGGAGCAGCATTGTAACTCATCCTGTGGCAGTTCGTTATGCCTGGGCTAACCACCCGCGAGGATGCAACCTATATAATCAGCAGGGAAATAAAGTCTACCTGCCTGCATCACCTTTCCGGACAGATGACTGGCCGGGAATAACCTCTGACAGAAAATAACCATCTGTAAATAACTCAGATACCCTGCCTGTTGAGATAATTCTAATGAAAAACAACATTATGCTTATCTTTAACTACTTTAAACAATATTAATAACCTTCTGAAACTTTTAAATTATATATTGGAAAGATAATGAAATTAATTATATTTGTATTGAGATAAAATTCTGAAACTTTATGGAATATCTGAAATGTGAGACGAAACAACTGGAGTCCGGAGGAGGCTTTTATACTGCAAAGGAAATAAGCCGGCAACCTGACCTTTGGATGGAAACATATCATAAGCTGTTGAATGAAAAAGAGAAGATAAGGAATTTTATCAATAAAGTGCTGGGGAAAGATTGCCTATATGTAATTCTTACAGGGGCAGGAACCTCGGCATTCATCGGAGAAGCTCTTGTCGGTCCTTTTCAGAAAAAGTGGGGAGTTTGTACCCGTGCTATAGCTACTACAGATCTCATTACGCACCCTGAAAACTATTTCATGCGTTCAAGGCCAACATTGTTGATCTCATTTGCCCGCTCAGGTGATAGCCCGGAGAGTCTTGCAACGGTTGAACTTGCAAATAAATACGGTGATGAACTATACTATTTAAATATCACTTGTAACAAAGACGGAGAATTGGCAAGAAGGGCAGGTACAGAAAATTCGCTTGTCTTTTTATTACCTGAAGAGACTAATGACAGGTCGCTTGCCATGACAAGTTCTTTTACATCAATGTTGCTGACAGGATTACTGATCCTTGATATAAATCAAATCGACAATAGGTTGCCAATAGTTAACAAACTTAAGGATTATGGAAATTTTATATTGGAGAATTCTACAGATAGTCTGAGGAGGCTTGCCGAAACTGACTTTCAAAGAATGGTATTTCTTGGATCAGGCCCTTTAATCGGGGCAGCTCATGAATCACACCTGAAGGTGCAGGAACTCTCTGATGGGAATGTTATATGCGCTTATGATTCTTTTCTGGGATTCAGACACGGACCAAAAGCTATTGTCAATAAGGCGACTGTTATTGCATATCTGTTATCAAATAATGTCCATGCAAAAAAATATGAACTGGACCTGATCCGATCGGTTAATGAAACATCAAAAGGGCATAAGTCCATTGCAATTGGCAATGGCTTTGATCCTGTTGAGTTAAATATTGATCTGCCGATTATGTTATCTAATGGTATCAGCGATATTCCGGAAGAGTTTCTGCCCGTTATATATCTGCTTCCTGCGCAAATAATAGGATTTTTCAAGTCATTTAGTTTAGGACTCTCACCTGATTCTCCTTCTAACAGTGGTTCTATCACCCGGGTTGTACAGGGTGTTACTATCTATGAAGATTATCTTCATGGCAATTATTCAGCTGAAGCGTAGGTACACGACAAAGAGTCAGCTAAGACTATATATATGAAGTTATTTTTTACCGGCACTTGATAATGACTAAAAATGCAGGAAAAATATTCCTTGATATCATTGCCGGTAACAGGAAAGGGACCGAAAAGGGGATTTATTCGATTTGTTCGTCTAATCGTGAAGTGTTGGAAGCCTGCTTTAAACAGGCGAAACTCGACAATTCTCTCATTTTGATAGAATCCACCTCAAATCAGGTGAACCAGTTTGGCGGATACACAGGGATGAAACCAGCAGATTTTGCCGGATATGTTCATTCCATTGCTGCTCAGGCAAGTTATCCTGAGGATATGATTCTGCTTGGTGGAGATCATCTGGGACCCAATGGCTGGAAAGCTCTTCCGGCAGAAGAGGCCATGTCTAATGCTGCTGTGCTCATTGAAGAATACGTCAAAGCAGGATACCGGAAGATTCATCTGGATACAAGCATGTTTTGCGCCAATGATAAAGACGACAGATCAAAAACTTTATCAAATGAAATTGTTGCTTCAAGGACGCTGCAACTCTGCCAGGTGGCCGAAAAAACATGGCAGAGATATATTGGTCCGGTATCCGGACTTATTTACATAGTCGGGACGGAAGTACCTGTACCCGGGGGAGCCAGGATGAAGGAGGAATTCGTTAATCCCACAAAAGCTGAAGATGCTGCTGAAACACTGAATGTTCTGAAAAAGGAGTTCATCAATGCAGGTATGCATGATGCATGGGACAGGGTAACAGGTTTTGTTGTTCAACCAGGCGTTGAATTTGGGGATGACCATATCTTTAAATACCAGCGTGAGAATACCAAAGCCTTAAGTAAATTGATACTTGGGTACAATAACCTTGTTTATGAAGCACATTCTACGGATTTCCAGACAGAAGCCAGCCTGAAAGCTATGGTCGAAGAACATTTCTGTATTCTCAAGGTGGGGCCATGGCTGACCTTTGCTTTTCGTGAGGCTCTTTTTGCACTTGAAGCCATGGAATTAGAAATACTTGGAAAGAATAATCCTGATTTGTCAAACCTGGGAAATACCCTTGAGAAAGTCATGGTTAGAAAGCCCAGGCATTGGAAATCCTATTATCGGGGAGACAAAAACGAAAATGTATTTAAACGAAAATACAGCTTCTCAGACAGATCAAGATATTATTGGCCTGATAAAAAACTGGATATCGCGAAAAACAAGTTGTACTCTAACCTTACCCGTCACAGAATTCCTCTTTCATTGCTTAGTCAGTTTATGCCGGTACAGTTCTGCAAGGTATGTGAGGAACAGTTAACTATTCAGCCTATAGATCTGGTCCATAATCATATAAGGACTGTGGCAGGAATCTATTCGCGGGCATGTGGCCTGACAGGAGATCAAAAAAGTTAATTTAATGAAGGGCTTAGAGAGTCTGTAAAACCATAAAAATCTGTAAACCATGATTAACAAATTGAGTCAATTGAAACCAGTGTTTTTATTATTTCTGGTAGTTACAGTCATATCAACATCAACTAATTTGTTGTTTGCCAGTGAATTATCGATATCCGGATTACATCTTATCCCCTTTCCAAAGGAGGTGAAGCAAGGGAGTCCCGATCTTACTTTCAAAAATGAACTAACAGTTGTACTGGACAAAGATCATTCTCTTTCCGACCGGTTTACAGCTGATGAATTGATCAGGGACCTGAAAAACGAATGGAATATTATAGCTAATATAGGTATTCGGGGAAAATACCCATCGGTTGTTCTTACACGTCGTCAGGTCGCGAAATCAATGAAAGATCAGGGATATCAGATCATCACAGGAGAAAGAGAAGTGCTAATAAGTGCCAAAGGAGAAGCCGGGTTGTTTTATGGAACCCAAACCTTCCTCCAGCTTATTCAGCCAGATAATAGCGGCTTTAAGGTTCCGGGATTAACAATAACCGATTGGCCGGATATTCTAAGACGTGCCATACACTATGATACCAAACACCACCAGGACAAAGCTTCATATGTAAAATCCTTTATTAAAGACCTTTCAAGATATAAGGTTAACATGCTGGTATGGGAATGGGAAGATAAGTTCGCCTACCCTGGTCATCCCGAAATAGGAGCGCCCGGTGCTTTTACCCTGCAAGAAATGCAGGAATTTACCAGGTATGCCAACCAATACCATATTCAGATTGTTCCTTTGGTACAGGGTCTCGGACATGTAAGCTTTATTCTGAAATGGCCGCAGTATAAGAATTTAAGGGAAATTGAAGCTTCGAACTGGGAGTTCTGCCCGCTTAAGGATGGAAGTTATGATTTGCTTTTTGATCTGTGGAAAGATGCCGTTGATGCCACCCCGGGTTCAGGCTATATTCATATCGGTTCCGATGAGGCCTATGAACTGGCAGCCTGCGAAAAATGTAAGACCAAATCAGATGATATCGGAAAAAGCGGCCTTTACCAGTTGTTCATCAACAAAGCAGCTGAATACCTTAGTAAAAAAGGAAGGAAGGTAATGGCCTGGGAGACACCAATGGGATGGAAGATAAGCGAATCTCCTGCAAAAGGAATTGAACCTGTTAAAGGTCTGGTCTTTACCGAAAGTTATGATTATGAAACCCCGGGCCTGACCTATGCCAATGAAGCAAAAGCACTGGGATTTGAAGTATTTGCCTATGATCCAAATCCGGGAGTTGTGCCACTGATGGTGCCCTATGTCTTTGAAAAGGGTGAGGGAGGAGAACTCCGGACAGGAAGCCTGGAAAAATCTTACAGGTTTTTATCACCGGCAGCCAAATCCGGAGTATTTGAAGGAATGATCTGTACTTCATGGGATGACGATGGTCTGCACAACCAGATGTGGATGATGCATTTTATCAATGCAGCCGCATGGTCATGGAACGGCAGCAGACCTTCGCTCGATGAATTCAGGGAATCGTACTTTACAAGTTATTATGGGAATTCTGCTACAAATATGGATGAACTTTTTAAACTCCTGAATGAAGGTGCTTACTATTTCGCCGGAACCATGGAACGCAATGTCTGGCACTACGGAGAAATCGGGCAGACACATTTACCTGACCTGCCCAGGGGAGATGCCCTCGAATATGACCCCTTCTGGAATACTCAGTATAAGGAAAAGGTCAACCAATCTGAGGAGATGCTGGCTAAAATGGACTTGGCCCTGCAAATAATTGAGAAAAACAAAGAATCCGGAGTCAGCAATAATCACGATTTTGAGATATTCCGTACCACTGCTGAGCTGATAAAACATACCTGCCTGACTTACATCGACTTATCAAACCTTGAATACGCCATAAAAGAGGCCCATGTAAACCGGTTTGTGGATTATAATGTTTCCCTGAACAATTTACAGAAAGCACAGAAGATAATCGAAATCAGCCTGAAAAGAAGGGAATTGGTATTCAATGATCTGGTAAAGACTTATGAAGAAACAAGATTACCTAAAGGTTTCTCTACTGAAGACAAACCCTTCTTCTGGCAGCAGGACCGGGCTCGTCATTTTGCTTTCCGGAGACCTGATATGTCGTTCGTTATTTATGATGAACAACTGCTTGACATGGAGGGCTATCTTGAAAAATTAAAAGCATATATTGAATTTTTTAAGGACAACAGTTTGAATTAGTTCTGATCATTCATTCCTGTTCGAATTAACCGGTGACGGAAAATGGAAGAATGAAGCTATTATGGAAAAAAGAGAAGTAGTAAAAAGGGCACTTGCTTTCAAAGAAATACCCTACATTCCCTGGCATTTTAAATTTACCGTAGAGGCCAAAGATAAACTGCTTGCACATTTAAAAGGGAAGGACATAGAGGAATATCTTCAGAATCATATGCTTGAACTGGGAAATGATATCGGTTTCTTTGAATACCTGGGCGATAACCTGTATAAAGATGTATTTGGTGTGGTATGGGACAGAAGTATTGATAAAGACATAGGAAATGTGAAAGGCACGCTCCTGGCAGAACCCA
The DNA here is from genome assembly GCA_001768195.1 of Bacteroidetes bacterium GWA2_40_15. Taxonomy (GTDB): domain Bacteria; phylum Bacteroidota; class Bacteroidia; order Bacteroidales; family VadinHA17; genus LD21. The sequence continues at coordinate 35,486 of MENI01000126.1, read as the reverse complement.
CGCTCAAAGGATATCATTTTCCTGATCCGTTGGACAGCAGATTCTTTGAGGATATCCCCGGAAAGATCACAATGTATGGAGACAAGTTCAGGCTTTTTGCTATCGGTTTTTCCCTCTTCGAACGAGCCTGGACAATGCGGGGTATGGAGAACCTGCTGATGGATTTTTGTATTAATCCGGAATTTGTGCATGAATTGATGTCTGCCATTACCGATTACAATATTGCCCAGATAGAAAAAGCTTTTACATATGATGTTGACGCTGTTGAACTGGGCGACGATTGGGGGCAGCAAAGGGGATTAATTATGGGATACGAATCATGGAAAGATTTCATTTATCCTTACTTAAAGAAAACATATAAAGTCATTAAAGACAAAGGTAAATACGTATTTATACATTCCTGTGGCGATGTAGACGAACTCTTTGATGATCTGATTGATATAGGGGTAGATTGCTTCAACCCGTTTCAGCCCGAAGTAATGGACGTGATATCTATTCTGGCTCAGTATCATAAAAGACTTTCCTTCTGGGGAGGTTTATCCATTCAGAAAACGTTGCCATTCGGCACGGTTCATGACGTTGTCAAAGAGACCCATACACTGATGGAAGCCGGTAAAAGGGGTGGTTATATCTTTTCACCTTCACATGCTGTTGAGGGAGATACTTCCATTAATAATATCATTGCCTTTATTGAAGAGGCAAGAAATCAACTGATATAACCATAAAAAAATACCCGCACCAGAGTGATGGATCAGAGTGAATAATATCTTATTCCGGGTGATAAATAATCAAGTATTCTACAATCAGATTTAGGAGGTTAATTATTGTTCCTGTTCATATCAGGCATTGTCTCTTATTACAATTTAGCCTGAAAACTATTTGCAGTTTTGCCTCGAAGGAGTGACAATAATATACTTCTCCGGTTATTTTAACTGAATAGCTACCAGGTCATATACTCTCAATTCCGGCACGGTAAATTCAATTCTGTTTTCTTTAACTTGAAAATCAATGTTATACGTTTTATCCGTATCAGGTGAAAAGAGCTCGACACGATCAATATTCCGGACATTGGGTAGTTTAATACTAAGGCTGATATTTTCCAGGATGGAATCACGTTCTGTGTTATAATTTAACAAGTGGACCATCATACAACTCCGGTCTTTTTTTTCTGTAACTTCAATTGTCACTGTCTCAGGAGCATCTGTGTACAATGAAAGTTCGTTGCCGGCAGCCCATTTCACCGATTCGATCAATTCCGACCAATTCAGCGGTAACTTCCAGTAAGGACTTAACATCGATTCAGTTGGCGGTTTTTTGATCGCAGGAATGACTTCCGGCAGGTAAACTATTCGCCCCCGGCCGAAACTGTTTTTCACGGGCTCTATTTCAAGTATCGACTCAGGAGTATTTGTCCCGAGCCAACGGGGCGCATTTACCTGGAAAAGATCTTTCAGACCGAAATCCTTTTTCCGGCGACGCCATTCCGTGTAAAGAGAAGTATGCTCGGTGGCGACCAGTCCGCCGCCTTTCTTTACGAATTCCCGAATCAAATCAATTTGTTCATCATTCAGGCATTCCACATCCGCCAGTACCAGCACCTTATATTTGGACAGATCTTTCAGGTTATCGTCGAAAATAATGTCGAACGGCACTTTGGCCTGGATCAGGGCCTGTTCAAAGAGATAGATACTCTGGTAAGGTCTGTCGTTGTTGAAGGCCATGGTCGAATAGGAATGAAGCACGGCGGCATCCGCTATATTGTCTATATCGCGGAAATAATCGAAATTCCGCTGATAAAATTTTATGTATTCCGCCTTCTTCTTCATCTGTGCATAATCTTCCGTATAGGCACCCAGCGAATACGGATCGTCGAAGCCGATATTATCCCGTTTTTCCGAGAGTTCATATCCGGCGAGCATCCCGCCCACCATGCCGATACACTGGCGGTTATAGGCCATCGCCTCCGCCATCTGGAGCGCACTTTCTCCGGTATAGGTAAAGATCTTGTTATTCAGGGTGCTGGCCATTTTATACGTTCTGATTTTGGAAACCAATATGCTATCCCCAGTGTAAACAGCTTCATTCCCTTCTTCAGTCCAGATAATATCCGTATGCGAGAGCAATTTCGGATAATCCATCCCCATCATCCAGATATGATTCCATCCCCCAAGGCCGAAGCAGGGATTATTTTCAACAGCCGTTTCAGGATTCAGGCCACGGATGTATCGTTCCATTTCTCCGTAAAAAGCGTTCATCTGACGGCAACGAAAGTCCGTCCACATCTGGACCAGGGGGTTATCGATCTTGCTTGTCGAACCTGAATACCAGGACGGCTCGACATAAAAAGGCGGCTCGACATATTTTATTTCACTGAATCCGAGCCTGCTCTTTAGATACTCAGCCGAAAAATTCTCTCTCAGATACGACCTGAAATCCTCTTTCGCCAAGGGATGAAAAAAGATAGGAGCTTCTGCTCGTTCACTTGTATTATCGAAATGGATCAAATCTACTTCTAATTCCTCAATTAAGGTCTTTATTGCCTTTTTTATGTAGTTTCTGTATTCCGGATGCATAAAATAAACTCTTTTGCGAAACGGCTGCTTCCAGTCCCAAAGCACCGGCTGTCCCATAAAGTCGGGAACGAACCATTCTTTGGCATCAGGTCTTTCAAGCAAAAATGTCTCGAAAAAGATAGTACTGCCAACGTAAACGCCTACTTTAAGGCCGTGCTTATGACACAGAAGGGCAAGTTTTTTAGAATTTTCAAACTGTTCTTTTTCCGCCTCAAGTCCATATCCTTTAAAACCATCGGTCATTACCATTGTCACACCCATTTCTTTGAGCTTGATCACCGCCTCCTCGGTATATTCTCGTTGATAATCTTCCAGGTACCAGGCAGGACTACCGCCTCTTCTGTTACGAAACATAGGACCACCATCCCAATTACCCACCAGGACTATGGGCAAAGAATCGAGCCACGCCGGACGGGAAAGAGATCCCGGGGTTTCGCTTATCAGGCTGATTTCTGCATTCCTGGTATACCGGAAATTCTCAGGTTGCTGTTGCAATGTCTTTGGTTTGCTCTCACCAATAAATATTAAAATAAAGGGAATCCCGATAATAATCGGCCGGACATTCTTCATGGCATTTACTTTTGTTTATATTAATGACTCCGTTGTTAGTTTTATAATTTTTAAAAGCTGTTCCTGTCGTGATTCATTTGCTATTCAACAATTCTCGGCTTTGGCCGGGCAACCGCGATGATAATTTCATCAAAAATCCTTGTTGCGTTGGTAATCCCTGTTAACGGTTGAATGGTAACTCCCTTTTCAGGATCGAGAATGCACATGCCGGCAATATCTGGGACTACCCGGTTACCTTCCTCCGCTTTGATTATTGCCTTATAAAGCAATGCCGGCTGTCCGGTTTTGTATTCATCCGAAGTTTTTGCCTCTTCATCGTATTCCTTGAATTTCTCATTAAAATCACCGGCCAGGTTAACCTCGATCCAGCAATTCCACATGCTTCCGGGGGTTACTCTTACCCTGGTGCTGAAATATCCGGGTTTTGGAGTCGCTCCGGTAATAGTAAGCCGTTCAGAAATTTTATTTTTGAGCATATTTCTTGATTGTTGTTCACTCTTATTCACTTCAAACCATTTGGGAAGGGCAACAGGAACGGAAGTTTTTCCTTCCCAGTCACCCAGTCCGGCCCGGTTGGTTACGAATATTGTCTGGGTTGACCCGGTTTCCGGCTCCTCTAACCAAATGGCAAATGTGGGCGATTCCCCGAAAGTAGATTCTCTAACAAGTTGCTTATTGATATGTATCCTGAACTCGATTTCAGTTTTGTTCCAGGTCTTGGCCAATGCAAACAACACCAGACACCCGGCGATGAAAAACGTTGAAAATATTGCCGTAACTATGATATTCTTTGTAACCGCGAACTTCATGATAAAGAACATTATACGTTGCTGGTTATTTCAAAACCTTTCCGGTACGAAAGCAGAGCCAGGGCCTGCGCATTGCTGTCATTCAATATGGTTTCGTATTCAGGTGAAAATAACAGTTGCTTGTTTCCAGCACGGTATGCCAGGTTGGCCAGGTGGATCATCACTGAACTGCGATGCCCTTCCAGGATGTTGCCATTGGGCTGTTTCCTTGTCCGGATACAATCGATATAATTCAGAATATGCGCTTTAAGGGGGAATATTCCCTTATCCTGTGCAACCAGTTTTTCCCCTTTGTCAAATACCTGCCATCCACCGCCCATTCGTCCTACATACATCATTCTTTTTGTGCCCAGGATGTTAATCCGGGTGGCATTCTGCATCCATTTAGGATATATGTCGCCAAAGCGGACATCAACACCCTCCTTTTCCATATAAGGGGTGCATTCTCCGGTCTGCAGGGTGAGTACGAAATTTCCATAATCAAAGGTAGCCATCTGGTAATCGGGGACATCGCGTTTGTCGTTGAAGAAATACCTGCCCCCGGCACAATATACCGATTTGGGAAAATCAGGGTTGCCCAGAATCAATCTTGCCATGTCCAACTGGTGAATGGATCCCCCGGAGGTAACATTTCCTCCGGAATAATCCCAGTAATATACCCATGATTTGTTACGTGAAACATTGTAGGGTACTTTCGGAGCCGGCCCCAGCCACATATCCCAGTCGATGGTATCAGGAGCGTCTGTGTTTTCCTTTTGATTGAATGGAACCGGACCATCGAGCAGTTCTCTGACGTGAACGGCGACAATATCACCCAGTTCACCTCTTTTTATATATTCACTGGCGGTGAGGGCGTAATCGGCACTCCTGTTTTGGGTGCCACACTGCACAATCCGTTCGTATTTCATAGCAGCCTGTATCATTTGCTGACCCTCGAAAATGGAGTGAGATACAGTTTTTTCGACATACACGTCTTTACCGGCCTGGCAGGCCCATATTGTGGCAAGGGCATGCCAGTGTTCCGGTGTTTCAATGAACACGCCATCAACTTCTTTATCATCGTAAACTTTTCGCATATCCCTTACCGCAATAGGCCGGAAGCCCTGAATTTTCTCAAGCTCTGAAATGGCACGGCCACCACGGGTATCATCCACATCGCACACATATTTAATCCTGATATTTTCGCCTGCTTTTGCTGCCTCCAGGATTAGGTTAGTACCCCAGGAACCTGCACCGATAAGGGCCAGTATTACCTTATCGCCGGCACCTTTGTTTCCGGTGATTGTAAAGGAGGATTTAATGGTTTTCCGGTAGGGAGGAATGTCCGCCGAAATCCTGCTACCTGTTTCAGGCGCTTCCGCATCTTGTTTGAATGGTTTGCAGGATGCTGTCAATGCCAATCCCGCCGCACCAACTGAAGTCAGTTGAAAGAATTTTCTACGTTTCATTTAAAAATGGTTTAATTTATTATAAATAGTTGCTTTTACGCAGGTGCATTTATACTAACCAGGTTATTGTTGACTTGTTCGAGGTCCATAATGTGGAAGTTCCTGTCCAAGCTCATAAGCACCTATATCCGGTGCCTTTCCTGTATAATTATCATTTATATTCGGAATTAGAATGGCGGCATCAATAATCCTTGCACCCGATTTGGGTCTTAAGTCCTGTATCTCCCTTTCGGGAAGAGGCGGATTCGGAAATTGAATATTTATAAAAGTTTCATCGAGTGTAATACGTTCGATACCATGCTTTTCAACCTCTGAAAAAGGTAGCTTACCGATTTTTGCGAAATAGGGTACCTCAAATACCCCCACTGCATCGTAATCAAAGCTACAATGGATCTTGGGTTTATATATATCAGCCGCACAGGGATTTCCTGATCCGTAGTCACCCCAGTTCACTCCTCCGGTGGGGCCTCCGATCGCCACGTTATTTCTAAAATAGGCATAATCCAGAGAGTCGTTGCCTCCCATTCCCGAACCTACCTTAATAACAGTGTTATGGAGTACAACATCACCCTGACTGTAACGCCTTAGTTTATAACCTCCATAAATGATATTATACATGGAATTCCTGTAGAAATAATTTGGCCCTCCAAGTCCGGGTTGGGAGCTCAATCCGACAAAACAGTTGGTAAGCCGGTTGCGGAAGATCCGGCAGTTGGAAAAGCAAAAATCCGCTTCGATACCATCATCCAGGCCCAGGTTGATATCATTGTTGTATATGTCGATGCAGGTCTGATTCACCACATGCTGATCTTCCATGGTGGATATACAGTCCCTGAATCCTGTAACTTTATTATAGCATATAACATTTCCGGGGCCTGTCATTTCAATTCCTTCACCGATGTTAGCGCCGTGAGCTCCCATAGCTTCGTTGGTCCATTCACATGTTCCCGTAATTACATTATCACTGATATAACAATTTTCTGCACCGGGTTTGTAGGCGACAATACCATAAACAGCGTTGACAGAACATCCTTTAACCATACAATTTGATGCGCCATTCATCTGAATTCCAATGCCATCCGTGCGGAGGTTGCCAATATTGAGTCCTATGATGTAAACCCATTTCCTGTTATTAAGATCAATATAGGAAAAAGTTGCTTTTCCTTTCCGGCATATGTAAACAACCGGTTTATCCTTACTGCCGTTTTGGGTACGAAGAGTATCATAAACGCCGGGTTGTATTTCAAAATATTCAGCATTATTGCCAGGATCAGGGACAGCCCTGGTAGATGCTTCAACTACTCTTTCTTCTGAACCTCCGTCGGGATCGGTCAGTGTAAGCAGGATCTCATACCCTGTACCTGGTTTAAGATCAAAAATACTACCTGAATGTTTGTTTGTCCAGGTAAATCCTATATTTTGACCCGCAGGAACCCTGAACAAAGGCATGCCCTGGCTCCACTCTTCAGCACCCTTCTCCCTGAACTTTACAGTCACAGCACCGTTCATGTTGTCGTCTCCCTGAATAGCCCATTCAACAGCAAGATTGATGAGAGTAGGATATGGAGTTGTTACTGCCCCGGGAATGGTATTCTTCTGTGCTATACCTGGTAAAATAATGATTAACTGTAACCAGAATATTATATTTAAGGCTCTTTTCATATGATTTGGATTCATGTTTTCAGATGATTATTAATTCTCTGCAAAGAACTTGACTTCAACCTTGTGTTTCCCAATTCCCTGAGGGATTTCTATTTTCCCGGTAGATATTTTCACATTATTGCCATCAACAATGACAGAAGAAAGTTTTCCCATATCCTTTTCCAACCAGTCGGACAATTCCAGGTTCCAGTTTGAAGCATGCGTTTCAAAGTATTGACAATAATGCGGATCATAATCGAGAGTGATGGTGAGTTTATTCATATCTGTATTCCAGTTTCCGGAATTGCCTGCATGCAAGTATCCGATAAATTCATTCATACTCATGAATCGTCCCCTTGGATATTGATCAAATATTTCAGCAAATTTTTCCGGTTCCCGTGTTATACCGAAATCATGAGCATCGGGAAGTGAAGGAACGAGTAATGGGGATTCGGAAGTCCCAAAAAACTTCCACCCGATTATCACCATATCCTTCCCGAGATATCCCGATTCCCATCCGCACCAGCCATATCCTGCCTCACCTGCCAGTTTGGCCGTATTATTGAAATAAGAAATTGAGGTACCCCGTCCTCCCGCACAAAATTCCAGCGGAGTGACACCAAATTGCTCAGTTAACCAATCCCTGGAAGTTCTCATCCTCCATACCTGTTCAGCGGGAGGGATTTCCTTCTTCCGCCTTGTATCTCCAAATTCCCGGTACCACCCAACCTCGGATCTTTCTTTATCGAGTGATGCCCCGTACCAGCCCGGATCCGAAACCAGGTCAGGTTGCATGTGGGTAAGTCCATGGCACATAACCTCGAAAACTCCCAGTTTCACTCCTTTGTCGTAACCGCGTTTACTTGAAATAAAGTCTTGTTTAACCCCAAATCCATCCACGTAATTTTCTTTCCAGGTAGGTTCCAGCCTTTGCTTGCGGTCGTTCACAAAGCCTGCCACGAAATTTATATTGAGCACAGCCCGGTGTTCTTGTAATGGCCGAATCAAATATTTTTCAATGATGTCTTCGGTCAATGCCGGGTAATTCCAATGTTCCAGCCAACTGCTCTGGGCTCCCCCGGGATCATCCATGATCATGATCAAATCGTTCTCCCAGGTCTTATACAGGTTATAACCAAGGGTCCAGGTAATGGCTCTTCTCAACAGGGTACGGATACCCTGAAAATAAAATAAGTAATTATGGTCATTTCCAATCCATACCGTACGTCCGCCTGATGGATACTCTTTTGCCGTGGCCTGAGGATATGAGCCCTGTTCAATAATGGTAACCGTCCCCGGCAACATCTCCACCTGTTGACGCTGCATATGGCCAATGATACCGCTGTCAACGACAAAAGGAGAGGAAAGACCTTCAGTAATAAAATGCCTATCCATGATCTTCATGGAAGTATTGCTCTCCCAGCTTCCTGTGTATTTTAAACCCAGAAGAGCTTGTATTTCAGGCTGGGAAATTCGGTCGGACAGGGCGATCAGACCAATTCCAAAGTCTTTCACCATTTCAGGAATAATCGAATAATCAGGATGCAGTAATTTATCCGTTTTATTTACATCCCAGATAATGGTGCCATACCTGGGCTTCCCGGATATGTTCAGGAACATATACCGGTCAAGAAATTGCTGATCCAAACGCACAATATCAAAAGGAATCCCCCACGACTTTAATAAAATTGTGAGATGATGAAAATCGCTTGCCCCGCGTACCTCAGGAGTTGCTTCATAACCTGAATATTCACCTGTTGGTTTTGGTATATCTACCAAATAACTTGCAGGATCTTTCCATTGATCTCCGATAATAACCAGAACCCTGAAAGGTTTTAGCTTACCCGGGATTATTTCTGCAGATAAAACATTCCATGATGCACCTGCCAGTAATAGAAGAAATACCAATATCTGTTTTGTAAGTTTTATCATTCTGCTCATAATATTCAGTTATCAGGTTGAGGATAGCAACAATTCCTGAATGACCGGAAAGGATAAACATTAACCTTTTCTTTCCCAAAATTATAAAAGTATTCAAAAATTCCTACTTAAAATTTCATAAAATTTCATAATATTGCATTTAACTTATGTTTCATTATTAAATATTAATTTAAGATAAGGTAATGATAATACTAAGGATGATTTTCATAACTCAATAAAATTAAACCTATGGGCACGATTACAATTTTTAAACAATCAATAGTGATATTCCTGAGTATATTAGTAGCTGGCGGATGCAAAGGTCAAACCAATCCTTCTGATAATGAAGAGAATAAGGTGCAGGACAATGTATGGAAGGTGATTGGGCCCGGTGGAGGTGGCGGAGTTTTAAAACCTACCATCAGTCCGTTCGATGAAAATTTTGTAATTACCCATTGCGACATGACCGGCGTATATGTTTCACACGATGGGGGGCAAAACTGGAAGATGAAGAATCTCTGGAATGTACCTGATGATTTTGAATTTGATCCTGTTGATTCAAATACAGTATACATTGCCACCCGTGGATTCCTGCATAGTGAGGACAGGGGATCGGGAATAAGTATGCTCCTCAGATCTGATGATAAAGGTGAAAAATGGAAGATAGTTTTTCCCGATGTCAGCAAATCGAAGAAAGTTGAACGGTTACAAAGCACCAGTCTCAAACCTTCTGATCTGATTGATGGCGCTCTGGATGGTACCATTCAGAAAGTCAGAGTTGACCCTGCAGATAACAATAGAATTTACCTGGGTGTGGCGCCCCTTGTTGATTATATGGCCAGGGGGGGAAATATTGAAAAAAGTGAAACTGCCAGATTAGTGTTGTCAACAGATCAGGGAGTAACATGGAAGATCGTCGCCAAATTGCCTGGACAAAGAGTTCTGGGAATTTTTCCTGATAACAGAACCAATCAGGTAACTGTGTTTACAGAAAGTTCCTGTACTCTTGTGAATGAGATAACAGGAGAATCCGGAATCTTACCACTGCCTGTTAAATCACTTATTGCAGTTGAAGGAGGCAAAAACGTCAATAATAACCTGATTTACATTCAATCTGATTTAAAAATTGATAAGGATACATTCAAAGGAGGAATGTATGTGAGCGATAATATGGGCGCAACATGGACACAGGTCAATGAGGGCTTATTGAAAGGGGTCGCTGAAAGAAGAGTGCCTGATTTCAGGCAGGGATTAGCTGTATGTTATTCAAAACCTGAAGTGGCTTATATATCCACAATAAATCCTGTAATTAATCTGAATGGTAAAAGCGAAGAAATATATTGCATATATAAAACCATAAGTGCCGGAAGAAACTGGGAACCGGTACTTTTATCATCTACTCCCGGAGGTTACATTACCAATAATTTCAAAGGTTCATGGATGGAGGAAAGTTATGATCCGGGCTGGGGCGGCAGTCCCATTGACCTGGGAGTTGCACCTGGCAATCCTGATGTATGTTTTGCAGGAGATAACGGACGAGGCTATAAAACTACTGATGGAGGAAAAACATGGGAACAGGTGTACAGCAATAATAATACCGATGGCTCTTATTCTAATACCGGTCTGAATGTAACTACCTGCTATGGTGTCCATTTCGATCCGTTCGACAAGGATCATTTTTTTATATGTTATACAGATATAGGCCTTTTCCATACATTTAACAGAGGCGAAAGCTGGTATCATTCTATTAGTAATGTTCCCAGGGAATGGCAGAACACCTGTTATGAAGTAGAGTTCGATCCAGGAGTAAAAGGAAAAGTGTGGTCAGTCTGGGCGAATGCTCATGATCTTCCCAGGACAAAGATGTTCGGTCGACAAGGCTTTGGCAGGTTTAAGGGCGGAGTAGCAGTTTCCGCGGACGGGGGCAGGAGGTGGCAGAAAAATAATACCGGCATTCCCGAAAATTCGGTTTGTACCAATATTTTACTTGATCCGTCATCACCGGCTGAATCGCGGACACTCTATGTCAGTGTATTCGAGAGAGGTATTTACAAATCTTCTGACGGAGGTAATAGTTGGAATTTGACAAACAGTGGCCTTGGTAAAAACCTGTTCGCATGGCAGTTACGGCAAAATTCAAATGGAAGGCTTTTTGCACTTTTTTCACGGGGGGAATCCGTGGGAAAGGTTGTGGATGGTGTTATATATTACAGTGATGATAAGGCAGCATCCTGGATACAACTGCCATTGCCTGAAGTTGTAAATGGCCCGCATGACCTGCTCATAGATCCCGTACATCCTGAAATCATGTATGTCAGTTGCTGGCCCCGCACAGGAAACGGAACAGATATGAAAGGAGGACTAATCAAAACTGAAGACGGAGGATTGACATGGAAACAGGTTTTCGATGAGAGGGTGCGCGTCAATTCAGCGGGAATGGATCCGCAGCAATCCAATATTATTTATATAAATACTTTTCAGAACGCGGCTTACCGGAGTGAAGATTATGGTGAATCGTGGAAACAGATTGAAGGGTACCGGTTCAAATGGGGACAGCGTGCAATTCCAGATATAAATAATCAGGGTATGCTTTTCCTGACAACCTATGGAGGAAGTGTATTTTATGGTCCGGCAAATGGAATCCCAAATGCTTCCGATGATATCGAAAACATGCAGGAAGGATGGTGGTAAGTGGGATATAACGCAGGATAAACTGATGTCAGAAAAGGAATAAGGCCGTGGAGGTGCGGACGAAAGCTTGAAGGATATATCATAACCTAACACCATGGCACCCATGCGTGCCAGCGTGGCAAACAGGTTTTATTCCATCTGGCATTTGAACTTCAATTTCAACCTCCAAGGCGTTGTAGTGCATTGGGATACCTGAAAACCGTTCAGAACTCCGTGTAAATATTTCCCCTTTAATAAAAATATCATTCAGATATTCTGAACCCTCAATAGTTTCTTTGACTCCGTCTGTTATATTATTACTGGTTGAGGAACCAACAAACCGCAGTTCTGCTGCAAAATCCTGAAGGGTTCTGTTGATAAAATCAACTCCCTGACCATTAACGGTATAAGGAATTAAAAAAACAAGGTGTAACAATAATATTCCAGTCCCTTTCATATCTTATCATATTGTTCTTTTAGCTGAGCAATATTCACATCCAGGGCGCTGCCTTTATGTAGTACCAGGCGGTATCTCAAAACAACAGGTTTGTCCATTGATAAATTTACTCGTTGCCTGCCGGGAAAAACAATATTCTGTGTGCTTGTAACCTGTCGGAGGATCCAGGGGGCCGGGTAATTGGGCGTACTGGGATGACACAGGATTATTAGTCCGCTTTTCTTGTCGCTCTTTCCAAAAGATGCTGAGAAATCCATCCACGAGCCTGCCACGATTTGCAATGTTTGAGGAATTACCTTTCCACCGGCCGATGTAAATTCCATATCATCAGGAAGCCTGATACGGGTACAGAAACCGCCATACCCCTTCTCATCATCCGATCCACCTATACTGACTCCCGGAACAAGTGCAACCAGGGCAATTTCAAAATCAATTATGCGGATGTCCGATTGCAGGAGATGAACCTCAATGGTGGTATGTTCATGAACAAAAGGCTTGCCATTCTGCCACAACTTAGATTTCCACCTTACATTAAGATCAAGCCGGGCCGAATTCTTCTGTATCCCGGACTTAACGTCAGCAACCTCCTGATGTATGCTTTCCATCACCCATCCATCTCCAACACTTTGATTGCCAATATAAAGCTGGTGCCATGCCCAGAAAATTCCCCTGTGGTGCGGATGATCTTCGGGGAACTCCTCGGTTAGGGTATCACCTGTAAGGGAGTATAAAGGATGCAGGTAGTTGTTATATACATACTGGTTGGTCAACGATCTCGGCTCCCGCTGGTAAAAAAACACGGGCCGGCCGTTTTCAAGCAGTTCAACACCCTGCGTATTTTCCCTGAAAGTAAATGGAGATTTTCTCCTGGCATTAAAGCCAACAATACTTATTAATACTAAAAAAGAAAGAAAAACCAGCCTGTTCGATTTCATGATCAGACTATTTTTCTGTTCACAGGATCCCATTCAACACGCCGATGTTCGAGGTAAGATTTGTGTGCCATAAGGCATGCAACCCCTTCTTCAAAAGCGCGCTCAATATTGGCACTCGGAATTCCGCCGTTGCGAATACAATCGATCCACTCCTTGATATGCAGATGAGTAAGATCAATCTGACGCCCGTTGATACTGGTCGTGGTCAGGCCTCTTGAGACATAGTACTTTTCAGTGGCAGAAGTTACCGCATCCACCTTGCCCGATCCTGGTTGTATTGAGATCATTGGACCTGAAGTATCGATAATCCCATCTTCAATTTTTTTCTTATAGCGTGTTGAATCATAATCGACCGTGATGCTTAATGACTCACCCAGTTCCATGGAGGCATCATGTCCCATGAATACCTGACCCCTGTCCCTGCTGCAGGCAAGATCGGCGCTGTATATCAATGTCATATCGCGGTCAGGATATTCAAAAACACAGTGGAGAACATCGGGGATTTCACGGTTGTCTTTCCAATAGTAGATGCCTCCCGATGAAACCGCGAATTTTGGAATTCCGATCCTGAGCAACTGATTCACTGCATCAAAATCATGGGAGAAAAGCTGACTGATCATGCCCAGATCGTAATCGAACCATTTGGTCCAGCTGTAATACCTGTCAATACTAAAAGGCACGTATGGCCGGGATCCCAGCCATTGCAGCCAGTCAATTGATTTCTCATCACCGGGTTTCGGGTTCCCATTTGCATCGAGGTGTCTGATCCAGGCCCCGTCGGCCGTATTTCGGTTGGTGGTTGTCTCTATCAGTGTGATCTTCCCCAAAATATCTTTCTTAATAATTTCCTTAGCTTGCCGGAAAATGACATTCTGGGGACCCTGGTGCCCAAGTTGAAATACAGCATTGCTGTTTTTAACTGCATTATATACAGTATTTAATTCATCCTCCGAAAGGGCTACACTCTTCTCACAATATACATGTTTGCCGGCCTTCACTGCTTCAACCGTAATGGGTGCATGATGATGGTCCGGGGTGGCAATCATCACGGCATCAATATCGCTATCGGCCAGCATATCCTGGTATGTACGGTATCGTTTCACAGGAAGTTTTAATCCTGTGCCGCCACCCGGCCGGATATCATTTTGTGCAGTTGCCAGCCCGTTCTGCGCGTGCAGATCAAACACATCACAAATGCCAACCATGGCCACGTTTAAGTTTTCCTGCTCAAGCCATCCGTCCAGAGAATTATCTTTTTTTCTTTTCTCAACTTCAGCCGGATGCATAAAGCCAAGCCCATTTGATAACTGCCGGCCCCTGCTGCCGAATCCGATCATCCCAATCCGGAGTGGATCGCCCAGTTTGGACGATAAACTTTTTACGGCAATAGGCGCCTTCAGATTTTCTAATCCCAGTAACTCAATTACCCTGTTTTTCTTTTTTTGCTCAAAACTCCATTTCTTAATCACCTCAAAGCTAAAAACGCCAAGAACGGGTATACCGGCTAACGCTTTCAATAATGTCCTGCGCTTAAGCGAAGTTGTGGGTTTCTGTATGGGGTCTTTTTCTTTTTCCATAATAATTATGCCTCTTTTTTATGATTACGAAATCTAAACCTCCGTCTGATACTATCCAATCCTGCAAAAGATCCTGCCGGGAATACAGCCAGAGCAAATAATGCTGCTGCCTCAATCAGGGTTTTACTGACGATCAGATAGCTCCCTTCCGAGGGGAGTGTATATTCCAGTCCGATCAGAGGTGGATTATTCAAATAATATAACAGGAGCATAATTGTCCCACTAATAGCTACCGTCCGGGTAAACAGACCAATGATCAGCCCCACTCCAATTGCCATAAGTCCCCAGATATTCATAAAGTCCACGACATTCAATACACCTGCATTGGAGACAATCCAACCGGAAAATCCTTTCAGGATCCATTTTGATTCACTTAAGAATCCTGCTGATGACCAGTCGGAAATGAGTAACTTTGATATACCCTCGTACAACAAATGCCAGCCGATCAACACTCGAAGGGCTATCAAAACAAATTTTTGTAAGGGTATAAGATTGATATTTTGTTTCATATATTTGTTAATAATTAATAAAATAAGTAAACGTAAGTTAATACCTATCAAAAAAGAACGAATTGATTGGTTAGCAAAGGTATTTATTAATTACAAATTTTGCAAAAGACATTTTGAAAAAACGCTATAATAATCTAATTCTGTTCCTTATACAGTAATCATTTATATGGAGAATTCTAAAAGACTATTTGGCCATGATGTTTTCCGAGGTTTAACAATTGTCCTGATTATCAAACGCTTCATTAGTAAAAATCTTCTACGTGGAGGGCTATAGGCCAAGATTTATCACTAATAATAATGGATTCAAAGCTTAAAATTTCATTATTTAAGGAACCTAAATGGCGCCTTTATTCAACTATAAGTGACCAGTTTCAAATAATAATCGAGTCCATGAGGTACAACAACGGATCTAATAAGGAATACTCATTCTATCAATCAAAATAGAATTAAACGCAACCAAATACTCATATATTAATTAAATGGATTTGCCATATGATCTTAAATATCCGGCATGCATTCTGAACTTTTTTTAGTGAATAAGGATTTCCTTATTGCTGTCCAATTCAACTTCTTTTCTGATATTGCCCACTGCAATCGTATAGGGGGAAGAAACTTTCTTCTTCGTTCCCTCTACTGTATATTCCGGTAATTCAACAGTTAAATTCCCATTCTCATCCGTCTTGGTTTTCAGTGTAACGGCATTACGGTTATCCAGGATGGTAACATCAGCATTCTTAACCGGAAACCCTTCGGTATCTGCAACTTTTATTTTTAATACCCAATATACCGCAAAACTGTGGTCCTGATCAGTGACAGCCAGTGCAAATTTTTGTCCTACTATTGTATTCGACCTGAATACAACATTTTTCGCCACACATTCATCGCAACCCATACTTCCGATCCTGAATGTTTTGAACCTGGCATCCGCCAGCGGGAAAATCGTGTTATTATAAATTTCGGAATTTGAGGCCCCGCCATACTTCGAAGCAATCCAGGCTGCCGGCACATTGGTGGTGATATGGTTGTTATAAAACTGACCGCCAAAGTATTCAGGCCCCCCACAGATATAAAATGCGGCAGTCAAAACTTTTGAGGAAGTATCCGTTTTATTTACTGTGATATCGTTTTCATACACATAATTCTCCCCGCCCCTTGCACTGTAATATATCCCCCATGACATGGGAATGAATTCCTCCGGATCGGGATAATTCTTTGCAGTGATGTAAATTTTATTACCGTGAATCCTGTTGCCAACCGAAGCATTCGGTGAGCCGGGCAGTGCGTTGTAGTCCCCCAGTCTTACAGCCGCCGTGCTGTATCCCCCCCTTCCGTATTCACAGGTAGGAGCCGATGTTTCTATCCTGAAAAGGTTATTGAATACCTCCGTATACCGGGCCACATAAATGCCCGATCCCTGCTTCGGTTCAAACCTGTTATTATATATCTTTGAACTGTCGCCGGTTCCCATGATGCTGTAATGGTTTGTGACCCACTGGTCGTTCACAAACAGGTTATCATGCACCAAAGAGTATTTCCCTTTGATGGACAGGCAACCCTGCCCGCCATAGAATTCAGAATTGGTTACTTCTGAAGCCTGATTGCCTCGTATTACAACGGAGCATAGATTAACATGCCGCTGAATAAGAAAAGGCATATCCACTTCAAACCTGCAATTGTTGACACTGGCCCACAACATGTCCGCAGCCCCCGAACTAATACCCTGTGTAACGAACTTTACATTTTCAAGGATGATTTTCACATCGGGGGCAGACGACTGAATACCCCATGACTGAATGCCGGCCACACCACCTTCTATGATGCCGTTTTTAATGGTAATGGTACCCCTCCCGCTTACCCGGGGCAATGATGAAAGCGGCCAGCCGGTATCAAAATCTTCAGTATAATCATAAAAAGCTGGCATAACCGGAGGATATGACTCCCTAATGACATGATCATAATGCGCCAGGGGTGTTGTATTTTCAATAATGCTGATGCCTGCATCCATGGCCGGCCGGATATCGATTTCATCCACCAGGCAATCCGTGTCGGCTTTAATGCGTACCCGGTATTTTCCTGCCGGTATATTGGTCAGATGTGCATAAACAAACCCTCCCCCTAAACGCGGTGATTTCTTTTCAACCGGGCAGCTCACCATGGTCCCGTCTCCGTATTTTGTCATGCACCTTACTTCATTGCCATTTTCATCTTCCACGTACACGCTCACCTTCATTTCATCATCCGGATACTCCTTCATATCGTGGTAATATCTTCCCGTAACACCGCACATGGCAAAATAGGATCGGTTTGCCACCGGAAGGGTAATGTATTGCGAAGTGATCTCATCCCCTGCCTGCAGGCTCAGCAGTTTTTCCCCCAGAAACACATGCACATCGGCTGTATTCTCAAGTTTTGTCCCGGGAGCTTTGGACAGGTCCCATCCTGCCAGACCCTCTTCAAATCCTGAATTGGGAATGTGTTCATACTGTCCGTCAGCGTATTTAATGGTATAGCCATTCAAATCGAGGGTCACATCCTTACCAAGAAAGAGTGTACTTTTCTCGCATGAAATATCATTTACCAGGATGTATGTCGTGCCGGGTATGGCATAGACTCCTGATACACTCACAGGCGCTTCGGCGCCGGAAACACTTCTGTGTATGACCGCTTGGTATTGCGCATTACCGGCTGATGCGAAAAACAATCCGGTACATAGCGCTGCAATCCTTTTCATAATTCAAAATTATTAATCTGAATGTAGTGATCGTAAAAAAATATTAACACACCATCCGTTTTACCTGGTAAAACCGATGATGATATAAAAAGTAAAGGGAATAAATATTTTGTTAAATATCAAGTTATTGAAAGATAATTAAAACTTTTAACTTATTTTTAGGCACATTACTTCAATTTTAATAAGGTTTTGTAATTTTTAAATTAATGTTGTTCCCTGGCTTTAAAAAGTACTGCTCCATGAAGTATTCAAATAGAATGAACCTCCTTACGGCATTAACCGGTTTGTTTTTGATCATGATCGTATCGGACTGTTTAATGGCACAGGAGGACTTCTCCCATTTCAGCAAGGTTCTCGACCGCGAAAAACCTTACAGGATATTTCTTCCGGTCGACTATGGTACCTCGCAAAAACGCTATCCGGTGATCTATTATTTTCACGGGAATACCGGAAGTCATGAGTTGAAGATACCAGGAGTTGAGCAACTCGTAAATGATAATGGAGTAATTCTTGTCGCATGGAACGGTCGTTCGAAAGACACAGATCTTCGTCCTTATAACATCGGAAATCATTCCAACATAAACTACCAGGTGCAGTTCAAGGATTATTTTCTTGAGCTTGTTAGTTATATTGACAGTACTTACAGGACGCTGGCAGAGCGATCCAGCCGTGCGGTGATCGGCCATAGCATGGGCGGGATCATGTCGTTTTTCATTGCCGGGAAATACCCTGATCTGATCGGTGCTGAAAACCTCGGTTACCGATGCTGTTCCATTTAGCCCGAAGGGTCTGTATTATGAGGTTGTTGCGGTTGATAACCGGTGGAACGAAAGTGAACCGGCGATGGTGGTGGTGAAATGAAACAGCTTTAAGCGTGAAGGGCCTTTTCTTAACGAGTCACGGTAGAAATAGTCGATAATTTTAACTTAATTTTTTGTCATCATGAATAGTATCAGGCAAATAACAATAACAGCCCTTCTGTTTTTAATCCTTGTTTTCACAAATGGTTCCGGCAATTACTATGCCGGGTTACAATCAGGAGCAGCAACAGTGTTTCAGGAAAAAGGGGAAAAGGTATTAGTTATTCATGCTCCTATAAGAGACCTTACTGAGTTTCGTGAGCTGGCCCGGCAGGCCGCCCGGCTGAAGCCATTCGGAAGAGTGGAAGTCAACATCAGTACCCTGGCCGATAAAGGGTTTTATGAGATTCCTGCAGGAAACAATTTCTGGTATGAATATGCAAGCTATAATCCCACCCCTTATAAATTCTTCCCCGATCACCAAATTACCCCTTTTATACCCGCTGAATTTGTAAGAAAGAACCGGGAATTGCTCCTGGCCAAAGCAAAGATCTTGCGTGAATTCGGACTGGAAGCAGCTTTCTGGTGCTATGAACCGAATTTCATACCCGAAGCCTTTTTTGAAGCATATCCGCAATTACGCGGACCCCGGGTTGATCATCCCAGGCGGGGGAACCAACCGGCCTTTGCCCCTTGTATCGATCTAAAGGAAACCCAGGAGATGTATTCCAACATGGTGGCGGAATTGCTTAAAAACGTACCTGGAATTCATACATTCTTTTTTAAAACCAATGATTCCGGATCGGGCATTTGCTGGTCCGACTGGCAATACACAGGTCCCAATGGTCCCACACAATGTAAAAACAATAGCATGGGTGAACGGGTGGCTTCATTGATGAATTCTTTCAAATCAGGCGCTGCAAAAGCCGGGAAAGAAATCTCGATCTACCTGACCGGTTCCATGTTCTCCGATGAAGAGAAGAAAGATATCTATCAGCATTTGCCGGAATATTGTTATTTCCAGAGCAATACCGACGATATTGATGTATATGAGGTTCAGGCCATAGGAAGTGAAATCATTGCCAACTATCCCGTCAGGGGTTTATTTGATCCCATTGAAATCCTCAGAAGCATTAATGCGCTGGGGAAAAGTGAGGCGAATACAGTATTCATCAGTTTCAGGTCGTTGTATGACCGGGGTTATGATCTCCCATCAGTTGTAGACAAACTGACCTCAATGCTTGTAAAGTATATGAATACGCCTGTACCGGAAGGACAGATTGCGGAGCTGCAGCAGTTGCGTCTGCTGTGTGCGGAATGGGCCGGTGAACATGCGGCAGACCGGCTTTATGATGCATTTATGGCACTGGAAGAGGCAAATAACTATAAGTCCACCGCTGCCGGAGGCGTTTCCGGAATATATTGGGGTGTATCGGCCAGGCACATTACAAGGCCGCTTGTGATTGCACCACAACTACTTACAAAAGATGAAGAGGCTTATTTTCTCCCCCATGTTTTCAATGCCTCTGAAACAGAGGGCAGAATGGACTATACAGATATTCACGGTGCACACAGAACGGTGGAAGCAGGAGCAATAAGCAAATATGTTTCCATGGTAAATAAGGCTATCATGTTGATGGAAAGATTACCGGAAACTGCACCGGAGAATAATTTTATCAGAAACATGGCCAAGGCCCTGCGCATACATTGCAGCATCATGAGGAGCTGCGGAAATTTCGGGGAGGCACAGGCTATCAGGGACAGGAATGCAGAAAAGCTAAGTAATCCGCCCCACAGACCAGACAAAGCACCTACCTGGGAAGGTGATCCTGACCTTCAGGTTTTTAACACAATCATGCGTGATGAACTGGATAATACCCAGCAATTAATCACTCTTCTCCAGGATGGAGGGATGGATCTGATCTGCCATGCCACCGATCCCCGGTATGAAGACACCTTTCTTCTTGGTCCCGACCTGATCGAGCAATTGAAGTTGAAAAGGAAAATCATGCTTAATCACTGGACCGATATTGAAGGGTATATGACAACTCCGTTTAAATAGCATTTGGAAGGAAAAGAGAGAGTTTCCATGAAAGAATGATAATAAGAAAAATTAATATTGCACTGTCGGTTTTTATTGGAACTATCCTTATTCTTCCTTCATGCATAGAGAAATTCACTCCTACACTGGATAAGATTGATACCCAAAATTTATTGGTAGTGGAAGGGCTGATAACCGATGAGGTGGGCCCATTTAAAGTTCACCTCACGAATTCTGGACCGGTTGACCAATTGTATTATGCCGAACCCTATTTAGGCGCTGATATCCATATCATTGACGATAAAGGGAATAGTTATCAATTAATAGATAAACAAGATGGATGGTATGAAACTGAAGACAAACATTTAGAAGGAATCCCAGGGAATACCTATACTTTGAATATTATAACAGAGGACGGTATCCAATATGAATCTATGCCAGTGTTAATGATGGATGTTCCTGATATTGACAGCCTTTATTTTGTAGAAGTTAAAAAAACACGATTTGAGAATGGATTGACCCATGAAGATAATTGGTTGAATATCCTTGTCGATGCAGAAGACGAAACAGGGCAAATAGAATATTGGAAATGGGATTTTGAAGAGACTTGGGAAGTAATGATCCCTACCGATTCTTTACGTATCCAGCATGGATGGGATGCAACAATAGCATATTATACCAATGAGAATGTGAATATTGATCCGGAGAAAAAGTTTTGTTGGGTAACCATGCCGTCCAAAACTATCAATATCGAATCAACTTATAGAAATCCTGTAAACCAAATAAGAAAGAGGGTTATTAACTCAATTGGACCAGGTGGAGATAAATTACTGATTAAATATAGTATCATGGTCAAACAGACATCACTGTCTAAAGACATCTATTCATTTTGGGAAAGATTACAGGATGTAAGTGAAGGATCAGGAAGCATTTATGACAGGATTCCGTCGCAAATATTTGGAAATGTCTTTCGATGCGATGGCACCGGCAAAGCACTAGGTTATTTTTCAGCATCGTCTTTGAGGACAAAACGGATATTTATTAACTTTTATGACCACAACATAAAAACAGTAAGTCCTTATTATACGTGCCTATATCTGACTGAGCCTAATTATCTGGCTCCGAGGATTTTTTTTGGGACAATTGACAAGGGTGGTGAAAAAATCACTTACAAGGATGAAGTCTATACTATGTTTATGTTTTGTAACGATTGTCGTGCTTACGGTACGAATGTAAAACCGGATTTTTGGTGATCAGATCTCCCATTCCGGATAAATATCTTAAAATATGAAGATATCGTTCTGTCATAAAGATTGTTTTTTCTTGCTTAAAAGCCTTTTCGCAATGACGCTTTTGTTAAATTCCTGTATTGATCCTTTCAAGCCTGACCTTGCCAAAAATGATCTTGAAAGCCAGCTTGTTGTGGAAGGTACTATTACAGATGAACCAGGCCCTTTTAAAGTGAGGCTTACAAAATCAGGTTCCATTTATCCCATTCAGTATTCCGATAAGGTTGTTTATAATCCTGAACCGGTATCGGGCGCTGATGTTCATATCACCGATGACAAAGGGAATGATTTTCACCTGTATCAGGGTGTAAATGGCTGGTATGAGACCATCGATACATGCCTGCAGGGTGTACCCGGTAATACCTATACGCTTCAAATAACCGATGCAGATGGTAACCGGTTCGAATCAACACCGGAATTGATGATGGAAGTCCCGCCCATTGAAAGTCTGTTTTTTGAAGAAAAGCAAAGGATCTCTATTAAAAGAGATGAAGTTTCTCAGGAGTTGTGGCTTGATATTCTTCTTAATACACGGATGCCGGCTGATGGAATACATTACTTAAAATGGGAATTTGAAGAGACCTGGGAATTTAAGATGCCTGAATATATCAGAGTTGATAAACGGTTTTCTGATAGTCCTACCTGTATTGGTCGAGCTGGAGAAAGTATTCCTATTATGACGTGGGTAACAATTCCTCCCGAACAGTTTCATTGCTGGGGTTCAGAGGCTTCCAAATCAATACTTGTTAAATCAACGGTTGATAACCTGACCGGTGAAATAAAAAGCTTTCCATTAATATCTATTGGTCCTGAAGATGACCGGCTCAGTATCAGGTACAGTATCCTGGTGAAACAATATTCGCTAAATAAAGAATTATATGATTTCTTTAAAAAGTTAGAGAATTTAAATGAAACAAACGGGGGAATGTACGATAAAATGCCTTCCCCGCTTTACGGGAATATTCAATCTTTATCAGGAGATAAGAAAGTGTTAGGCTTCTTTTTAGTCTCTACAGTTAAAACAAAAAGGATATTTATCGATAACCGGGATGTTCATGTTAAAACAGGCCATAACGCATATTTCAGTTGCGGTTGGGTAGCTCCTCCACTCTGTATGTTCCCCTACTATTATTATGGTAAGATTGTTGACAACGGCACGTATATCGGGACAAATGTCTGGAGTACAGAAAAGTTTTGTACTGATTGCAGGGAGCGGGGAAAGAGTGTAAAACCGGATTTTTGGTAATAATCCGTTAATTTATACTTATATTTTATTGAGTTTATCAGGAGGGTAATGTTATGAAATGTATATTTGCATTAAAACTTTCAAAAAACATATATTTGAAAAATATTTGCTTACATCTTTTTGTTTTATTCTGCTTCTTTAATGGCATTACTGCCACTGCCCAGGATTGCCTTGATGTGATATACCACAATAAGCTATATTCCAATTCTTATGAAATTATTAACGGGAAGAAATGGATTTATGAGAAAAAATATCGTGGAAGCCCGCTCCTGATGGACAATTATTGGCCAAAAGCTGACATTTCATACAATGGAACCAGGTACTCAGGGATACTGATGAATTATGATCTGAACAAAGGCGAACTTATAGTTTATTATCCTGAAAAAGGTAAAGAAAAATATGTGGTTATAAGTAATGATAATTTGTCGGGATTTTCCTTTACCGATACGGTATGGACCCAAAAGCACTTTTATGAATATATAGAGCTGCCGGGTATCAGGGGAAAAGCATTATATGAAAAAATTTACTTCAGCAATGTCTCCTTTTTCATTAGGCCCATGAAGGTTGTTATGTCAAGTTCCACTGCCAGCGGACCCGGTGAATATATCGGATTTTATGAATATTATCTGGACACCGGTAGTGGATATACCCTTTTCCGTACGAAAAGCCAGTTTGTAAAATTATTGCCGGAACATAAATCCGAAATAATCAGATTTATCCGCAAAAACCGCTTAAGAATAAATAACCGGATGCCTGAAAATATCATTGCCGTGCTCAACTACCTTGATAAACTGAAATGATATAATTCCCGGATTCTTTTGCTAAGATACGTGACCATCTACATGAAAAAAGAATTATGTTCAATATTGATACTTTTAATTACAACATTCTGCCTTGATGCTCAGAATCTGCCTGTTTTTATTACAGGGAGTTTTCAGCAAATGCCTCTGAGTTCATTCATTGACGAAACAGAACAAAAATATCCTGTGAAATTTTTCTATGAGGAGAAGTCCATTGAACATATTCTGGTAACAGCAAATTTCAATGAAACTCCTTTAAGCAGATGCCTGGAAACAATATTTGAAAAGAGACCGTTAAACTTTTATATTTCAGAGAACAACCAGGTAGTGATTTACCAGGGTTTGCTGCTTTCAGGTTTATTTCCCGGCAGTAAGCTCAATGATGAAGAAGAAATAGAAACAAAAGAAAGATCTCCTGAGAAAAAAGTATCGAGGGAAAAACTCCGGCAGATTCAGTATAAGATTATTAATATAGGGACTCCGGGCAAGAATAATTCCGGGACAGCAACCTTATCAGGATATCTAAAGAGTTACGAATCGGGAGCCCCTGTTATCGGTGGTAATGTATATACAACTGAAACTCAGAAAGGGGCATCTTCCGATGCCACAGGTTTTTATAGAATTGTATTGCCTGCAGGTAACCAGGTTGTCCACTTCACCTGCATGGGCATGGAACCTGTAACCCGTAACATCAACATGTATTCTGATGGCAGACTGGATATTGACATGGAAGTAAAGATAAATGTACTGGAAGAAGCTGTTATTTTCGGTCAGGGAGAAGGCGCCATAGGACAGATGCATATTGGTATGGAAAAGGTTGATATCTCAAATATCCGATCGGTCCCTGCCCTGTTGGGAGAGCCGGATATAATGAAAAGCATTCTGACAATGCCGGGGGTGCAAACTGTCGGAGAGGGTACTTCAGGCTTCAACGTGCGCGGTGGAAATACCGATCAGAACCTGATACTGATTGACCAGGCGCCTCTTTATTATCCATCTCATTTTTTCGGGAATTTTTCAGCCATCAACTCCGAAATAATTGATAATGCAACTCTCTACAAAGGGAGCATTCCTTTAAAATATGGCGGCCGGATATCCTCGGTATTCGAAATAAACACAATTGAAGGCAATCATGAAAAAATCTCGGGTTCTGCCGGTATCAGCCCGATTTCAGCCAGGATAAATCTCGATGGCCCCTTGTTCCCGGATAAATCTACTTTTGTAACAAGTTTCCGGAGCACATACTCGAACTGGTTGTTCAGCAAAATAAAGGTTGCTGATCTGTATAACAGCAGGGCAGGTTTTTACGATGGCCAGGTAAAGCTTAACTTATATATCAATGAGAACAATAACTTACTGGTAAATTTCTACAACAGCAAAGATAAATTCCAGTTGCACAGCGATACAACCTATAACTATTCCAATACAATAGGTTCTTTAATTCTTAAGCACAAGTACAATCCTGATCTGAAATCAAACACATCATTGATCTGCAGCTTATTCAACTATGAGATATCCAATGAAAATTCAACCAATCAATCCTTTAGTTTAACCCATAACCTGGCCAATATCTCCTTTATAAATGATTTTGAGTATTTCACCGATAGCAGGAAGAAGTATATTTTTGGCGCTGCTTTGAACTTTTACTCAATTAATCCCGGGGAAAGAAGAGTGCCTGGAAACTCGAACATAACCCCTGTATTAACTTCAAATGACCACGCCATGGAGTATGGTATTTATGCCGGCACCGAATATAATGTTTCAGGTAACCTGAAGATTGAGGGTGGCATAAGACTTTCAGGATTGATTTCTTTTGACGATGGCAGGAAATATATTTATGCCGGTTCAATGCCATATGCAGTAGATAATATAATCGACACGCTTTATAAAAGTAAAAGCAGTATCGGGAAAACTTATCTGAATCCTGAATGGAGAGTTTCAATGAACTATTCAACCGGCAGGAGCAGTTCTGTAAAACTCAGTTACAACAAGACTGCCCAGTATATCCAGATGCTTACCAATACTACAGCTATATCGCCAACCGATACATGGAAACTCAGCGATATTTACCTGTTGCCCCAAACCGGGCACCAGTTATCTGCAGGTTATTTCAGGAACTTCAAAAGAAACACGATCGAAGTTTCAGCAGAGGTTTATTATAAGCTGATTAACAATATAAAAGAATATAAAGCCGGTGCCGATCTTCTTCTGAATGATCATATTGAAACGGAAATTATTAATGGGAAAGGAAAGTCTTATGGACTTGAGTTATCTGTTGAAAAAAGAGGTGGCAGGATATATGGCCGGATTGATTAT
The DNA here is from genome assembly GCA_001768195.1 of Bacteroidetes bacterium GWA2_40_15. Classification (GTDB taxonomy): domain Bacteria; phylum Bacteroidota; class Bacteroidia; order Bacteroidales; family VadinHA17; genus LD21. Next base: position 9,154 of record MENI01000126.1, on the reverse strand, counting down.
ACCTATTCACGTACATTGATCAGGTCTGTTTCGGAATTTAAGGAAGAACTGATAAATGACGGGGAGTACTTTCCGGCCAACTATGATAAACCGCATAATTTATACGTACTGACCAATCTTAAAGCTTCACGCAGGTTCATTATTTCAACGAGTGTCAGTTACTCCACAGGAAGACCCATAACCTACCCTGTAGCAAAATATCAGCTGGGCGATCAGGTATTTCTTCAGTATTCGAAATATAACCAGTACAGGATTTCCGATTATTTCCGTACAGATCTGTCAGTTACCCTTCATGGTAATCTTAAGAAAAATCAGCTGACGCATAGTTCACTAACCTTTTCTCTTTACAATCTGACAGCACGAAAAAATGCCTATTCGGTATATTTCAAAAGTGAAGGTGGAAAATTTGAAGCCTATAAGCTTTCGATCTTTGGAACGGTAATACCAACAATAACTTATAACATCAGGTTTTAATGTTCTGCAAGTATAAAATACGCTGTTTCTTTATTGTAATAGGTTTATTACTTCAATTTGGATCCTGCATAGAACCAATTTCTCTACAATTGAATGAAAATGATTCCGAATCAATGCTTGTAGTTGCAGGACAAATAACAGATAAAGAGGGCCCGTTCAGAGTGAAACTTACAACTTCAATTCCTGTAAATACAATGCAACCTCCGGATCCTGTTTTAAATGCGATTGTCCGGATTTATGACGATAAGGGTAATGAATATCAGCTTAACGGTAACAATTTCGGATGGTATGAAACAACAGAAAAATACCTGAAAGGGGTATCCGGAAACAGTTATACTTTGTCAATTATTACTCCTGACGGAAAACAATATGAGTCTTCATCGGTGTTGATGGAGGAGATGGCTGATGTTGATAGTGTCTATTTTGAGGAGGTTAAACGAACAAGGTTTGAAGGAGGAGAGGCGTTTGAGGATAACTGGATGAATATTCTCATTGATACTCATGATTCTGAGGGAAAGATCAAGTACTGGCTCTTTGAGTTTGAAGAGACATGGGAAGTCAGGTTGTTAACAGCTTATGTAATGGTTGAACATTCAGCTCCCGGGTCACCAAGCAATATTACCCGGGAGAGTGTAAATGTTAGTCCTGAAAAGGAAGTATGCTGGGTTACAAAGCCTTCAAAATCAATCAATGTAGCTACTACAGTCAATAACCAGGTAAATGAATTAAAAAGGTTCCCTGTGCAAACAATAGGTCCGGGTGATGAGAAGCTTCATATTAAGTACAGTATTCTGATCAGGCAATCATCAATCAACAGAGATCTGTATAATTTCTGGAAACAATTAATGGATGCCAATGAAAATGCGGGTGATATTTATGACAAAATGCCTGCTCAGGTATACGGGAATATTACCTGCTGCAATGGAACAGCAAAGGCTCTGGGTTATTTCTCCGCTTCTTCAATCAGGGAGAAAAGGTTATTTATAAATAAAAGTGAACATCATTTGGAGACTGTCAGCGCTTACAAAGGTTGCGTATACTATGACTACGAACAGTTGCCATGGATCCCCAAAAGTTACTTTGGTATAATAAATGAAACCGGGGCAAAAGTATATTGTTCAGCCGATTTCTGCGCAGATTGTCGTGCTTATGGTACAAATGTTAAACCTGATTTTTGGAGATAGATCAATATATGCACCATAAAGTCAAAATAATTGTACTTGCCACCGCGGTTATGCTATTATGGAACGAACTGGCAGCTCAGTATCCTGAAAGTATTTCTTCCGTGGATTGTCCCCGGGAAAAGATCAGTGCACTTCTTTCTCAGGAGAATGTTTTTACAGGTGAAATACTATGGTTTAAGATTTATTGCTCCTCCATTTTGTTTCCGGGGGAAGAGTTAAGCAGCCTTGCTTTTATTGAGCTTGTCAGCAGTGAAAACACTTCTATTCTCAGGAAAAAAATACTGCTGAAGCATGGTGAAGGAACAGGAGAATTTAAAATACCGGAAAATCTCCCGACCGGGATATATTACATACTTGCATATACAAACTGGATGAAGAATTTCGGAGAAGAATCTTTCTTCCGGAAGGAGATGATTATTGTAAATCCTTATCAACCTTTTAGTAATAAATATGACAGTTTGAGTTTTGTAGAAAAACATGATGAAACATCAGTAACTGATATCAATGCCAATAAACTAAAGATAATACCTGACAAGAACAAATATTCAACACGTGAGCATGTCACCATGAAGATTGAAACAGTCAGTTTACCTGGTAAAACTATAACCGGACGCCTCTCTGTATCTGTTTACCGGAAAGAACCAAAGATGATTTTCAGTGCTAAAAAAAGCAAAGAAAAGGAATTAATAAAAGCCCCTGAGAATATAACCTTCATGCCCGATTATCATGGGATATTGTTGTCAGGGAAGCTAACTGATAATTCAGGTCATGCAACACCCTTTGCATTTGTTACGGCATCATCGCCCGGTAAGGGAACTGATATAAAAAGTCATATTACCGATAGAAACGGCAACTTTCATTTTCTCCTGGAACCAAAAGAGGGAGAAAAGGAAATAGTAATTACTCTGCCTGCCGGAGATATGAAAATCAGCCTCGAAGAGTCGTTTTGGAACGGATTCAGGGGACCTCCTGATAGTCTGGTGTTAATCCTTAATCGGGAGGCTGTCTCTTTTCTGAAGGAGAAGTATGCCTGTTACCAGTTGCTCGACAGATTTAAAAAACAATATTTCATAAAAAACACACCTGTCGAAAACGTACCGGACACTAATGTGTTTTACTCAAAACCACACCAACTGATTAAATTAGGTAATTATATAGATCTTGATTCGCTCAGGGAATATTTTTATGAACTGGTTCCCGCGGTTAAGTTCGCTCAAAGAAATGGTGAAATTGAGATTTCAGTCCTTGATCCGCTAACCATGACTTATGTTGAAGATAAGCCCGGTATTTTTCTTGACGGAATTCTTTATGATAATTTTTCCGCTATAGCTGATATCCCTGTTGAAGAGATCGACAGGATAGCGGTACTTCCTACTTCATATTATTATAAAGATTTTTCATTCGGTGGTATTATTGATATCCATACTAAAAAATCGGATTTTAATAGCGTGAAACCGTTACCGAATATGACCCGGTTCATTTATCCGTTATCTCATGTAGCCGAATGGAGATTTTTATCGCTCGATTATTCCATTGCCGATCCTTCGGACAGGATACCGGATCTCAGGTTTCTTCTTCACTGGGAACCTGTTGTACGGATTGAAAAATCAGGAGAGGCATTAATCCAATTTTATACCGGAGATGTGAAAGGGATCTTTGTTGTTAAAGTTGTCGGATTATCGGATGATGGTGAGATTCTTCAGGCTGAAAGTGAGATTAATGTTTATTGAGTGATCATAAGTAAATAATCTTAATACCAGGTAATTAAAGATCCTCTTTAAGAGGGCCAATATAATTGGTTGAAACAACTACATCGTCGAAAAGGACTTTGTCAATTTCTCCGGGTTTCCCTTTAGTCATATAATAACTGAGCTTGAAATAATTTATTTTCAGAGAATCATTACTGCGCCATTGGAATCCTTCAAAACGTCCCTCTCCGGCTGAGGGAATAAATCTGTCCCATTTCCAGTATCCCGAAGGGAATCCTCTTCCGAGATGGATAATTTCTTTCCCGTCAATCCAGAAGGCCTGTTCCCCATTTGATTGTTCAACGGGATTATTCAATATGATCATGATCTCGACGCATATCCACTCCCGGAAAGGAACTTTGGCCGGCGGATCGGGATTGAACGAGTTGCCCCAGAAATATTCAGGATCGGCATAGCCATGCATACTCATCCAGTAGGTATAAAAATCCCATGTCCCATTGTCTCCGTTGGGCTCTATGCCGGAATTAAACTTTTCGTTCCCCTTTGGTCTGATACCGGCACGCCCAACCGACCATTCCGAAGGAGGATTGTAACCACCCATTCCTGAAAAGTGATGTATCTGACTGTAATTAGTGATAAACTTTACATAAAAACGGGCATATAGTGTATCGAAACCTTCAGGGAACATTTTATACAGGTATCCACCACTGTCTGAACCGGGTTTGTAAGTCATCATCAGGGATTGTTTTCCTTTACTTCCTGATGGTACATCGGAAGAAAACATCATACCCTCCGTATTATAGGAGTCATTCCACTTCAGTAACATTTCCTCTTTTGATGCAGATTCAAAATCTTCTGTGAACATAATCCCGTTTTCCTGTGCTGACAGGACAAATGTTAGTGAAAGGGTAAAAACTAAAATGATAATTTTCATGATCAGACAATTTTTTTGTTCGCAGGGTCCCATTCAACCTGTCGTTTTTCAATGTACGATTTATGTGCCATAAGGCAGGCTACTCCCTCTTCAAATGCACGTTCGATATTTGCACTCCTCCGGATGAGATTGCAGTTTTCGGAATGCCAATCCTGAGCAGTTGATTAACAGCATCAAACTCGTGAGTGAAGAGCTGTCCAATCATACCTGTATCGTAATCGAACCATTTTGTCCAATTGTAATACCTGTCAATGCTGAATGGGAAATAGGGTCTGGAACCAAGCCACTGAAGCCAGTCAATCGACTTTTCATCATCTGGTTTTGGGTTTCCATTTTCATCGAGATGCCTTATCCAGGCGCCGCTTGCGGTATTTCTGTTACTGGTTGTTTCGATGTGTGTGATCTTACCCAGGATATCTTTCTTAATTATCTCTTTTGCCTGCTGAAAAACAACATTTTGTGTGATCTGATGTCCCAACTGGAATACTTTATCGCTGTTTCTTACTGTTTCATACACCTCAAATAACTCATCTTCAGTTCGTGCAATACTTTTTTCACAATAAACATGTTTGCCGGCTTTAATAGCATCAACGGTAATCTGTGCATGATGATGGTCGGGTGTGGCAATGATCACGGCATCTATTTCCTTGTCGTTCAGCATATCCTTATAACAGCGGTATCGTTTTACAGGATACTTCGTGTCAGCGCTTCCTCCGGGCCTTCTTTCATTTTGTGCGGTTGCAGTACCTGCTTCGGCATGAAGATCAAAAACATCACAAATTCCGGTTAATGCAACATTTAAATATTCCTGTCCGAGCCATTCCGCAAGTGTTTCGTCCTTTTCTTTTCTTGCAGTATCTTCAGGATGCATAAATCCAAGTCCATTTGCCAGTTGCTGACCTCTGGTGCCGAATCCGATCAGTGGCGGATTATTCATATAGTATACCAGGAGCATAATGCTCCCGCTAATAGCTGCTGCTCTTGTAAACAAGCCGATTATCAATCCCAGTCCAATTGCTATAAGTCCCCAGGTATTAAGAAAATCCACAACATGCAATACCCCTGTATTGGATACAATCCAGCCGGAAAGATCCGAAAGGATCCATTTTGATTCATTCAGAAAAGTTGCCGATGTCCAGTTGGGGATGAGCAGTTTTGAAATTCCCTCATATAACAGATGCCAGCCTATCAATACTCGCATTGCAACTAAAACAGATCTTTGTAAAGGCGTAAAATCAATATTTTGTTTCATATATTTGTTAATGAGTAATAAAATAAGAAATAAAATAAGTAAACGTAAGTTAGAAAATATGTAAAAAAAACGATATGATTGTCCGGCAAAAGTATTTATTAATTACCTTACTGCAAAAGAGATTCATGTGAAAAGTAAAGGACAATTAATTTTATTGGGATTAAATCGACAGCAAATAGTAATATATGAAAAAAATGGGACATATTTATCCTTCAGCTCACAGCAGCCAGAGATCAGGCTTTAAACAGATGAATTCATTGCTGATGATGTAAGCTGGAACTATTTAGGCTGCTACGGTAACAAGGATGTACAGACCGTTGCAATTGCTGAATGTTGCATCAGCTCCTGATCGTAAGAGTGACCTGATTGGATTGCGGGAAATATTAATGGAATGGATGCAAGAAACCGGTGATAATGTACCTGAAAGCTTCACGCCCGATTGGTACCTCAGGAAACAGGGCTATACGATTTTACCAGTAGTGAAAGGATAATTAAAGACAAATGCTTGATTAGACTTTCATAAAATTACTCTATATTTGATGATATGTTTCATTAGCTTGCTATTGATTTAATATTTGTGAACCTGAAAACATTTATAATGAACTAAATACATTGATAATGAATAACAGAATTTATGTTGTAATACTGATGTCTTTTCTCCTCTTGTCCGCCTGCAGACATAAACAAACCAGGACTATTAAATCAGACAGTGAAGCAGAATTCGCGAAGGAAATGGTTGAATTTGTGCCTTATGAACACAATCCCTTGTTCAACGGAACTGATTCTGATACATGGGACAGCCATATCCGTGAACGCGGTTTTATTCTTTTTGAAGAGGGCATTTATAAGATGTGGTACACAGGTTATAAGGGTGGAGATAGTGATCCGAAATCCCTTGGGTATGCAACTTCCGGAGACGGGATCAGTTGGACTCGCTATGCACAAAATCCAATATTCAGTCAGAAATGGACAGAAGATATGTTCGTGATGAAATACGAAGGCATTTATTATATGTATGCTGAAGGGAATAACGATATTGCACACCTGCTTACCTCTGCAGACGGAATAAGCTGGGAAGAGCAGGGTGACCTGGTAATTCTCACTGTTAGAGGTGACACTATCCAGGGTCCATATGGAACACCATCAGTTTTAGTAGAAGATGGTAAGTGGTATTTATTTTATGAACAAAATGATGAGGCTATCTGGCTTGCCACTTCAAATAATCTTAAAACATGGACGAATGTTCAGGATGAACCGATACTTAATACGGGGCCTGAAAGATACGATTCGGGAGCTGTTGCTTCAAACCAGGTAATTATATACAAAGGGAAGTATTATATGTATTATCATGGTTCAAATGATGCCGGTTGGGCCATTCCCGGAGCAACTTCCCTCTGGACATCAAACGTTGCCATGTCGACTGATCTGGTGCACTGGGTAAAATATCCGAAGAACCCGGTTGTTGAAGGGGATCATTCAAGTCCGATCATAGTTCCTGTTGGGAATAAATATCGGCTATATACAATGCATAATGAGGTGTGGTTATATTTTCCGAGGTAAAGAATACCTTTGTAATCAATTAAATAACCAGCAACTTAAGTTAAATATTCATGAAAGTAAAAATATATTCATTAAAGGTATTTTTCTTCGTTCTCTTCCTCTTTGTTGCGAACTATTCCCTTGGGCAGCAGGCAAGCTGCAAGGTGATAATGCCTGCCATTGGCGGGGCATACTCGGGAGATTGCAAAAAAGGCCTTGCTCAAGGTAAAGGCATAGCACAGGGGATTGACCATTATGAAGGACAATTCAGCAGCGGCTTGCCACATGGGAAAGGAATATATACCTGGGCAAACGGTTCGTTTTATCAGGGTCAGTGGGTAAATGGACTTAAGGAGGGCAAAGGGAAAATGGTTTACCGTGCTTCAGCAGGAGATTCCATTGTGACGGGATATTGGAAGTATGACAATTACGTCGGGAAAGGAATTCCTTCGCCTTTTACAATAATAAGAAACCTGGGTGTGGTGCGCTCCAACTTTCGAAAAATATCCGATTCAGGCAATGACGTAATTATAAAAATCATAATCGGGGGAAGGATTAATTCCGATATTGAAGGATTCTCTATGGTTTCAGACAGCGGTGAAGAATACCAGGCGGGAACTTCAATCGGCATCCAGAATCTGCGATTCCCACTCGAGGTTAAGATCAGGTACCGGACCTGGAATCAATTACATACCTCCCAGTCCAATGTAGTTTTCGAATTTACTATCCATGACCCAGGCAGATGGGAGGTAACCCTAACCAATTGAGATAACATGGAATCAAAAGAACGCACACTGGCTGCCATCAACCACCGGCAACCCGACAGGCCGCCTGTATATGTCTCACTCACACCCCAGGTGGCGGAGAAATTGAGTGAAGCCCTTCATCTTCCATATGAAGAACCGTTCGATGCAATGGAATCGGCAAGGATGTCGCATATGGGATTGCTTACCAGTATGGGAGTGGATATCATTGCTATTGCACCTACTGTTCCGACGAATGCTCCAACCATAACTCTTCCCGACGGGAGAATAAAAAACGAATGGGGAATGATATTCCGGAATGTTGGAATATATACCGAATTCGCCGAATATCCGCTTGCCAATGCTTCTTCAGAAAAAGATATATTGGAATATCCGTTTCCGGATCCGAATGCTCCCGGCCGGTATGACCAGGCTGTGAAGATGATGGAATGTTATGCTGAAAAATTTGCAGTTATCGGCGATGTGGAAACCATGTTTTTTGAAATGTCCTGGTATCTTACCGGGATGGAAAAATTCCTGATGGATCTGATGATGGAAACTGAATATCAGGCTCACCTGATGGATAAGATCATGAATTATATTATTGTTGCCGGCAAGAAACTGATTGAGATGGGAGTTGATATTCTCTGGTGCGGAGACGATTTTGGTACTCAGGGCGGAATGATAATGGATCCTGAGACCTGGAGAAAAATTTTCAAGCCCAGAATTAAATATATGTTTGAAGAATTCCGGAAAGTCAGACCTGATATTAAAATTGCCTGGCATAGCTGTGGTTCTATTTTACCGATCATTCCGGATTTTATAGAAGTGGGACTGGATATCCTAAATCCGATTCAGCCGCTTGCACAGGGTATGGATCCTGTTTTTCTTAAAAAGACTTACGGAAAAGACCTGGTTTTTTTCGGAGGGATAGACGTTCAGCATCTGTTACCTTTTGGAACACCTCAGATGATAAGAGATGAAGTACGGCGCAGGATCGATATTCTGGGGAAAGAAGGAGGATACATAATAGCTCCGGCTCATAACATCCAGCCCGATACTCCGGTTGAAAACATTATGGCATTTTTTGATGCTGCCATAAACCCCTGATGAACATATGTCAGTAAAACTCTCAGCTGTCTGATTTATCCCTTTGAACCCGGGCCCTCGTACAAAAATGTTAATAATTATAAAAACGATTTGAAAAAATTGACTCTTCCGTTTTGTTGATTAAATTTGACTGATTCATGATCAACAGCATCATATGAAATTCAATTCACAAAATTAAATTGTAAAAATTAATTACATTCTGCCATGCT
>MENI01000125.1 GCA_001768195.1 Bacteroidetes bacterium GWA2_40_15 | reverse complement strand
AGTATGTGACGATTAACCCTTCGCGCCGTTTTTATAAAGTTCCATCTTGACAAGTTAGTTTCTGCACTTTTACCGGGACCTGCCATCGCACGACAAAGGATTGGTCCTCCCGCCTTCATCCATAAACATCTGTTATTTAATTATCAATACTGCTTTCTACCCGGGACTCTACCATCGCGCAACGAAAAAATTCTTGTGCTAACAGCTTAAAGCCAAATTAATGCAACCGGACAGATTTGACTCATAACTAAAACTAGACAGCTGCATTGTTGAATGATCAATTATTAATAGATTTGTAAAAACATTCTAAATGGACCGATCAGAGATTAAAAATATAATCTTGAGTCACTTAAAAGAGTTTAACCCTATTAAGGTTGGTATCTTTGGTTCCTTTGCCAGAGGAGATAATAAGAAGGGTAGCGATATCGATATCTTAGTTGAGTTTAAAGAGGCTCCTTCTTTGTTGACACTTATTAAATTAGAAAATGACCTTACCGAAATTCTTGGTGTCAAAGTTGACCTGGTGACAACTGGAGCTTTGAAAAATAAGAGAATAATAAAAAGCATTAAGAAAGACCTTATTAGCATATTGTAATGATTAAGGACGATCTCGCTTACATTGAGCATATTCTTGATTGTATCAGAAAAATCAATGAGTTTAGTAACGGTCTGTCTTTGAAAAAATTCAAGACAAATGAGATGGTTCAAGATGCTATCATTAGAAATATTGAGATAATTGGCGAGGCTTCAAAAAAAATCTCTAAAGACACAAAACAAACCTATTATAAGATCCCCTGGAAAGAGATTGCCGGTATGCGGGACAAACTCATCCATGACTATTTAGGTGTCGATGTTACTGTTGTCTGGAAGACTATCCATCAAGATATTCCTACACTTGAGAAACTTATCAGAGAGATAGAAAAATAATCTATACTTGTGCTAACACGGACGGTTGGGGTAATAAACTTGTCACAGTTTTTGCATCAATACCTTGACAGCTTTATCTTGACACGATACCACTCATCAATTTATATAAACCCTGACTCCGGCTCTGGACAAATCAGTGCTAAAGAGACAATTAAATCTTTCGCCGGGATTGCAAAAACTGCGCCATGGTGGCTTGCCCGCCGGGACAGTTTTTCGGCTAAAGTACCGGGACTCGAATCGGCGGACGGCGCCACCAACGTTTACTCCCTCAACCGCCGGGCCGTTAGGCGTAACCGATTGTATGCGTGCGTTTTGGCCGTTCCAAAATTAATTGTACTTTCGATAAAAATTTCAACATGATTCAAGACTTTCACACTTCATCACAAAAAACAGTCTACTGGATTGGAGGAACTGCTTGCTTTATTCTTTTAGGGTATTCACTAGCAACTCTGCTAATAATGACCCTTATTGGAGGACCGCCTGAGACTATTGAACAAACATTTTCCATTCTCCACGATAATAAACTAGCAGGACTCTTGCGTCTTGATATCCTGACTGTCTTCATCATGCCGCTTTATTATTTACTCTTTTACAGCCTGTACATTGCACTCAAAGACTCGGACAAATCGATATCGATGATTTCAATGATTCTGGCTTTTGCCGGGGTGACACTTTTCCTCGCTACTCCCTCTGTTTTTTCATATCTACATCTTAGCGACAGATTTACCACTGCAACTTCTGACAATCAAAAAAATCAACTGCTAGCTGCAGGAGAATCAATTTTAGCTTCAGATATGTGGCATGGAACCGGAGCAAAAATTGGCGGACTACTTCTCCAGACCGGAGCTCTCATAATTTCATTTCTAATGCTTCGTACAAACATTTTTAACCGTGCGACAGCAATTACCGGGATTGCTACTCATGGATTAGACCTTACCCATATTATTCTGGGATTCTTTTCACCAGCATTGGGCAACATACTAATGTTTATAGCTGGACCATTATATCTTATCTGGTTCCCAATGGTCGGATTTAGACTTTACAAATTAAGACTGGCTAAAGATTAGAATTCTTACTCCAAGACAAAAAATAAAATACGGCTTCGCCTAACACGGACAATATGGGTAAGTTGTTTGTCACACTTTTTGCTTTAGCTCCTGCACCCAAGACAAATTTGTAATGGCCGTTACACCCGGACACGCTCATCTGCACATAATTAAAATCCTGCACCTTGATAAATTACTGCCTTCGAGATAGTTTGTACCGCGACACTGCGCCAGTGCCCGCAACCAAATTTGTAACCGGGGATAAACTCCCGGCTCCGATCAACCTTATACCGCGATCGCGCCAGTACGCAATAAAACTTGTACCATGACGGCAAAAAGTGCGCCATACCCTCCTTGCACCGTGACAACTTTCTGGCTAAAGTACCAGGACTCTACTCGGTGCTTGCGTCGGGTAACACAACCTCCCCATATTGCCGGGCCGTTAGCTTGCATTGACCCCAAAACTTTTACCGAGACAATTATATCTTGACATGACAACTCCTGCCCACTTACCGGGACTGTGCCACCGAGATGCCTTTATTATGATGAGAATCCTCATGCCAATTAACCGGGACTAATTAAAACCACCTATACAACGGCATAAACAATAGATAAGAATGCCATTTATTATTAAATTGCATTCGTAACCTAGCATCAGTAAAAGATATTTAATAATTAAATCCTTTAAGATGCCAACTTTTCATCCTGATTTGAATCAAGTAAAAAAGACTCATCAACCTCCAACGGAAGGTGAATTGTACATTTTAAGTTACTTAAAAGAAAATTTAAATGATTCATCAGAAGTATTTATTCAACCTCAGATAAACGGAGATAATCCTGACATAGTGATTCTTAGAAAAAACTACGGAATAATCATTATCGAGGTTAAGGATTGGAATTTAAACAATTACACAATAAAAGGTAAAACAAATTGGGAACTCAAAGCAAACAATGTAAAAATCAGATCTCCTTTTTCCCAAGTAAGTGAATATAAGGATAACTTAATTAAGCTTCACATTGATAGGCTTTATGAATATTATTTAAAAAACAAATCCTATTCTCATTTGATAAAATGTGTCATATATTTTCACAAGACCAGCAAAGCAGAATTGTTAGAAGCTATAACTGGCACAAAAAATATCGATGCTCATCAAGCTATTATAAATTCGCTTGAAAAAAACTGCACCTACATAACTTGTAAGGATTCTTTAGAACAATTAAATATCGATTTATTATTCGAAAAGGAGTCTAATACGTTATTTGAAGAATCCCTTTACAAAAGATTTAGAAGATATCTACAACCTCCTTTTCATAGAATTGAAGAGGGAATTGACATAAATTATACTCCACAACAAAGAGAACTCATTAAGAGCGAAAGTGGTCAGAAACGTAAGATAAAAGGCCTAGCAGGTTGTGGAAAAACAATGGTGCTAGCTAAAAGGGCAGTCAATGCGCATGTAAGAACTAAATCTAATATTCTGATTTTGACATTTAATCTGTCTCTTACAAATTATATCCATGACAAAATCAATGAAGTAAGAGAGGAGTTTTATTGGAAATACTTTTATATAACTAATTATCATCAATTCTTTAAATCACAGGCAAATAATCATAATTTACCTATTACTTCACTTGAACCGTTTAGTAACACATTTTTTTTTGAGCCTGTAAAAAATGAAATTGCCCCATATGAAGCAGTTTTCATTGATGAAATCCAAGACTATAATACAAACTGGATTGAAATCATTACAAAGTATTTTACAAATAAGGATACAGAATTGGTAGTTTTTGGGGATGAAAAACAGAACATATATAACAGACCCTTAGATGAAAACAGAGAGCCTGTAATAAAAACTATACGAGGGAGTTGGAATAAATCTCTAAATACTTCAAAAAGATTTACAAGCAACATAGGTAAGATAGCACTAAAATTTCAAAGAGAATTCTTTAATAAAAAATACTCCATTGATGAAATCGAAGTTCTAGAAAATCCAGAACTTGATTTTTATTCTCAAACCATTGAGTATATTTTCTATAATAACAAACCTGAGCCCTTTGATTTTATTAAAAAGTATATATCAATTGTCGAAAAGTTAGATGTACACCCAAGTGATATCGGAATCCTTTCTGCAAGGGTAGATTTCTTACGAGAACTTGACAAATGTATTCGAACAAAAATGAATGAAAAGACCGAGACCACTTTTGAGTCTGCTGAGTATTTTAAAAAACTTACCGAAGAGAACCACCTTGATATTCGGAATCAGATAATAGAAGAAATTAGAAGAAATAAAAAAATTCACTTTTGGCTAAAGACTGGAACGACAAAACTTGCCACTGTTCATAGTTTTAAGGGTTGGGAAATTCATTCATTGTTTCTTATTATAGAGGATGATACGCAATTAGAATTCCCATTTACCAGTAGTGAGATAATATATACAGGTCTTACTAGAGCTAAAATAAATCTTATTGTAATAAATTTTGGAAATAAAAAGTATCATGATTTTTTCAGAAATAATTTGAAAACTCATTTTGTAAATTAGGTAAAAAGAAGTTCAGTAATTGAAAATATAAATGACAGCACAAGAAAGAGAAAAACTATTCTATAGAGGAATCGAATACAGTTTAAACACTGAACCTTTAGGGCAATATTTTTCAAAGATTAATAAGAAGCCTGATTATGTTATAAGTGGGACTGCAAACTGGAGAGGATACGCTGGTACCTGGGGAATTTTAGATAGGTTCATTCTATAAAACTTCATGTAAGAAAGAACATTAAGGAATTTGTTTGTAGTACAAAGTTGTTTTCATAATCTTAAACCCATTATTTAATGACTGATTCCAAAGAGAGTTTATTAGGCTTGTTTTTGAGAAGGGCTACATTATTGAATTCATGGTTATGCAAATATTATCCTCTTACAGAATCCCATATATCAAGTCACAAAGAAACAATCGATTGGGTATCCCTCTCTTCTAATAAGTATATTAAATGGACAGAATCCTTTTTAAATCAATTTGAGTCCAGGTTAGAATGGAAATATGCTCTGTCTAAAAATCCTTCTTTACCATGGTCCATAGATTTTATCTCAAAATATTCTAGAAAGTTTGGCTCACGTGAGGAAATTTCCGGAAATATCGGAATCCCTTGGAATTATGACTTATTAAAATCATTCCAAAATCACTGGAATTGGCACTGGCTTGCAATGAATAAAAGTATCCAATGGACTGAAAAAATGATTGTTGATTTTAATCTATTTGATAAAAATCTCTCTAATATAATAGATAAAAATCTCTGGACAGAGGAATTCATTTCAAAATATAAGAATAAATTTAGTTGGGCCCATTTATGCTATAATCCTTCCCTTCCATGGGCTGAATCATTTATTGATAAGTATAGCCCCTTCTGGGAAAATGAAGAAAAAAGCACAAATAAATGGACCGTATCTCCTTGGAAAGGTGTAAGCCAAAATGAAGGTATCGAATGGTCACTTCATCTCATTAAGAAATACCAAAAAATACCATTATATAAACCTTTTGGATTGCATTGGACTGAAATGAGTCATAATGAAGCAATTCCCTTTAATGATGGCATTTTTGATTACTTTAAAAATAAATGGGATTGGGTGTTTTTAAGTTCAAATAATAATTTATGTCTTTCGCTTAAGCATATAGAACAAAATAAAAATAGAATAATTTGGGAATTCAAAGAAATGGGCCGACATACAATCGCGTTAAACTCATCTCTTCCCTGGTCAGAGGAGCTAATAGACAAATACTTCGACAAATGGTATTGGCATGAAATAGCCATGAATACAGGTATTCCATGGTCTGAAAATCTTATATCCAAGTACCGATTAAAACTTGACAATTATCCTTTATTTAGAAATCCATCTCTACCATGGTCATTAGAGTTCATCCTGAAATTTGAAGATCAGTGTTTCGACGCATGGAATTCTGGATGCAAGGAGATTAGTGAAATATTATGGGATTCAATTTTTAAACCATATTTAGATGATGACCAAGTGGAAGAAATTCTATCAGGTATATCAAATCCACGATTATTGATGAAAGGATTAAACGAGACAAAAAATGTTGGAGAGACTCTCAGTCCCCTTATGATCCTTTCAAATGATGTTGTAAATATACAGATAGAATCACTACTCATAAAAGAGAATTTTAAATCCCTTAATGAAGTAATAGATAAAACTAAAGTATGTATTGTTAAGATTGCTAATGCATCAGAAAAAGAGCATATAAATGATTACATGTTTCTTCAGGAATACTTGAACGAGACTATGGAATTTAAGAACAACCTGATATCAGTCTTAAAACCAATTAGAGAAAAAATAATTGGATGCTTAGAATTTGAATCAATTGATATCGATTATGTCAGAGATGTTATAGAAACACACAAAAGACAGATGGTTATATATTCAGAACATAAAAAAGCTGGCGGTCATATCAGTTTTGATTTTACATATCTGCATGATTGTATTAAAAAAATTGGTAATAGATATCTAACCCTGAGTAGACTACTTGTTGAAATAGAGGGATTTGAAAAATCAACCAGAGACAAATTTGACAACTCGAAAAATTAAAAAAACGCAAGCTAACACGGATGGTATAGGTAATTGCCTTCAGCAGCCCGGACTCCTTAGTAATCAACTCCATAAGTCTATGCGATCAAATTTAAACCCACTTATCAAATTTTCGGCACCGTGACTATTCCTGCTGCCGAGACAAAGTCAATAGGGCTGCTGGCCGACGCGCCGTTGTCATGGTTTTTGCGTCGCCATCTTGACAATTTTATCATGACGTGACAAATCCTGCTCATTTACCGGGACTCAGCCATCTGGACAACTTTATCGTGACACGGAAATCCTGCCCACTTACCGGGACTTTGCAAAAACTCATGCCAACCCTGACACAGACGGCAACTCCCCATACCACCGGGCCGTTATAGTGCATTCGGGGCCCGTGACTGACCCCAAATTTACCTGGACGAACGCACTATAACTCAAGTTAATTTATTTGATTAAATTTATTTTCTATACTTTGCAAATTTGAGAAATATTAAATATGGTTTTTGCAGTGCCACCAAGACATTTTCATAGTGACGGGACAACTCGCAGCCGTTTACTGGGACTCAGCCGTCAAGACAGTTTTATCTGGACGAGAAAACTTGCACCCGTCTACCGAGACTTTGCAAAAACCAATTAAGCCTCAAAACATATAGAAAATTAGAATTTCAATTGCTCGTTAAAAAAACCTATGTGTATGAGAAAAATCGCCATGCTAACCGGCCTCTTTTGTCTGCTATTGGCTTGCAACAAGAGTAAATCACACGAAGGAATACTTACAGCATCATTAACAAATATTCCTGATGGAACAATCCTTAATTTTGTTGACATCGACAGTGGAAAAACATTACAAAGGATAAAAGTCTTTGGCAACAAATTTGAGATTAAGTATAATTTCCCTGCACCAAGAGAGATAGGAATATGGGAGGATAAACCAAAATATGATAAATACAGATTAGTCCTTTGGCTGGAGAATTCAAAAACAAATATTACCGGTAACTATGACTATTTCGCAAATGCAAAAGTTGAGGGTTCTACTTCCAACATAATCCATCAACGATTTGAGAGTTTAGTAAGAAAATCCAGTAATAGATTATCAGACTTAAAAATGGCCAGTGCCACGACAATTAATCAAACAATTAAAGACAGCATCTCAAAGGAGATTGATAAATTTCTGACACAATATAAAAATGAAAAAACACAGCTCTATCTAAAATATATTGATAATGATGTAGCTTTTTACAAATTTGCTTCGGAAATAACAGACTATAGTTCAGTTTTAAGCAAAAGCGATTTACAAAAAGTGTACAACGAACTTCCATATAAATTTAAATCAGATAAGAAAGCAGAGTTCATTAAAGAATATATTTCCTTACCAGAGACCCCCAAAGTAGGCGAAAAAGTTGTCGACTGTTCTCAACTAACCCCAGAAGGAAAAACCGAATCAATTATAA
Organism: Bacteroidetes bacterium GWA2_40_15; assembly: GCA_001768195.1. GTDB lineage: Bacteria > Bacteroidota > Bacteroidia > Bacteroidales > VadinHA17 > LD21. Next base: position 4,544 of record MENI01000125.1, on the reverse strand, counting down.
ACAATCTGGGTAAATTTACAATAATTGAATTTTGGGCCTCAAGTTGTGGACCTTGCCGTGCAGACCATCCAGCACTTAGAAAAGTTTATAACTTATATCATGACAAAGGACTCAACATAATCAGCATTTCAGCCGATGATGATTCTGATGACTGGAAGAACGCAATTAAAAAAGATAGTCTCATCTGGACGAATATTTCTGATTTAAGAGGGTGGAATAATAAAGCTTTTATGATATATGGGATTAAAGCGATACCACAAATGCTTCTTCTTGATGAGAATGGAATTATTGTTAATAGTTTAAATTCTGGAGTAGAATATTGGGAAGAATCCTTCCTGAAAGACAAGTTAAAATAATAAACGCACTATAACACGGACGGTTGGGGTAATAAACTTGTCACAATTTTTGCATTCCACACCCGGACAGTTACCTTGATAAACATGCTTTCGAATTTCATACAAAATCTTTTGGCTGCTGGTGGATAGGATAGTGTTAAATTAGGACTAATAACCTATACCCGGATTTGCAAAAATTGCGCCATGGTGGCTTGCCGCCGGGACTACTTTTCGGCTAAAGTACCGGGATCGGGAATCGGCGGACTTCGCCACCAACGTTTACTCCCTCAACCGCCGGGCCGTTAGCACAAATATTTCATAATGTGACGATTATGCCCTCCCGCCGTGTTTAACATATTTCACATTGACAAGAAAATTACTGCACCAAAACAGGACATGCCCCTCGCACGAAAGACCATTGGCCTGCCCGCCGCCATCTATATGATTTTGTTAACAAAATATCAATTCTGCATTCTACCGGGACTTGCCCCTCGCGCATTAAAAAACTTGTGCTAACAGCTTAGGGGTAAAACTTAGAATGTATTATTTAAAAATGTAGTATCTTTGTATAAACATTATGCATCATGACAACCATTGAACTTAAAGACATCCTGATACATAAGATAGCAGCTATAAATGACAAATCATTCCTTGCTGCCGTGAATACCATTATTGATACTAAGTCTGAAAAACTCATTTATAAGACTACTCCTGAACAAAGAGAACGGATTAAAAAAGGACAGGAACAATTCTTAAGAGGAGAAACAATTTCTAATGACCAAGTTGAAGCAGAAATTGATAAATGGTTAAAAGGAAAATAGAATGGTCGTCTCAATCAAAGGCTGACCTTTCAAACATCCTGGAATTTTTCTATATCCGTAATGGATCAAAAACTTATAGTAACAAGCTTAATTCAAAGCTACGTAAAGCAATCCGACTTCTTAGTAAACATCCTCTTATTGGAATTCAATCTGATGTTGAAAACATTAGGGCTATAATTGAAGGAGATTATGCAATATTTTATCAAATTGTAGAGGGGACTATTAGGATTATAACAATTTGGGACTGCAGACAAAATCCTGATAACCTGACAATTAAAAAATAATAAACTTGTGCTAACACGGACGGTTGGGGTAATAAACTTGTCACAGTTTTTGCATCTACACCTTGACAGCTTTATCTTGAAACGATACCTCTCATCCATTTACTTAAACCCTGACTCCGGCTCTGGACAAATCAGTGCTAAAGAGACAATTAAATACTTCGCCGGGATTGCAAAAACTGCGCCATGGTGGCTTGCCGCCGGGACAATATTCCGGCTAAAGTACCGGGACTCGTATCGGCGGACGGCGCCACCAACGTTTACTCCCTCAACCGCCGGGCCGTTATGTGGCATAGCTCGCAAAACCCGAGACTGTCTACATTAGAGAATTTATCATGACACTTAAATCTCGTCCGTTTATCGGGATTCATCCATTTGGACAACTTTATCGTGACACGCAAATCCTGCCCATTTACCGGGACTTTAAAAATGCCACGCCACATAACGGCCTTTTCTTGGGTTTTCACCAGGACTAAGTCACTACCCATTTACCGAGACAAAATGCTTCTCTGAAATAAAGAAAAAGTTTATTTTAGCACAATGATTAAGCTAACAAAAGATCAGATCAAAGAGATTGCCGAGGAACTTGACTGCGGGATGAGATGCTACATTAATAAAGAAACAGGAGAAATTAAGACTGTTCTAAATTTTGAGAGTTGGCAGACCGATGATAGAGAGCCTTGGGAAGATGTTCTGAATGACTTAGAAGAAAATTGGGATAAATATGTCGAGATTGATAGAATGGAATCCCATGAATCATTTGAGATAATGGCTGACTTTGCTGAAAGTGTTGATAGTAGAGAATTACGGGACAGCCTAATTAATGCATTAAATAGAAAACATCCTTTTCAAAACTTCAAGTGGGTTGTGGACAATTCTGGACCATATCGTGAGAAATGGTTTGACTTTAAAAACCATAGATTAATTGAATGGGTCAAAGATCAACTTGAGGTCTTAGATTTTGAGCACGAAAATGAATAACAAAGAGTTAGAAAAGAAAGTGAAACAATTCACCTCAGAACTTGCCTATAAGAAAGGCTACGTATGTTCTGTGGATGTACTGTTAAAGCTTGGATTTATTAAAGAGGCCGATTATCAAAACTGGAGATTTGGCAAGATTCCGTATCTTGAAAAGGCCTGCCAGGCAAATTTACATAAGCTATCTGCTGTTAACAAGTTTATTCGAAAGTACTCAGCAGAATGGAATCTTGAAGCATCATGGACAGGATACAATAAATGGGGTAAAGGTCCCAAAAAGAGACTCATTTTCAGTAAATCCCGAGACCACCAAATAGAGAGTTTATATGCAACTCACTTTCTGAACAAAAAACGAATCAATGAATTAAACATGGAGAAACAAATCAAAAGTTCATCTCCACCAGAAACCGAGACAAAGAATCAAGAGACAAATTCACTGCTGGACGAGAAACTAATTGCTACGACCACATAACACGGATGGTATGGGTAATTGCCTTCAGCAGCCCGGACAGCTTAGTAATCAGCTCAAAAAGTCTATGCGAGCAAACTTAAATCCACTTATTCAATTTTTGGTACCGTGACTACTCCTGCTGCCGAGACAAAGTCAATAGGGCTGCTGGCCTTCGCACAGTTGTCATGGTTTTTGCAGAGCCATCTGGACAATTTTATCTTGACGTGACAACTCCGTGCCGTTTATCGGGACTCAGTCATCTGGACAACTTTATCGTGACACGTAACTCCTGCCCACTTACCGGGACTTTGCAAAAACACATGCCAACCCTGACACAGACGGCAACTCCCTATACCACCGGGCCGTTAGCACAAATATTTCAGTATGTGATGATTACACCTTCGCGCCGTTTTTAAAATGTTTCGTCTTGACAAGATAATTTCTGCACTTATACCGGGACCTGCCATCGCACGACAGACAATTGGCCCTCCCACCTTCATCTATAAACATCTGTTATTTAATTAACAATGCTACTTTCTACCGGGACTTTACCATCGCGCGACGAAAAAATACTTGTGCTAACAGCACAGAGGATTAGATGTAATAACTTAAAAATCAATTACTATGGCACATCGAAGTATTAAAGACCGAAATGACTCAGTTTTATGGGCAAAATCAATTCTTTCTAACCTTGACTCATACGTGATTCTTGATACAGAAACTACCGGGCTAGATAACAATGACGTGATTGTTCAAATCGGGATTATTGACTTAAAGGGTACTATTCTCATTAATTCTCTGATCAAACCGACAAAGAAAAAGTCAATTCCATCTGCTGCAACAAATGTTCATGGAATTACAATGAATATGCTTGATAATGCACCATCGTTTAAAGACATTTTACCTGATGTAGAAAGAGTCTTTGCCGGAAAGACTGTACTTATCTACAATGATGAGTACGATACACGGATAATAAATCAAACCTGTGACCAAGATGGTTGCAAAGCATTAAGATTCAAACATGATTGCATTATGAAGCAATATTCGAAATTCATTGGGGAATGGAATGATTATTATGGCAACTACAGATTTCAGCGACTTCCTGCAGGTGACCATTCTGCAATCGGAGACTGTCAATCTGCCTTAAAGATTTTAAAAAAGCTTTCTGCTGAAGCGATTTAATAATAAAATAATTGTGCTAACAGCCTTATTTCCAATTATTATCAATCTTATACTTTCAACTCCTTAGACTATCAAATGATGACAAATAAAGAAATTGTCCTTACTTTTGTTAAAGCAATCAATGACCACAATGTCACCAAAATCTACTTTAATTAAAAATATATGACTATGGAAAAAGGGAAATTTGGTAATCTCACCACTAATCAACTTCAAAAAAGAAAAAAGTATGCATTCATACTTTTAGTGATCTTAATTGCTGCTGTTGTGTTAGATGTATCAGCACTAATCTATCTTTTAGTAATTGGAAAGGGCTTCAATAATGCACTTTTTGCTACTACCGCAGCATGCATGGTGATATTTATACCAATATATATGGGTAAAAAGAAAATCGAAGGAGAACTTAAAAATAGAGAAAACAACTAAGATAGAATACGAATGAACAAGCTTTTATTGACAGTTTCCGATGTAATAAAAAGCTGAATACTACACAGCATAA
>MENI01000124.1 GCA_001768195.1 Bacteroidetes bacterium GWA2_40_15 | reverse complement strand
TCCTGAATTAAAACAAGCGGTAATTGATACTCTTAAAAAATCAGGTTTTATTGTCAGGGACAGCATTTTGGTTTTGCCAGGTGTTAGTTTAGGTGAATATCGCTATGGCGTTGTTTCATTGAGTGTTATTAATCTCCGCAGGGAGCCGGGACATGATGCTGAACTTGTATCCCAGACTTTAATGGGAACGCCGGTCAGGGTACTGAAGAATGAAGACTATTGGTTACTGATTCAGACACCTGATAATTATATTTCATGGACTGAAAAGTCATCAGTGCAGCTGATGAGTGAATCTGATCTGAAAATATGGAAAGATTCTCCCAAACTCATATATCTGAATAATTCAGGGTGGATTTATGAATCACCGGACGAAAAAGGATATGTCGGAGACCTGGTTGCCGGATGCATAATGAAAAACGCTGGCAGTTTAAAGGGATTTGCAAAAGTAATTCTGCCTGACGGGAGGGAAGGATATGTCAGAAGCAATACTGTTAAAGAGTTTAACAAATGGAAAGATAACACCATACCTCATAGCGAAAGTGTATATAAAGTTGCTTCAACGATGATGGGGGTGCCTTATCTGTGGGGAGGTTCTTCAGCAAAGGCTGTGGATTGCAGTGGTTTTGTGCAGTCGGTATACTTTATGAACGGGATTATCCTCTCCAGAGATGCTTCATTGCAGGCGATGCATGGCTTGCCTGTTGATATTTCAAAAGGGTGGAATGATCTTAAGGAAGGGGATCTGCTTTTTTTCGGTTCAGTCCGGAATTTAAAACACAGGGTAACTCATGTAGCTGTTTATAAAGGTGATGGTGAATTTATACATTCGGCAGGAAGGGTTATGATCAACAGTCTTGATTCAACCCGCAGCAATTACAGCAGTTATCGTAAGAACTCGCTTTTATCTGCCAGAAGGATTATCGGGGCACAGGGTTCTAAAGGCATTGTTGCTGTTAAAGAACATAGTTGGTATTAATAATTAACTGATTAGCAGATGACAAGCAGGAGAGATTTTCTGAGGAATTGCGGAACGCTGGCGGGAGTTGCCGGATTTTCATATATGGGATTAAGTTGCAATGCTCAAAATGATAAGCAGGCCGGTTCAGGTAAAGGAAAAGGCATGACATTGAGATTCAGTCCGTATGATCTGGAACTGAAGCATGTTTTTACAATTGCCACCAGCTCGCGCAAGTCAACTCCGGTTATGCTGACGGAGATTGAGTATGATGGATTGACGGGCTTTGGAGAGGCATCAATGCCACCATATCTGGGTGAAAGTCATGAAACAGTTAATAATTTCCTTAAACTGGTTGATCTGGCTCGATTCTCAAGCCCATTCCTGATGGAGGAGATCCTGGATTATATAGAACAGCTTGCACCGGGTAATTATGCAGCCAAGGCTTCTGTTGATATTGCTTTGCATGATCTTGTCGGAAAGCTTATGAATCAGCCGTGGTACAGGATATGGGGCCTTAATCCGGAGAAAACCCCATTTACATCTTTCACGATCGGAATTGATACACCGGAGGTTGTCAGGGAAAAAGTTGCGGAAGCGTCTCCTTACAGGATTCTCAAAGTAAAACTGGGACAGGATAATGATAAGGAGATGATTCAGACTATCAGAAGTGTAACTGATAAAGCACTATGTGTTGATGTTAACCAGGGCTGGAAGGAGAGACAGATGGCTCTTGATATGATATACTGGCTTAAGGATCAAGGAGTTGTATTTATAGAACAGCCTATGCCTAAATCATTAGTTGAAGATATTGCCTGGTTAACACAGAACAGTCCATTACCTGTAATTGCGGATGAATCAGTACAGACGATCATGGATGTAAAGAAGGCAGATGGTGTTTACAGTGGAATAAATATTAAGCTGATGAAGTGCGGAGGGATGCGTTCTGCATTTAAGATGATAAACACAGCCAGGGCGCTTAATATGAAGGTAATGATAGGATGCATGACTGAAACATCGTGTGCAATATCAGCAGCAGCACAGCTCTCACCGATGGTGGATTGGGCAGATCTTGACGGTAATCTGCTTATAAAGAATGATCTCTTTGAAGGAGTTAAGATAGCTGATGGAAAGATTATTTTGCCTGATGCTCCCGGAATCGGGGTTAAAAAATTATAACCGGCTGATGTAAAAATTTATTATGAAGATGAAGGGAGCGGTTGGAATGATATGACCATAATATGCAGACGGCTGATAAGCAGCTGTGATACTTAAAAAGGCATAAAACATAAAGCCTATAATTAATATTATGTCAAATAGAATATATTAGTATTCATACTGGATATTAATTGTTCTGGTTACCACTCTCCTGTCCGGATAGTACAAAAAAAAGAGGCATATTTAAAATACCCCTCTTTCTTTATAAGATTAAACCAGCTATCTAGCCGGTGCTGCATCAAGTAATGCTTTGATTTCATTATACTTATCAGTCTTTTTCATCCTGTAATAAAGTTCCTTAAGACTTTCCATTGTATAAGTATCTTCCGGACTAAGCTGATGTGCTTTCTCCATAAAAGGAAGGGCTTTTGCATAAACTGCATTAGCCTGATCTACAGCATCACTGTATTTTTTTACATCCATTATCTCATTAGCAGCTTTGAACATTTCGGCAGCTTTATTGATATGGGCTGCTCCTATTCCATACTGTGTGTCAAAAACTTCAGGATTTATATCGATTGATTTTTGCAATTCAACTATCGCATCATCGTATTTCTCTTCATTAAGGTAAATAATACCGGATGCAAAGTAGAGAGTATAATTTGTTGGATCTGCTTCTTTTGCAACCTTAATATACTTCTGGGCGTCTTCATTTTTACCACTTTTTATATAGAGGTCAATCAACTGAAGAGTGATGGTTTTATCATCGGGAAACAATTTGGGAAGTTCCATAAGAGTTGCCTCAGCTTTGATGGTGTCGCCCATTCCCAGGTAACTTTCATAGATCTGATAGTATGGTGTGATACCCAGGTACTTCATATCAGCACATTGCTGAAAGTATTTAATAGCTGTCTGAGGATCACCTGAATTGATAGCGGCAAGGCCTGCATTATAATACATCCCTGTATCAATTGATCCAACGTATATATCTCCTTCAGAAATAGTGATCTGTGTTTCAAAGGATTTGAGAGCATTCTTGAAATCCTTGGCTTCGAACTGATCACTTCCCTGAATGTAAAGATCTGATGCAAGCTGACTATAGGTCATGCTTGTTATAATTTTCTTTTTCATCTGACCTTTAGGATCAAGTTCCATTGATTTTTCGTATGCTGCATAAGCTTCAGCAAGAGGATCGGGATAAAATGCCTTGAATTTTGGGTTTTCTGATTCCCATGAAGCCTGTGCAAGTCTTCCCTTGGCATAAAAAGTATTTGGCCAATTTGCAGATTTGTCATCAACCAGTGCCTGGTCGATTGCTTCTTTTGCTTTATCAAGCTGACCCTGATCAATTAAACTGAGAGCACTTGTTACCTTACCTTTCTGTGACATGGCTCCTACTGAGATACTAATAACTGCAACGAGCAGAATAAATTTTTTCATGATTATGATTTAATTTAATATTCGTAAAAATTTTTCCAAATGTATAATATTACTTCTTAAACATCAAATTCTTTGCCATTTTCCTCTTCAGAGATTTTATTTTCTTCTGACACGCCTGAATCTGGGTCCTCATCCTCCTCATTTACAAGCACACAAGCAACCGAAGCAATTATATCATTTTCCCTTAAGTTTATCAGTCTTACTCCCTGAGTGGCTCTTCCCATTACACGAAGTGCCGAAACCGGACTTCTGAGAATATTTCCATATTGAGTGATTATCATAAGATCGTGACTATCGGTTACATCCTTAAGTGCTATCAGGAATCCTGTTTTTTCAGTAATGTTTATTGTTTTCACCCCTTTTCCGCCTCTGTTTGTTATACGGTATTCATCAATGTCGGATCTTTTACCATAACCCTTTTCTGACACAACCAGAATCTCTTTTTCCTTTCCCTCAACAGTGATCATTCCAATTACAAAATCAGTTTTTTCATCAGCAAGTCTTATGCCGCGTACTCCTGAAGCAGTACGTCCCATGGGCCTTACAGAAGCTTCGGGGAACCTTATTGCACGTCCTGATCTGATAGCCAGCATTATATGGTGCTGGCCATTTGTCATTCTGGCTTCAAGAAGTTCATCTTCTTCCCTCACGGTAATGGCATTTACTCCATTTACCCTTGGCCGGGAATAAGCTTCAAGTGATGTTTTCTTTATTATACCTTTTGTGGTGCAGAGAACTATGAAATTATTGTTAATATACTCTTCATCATTGAGGTTTTTAACATTGATGAATGCTCTTACACTATCATTGGGTTCTATATTTATAAGGTTCTGCATAGCTCTGCCCTTGGAAGTTCTGGATCCTTCAGGTATTGCATAAACTTTTAGCCAGTAGCACTTGCCATTCCTGGTGAAAAACAGCATTGTGTTGTGCATGGTGGCAATATAAAGATGTTCAATGAAGTCCTCATCTCTAGTAGTACCACCCTTTGCACCTGTCCCTCCGCGGTTCTGTCTTCTGAATTCTGTAAGAGGAGTCCTTTTGATGTATCCCATATGCGAAATAGTAATAACCATTTCTTCATCAGCATAGAAATCTTCAGGATTAAACTCTTCGGCATTAGGGATAATCTCCGTGCGTCTTTTGTCACCATATTTCTCCTTTACTTCGAGAAGTTCATCCTTTATGATCTTCATTTGCAGTTCAACACTTGCAAGGATATTCTTTAGGTATTCAATAAGATCCATTACCTCCTTGTATTCCGCTCTTAATTTCTCCTGCTCCAATCCGGTAAGCTGCCTGAGCCTCATCTCTACTATTGCCCTCGACTGAATTTCTGACAGACCAAATCGCTCCATCAGCCTTTCTCTTGCCATGTCAGGAGTTTGTGATGCTTTAATTATAGCAATAACCTCATCGATATTGTCGCTTGCAATAATAAGTCCTTCAAGTATATGAGCCCTCTTCTCTGCCTGGTCAAGTTCGAATTTTGTCCTTCTTATTATAATTTCGTGCCTGTGCTTAACAAAATAATGTATCAGGTCCTTTGTATTCAGTGTTTTGGGACGGCCTTTGACAAGAGCTATGTTATTGACACTGAATGATGTCTGAAGAGATGAATATTTGTAAAGATTATTAAGTACTACATTGGCGCTGGCATCCTTCTTCAGGATTATCACAATACGCATGCCGTTGCGATCGGATTCATCGTTAATGTAAGAGATTCCTTCCAGTTTTTTCTCATTTATGAGATCAGCAATTTTCCTGATCATCTCTGCCTTATTCACCATATAGGGCAGCTCATTCACTATTATGCATTCCCTTCCTGAATGAGTTAGTTCAATGTCGGTTTTAGCCCTGACAACAATTCTTCCTCTTCCTGTTTCGCAGGCATCTCTCAGACCCTGACTCCCGTAAATTATTCCTCCTGTCGGGAAATCGGGTCCTTTAACGAAATGAAGAATCTCTTCAGAGGTAATATTATTATTATCAATATAAGCAATTGTGGCATCAATGATTTCTGAAAGGTTATGTGGCGGCATGTTTGTTGCCATACCAACTGCAATACCTGAAGCGCCGTTCACAAGCAGGTTTGGGATTCTGGTGGGAAGAACTGAAGGTTCAGTTAATGAATCGTCAAAATTAGGTTGAAAATCTACTGTATCCTTATCGATATCAGCAAGTGTTTCCTCTGCAATTTTTTTAAGTCTGGCTTCTGTATAACGCATTGCTGCAGGGCTGTCTCCGTCAACAGAACCAAAATTACCCTGGCCGTCAACAAGCGGGTATCTCAATGACCACTCCTGGGCCATCCTGACCATGGCTTCATAAACTGAGGAATCACCATGAGGATGAAATTTACCCAATACCTCCCCTACTATTCTTGCACTTTTCTTATAAGGTTTATTTGACAGTACTCCCAGCTCTGACATGCCAAAAAGTACCCTGCGATGTACAGGTTTAAGTCCGTCTCTGACATCAGGTAATGCTCTCGACACAATAACCGACATCGAATAATCGATGTAAGCTGACTTCATCTCCTCCTCAATATTAACCTTGATGATTCTCTCTCTCTCTGACATAACAGATTATTAATTAAGTATTTATAAATAAACCTCCTTTATGGAGATTGGAATTACGAAAATAGTTATAATTTGGCTATTTATCAGCTTTTCCGACTGTGAATTTTTAACAACAATTGTTCATAAATGGGCATGGAAATTGTCAGATAGATAGAGAGCATGGTTTATCTTTGAAAATCGGGTAAATCAGGCTTGTGTCAGTGGTTTTACTGACATATTGGCGGTAATTCAGAGAAAAACAGAATCAGATAAGACAAAATATGGATTCACAATTTTCGCAAAGAGTAAAAGATATACTTGGTTATTCCAAGGAAGAGGCGATCAGACTTGGCAACAGTCACATCAGTCCCGAGCATCTGTTCCTTGGTATACTGAGAGATGGTGAAAGCGTTGCGATTGAAATACTTATGAACCAGGGAATTGATCTTCTGGTATTGAAGGGCTCTCTTGAGAAGAGCATAAAGGTGGAAAGCCCTATCCCTGTTGCTGATCATGAGGTTATTCCTCTGTTGAGAAGTACTGAAAGGATACTCAAGCTCGTTTATCTTGAAGCGAAATCGTTAAAAAGCCCTACAATAGATTCTGAACATCTGTTGCTTGCAATTCTTAAAGATGAGAATGCACTTGTTACCAGGTTTCTTTCTGAGCTCGATGTCACATATCAGTCTGTCAGACGAATGGTTGAATCTGAATCACCAAATGCCAAAGCCGATTTTCCCCGGGATGAGGATGATGAAGGTCAGGGTCTGGGAGGTCCCGGCAAAGGACAGATCCCCTCTTCAGCATCTTCGAAATCGTCATCTGATACTCCTGTTCTTGATAATTTCGGTATAGATCTTACCAAAGCAGCAGAAGAAGGCCGACTCGATCCGGTTGTCGGCAGGGAAAGAGAGATCGAAAGACTGGCACAAATCCTGTCAAGAAGAAAAAAGAATAATCCGGTACTTATCGGTGAACCCGGTGTTGGTAAATCAGCAATTGCTGAGGGACTTGCATTGAGAATTATCAAGAAAAACGTTTCACGGGTCCTTTTCAATAAAAGAGTTGTTGCTCTCGATCTGGCATCGATTGTTGCAGGTACAAAATACCGTGGTCAGTTTGAGGAGAGAATGAAAGCCATTCTTAATGAACTTTCGAAGAATGACAATATTATTCTTTTTATTGACGAGATTCATACAATTGTCGGTGCGGGTGGAGCAACAGGATCACTCGATGCAGCCAATATGCTTAAACCTGCACTTGCCCGGGGTGAGATTCAATGCATAGGAGCTACAACACTCGATGAATACAGGCAGCACATTGAAAAAGACGGTGCTCTTGAACGCCGGTTCCAGAAAGTCATAGTGGAACCGACTTCTATTGAAGAAACTATTCATATACTTCATAATATAAAGGAAAGGTATGAAGAGCACCATAATGTCAATTATACTGATGATGCCATTGATGCATGCGTGAAGCTGACCAATCGCTATATCTCTGACAGACATCTGCCCGACAAGGCAATTGATGCTCTTGATGAGTCGGGTTCCAGGGTTCACATTTCAAATATAGTTGTTCCTGAAAAAATACTATCTCTGGAAAAACAGCTGGAAGAGACCAAAAAAGAGAAGATGACAGCTGTAAAGAACCAGAATTTTGAGAAGGCTGCCAGTTTCCGCGATCGTGAAAAAGATCTGCTCGACATGATTGAACATGAAAAAAAGAAATGGGAGAAAGAACTTGCAGTTAACAGGGAAACAGTTGATGCAGAGAAAGTTGCTGAAGTTGTTGCAATGATGACAGGCGTTCCTGTTCAGAGAATTGCCCAGACTGAGGGTACACGGTTACTTCAAATGGCTGATGAACTCAGTGGGAGTGTGATAGGCCAGGATGAAGCGATTCAGAAAGTGGTAAAATCAATTCAGCGTAACCGTGCAGGTCTGAAAGATCCCAATAAGCCGATCGGAACTTTTATTTTTCTGGGACCTACAGGAGTTGGCAAAACACAGCTGGCAAAAGTACTGGCAAAATTCCTGTTTGATACAACAGATAACCTTGTGAGGATCGATATGAGTGAATACATGGAAAAATTCTCAGTATCACGACTTGTCGGTGCACCTCCGGGATATGTTGGATATGAGGAAGGCGGACAGTTAACGGAGAAAGTCAGACGTAAACCATACTCTGTGGTTCTTCTGGATGAGATAGAAAAAGCACATCCGGATGTATTTCACATAATGCTTCAGGTTCTCGATGAAGGCCAGTTAACTGACAGCCTTGGTCGCAGGGTAGACTTCAGGAATACTATTGTTATACTTACTTCAAATATAGGAACCAGGCAGATCTCCGAATTCGGACATGGAATCGGTTTTGACACCCAGGCCAAGAAAGCCACCCGTGACGAACAAACTAAAAGCATTCTTCAAAAAGCTCTTCAGAAAACATTTGCTCCTGAGTTTCTGAACAGGATTGATGATGTGATAATGTTCAATTCCCTGAGCAGGGAAGATATCAATAAGATAATTGACCTGGAGCTTAAGGGTCTCTATGACAGGGTTAAGTCGCTCGGTTATCAACTTAAGATTGCTACTGCTGCCAGAGATTTTATTGCCGAGCGTGGTTTTGATGCAAATTTTGGTGCAAGACCTCTTAAGAGAGCCATTCAGAAATACCTCGAAGATCCTATGGCAGAGGTACTTATAAAAGCTACACTTCAGGAAGGTGACAGTATATATGTCGGATTCAACAGTGCAAAACAGGAGATCAGGATAAAAATCCAGAAAAAAAAATCAGATCTGCCTGCAACGACAGAAGCTCCTGAATAATAATGCTTTGTTAATTAGTGGAAGATGGCATGCCAGGTATGATCACCCGTGCAGTTCACCATACAGGTCAAAGTCATCTGAGCAAGTTATGGTGATATTGTAGAATTTCCCGATTTCAAGATTGAATTCAACTGGTATGAGCACTTCCTGATCAACTTCAGGACTATCATATTCAGTCCTGCCGGTAAAAAATTCTTCCTCCCTCCTGTCAATTATGACCTTCATAACTCTTCCGGTAAATTTTTCATTCAGTTCTGAAGAGATTTTCTGCTGAATTTCCATAAGTTCAGCAACTCTTGATTCCTTGATATCTTCAGAGATCTCATCCTTGTACTCTTTAAATGAGTAAGTATCTTCTTCATGGGAGTATTTGAAAACGCCAAGCCTGTCAAATCTGAAACGGGCTATGAAATCCCTTAACTCGCTGAAATCGTGTTTAGTTTCTCCCGGATGGCCTGCAATCAGAGTTGTCCTTATTGCTGAACCGGGTATTTCATGCCTTAATCTGTTCAGTATATTTTCTGTTTCCATCCTGTTATGAGATCTTTTCATCAATCCGAGCATATTATCGGTAATATGCTGGACAGGAATATCGATATACCTGCAGATACGGGGATTATCGCGGATAAGCGGTATCATTTCCATCGGGAAATTGGCAGGGTAAAGATAATGCAACCTTATCCAATCAAGCTTTTCAATTTTCAGTATCTCCTTAACCAGGTTGGGCAGTGTCTGTTTTTTGTAAAGATCGAGACCATAATAACTCAGATCCTGTGCTATCAGTATCAGCTCCTTTACTCCCCCGTTGGCAAGGATTGTTGCCTCACTGACAAGTTCTTCAACCGGTCGGGAAACATACTGTCCCCTTATTCCGGGAATTGCACAGAATGCGCATGTACGATCACATCCTTCAGCTATCTTAAGATATGCGTAATGCCCGGGACCCGTTAAGGTTCTGTCGGTCAGAAGGCGGTCATTCTGTTTAATTCCCAACTCATTGAGCACCTCAGTCATATTATTGACTCCGAAATACTTTTTCACTTCCGGAATTTCATGCTTCAGAGCATCCATGTATCTCTCAGAAAGGCAGCCCATTACGTAGAGATTATCTATCTTCCCTTCTTTACTGGCTTTGACAAAACGCAGGATTGTATCTATACTCTCCTCCTTTGCATCATTTATGAATCCGCAGGTGTTTACTATTACTGTACCTGCCGATGTATCAGACGAATCATAAACGATTTCGTAACCTCCGGCATTCAGTTGTTTAAGGAGTTTTTCCGAATCAACAACATTTTTGGAGCAACCTAAGGTGACAATATTTATCTTTTTATCTTTCATTCAGAACTAAACAGTGAATCGACAAAGTCAAATCTGTTAAATATCAGAAGATCTTCAAGCTTCTCTCCAACACCGATATATTTTACCGGTATATTGAACTGGTCAGAAATACCAATTACTACGCCCCCTTTTGCTGTTCCGTCGAGCTTGGTTATTGCCAGTGCGGTCACATCAGTGGCAGATGTAAATTGTTTTGCCTGTTCAAAAGCATTTTGTCCTGTTGATCCGTCAAGCACCAGAAGGACTTCATGAGGAGCTTCAGGCAATACTTTCTCCATCACCCTTTTTATCTTCGATAATTCAGTCATCAGGTTTATTTTGTTATGAAGTCTGCCCGCGGTATCTATTATTACAACATCAGTATCGGATGCAGCAGCAGACCTGAGAGTGTCATAAGCAACTGAAGCAGGATCAGATCCCATCCTCTGTTTTACAACAGGTACCCCTACCCTGTCAGCCCATATCTGAAGCTGCTCTATTGCAGCAGCCCGAAATGTATCGGCAGCTCCTATCATTACATTTTTACCGGCTGTTTTAAACTGATATGCCATTTTTGCAATTGTTGTTGTTTTACCAGCGCCGTTTACTCCCACAACCATAATAACATAGGGTCGGTATTTCAATGGAGAAGTGAAATCAGAACCGGCTTCAACCTGGTTTTTTTCAAGAAGAGCAGCGATTTCTTCTTTAAGAATTATATTTAATTCGCTGGTATTAAGGTATTTATCTCTTAAAACCCTTTTCTCGATCCTTTCAATAATATTTAAAGTGGTTGCCACTCCCACATCAGAGGAGACCAGGACTTCCTCGAGGTTATCGAGAACCTCATCATCGACTTTTGATTTACCTGCAACAGCCCTGGAAAGCTTTATAAAAACGCTCTCCTTAGTTTTTTCGAGACCTTTATCAAGACTCTCTTTCTTCTCTTTTCCGGGAAATTCAAACCATGCCATTGTTCAGCAGTTATTTAACGAGATCAATATTAAAAAAAAGGCTTCCTTCCGCTAAGAAGAAAGCCATGAATATTTATACAGTTAAAATTCTGTTACTTCTTTGCGAAGAAATCTTTGATATGGTCATTATGCACGATCTCTTCCTTGAACATATAAGCTCCGCTTTTGTCAGATTTGGTCATTTTGATGCATTTGGTGAATGCCTTGCCTGCTCCTGTCTTAAGTGTTGCAACAACTTTCTTTGCCATGGTTTAAATATTTACTTGATTTCTCTGTGAAGTGTATATTTTTTCAGAATAGGATTATATTTTTTTCTTTCCATACGATCGGGAGTGTTCTTCCTGTTCTTTGTTGTAATATACCTTGAAGTACCCGGTTGCCCGCTTTCCTTATGTTCGGTACATTCAAGAATTACCTGCTGCCTGTTACCTTTAGCCTTTTTTGCCATTTTCTGATATTTTTAATAATTCAAAATGTAACCTTTTTCCTTTGCTTCCTTCAGGGCGCTCGTAAGTCCGTTCTTGCTGATAAGCCGGATACCGGCTGCTGAAATTTTAAGGGATATCCATCTTTCCTCTTCCGGCAGGTAGTATTTCTTTACAAAAAGATTTGGATAAAACTTTCTTTTAGTCCTTCTTTTCGAGTGCGAAACATTGTTTCCGACCATCGCCTTCTTCCCTGTAACCTGACAAATCTTTGACATTGTTGTTTGTTTTACTTCTTAACTAACGTTTGTCTTTTTGAAACGAAGCGCAAAGAACGTGATTTTTATCTGATTCTACAAATATTTTATACACTTTTTTTGAATATAAGACCGACAGCAGGATTAACCGCTGATAATCTGTAATCTGAGCAGGTTCAGTGCAGCAAGGGAAAACCTTTTTATATTTGTGATTCTGTCAGTTCCAAAGACCCTATTTTCAGTAACTGTTCCTTTTTCTGAAGCGACAGCCATCCAGAGTGTTCCAACTGGTTTAGATTCAGTTCCACCGTCAGGACCGGCAATTCCTGAAGTAGCAATGCAATAGTCTGCATCCAGCAGCTTTCTGGCTTCATTTGCCATAAGGTTTACAACTTCCTCACTCACAGCCCCATGCTCTTGTAATATATAATCAGGCACATTAAGAATTCTCGTCTTGATAGTGTTTGCATAAGCAATGACCGATCCTTTATAATAATCGGAACATCCCGGGATAGCTGTAATAAGATGAGCAATTTCTCCTCCGGTGCAACTCTCGGCACTGCAGAGA
>MENI01000123.1 GCA_001768195.1 Bacteroidetes bacterium GWA2_40_15 | reverse complement strand
GAAATCAGTATCTTTTCTGTTACCGCATTGAACAGACTATTAAAATTAGTTAAAATTCGGACATTGACGTGTTATTTTTTATCTGAAACTACATGATTGATATGTGAAGTATGATAAATTTAATAACTTTAAAGCTGACTATATGATCATTCAGTCATTCATTCTTATAAATATCAAAATATGAAAACCAGGAAAGAACTTAAACGAAGGAAATTTATTTCAAACACTGTATTGGCTACAATGGGAACGCTGGGAACTGCAAGTCTGTTAAATTCATGTTCAGGCCCTGGAACCAGGAAAGAAGAGATTAAGTTGCCGGCACTTCTGAATGAAGCCCCTGATGGTAAAGTACTGAAAGCCGGGCTTATAGGGTGCGGCGGAAGAGGTACAGGAGCTGCAATCAATTTTCTCAATGCCGGCCCTAATCTTCAGATTGTTGCCCTTGGTGATGTCTTCCAGGACAGGATTGATAAATGCAGGGCAGAGCTTAAGAAAGAAAAGAATGTGGATATTCCTGACGAAAAGTGTTTTCTCGGATTTGACGCTTATGAGAAAGTAATGGATGCGGGAGTTGATTTAGTATTACTATGCACTCCTCCTCATTTCCGCCCGGTTCATGTTGAGGCAGCAGTAAAAGCAGGTAAGCACATCTTCATGGAAAAACCCTGTGCGGTTGACCCCGTAGGGGCAAGGTCGGTAATGGTATCAGCAGAGAGAGCAAAACAGAAGGAGCTGTGTATTGTAAGCGGTACCATCCGAAGGGTTCAAAAGGATTTCATGGAAACTCAGAGAAGGGTTGCAAATGGTGAAATTGGTGAAGTAGTCAGCGCTCATATAATCCGCAATGGAGGATCATTATGGGTCATTAAGCGGCAACCCGGAATGTCAGATATGGAGTATATGCTCCGTAACTGGGCAAATTTCTGCTGGCTTTCGGGTGATCATATTGTAGAACAGTTTATTCATGAAATAGATGTGATGAACTGGTATATGGGTAAAAATCCTGTTAAAGCGATAGGATGGGGTGGAAGGCAGCGAAGGGTTACCGGTGACCAGTACGATTTCTTCAGTATAGAATATGTTTATGATAATGGAATGCAAACTCATTGTGCAGCCCGTCAGATTACAGGGTGCAGCAATCTGACTCATCAGCTGATAACAGGTACAAACGGATTTGCAAACGCAAAAGGAACACTCTATAATCTTAAGGGAGAAGAGATATGGAAATATCCTTACCCTGAAGAGGGTGCAGCTGATCAGACATGGAAGGTGAAGGATCCTTTCGTACAGGAGCATATTAATCTTGTTACCGCTATACGTACAGGTAATGTAATTTCAGATGCAACAGCTCAGGTCAATTCAACCCTCATTACTATAATGGGTCGTATGTCGGCATATACAGGAAAAGATGTGACATGGGAAGAGGTAATGAATTCAGACCTTTATCTTGGTCCAAAAACTTACGCTTGGGGACCAGTGGTACCTCCGATTCCTGAGACCATACCTGTAATCGGTGCAGAAACTAATGTCTGATTATGATTATCCATTTGTCATTAAGAATTTAGAAATGAACAGAAGAGAATTTACAAGGAATACAGCCATGGCATCAGCTCTGCTTGCAACCGGTTCAATCCCTGGCATATCAGGTGCTTTTAAGCCGGCAACCAGAAATCTTAAAAGAGGGATCATGTGGGGAAGCATTGGCTTTGGCAAAACAATACTGGAGAAATTCAAGTATGCCAAAGATGCCGGATTTGAAGGAGTTGAAGTTATGAGCCACCTCGACCGAACTGAAGTGCAAAGGGCAAGCGAGATCACAGGGCTGCCGGTTCCAAGTGTTTGCGGTGAGCTTCACTGGAAGTATCCTATCTCTGATCCCGACCCGGCAGTGAGGGAACAGGGAGTTACCGCCCTGAAACTATCATTGCAGGATGCAAGTGCATATGGCGCTGATACTGTACTGTTTGTCCCTGGAAGGGTGAGTGATATAGTCACTTATGATGAATGTTGGACAAGGAACCTTGAGGAGCTGCAAAAGGTAATTCCGCTTGCTGAGAAACTTCAGGTAAAAATTGCCCTTGAGAATGTGTGGAACAATTTTTTATTAAGCCCTATCGAGGCGGCAACATTTGTTGACCTGTTCAAGAGCCCCTCTGTGGGGTTCTATTTTGACTGCGGCAATATCATGGCTTATGGCTGGCCCGAGCAGTGGATAAAGATTCTGAACACACGTATTGCCAAAGTTCATATCAAGGAGTACAGCAAAAAAATTGCCGATAAACAGGGTAAAGGGGCCGGTTTTGGTGTCAGACTGCAGGAGGGAGATGTCAACTGGACCGCTGTAATGAAATCACTTGATGATATTGGTTACCAGGGGTGGACCACCATTGAGCAACCCGGAGGTGATACTCCGGAGGGATTGGCAGATCTGAATAACAGGCTAAAGAACATTCATAGAAGCTAAAGAAGATACAGGCAAAAGGCGACGGGCTACAGGCTGCAGGTATCCAAATAGTTATTTTTTCCTGTTGCCTGTTCTTATGTTAAGCGAAGTTTGCAACTTCGCTTCATTTTAGGATAGTCTAAGACTATTTTTTATTAATGACGAAGTCACAGACTTCGCCAAACGTGGGGTAATACCGATTACTGATTACCGAATACCAAACCAGGAGGCCACTATCGCCCGGAATTACTTACAAACGCTATCTGCTTACTATCGGGAGACCACGATGGTACATTTATAGTTCCCTGTCCGCCGTAGAGGTAAGCAATTACCTTTGGTTCACCACCTGATGCAGGCATGATCCTGAGCATAACGCGCTTATATGAAGGATGATCGTTTGGAGCAACTTCAGGTGGAAATGAGATCATTACTATCCATTTGCCATCAGGTGACACATGCGGGAACCAGTTGTTGAACTTGTCTTTTGTAAGTTGCTCCCTTCCCTTGCCATCTGCCTTCATTCGCCATATCTGCATTGAACCTGTGTGATTGCCGTTATAATAGATATATTTTCCATCAGGGGAGTATTCGCAGCCATCAACATGCTCTCCGGGTTTGATATTGGTCAGAGCTACTTCCTTCCCACCTTTAATTGAATTCCTGTAAATATTGTAAACGTTTTTTCCATCCCTTTGTGCGACATAGACTACCTCATGGTTATTTGGAGCCCATCCGTGCCAGTATGAAGGAGTATTTTCAGTAACCATCTCAGGAGTTCCTCCTTCAATGGGGAGAACATATACCGTTGAACCACCTCCGGGCATACCTTCACGCTGATGGCTTATCGCAAGCAACTTTCCGTCGAATGATATCCCATGGTCATTATTATTCCTGTTCGCAAAACCGGTATTCAGTTTCTCAAGGGCTCCTCCCTCCACGGGAATTTTATAAAGGAGACCATCCATATTGAATAACAGCTTTTTACCATCAGGCATCCAGTTAGGAGCCTCAAACCTGTCGTTTTTTTCAAATATGACCATCCTTTTACCGTCAGTCACATTCATTGTCTCAAGCCTGCAACCAAGAAATCCCATCAAATATGGATCATAGCCTTCGGCAGCAGGTTTATCAATTCTAACATTCCATATTTTAGCCTCTTCCATCTGCTCCGGATCATGGGAACATATAAACAGACCTGCCAGAACCTCACCTGAAAGGTTTTGCATTTCATGTGAACCAATCACTTCAAAAGGCTTTCCGGGGAGTGCAGCTCTCATAGTAATTATTTTCCCGTTTCTTTCAATCTGGAGTACATTATACCACGATGAGTCAGCAAAAAACTGATACTGGGGATCCTTCATGGGAGCTCCGTAAGTGGGTCTCCATTGGAGAACCGTTAGCCCGTCACCATGAAGGGTTGCAGATATATGTGATGACTTTTCTGCAGTTGTTTCTCTGACCATCCAGCCAATTTTCCTGTGAGTATTTTTACCTTTGCCAACGAATTCAAAAGTGGCTGTAAGGATAAAATCTCCCTTAATTTTATTATAGAGGAAATTGAATTCGTCCCTCTCAAACCATATATTGTAGCCGCCTCCTTTAAGTGTATAGCTCTGATCAGCAGCATTGTATTCTGCTGATCCTTTTACCTTTGGATTGCCGATATCAGAACTATTCTTAAAAATTCCGACAGAGTTGGTTTGTGCTGAAGCCAGGCTGATAGCACCTGAAAACAAAAGAGCAAGAAATGTTTTCATAATTAGTTAATTTATTATTAATCAAAAATAATCAACTCTTTTTAAGATCAAACCAGTAAAGCAACAAATTGATTTTATTTAACAATATTTAGTTAATTGAATAATTATCAGGAATTAGTAATATTAGCTATGTTTTGCTTTGCTTGTAAGTTTACCATAATCCTCTGAGCCATTTCATGAACTCACCCCCCTGCCCCCCTCTCTGTTTCACAAAGAGGGGGGGTAACGTCCTGAATATAAGTTACTTTACCCCTCTTTACGAAGTAGAGAGGGGGATAAAGGGGGTGAGTTCGTGAGGGACAGGTCAGAATTATGTGATTGATTTGTAAATAGTAACACAGTTTAATTTTTCCATATCGATAGTCATTTTTAATTGAATAATTTTAGCATAAACAAAATAGTTTTATTTATTTTGGGATAATTATGATTAGAAGCTGAATATTCATTTGACAATTAAACTGAACCTGATTAAAAAGATAAAATTATGAACGAGATTCTTGAAAAGATAGCTCTTTGTGTCGAATTTGGAAAGATAAATAAGGTATCTCCATATCCTCCCAATATGAAAGATCAGGATGGTGCTGATGAATTGACCCGGCAGGCACTCGATGGCGGTGTCAGACCTGATGAAATTCTTGAGAACGCTTTGGTTCCGGCTATGGCTAAGGTAGGAGATAAATTTTCCAGAAAAGAGATCTACGTGCCCCAGATGCTCATGGCAGCAAAAGCTATGAACAGCGCCATGGCCCATCTGAAGCCATTCTTCCAGTCAGGCGAAACAAAACGAAAGGGCAAATTCATTGTGGGTACAGTTGCAGGTGATCTGCATGATATAGGTAAGAATCTGGTAGCCATGATGATAGAAGGTGGAGGATGGGAGGTTATTGACCTTGGAGTAGATGTTGGTACTGATAAATTCATGAGTGCCCTCGATGCAAATCCCGGTGCAGTTATCGGACTCTCAGCTCTTCTGACAACTACAATGGAAAATATGAAACAAACGGTAACTGCCATTAAGGAAAAGCATAAGCATTCAAAAATTCTAGTTGGCGGGGCACCCGTAACAATGGAGTATTGTCAGAAGATTGGGGCTGATTTTTATTCTCCTGATCCTCAGGGAGCTGTTAATTATCTCAAGGCACTTGTCTCTTAGGCTATAATTTTACATAGATATGAAGACTATACTGCGTGGTACATCCCGTGAGGTTGTTATTGATACCAGCGGACCTGTAATCATTATCGGTGAGTGCATTAATCCTACCCGACGGAAGAAGCTGGTAACAACTTTACAGTCAGGAAATTTTGATTATGTTCTGGAACTGGCAGAGAGTCAGTTAAAAGCATCGGCCGACGTACTTGATGTTAATGTGGGATTCCCGGGTGTAGATGATGTGAAACTGCTACCTGAAGCAGTACTGGCAATCAAAGCAAAATTTGATGTTCCTCTTTGTCTTGATTCTCCGAATCCCAGGGCAATAGAAGCAGCTCTTAAAGTAGCCGGAGGCAAATGCCTTATTAATTCGGTTAACGGAGAGGAAAAGTCGATGAACGCTCTGCTTCCGATTGCAAAGGAATATGGGGCTGCAATTATTGCCCTTGCCATGGATGACGAAGGAATTACACACGATCCGGAGAAGCGACTTAAAGTGGCGGAGAAGATACTTGAAAGGGCGGTAAAACTCGGAATTAAAGAGGAAGATGTAGTCGTTGATCCGCTGGCAATGGCCGTAAGCGCCGATCCACAAGCATGTCTTGTGACCCTTGAGACAATTAAACTTGTGCATCAGAAACTTGGTCTGAATATTACTCAGGGCGCCAGTAATATTTCATTTGGCCTTCCTGAAAGGGAGGTACTGAATGCCGTACATATGACCCTTTCAATACTCTACGGTCTTACTTGTCCGATTGCCAATCCCGAGAAGATAGCTGTTACAGTAAGAGCTGCTGACCTTATTCTGGGAAGGGATGATTATGCGATACGATATGTGGAGATCGCGCAGTAACAGGCATGTTTATTTATTCTTTTTAAATCATTTACTCAGTTATGTCTGGTATTAAACCAGCCCGCAGATGGCAGCCGGCATTTTATCCTTTTAAGCGGGAGAAGCTCAGCAGGAGGATTTTAGCTAAAACAGAGATCCTGATAAAAGGTCCGCTTTTTGGGTGCAGGATGTGTGGTAACTGTCTCTTGCAGGAGACTGCATTTATTTGTCCTATGGAGTGTCCGAAAGGAATGAGGAATGGCCCCTGCGGCGGGATTACACCTGAAAAGAACTGCTATATTGATGAGACACGGAAATGTGTCTGGTATGCAATATATAAGCGTGCTCTTAAAACCGGCAGGCAGGAGATGCTTCTGGAGATACTCCCTCCCCTCGATTGGGATAAGGTGGGAACGGAAACCTGGGGAGAAGTTGCACGTCAGATCAGAAAGGTTGGAACAGGAAAATTTGTAAGAAGCCTCTTCCCGCACAATAAGAAAGATAAATCAGCGATTTGGGATAGCGTATTCAAAACTATCAGGCAACCCGACTGGTGGCAGGGAGACTCGGAATACCATGCTCCCGCAAGCGATAAACCTGTTTCGAATCTGGAAAAGAAGCTGAAATCAGGTGAATTTGTTGTTGCAACTGAAGTTACGCCACCTCTGGGAGCGTCAACAGGTTCCCTTAAAAGGGATATTGAATCTGTAAGACCATTTGTTGCAGCAATCAATTTCACTGATTCTTCATATGCCCGTCCGCGCATGTCGAGCATTGCATGCAGCAAAATAGCTGTTGACCTTGGTGCCGAACCGGTGCTGCAGATTACATCACGCGATACCACCAGAAGCGGACTTCAGGGAGATGTGATCGGAATAAATGGTTTGGGTATATATAATGTTCTTTGTATTTCGGGCGACAGCCCAAGGGTAGGGCCAACACCTACAGGCTCAATGAATTTTGTCGATCTTGATTCTGTGCAGATGCTTTGGATACTCAGAAGGATGAGGGATGAAGGTACCTACCTCGACGGAAGGAAGATGAAAGAGAATCCAAAGCTATTCCTGGGTGCCGCCACTTCTCCTTTTGCATCAGATCCGGAACTTCAGGCTATAAAGGATACCAAGAAGGTGAATGCCGGTGCTCAGTTCTTCCAGACCAATCTGATATTTGAACCTGACAGGATTGATCCCTGGCTTGAGCAGCTATACAGGAGAAATATCCTTGACAAGGTTTATATTCTTATAGGTCTTGCCCCTCTTAAGAGTTATAAGGTAGCACAGTATCTCCATACAAAGGTTCCCGGAGTAAGTTTACCGGCACATATCCTTAACCGTATGGAAAAGGCTGGAGAGTCAGCTCCGGAAGAGGGAGTACAGATTGCCCTCGAGCTTATTGATGGAATCAAAAAGAAACATGGTGTACATGGCATTCACATAATGACCCTTGGCTGGGAATCGATAGTGGAACGGATTGTAACGGAAAGCGGATTATTACCATGACAAACGCAAAATTTCAATATGCCTTTAGCGACCTCGGAATAACAGTTTCGCATATCGAATCAATATTAGGATATGATGAAAACGGGGAAAGTGAAATTATTCAGTTCCTGATCGATGAGGCATTAAAAGAGGCGGAGCAATACTGTAATATAAGGGCAGAATACAGAATATATAATGAAGTAATCCTGAGTAATCCTGATAAATCGCTAACTATTAATAATATACAGTTCAATATTCAGAAGATCGTATTCAACCAGCTGAAGAAAACCGAATCAGTTGCAGTATTCGTTTGCACTGCAGGCGGGGAGATTGTGAAGAAAAGCAGGGAGGTAATGATGGAAGGCGATCCGATAAAAGGTTATATCCTTGATGTTATAGGCAGTGTGGTGGTTGATGTGGCAGCTGACCTGATGCAGGATGCGCTTGCAAAATCTGTTATACAGTCGGGACAGAAAATAACAAACAGGTATAGTCCGGGATATTGCGGTTGGAATGTAGGTGAACAGCATAAATTGTTTTATCTTATTCCTGAAAATTTTTGCGGGATCAGGTTAACTGAATCAGCATTGATGGATCCTGTAAAATCGGCAAGCGGGATTATTGGAATAGGTGAACATGTAAAATACAGCAAGTACACCTGCAGCTATTGCGATATGAAGGATTGCACCTACCGTAACCTCAAAGATGAGAAAGAAGAAAGGCGCAAAGGGAATAAATATTAATCACCTCTTTAATATCACATGAAATGATGAATTCAAAATTCAGCCTCCTTAACATTTTGATGTGCCTGGTTATTCTTTCGTTATCGATCTCTAAATCACAGGCAGACACCAGTTATTCAGACAAAGATGATATCCCGAAACTAAAAAATCCCCTATCAGTCCGGTATCTGAAATCGAATCTTCGGAAAACGATGCCGCGACTTGTTTTAAATGCTGAATCAGAAAAGTTGTTAAGAAGCAAGCTGGAAACCGATCCTGTGGTACAGAATATGTACAAAGCCATTCAGCTGAATGCAAAAACCATACAGGGAAAACCTTTTCTTGAAAGGAAATTAGAAGGTCGAAGGTTATTGGGGGTGAGCCGTGAAATGCTTTATCGCATCAATATGCTGGGGATGGTTTACAGGATAGAAAAAGATCCGAAGATCCTGAAACGTATCAACGATGAAGTAATGGCAGTTTGTAGTTTTTCGGACTGGAACCCATCGCATTACCTCGATGTGGCTGAAATGTCGATGGCAGTTGCTTTTGCACTTGACTGGACCGCCGGGAAACTGCCCAAATCCACGATTGAACTGGCACAAAACGCTCTCATCGAAAAGGGAATAAAGCCCAGCTGGCCGGATGATGAAAAAAGTCCCGGCTGGGTATCTGGCAACAATAACTGGAACCAGGTATGTAATGGAGGTATGATTGCTGCCTCTATTGCCATTGCCGAAAAGGAACCGGAATTGGCTGCCAGAACCATTAAACGGGCTCTGGACGGATTGCCTGGTTCTCTGGCTGAATATATGCCCGATGGTGTCTATCCCGAAG
Source organism: Bacteroidetes bacterium GWA2_40_15 (assembly GCA_001768195.1). Classification (GTDB taxonomy): domain Bacteria; phylum Bacteroidota; class Bacteroidia; order Bacteroidales; family VadinHA17; genus LD21. The sequence continues at coordinate 58,447 of MENI01000123.1, read as the reverse complement.
GATCAACCTACTGGGATTATGGCACAAGTTTTTCGGTTACAACGGCAGCCATACTAGAGAGCGCTTTTGGAAATGATTTTGGACATCTCGATTACCCGGGCTTTAAAGAGAGTGCTGTCTTCAGAGTGAAATGTAACGCTCCTTCAGGCTGGTACTATAACTTTGCTGATTGTGGTGACAGACGAAGCATGCAGGGTGATATTACACTGGCCTGGTTTGCCTCAAAAACCGGAAACAGAGTGTTTTTTGAAAAAGAACGATTTTTACAGCCTGCTGAAGAGATGGGAAAACTTTCACGTCTGGCTGGAGCAGCACTGGTATGGATTGCGCAATACCAGGAAAAAGGGGAAGAAAAAGTTCCTGCAGCCTGGAGAGGTGATGGCGCAAATCCTGTAGTCATTTTTACCGGAGGTGAAGGCGACCCTCATAAATATTATTTTGGAGGCAAAGGTGGACGTGGTACAGTCAATCATGGAAATATGGATGCAGGTTCTTTTATCTTTGAACTTGATGGTGTACGATGGTCAGTAGATCCGGGAAACCAGGATTATAATGACCTCGAAAAGACCGGCTTTGACCTGTGGGGTAATTGCCAGGACTGTCAGAGGTGGACGCTTCTCACCAAGAATAATTTTGGGCACAGTACCCTCACTGTAAACAACCAGTTACATATTGCAGATGGATTGGCAACCATTGTTGATTATAAGGATGGACCTGCACCAGAAGCAATAATTGACCTTTCTCCTGCTTTCAAAGGGCAACTGAACAGCGCACAAAGAAAGTTTGTTAAGGAAAGCGGAACTTCACTGCTTATAGAAGATATGATTGGGTCATCAGACGAAACAAAGCTGATTACATGGCAGATGCTGACTACTGCCGATGTGGAAATTGTGCGGGGAGGAGCTGTTTTAAGACAGGACGGCAAGATGCTTAAACTGGAAAACCTTTCCCATCCCGATATTATGGTTTCAGTGGTCTCCCTTTATCCTGCCCCCTTGAAACTTGATCGTCAGATTTTGAACTTAAAGCGAATTGAAATTCGCATTCCTGCCTGGACTATTGAAAAGAGTGAAGAGATAATAAAAGTAAGGTTATCAGGGGATTAATACCTTGTTATTCATTTATCTGTTTTACCTTTTTTGTACCTCTCAAATTCTTCAGCGATCTTAGCCTCTTTATGATCACCTGAATGGACCAGAACCCTGTAACGCAGATTAAGTACTGTCCCTTTTTTCATTGAGATATCTTTCCCGTTTTCAGGCCAGTACATAGGAGTTGGGGAGATGAATCCATAATCGCGGGTGAACCAGGGTGCCGGATACCATCGATTTGAAGGGTGCTGCATAATGGCCAGTCCTTCAATACCGCTGCCACGCTTACCATAGTAATCGATCCATGGTGATTGTTTCCCGAAAGTATCTTTTTCACTTCTCAATCCTTCAGCATTAATCATAGTTCCTCCCTGTTTTACCGACAGGTCAGCAGACATCCTTGCGCTGAAGAGAGAATGATTTGTTTTCAGTATGGTCACATCTGTCAGCATTTCCATTACAATGTCAAAATCGATCTGAATCATGGCTGCTGAAGGAGATGTAATTGTAATTCTACGTGTATCCTTCACCGGTGATATTGCTCCGGGCCGGCTCCATATACATTCGTCTGTTATAATGACCGTGTCTCCACCCTGTTTTATTATCCGGGCATTAACTGATATAATCCTGCCCCGCTCCAAACCTTCCTGCCACCAGTTACCGCCATTAACCAGATCGCATCCGAAAAAAAGCGAACTGTGATGGGGATATTCACCATTTCGCATTGATGTCACTGAACTGCCTGTGAGCGGACCGTTTACCGGGTAGAAGAAAGGATATTTTTCATCCTCTGAAAAGATATAGCTGGTGAAGAATTTATTATTGACAGTAATGTCAATTCTTGACCCGGTTTTAACTGCCTCAATCCCGGCAGCATCTGAATATGCCGGCAGAATTAGCAGAAATAAAGCAAGATATATAGGATTGATTCTCATTTAAAATATTTATTATTTAAGAATGTTTTTTTAGTTATAGTTCCTAAATAGCAATAATAACTGAACCTGATAATTTTCAAAACTTTAAATAATCTGTTCCGTAAGGTGAACGCTGGCTTCTTGCCAGCATTGCATTTGCTTCATTATCGTTTATAAATGTCTCTTTATCAGGATCCCAGGCGAGCTTTCTTCCGAGTTTCATAGCAATGTGGGTGACAAGGCATACTGAGCAGGCACGATGTCCTTTCTCAACTGGTGAAATAGGCTCTTTCCGCGATTTGATGCAATCCAGCCAGTTCCCATGCTGCTCTTCGCTGACATAAAGATGAATCTCATTCTCCTTAATTTTTGAGGTAAGAATAGCAGGATTGCTGGCATCGAGAGCTTTGGTGCTTTCAGATTTTGATACAGGATCAGAAGGTGATGCTGTGTATGAGCCTCTTGTGACAAAAATCCATCCTTCGGTTCCTTCATATCTTACACCATTTGGATAACCTCCGCTGGTGAGCATGGTAACCCCGTTCCTGTATCCGGCTTTTGCCATGAAATCTCCATGAACATCCCATAGTCCCGATTTCGGAAATTGAGCAACTGATTCAATTGAAACAGGGCCTGTAAGTTCTGTATCCATCCCCCAGGCAGCAGAATCAAAATGATGCTGTCCCCAGCCGGTTATCATACCGGCTCCGAACTGCTCACATCTCAGCCAACCCGGCCTGTCGGTCAGACTGTTTTGGGGGTGCACCCTAATCTCCGTATAGTAGACCTCTTCCGTTGAACCAAGCCACATATCATAGTTAAGGTTTTTTGGTACCTGCATTTCTGTTGCCTCCGGACCTGCCGGATCACCGGGAAGGCCGATTTTTACATATTCAAGTTTTCCTATCCTGCCATTCCTGACAAGCTCGGCAGCAATCCTGAACTGTGGCATAGATCGTTGCTGTGTTCCAACCTGCAGGATCACTTTCTTTCTGCTTATCACATCACTCAGCACCCTTCCTTCCTTTATTGTAAGAGAAGTCGGTTTCTGCAAATAGATGTTCTTCCCGGCCAGAGCTGCCTCTATTGCAGGCTGGGCGTGCCAGTGGTCAGGAGTTGAGATAATAACTGCGTCAATGTCAGGATCCTGGAGCATTTTATGGTAGTCATCGTATATTTTTGCATTCACGTAATTGGCTTTCCCGGTTTTTTTTGCATAGAAGTCGTCTATATATTTTTTACCCAGAGCAGCCCTTTTTGAATCAAGGTCTGATACAGCTACGACTCTTGCAATATCGTACTTCATAGTTTCAGGCAGATCGTGTGTGAAAGCGATCCGACCGAATCCTATCTGGCCGATGTTGATCTTTTCACCAGGAGCATTCTTCCCGAAAACACTTGACGGTACAATAGTTGGAAATCCGCTGAACAGAGCAGATGACATCAGTGTCGCCTTAAACGAACTGCCGATAAACTTCCTTCTTGAAATTGTTGATTTTCTCATTTTGATAATATAATAAGAGAGTGGAATTTACGAAAAATATTTAAAAGAATCAGTAAGCAGAAATGATGGTCAGTTTTCGTATATTTGACTCTGTGTCACTCTGGGGCCGTTGAAAAAGACCTTTTTAACCGCAAAGTACACAAAGCAGGCGCAAAGCACACAAAGATAAAACACTATATTTCAGCTCTTTGCGATCTTAGCGTATTCCGAGTACTCGGGATAGCGACCTTTGCGGTTAATGGATTTCCACTTTTTCAACAGCCCTTGAGATCCACAGAGGGAAACAAATACTTTCTATATGCTATTATTGGGAATCGATCTGGGAAGCTCTTCTGTTAAGGCTTCAGTAATTGACGGTGAAACTGGAAAATGCCTTGCAACTGCATATTCTCCGTCTGATGAAATGAAGATAATTGCCCTTAATCCAGGCTGGGCAGAACAGGATACTGAAGTATGGTGGAAAAACCTTAAGAGTGCAGTAATCGGCTGTACAGCAAAGCTTGGCAGTAAGGCCAGAGATATTGGTGCAATAGGGATATCTTACCAGATGCATGGACTTGTTGCAGTTGATTCCAATAATAAGGTACTGCGTCCTTCAATCATCTGGTGCGACAGCAGGGCCGTAGGATTTGGTGAATCGGCCATGAAATCGCTTGGCAGGGAATTTTGTCTGGCTCATCTTTTAAATTCTCCGGGCAATTTTACAGCTTCAAAGCTGGCCTGGGTAAAAGAAAATGAACCGGAGGTTTTCAGAAAGATACACAAGATCATGCTCCCCGGCGATTTTGCTGCAATGAGGATGACCGGTGAAATAAGCACTTCATTTACTGGACTTTCAGAAGGTATTTTCTGGGATTTCGCTGAAAAGAGTGTCTCTGAAGCTCTGATGAAGTATTATGGATTTAATTCCGGAATATTGCCAGTTGCAAATTCTTCATTTTCAGTACAGGGCAGACTTTTGAAGTCAGTTGCTTCCGAACTATGCCTGCCTGAAGGGATCCCGGTTTCATACAGGGCCGGCGATCAGCCTAATAATGCTCTTTCCCTCAATGTCCTTAATCCCGGAGAGGTGGCCGCAACTGCAGGTACATCCGGAGTAATTTATGGTGTAACTGACATTGCAAAATTTGATCCTTATTCAAGGGTGAATACTTTCCTGCATGTAAATCATACAGAAAATGCTACACGACTTGGTGTGCTTTTATGCATCAATGGTACCGGCATTCTTAATTCATGGCTCAGACGCAACACTGGCGGAACACTTTCTTATGTTGAGATGAACTTAATGGCTGCAGAAACTGCACCCGGTTCTGACGGACTTACCATTTTGCCATTTGGCAACGGAGCAGAGAGAATGCTGGAAAACAAAGAAGCAGGAGCAGAGATTTCGGGACTGGATTTTAACCGGCATACGAGAGCTCATATTTTCCGAGCTGCCCAGGAGGGTATCGCGTTTTCATTCAGGTATGGACTCGATATAATGAAGGAAACCGGTATCGATCCACAGGTAATCAGAGCCGGGGAGGCTAACATGTTCCTGAGCAAGATCTTCCGCGAAGCTCTTTCGACAATTACCGGCTCGGTGATTCACCTTTATAATACCGACGGATCCATTGGCGCTGCCCGTGGTGCAGGGATAGGATGCGGGTACTATAAGTCTGACAAGAAGGCATTCAGAGGGCTTGATGCAGTGGGAGTTACGGAACCTGATATGTCAAAATTACCTGAGTATGAAAAGGCATATGACAGGTGGAAAAACAGGCTTGAAACATTAAATAATTAAACTTGAACATATGATCTACAAAGGAAAAAATGAGGCATACCCGGGTATAGGAAAGATAAAATTTGAAGGTAGCAAGTCAAAAAATCCGCTTGCATTCAGATGGTATAATCCTGATCAGGTGGTGTCGGGAAAAAAGATGAAGGATCACCTTCGTTTTGCTGTTGCCTACTGGCATTCGTTCTGCGGTGATGGCACAGATCCTTTCGGCAATGCTACCCGTATCTATCCATGGAAGGATGCAAAGGGGGATGATAAAACGAAGCAGCGACTCGATGCTGCATTTGAGTTCATAACCAAGCTGGGTGCAGGATTTTACTGTTTCCATGATACTGACATTGTGGGTGACGGATCGGTATTCGAGATCGGGAAAAAACTGGAGAAGATAATTCCGGTAATGAAGAAAATGCAGGAGCAGACCGGTGTTAAACTATTATGGGGAACAGCCAATCTCTTTTCCAATCCAAGGTACATGAACGGGGCAGCTACGAATCCCGATTTTGCAGTTGTTGCCAACGTAGCTGTTCAGTTGAAGAATGCAATTGCAGCCACTGTTGCCCTTGAGGGTCAGAATTATGTTTTCTGGGGTGGTCGGGAAGGATATATGAGCCTTCACAATACCGATATGAAACGTGAACTTGAACATATGGGAATGATGCTCTCAATGGCACGTGACTATGGAAGACAAATCGGATTTAAAGGAACATTCCTTGTTGAACCAAAACCGATGGAACCTTCAAAACACCAGTATGACTATGATGTAGCCACAATAATCGGATTCCTTCGCCAGCATGGCCTGGATAAAGATTTCAAACTGAATATTGAGGTAAACCATGCTACTCTTGCCGGGCATAGCTTCCAGCACGAGTTACAGGTTGCCGCTGATGCCGGGTTACTGGGAAGTATTGATGCCAACAAGGGCGACTACCAGAACGGATGGGATACAGATGAGTTCCCAACAAATATTTATGAGATCACTGAAGCAATGATGGTTATCCTGCAGTCAGGGGGCTTCACTAACGGCGGTATCAACTTTGATGCAAAGATAAGGCGCAATTCAACTGATGTTGAGGATATATTCATTGCCCATATCAGCGGAATGGATACCTTTGCAAAGGGGTTACTTGTGGCGGATAAGATATTGAAAGAGAGTGATTATCTTAAAATAAAAAAGAGCAGGTATGCGTCGTTTGATAAAGGCAAGGGAAAAGATTTCGAGAAAGGCAAACTTACCCTTGAGATGCTTTCCTCAATAGCTTCAGATCTTGGCGAACCAGTGATAAAAAGCGGGAAGCAGGAGCTTCTTGAACAGATGATAAATATGTATTTAGTATAATATTGATTATGAAAAAATCACAGATCGTTATTGAGCAAAAAAGCAAATACGGTTTTGAGAAAACCGTACAGATACTTACTGAAAATGCTGAAAAAAGAGAATGGAAAGTACCATTCGTACATGATCTTCAGCAGTCACTGGCCAAATCGGGAAAGAGTGTAAAACCGGTTAAGGTGATAGAGATTTGCAAACCTCAGTATTCAGGAAAAATGCTGGAGCTGAATGATGAGCGGATAATCTCTGTTATGATGCCCTGCCGTATCTCAGTTTATGAGAAAAACGACGGAGCAACCTACGTCAGCCTGATCAATGCAGGAGAGATGACAACAACTCTTCCTTCCAACATAGCTGCGGTTATGAAAGAGGCATCTGATGAAACACTTGATATTGTAAAATCTGTTGTTTAGGGTTTAAATCTGCGAAAATCTGCGTAATCAGAGGGAGCTTTTATGAATTTCCCGCAGATAGCGCAGATTATCGCTGATCGTTCAGGAAAGAATCTTTTGTATTGAGGACTTTTCTATTTCTGTCAGTGAGTCCATCTGCTGAAGGGCTTTGTTTATTTTTGTCTTGAAATTCCAGCATGTCATCTGCCTGAGTGACAAACGTCTTGCCAGTTCATATGAGGAGAGATCCTCTTTCCCCTTACATACATTGTAAGCTATATAGAATGCCTTGCTGACCGGGAATTTGCAGTTATGGAATATAGTACCGGCAGCTGCTGATTCCTCGGTCTTACACTTGGTACATCTCCTTGAATGTGGCGATTTCCCTGGGCAGTAATTTGTGTTACCGCACTTCCGGCATTTATAACCATCCTCCCATTTTAGCTCAGACAGGAACTGATAACACTTATCATCGCTGACAAATAGTTCCTGAAGTTGCTCCGGAGTAAGTTCTTTTTTAAAAAGAGGGCCCATTATAAAATATAGTAAGATTCAAAGTTACAAAGATACAAAAAATAGTGATACTAAAAAGATTTAGGTGATACTATTGCGATTTACAAAATTTTCAATTATCTTTGCGCTGTTAATTTGGTGACCAGCAGCCCATGTTCAAGGATAGGCAGGTAAGGTAAATTATGGAATACAAAGAGATAAATAGCAGATACAGCGAATTGGCAGAGTCATCATGCTGCCTTTCATGCGGAGGAGCAATAAATTATTCGGAACCACTTCCGGGGGAAGTATGTGTTGATCTTGGCAGCGGCAGGGGTACAGATGTTATACGACTTGCTGAGAAAGTGGGCGAAGAAGGTTTTGTTTACGGGATCGATATATCTGAAGGTATGATAAGGAAGGCTGTCAGCACAGCAGAGCGCCTGGGAGCTAAAAATGTCAGATTTATACAGAGTCCTCTTGAGAAGCTGAATCTTGATGATAAGGTAGCCGATCTTGTAATCTCGAACTGTACTATAAACCATGCTGCTGATAAGCAGGTAGTCTGGAATGAGATATTCCGAATATTGAAAAAGGGTGGAAGGTTTGTAGTGAGCGACATATATTCTTCGGAACCGGTACCGGAAGAATACAGGAATGATCCGGTGGCGGTATCGGAGTGCTGGGCTGGTTCAGTCACACGTACCGAATATCTTGAGCAGCTTAAGAACGCAGGCTTCACAGACATAAGGATCATTGAAGAGTCCAAGCCTTATGTCAAGGGGAAAATAATGGTTTCAAGCTGGTCAATTGCCGGTGTCAGAGCATCATGCAAATGCAATTGCTGAGAAAAGTAATAACAGATAATTTATTATATTATGAAAAAGAAAATCTTATTGTCAGTACTGGTTTCTTCCATGTTTTTCATAAATTGTAGGTCGGAAAATCCGGCTGTTGCAGTTTCAAAAGGAGACGGAGCGAGTTCGGTTGTAATACTTACAAATGATTCGTTCAAGAAGCTGGTTTTCAATTATGAACTGAATAAAGAGTGGAAATATGAAGGCGACATTCCTGCCATAATTGACTTTTATGCCGACTGGTGTGCTCCATGTCGTCAGCTTTCACCTCTTGTTGAAGAAATCGCAAAGGAGTACAAAGGAAAAATTGTGGTTTATAAGGTGGATACAGAAAAAGAAAAGGCTCTTTCGCAAAGTATGGGCATAACAGGGTTACCCACTCTGTTATTCATTCCTGCTGAAGGACAACCCCGCTTATCAATGGGGGCATTGCCAAAAGAGAGCCTCGTTAAAGCTGTAAATGAGATACTTCTTGTTAAATAAGTAAAATAATATGAAAAGCGTAATCAAAAAGAAGGCGAAAAAGAGTAATGTGAAAATTGCACAGTGCTGTGCAAAAACATCAAAGACAGTTGCCGGCTGTCATGATTAATCATTAATGATTTACTCGAGATACAATATTTTTTCCAGGATAAAGGATTCAGAGAATTATTTCATTCTGAACCTGCTTACAGGCAATGCAGATATTCTGAGTCCTGATGAGGCAAAAAAGGTTGAAACTTTAAAAAATGGTTCAACGGCTGAGTCCGAAGAATTTGCCGGAGAGTTGTCGGCAAAAGGATATCTGACTGAAGAAGCAGCAGAAATTCAGCTTTATCGCAACAGGTATCTCGACTTCATCGATTCTCGCGATGAGGATGAAATCCAGATTTTCTTTGTAACCAATTACAGTTGCAATTTCGCATGCTCTTACTGTTACCAGGATCAATACAATAATCCTCAGTTTGAGCTAAGCAATGAGATAATTGATGCTTTCTTTAGTTATGTAAATGAGAAATTCTCAGGAAGGAAGAAGTATATAACTGTATTTGGAGGAGAACCTCTATTGGTCAGTCCCAGGCAGAAAAAACTGATTTCCAGGATCATTGAAAAATCAAACCTGTCAGGACTTGAATTAAGCTTCGTTACAAATGGCTATTTCCTTGAAGAGTATTGCGATATACTTGCCAAAGGAAGAATCAGGGAGGTACAGGTCACACTCGATGGTACCGAAATGGTACACAATTCAAGACGTTTTCTTAAAGGAGGAAATGGGACATTCAGTAAAATAGTCAAAGGGATTGATGCCTGCCTTGAAAAAGGATTTAATATCAACCTCAGAATGGTGGTCGATAAGGACAATATTCAGGATCTTCCTGAGCTGGCACTCTTTGCCATAGAGAAAGGATGGACCAGAAATCCCCTTTTCAAAACACAGATTGGCAGGAATTATGAACTGCATCATTGTCAGTCTGTGCCCGACAAACTCTTCGACAGGATATCTCTTTATGAGAATATTTATAAGCTGGTAAAGGAACATCCTTATATTACCGGATTCTACAAACCGGCTTATTCAGTTTCGAAATTTCTTTCTGAGAATGGAGAGCTGCCTGATCCATTGTTCGATTCATGTCCTGCTTGTAAGACAGAATGGGCTTTTGATTATACAGGCAATATCTATTCATGTACTGCAACAGCAGGAAAAACAGAGGAGTCTCTTGGTACATTTTATCCATCTGCAGTACTCAGTGAGGATATTGTTCAGGAGTGGGAGGGAAGAGATGTTACTGCAATTGCTGATTGCAAGACATGTTCAGTTCAGCTGGCTTGCGGAGGAGGATGCGGATCAGTCGCCAAAAACAGAACAGGTAGTATATGTTCTCCCGATTGCCGGCCGATAAAAGAACTTATGGAGCTGGGTTTTGCGGCTTATATGAAAGAATTGGAATAAATGCCAAATAATAATTGATTTTCTGAGCTCTGTCTGCTAACTTTTAGAATGAAAATAATGACTTATTAAGAATATAATTTGATATGAAAGAGATTAATGCATCACAGTTTGAATCAGAAGTACTGAAAGGAGGAAAAGTTATCCTTGACTTCTATTCTACAGAATGCCCCCCCTGTGAAGCGCTGGCTTCGAAGTTTGAGAACCTGGCCGGCTTGTACGGAAAGGATATTAAGTTCCTTAAGATATTCCGGCAGCAGAACCGTGAGCTGGCTGATAAGCTTGGAGTGAAATCATCCCCCACGCTGCTGTTTTTTGACAATGGAAAAGAGATTGCCGGCAAACTTGCCGGAGGCATTAAACGGGGTGAAATAATCCACAACCTCGACAGCATGCTGACCCATGAGAGAGTAAAGGAGATTAAGTCCAAAATTAAGCCATCGGTTTCTGAGTTTGATGTCATAATTCTTGGAGCAGGACCGGGAGGGCTTACAGCCGGTTTGTACCTCTGCCAGTCAAAGATCAATACTGTTCTTATCGATCCTTCGCTTCCGGGGGGGCACGTTTCCACAACACATGAAGTTTCAAATTATCCGGGTTTCATTGAACCCCAGGCAGGATACATGCTTTCACATAACATGAGTGAGCAGACAAAGATGTGCGGAACAGTTTACAAGGTTGCAGTTGATATCACTAGTGTCGATCTCGATAAAAAGGAGGTTGTAATTGATGAGTATGAAACTGTAAAGGCAAAAAGGATTATTGTAGCTACAGGAACCACTCCAAATCTTACGGGTGCACCCGGTGAAAAAGAACTTAAAGGGAAGGGCATATCCTACTGTGCAACATGTGACGGCAAATATATGGATGGCAAAGAGGTTGTTGTTATTGGCGGAGGTAATTCGGCAGTTGAGGAATCAGATTATCTGACCCGTTTTACGACTAAACTGACAATCATCCATCAGTTTGATAAGCTGACAGCGAATAAGAAAGCACAGGATAAAATCTTCAATAATCCTAAGGTTAGCATCCTCTTTGAGAATGAGCCGCGATCATTCACACGTGAAGGGGATAAAATTGTCGTCGAAATTGAGAATGTCAAAACAAAAGTGCGTCAGAAGCTGTTTAGTGATGGAGTTTTCATTTTTATTGGTATGAAACCGAATATTCAGCTTTTCAAAGATAAGCTTGAACTAGACAACTGGGGTTATATAAAGACTGATGACGAAATGCGAACCAGTGTGCCGGGAGTTTATGCAGTAGGTGATGTTATCAGCAAGAAATACAGGCAGATTACCACTGCAGTTGCCGATGGTACAATAGCAGCTATGGCAATCGCAAAAGAGATTGATTAAAATAAAAAAAGGCCGGTTGATTCCGGCTTTTTAAGTTTTATTCCTGGTTAATTGTGATTGCATTGATTTCCTTCTCCATGGTTGCATCCGCATTGATGACTGTCTTTACTCATACCAGCGATTTCAATCACATGATGTGAGGCATGATGATGTCCATGTCGATGCTCATGGTGATGCTGGGGCTGCGGCTGATGCTTATTACAGCTGCTCCCCTTGTCTTCCACCAATCCTGAAAGGTAGAGTTTAACTACTTCGGTGGCATCTCCTGAACATCCCCGTATAACATTTATTCCGCTTTTATTAAAAGCACTTGTTGAGCCACCGCCAATACCCGCTGCGAGCATTACAGTAACACCATCAGATGCCAGAACAGCTGCAATATCCGTATTGCAGCCACAACCGCCGGGAGATTTCATCTTTGTAATTCCCTCTATCTCTTTCTTATCCGAGACAGTGAATACATTATACGATTCACACTGGCCTATATGGGCCTCTATCTTGTTCTCTTTTGAAACGGGTACAGCAATTTTCATATATCTAATTTTTTGAGGTTATAATATCAAATACAGGAGGATTCAACTTCCATATTCTTTTTTTTAAAAAAATGTGTTGACTCAAATATGAATCAACACATACTATAAACAATTAATATCACTTTTTGTTTTACGAATTCCGATCAGGATTCGTTTAATCCTGTTACCATGTCCTTTTTTTCATAAACTCATCAAGTTCAGCCCTTGTCATTTTACCAAGCGATGGATTATTTCCCAGCCATTTAAGAAAATCTTCTTTGATCTCATTGGTCCATTCAGCATCAATTTGTCCTGCTGTATATTTGCCCTCTTTAAGCACTGTTTTGCTGTATTTGTCTCTGAGTGTAATGAATTCTGCAGTTGCAATTACTTTTTCAGCCATATGAGCCGGGATAAACAAAACACCCTCCCTGTCTGTAAGAACCAGGTCGCCCGGTAAAACTATTGCACCGCCTATGCGGGTTGGGGTATTTAATCCGCTCAGAACCACATCTACAAGGAATGAAGGATGGAAATCGCGCACATAAGCATTGAATCCTTCGATCTTTTCAAGACCTGTCAGATCCCTTGCTGCAGCATCAAATATTACCCCGTTACCTGTTTTAGCAAAGATTGATGTACCAAGATTATCCCCGATCATTGTTCCCCCGTTTATTTTTCCAAAGCAGCTGGCTACATAAACATCACCTTTCTGCAGAACAGAGATTGGCCATGCATTTGTGGCGCCGATGAAACCGTTTTTCCATCCTCTCTCCTTTATGTTTTTTTCAAGGTCAGGACGACTGGGGATGAAAGTTGCTGTAACTGCCCTGCCAATAACCGGCACATTGTTATGTATCATATTCCAGTTACCTTCAAACTGGCATTTATATCCTTCATTATTAAGGATCTGCCAGGCTTCTTCAATGCCTATATTCCTTGCCCTTGCAATAAGTTCATCTGAAATTTTCGGCCGACCGTCGGGGAAACGCTCACCTTTCCATTCGGAGGTGAGAAATACCATTTCTTCTTTTGTAATTGTCTGAGCTGAAGCAGAATAGAAGAAAGTAAAAAATAGAAATGCCAATAAAAATACTGATAGTCTTTTCATAATTTCGCTTGTTTTTAATCTTACAGCAAATATAATCTTAATACTGAGACATGATAAAACACCTGGTTAATTATGATTGCACTGATGTCCATGTTCGTGACCATGGTGTGACTCATGCTGCCGGGGAGCCTGATTGCAGGAAGTAATCAGTAAAAGAATTGCGAATAATAATGCCAGATTTTTCATATTTAAAAAGTCTGGTTACACAGCATTTTGTAATAAATGCAATAATCAGCAAGGGTACAGATTTTGAATTGTTTTATTCTTCTGCATCAGTGATTATTCCAAAAGGTATTTTTATACTTAATGCAATGTTCCTTCCCGGATTATACAGGTTTACTTCCTTCAGCGTTGACAGATGGTCTGTGTATTTTCTGTCAAACAGATTATTGACACTGATAATTAATGACATATACTGATTCTTAATTTTAATATTTCCACCAAAACTCAGGTCCAGAAGTGTGTAAGCATCTGTTGCTGTTTCGTCAGGTGCCGGATTGTTCTGTGTGAACGAGGTAGTTGTATTAAATGCCAGAAAAGATTCATGAAGGAAGAGTAAATTTTCTCTTTCTGCCCTGATCTCAAATAGCAGGTTATGGGCAGGCACAAAAGGCAGAAAATCACCATTTTCCTGCTTCCCGATAACTGATGAGAATGTTAATTGTGAATGGATCCAACTTATTTGCTGAGGATGAAAATGAAGAACGGCTTCCCCTCCGAACAGGGTTGAATTTGCCTGTTTATACCTGTATATATTCATCCCGGAATTTGTTGTATCGCCTGTTGGTGCGATGAATATGTAGTTATTTATCCTGTTATAAAAGCCTGCAAGATCAAAAATGAAATTGTCGATATGGTAATGAATGCTCATATCCAGCTCATACGAATTCTCCGGAACAAGGTATGCATCGCCAAGTTCATACCTTAGTTCGTGCGGACCGTTGGAAGTAAGTTCAGCGAGGTTTGGGGTCCTGTATGCTGCAGCAGAATTTAGTCTGAAAAGAAGCTGCTCGCTATAATTATAAGTAGCACCTGCAGAACCGCTGAAACTGCCATAATATTTGTCCAGCGGAGCCCGGTATGTTTCCATATCTGAAGGTGAACCTACAGCAGAAGCAGATATTGACTTGTTATCGTAGCGGATGCCTGTCTGAACTTTCAGTTTATTAAAGAAAGTGGATTGAAGCAATCCAAATGCAGAATAGTTGTTGGTTTTTGCATCAGGCAACAGTATTGTTTCGCGGTTATCAATATTCTTGTTGTCCTGATTATAGCCCTGGAATCCAATAAAGTATTCTGAGTTCTCTTTTGATGGAAGATGAAGAATGGTTTCATATGTCAGAGTAGACAGACGCATTTGAATTTCAACCACATTGAGCTCCCCAAAATGGATAAGTTCAGTATTCTGGTAAGCTGCATTTATGTCAATTTTAGAATTGCCTAAGAAAATTTTATTTTGAAATGAGGTCATGTGAGTCGTAAATTCCTGGTACCATATTTTATTTTTTCTCCCTCTTTCGCTTATCTCTTCAATAGCCTCATCCTCAACAAGCCCAAGCTTCTGGTTATTGTAATCATAGAACAGTTTTGAGATCCCTGTTTTACCGGTGTGCCCCGCATTTAACTTCATGGATGATTCGTTAAAGCGTGAATTTGGAACGAAATCGCCACCTCCCTGCATAAAATCAGAATTTGATTTCTGCCCGGCTCTGATTCCTCCGAAAAATTTCTTTGATGCCCCTTTTATCCCTAAATTATTAGTGATTCCAAGCGTATTTGAAAAAAGCTGCAGATTGTAATCTCCGGTGATGGTGCCTACCGAAGCAGGTTTCTCTTTTATAAAGTTTAAAACTCCGCCTATTGCATCCGAGCCATAAAGCAAAGAAGCAGGCCCTTTGATGATCTCGACATTCCCGATACCGAATTCATCTATTCCAAGTGGGTGGTGACTTGAATACTGGTAGTTTTCATAGCGAACGCCATTGTTTAAAACAAGTATATCATTCATTGACAGCCCCCTGATAACAGGCTTTGATACACCGCTACCCTTTGAGATCATACTTACTCCCGGAACCTTAGTCAATACTTCGGTAAAATTAGGCGTGGTTTTTATATTAACCGGATTAAGCCTGAGGACATCAACCTTTACGGCATTCCCATGCTGAGTGGAATTATAGCCTCCCGAAATAATTATTTCTCCAGCTTCGACTGTTGTATGAATAAGTTGTATGTTTAATTCCGCATTTGAATTGTTCAGCTCAACGGTTTCAATCCGGTTAATGTATCCGACAAAGGAGAACTGTACTTTTATTTTTCCATCAGGCAGATCAGAGATCCTGAAATGTCCGTTATGATCACTTGAAGTGCCTTTATTGAGATCAGGAATGTATATTGTAGCTCCGGGTAATGGTTGATTATTCTCATCAGTTACTCTTCCGGTAATTATATTTTGTGCACAAAGGATGTTACTCAATAACATCAAAGTACAAATGACAGTTAACTTCTTCATTTGTTTCAGATTGAATGGAAAATGTAGATCAGGTTGAGTTCTAAAAGCCTGATATCCTTAAACTTTCTCGTCATATTGTTCCTAACAAAGTTACGATTAAGAATCCGGACGAAATCATTTAGGATACAGGAAATGATTTTAAATAATAGTCAATCTTATCTGAGCATATTCCCGAGCCTGATGCCAAAATAAATGGTGCGTGGCGACATGGGTCCATATATGTAAGAGGGATCTCTGTCTATACCTGAATCAAAATCTGACTGATAGGAATTAAAGATATTTTTTATTCCTGTAAAGAATTGAAGAGTAGCGCCATTAAGTTTAATATTATAGTGGATTTTGCTGCCAAGATCAAAAAACGGATCAGATTCTCTTAATTCCCCTGTTTCAGGGTCTGTCTCCGGGCCGAAATAAGGTACTGACATTCTGCCTGTATAAGTTCCTGTAACAGAAAGACATATATTTTCAACGAAATCCCAGTCCATGTTAAAGTAACCATAATCGGAAGGTGTTCGGAAGAACTCTCTTGTGTTAAATTCCTGCTCGACATCATATTTGCTGGACTGGATAGTAAAACCTGAAGTAAATGAAAATTCTCTCAGTGGTTTAAGTTTGAGCTCAATGTTGACGCCTTTAACCACAGCCCCGTCTTCTGCATTCATTCTGGTATATAAGACTTTGCCATCCTCATCAGGAACTCCAATCTCATTTACAAATGGATCATCCAGCCGTGTATAAAAACCTTCTATCAGAAGTCCGGTTGAAACAGTCCCGATAAGTTTATTAAAATCAAAGGAAGTCATTATACTATGACTGGTTTCCTGTTTAAGGTCAGGGTCATTTACATTGATAACCTGCCGCGAGCCTGATGTCTCAATATGCAGGTCCTCATCAAAAATTTGCGGAGCCCTGTATCCCTGCGAATAACTTAATCGGGCCTGTAGTGAAGAGAGAGCTTCATACATAAGACTTATTCGCGGACTGAAGATATTTCCTGTCTTTGCTTCATTGTTTTTTGCATTATCTGTAATCTTATAATGATCCAAACGGCCTCCCAGCCCAAACTTAAACCGGTTCAACTTAAGATCATACTGTAAGAAGCCACCGGTAGTAACAGATGACTGGTCGGAGATTAAAGTATTGTCAGTGTGGGGGACACTTACAATAGAGTCATTAACTATAACGGCATTATCATAGTCAGGATAACCAGGTTTTTCATCCTTAAGAAATCCTCCTGTATTTTCAAATCCGGCAATTAGTGAAGAGTTACCCATGAAAACTTTATATTGTATCCCTGTGTTGATTGTGAGGTCTTCAGATCTGCCATAATCTTTAAGTGACCGGTTGGCCCCATAATAAGAGTCACGCATCAGATGCTGAGCAGAAGCGAATAATGTAAATAAATCATAATCCCTGAGGTACTGTTCATAGGTAATAGCCCCAGTCTTAATATCATGTTTTACAGCTTCCGCTACGTCTCTTTCATGTAATGGATATTCCTGTCTGTTACCACCGTTTCGTTCCTCTTTAATATTGAAAAAGTCGATGGCTACCTTACTTCTTAAACCGAATCTGTGAAAAAGCCGTGTTCCGATCGTAAGATTACTCATGGGTGCGATCTCGGAATATGTATCATTATTCGCATCAAACATTTTTCTTTCACGGGTAAACCCATAAAGGGAAATACCGGTCTTGCTGTCATCTGAAATAAGAGATGTATTCATGTTAATACTGTAATCTGGTGCCATACCGCCAGACTCATCGATCCCGATACCTGTCAGGCTTGTATTAAAACCTGCTTCGTAAGAGTTTGATACCGACTCTTTCAATATAATATTAATTACCCCTGCTATTGCATTACTGCCATAGAGAGCTGAGCCTCCACCCCTTACAACTTCAATCCTCTCTATCATATTTGTCGGAATAAGTTCCAGGCCATAAACTCCGGCCAGACCACTAAAAACAGGACGGCTGTTGATCAGTATCTGAGAATATGGTCCTTCCATGCCATTCATTCTTACCTGTGAAAATCCACAGTTCTGGCAGTTATTCTCAATCCTTAGCCCCGGCGAGAAGGATAATCCTTCAATTAATGTCACTGATTGAGTTGAAGAAAACAGTTTTGGAGAGATTGTATTAACAATGGTTACCGATTCTGTTCTCTTCATTTCACTTCTGTCGGCTGTAATAACTACCTCTTCCAGTCCAAGCACATCAGGCTCAAGTTCAAACTTAATCTCGACTGTTTCTCCGGTTTTTATGTTCACCTCTTTTTCAGAAGGTTTGAATCCTATGCACTGAGCCTTGATAGTATGTTTTCCCGGAGGGAGGTTTATAAGTTGAAAATGGCCTGTTTCATCAGTGCTTACACCCATTGTTGTTCCTATTATACTGACAGTAGAAAAGGGAATATGAGTTCCCTGGCTGACTACATGGCCAATGATATTTGCATCAGTTTTCTTTTGTGCCAGGAGAGGAGATATGGATAGTATAGTAATAAGTATAAATATAAATGGTTTATTCATGGCGTTTATTAATCATAAATGCAGCTCTGATAATGTTTTTCAGCCTGATGAGTTTAATAAAATATAGATTATTGACCCTGTTAACTGAGAAGACTAAGCAAGGCAGACGGGAGGAGCTCTGAGGGGATTTGAGTTTACGATATCGGATTCCGACCAGGCATTATTGCAGGTTTTGAAGATATACTCTGTGGCAAATTCATCAGGATTGGTAATACAACTACATGATCCGGATACACAGGATTGCACTTCCGATATCAGCTGAATGAGCATCAATCCGTTACTGTTATGTTGATGACCTGACTGTGATGATCCTGATCCGTTTTTATAAGGATGTGAATGAACAATAGTTACTCCGTTAACTATATGGTAATGAGTGAACAGAGTAATACTGCCGTAATATCCTAAGAAAAGGATAAGGAAGAAAATTTTTGGAATGTATCTTTTGATTTCTTTCAACTTATGTCTGTCCTTTAAACCCGGCCCAAATATAATGATTTTTAAATGTGTTAAGCAAATAACATTTGATAGAATCCCTTTTTAAAGTTTAATAACTGCTGTTTTGTATTATTCAGTAATGTCCCAGATCGCGGCAGCTCTTTCCAGCTCAATTAATGCTGATGTATATTCATACAGAGATTCTATGTGGCTGGTTCTGAGATCGGTATACAGCCTCCTGGCATTCAGGACATCAACCAGCCCGCTTTCACCAGCCTGGTAAGCATGCAGGCGCCCCCTGAGTATCTTTTCAGCATTATCTGTAAGCTGCTGGCTGAATGATTCAACCTTGTTCTTAGCAGCCACGTAGTTGTTAAATGCCTGAACAACCTCGGAGAATATCTGTAATTCTACTTCTCTGGAGTTTATGATGTTCTGTGATATTACATATTCCGCAGCATTCACGGATCCTTTATTCAGGCTCGAAAATTTTAAGGGGATCGTAAGTCCTGCATTGATTGAATTATGGGCCGGTGCAGGTGCAATTTCATTCTTAACTATTGAATTATAGGAATACCCGGCTTCGATATTGAATTCAAATGCACGGTCAGCCTTCAGGAGGCGAAGAGATTTTTCGGACAGCTCCCTGTTTTTTGCGGCTATCAGTATGTCGCTTCTCGATTCCATTGCAGTATTCAGCAACTCAGAAAGCAAAAACTCCTTCTGCTGCAACGGGAAATCACCTGACGGATCAAAAAGTGTGTCGTTCAATATTTTACCCTGAAGCATAACAAGGCTGGCAAGAGAATTATTCAATTCAGCCCGGCTCTGCAAAACATTATGGAACTGCAAACTAGCCTCAAGTGCTGTCTGAATGGCATCCAGCTCCGTTGCTTCGCCTGTCTTTAGCCTGATACTATCAGCTCTGGCCATGTTCTTTAACTGTTCATAGGTGTCATTTTGCAGTTTGCTGATCTGCCTGTTCCTGACGGCAGTGAAGTAACTTTTAGCCGCATCGGCCCTGAGGTTTTTGAAGTATAATTCAAGTATTAGCTTTGAGAGATCGAGCTGTGTTCCGGCTAATTCAATACCTGCTTTGCGACTGTTACCAAGGTTTATGGGATAACTTAATCCTGCATCATAGGATTGTCCCATCAGCATAGTTTTATCTTCATTGTTGGTATAGGCAAGTGATATCTCCGGATCGGGGAACACTTTTGCAGCCTGCTGTTCTGCTTCTGCAATACTGACATTAAATTGTGCTGCAATGTAGCCAAGATTTCCTTTTGTAACATTCAGCATGTACTCATTCAGCGATAGAGGTATTATCCTGTACTCTGGTCTCCCCTGCGAACAGGAATTCTGTGAAATAAGGGCAGAAGACAAATAAACCAGCATTAAGATCAATCCACGTCTGTTCATCTCTTTTAATGATTATTATTCAACAGTTGGTTTTCTTCTTTCATACCATTTTTCAAGCATGTAATAGAGTGCCGGAAGAGCATATAGTGTTATTAAAGTCCCAAAAGCAAGGCCATATACAATTACTGTTGCCAGTGGACGCTGAACATCCGATCCTATGTTTGTGGAGAGTGAGGCCGGAACAAGTCCCAGGATAGCAACAGCGGAAGTTATAAGAATCTGGCGGAATCGGTGAGCCGATCCTTTTATAACTGCCTCTTTGAGCACCTCACCTTCATTCCGGAGATGGTTAATATGTGAGATCATTAATACTCCGTTCATGATGAAAATACCGAATAGCGCTATAAATCCGACTGCAGATGAAACATTGAAGGTCATTCCTGTAATATTCAAGGCGATCATTCCACCGAAGACCGGGAGTGGTAAAAGAGCCATCTGAAGCCATGCCTGTCTGAAATTGCCAAAGCTCCAGAAAAGAAGAAGGAACATTAGCGCCAGTGAAAGAGGGACAATAAGAATCAATCTGGCAAATGCCCTCTTCTGGTTGTCGAATTGTCCGCTCCATTTAAGCTCAAAATCATGATGGTTATATGTAATGTTGTTTTCAATTGCTTCGCTTGCTTCTTTCAGGAAAGATGTAATATCCCTGTCGCGCATATTTATCCTTACCGTCAGGAATCTTTTGTTCTCTTCACGGTTTATAATTCCCGGCCCGTTGGTTGTTTTAATATCGGCAATCTGTGATAGCGGGATCCTGGCCCCGGAGGCCGATGTAAGAAGCAGGGAACCAATTTTTTCAGGCGATTCGCGCGATGGTTCATTGTATCTGCAGATAACATCATACACCTTATTGCCTATAAATATCTGTGAGATGGCTTTTCCTCCTATTGCCACTTCTATAAGTTCTGATACATCAGAAACATTCAATCCGTATAATGCTATCTTGTCCCTGTTTGCCTCTATCTGCAGCTGAGGCAGAGGAGGTTCCTGCTCTATACTTACATCACCGGCGCCTTCAATACCTGAGATTGTAGCCACTATCTCATCGGCTATTCTTCTGGCTTCATCCTGGTCTTCACCGAATATTTTGATGGCAAGATCGCTGTGAGAGCCTGCTATCTGGTCCATTACCATGTCGATTATCGGCTGTGAGAATCCAATGCTATAACCTGGCAGTTGTTCCAGATCAGCAGAAAGTTCTTCTATGAGATCAGATTTTCTTTTACCTCTTTTCCACTCCTTGTATGGGATAAGTCCAACCCCGCATTCAGCATGAGAGGTTGAGAACGGATCAGTTCCTTCATCATCCCTCCCAACCTGGGTCATTACATAGCTTACCTCCTCAAATTTCATGATATGGTTCCTGAGGGTGTCTGCCATGGCTTTTGATTTTTCAAGTGTAACCCCGGGGGGCATCTGTACCTGAAGCCAGAGCGATCCTTCATCAAGAGTTGGAAGGAAATCTTTTCCCACTGTGAACGACAGAACTACTGTTACTCCAAGGATGACTGCCATAGGTGCAAACACTTTTCGTGGTCTTTCCACGATACTTGATGTAAACCGGCGATAAGATTTTGTAAGCTTTTCGAGCCAGGCGTTATGGTAAACTTTCTGCGGTTTCCGGTATATTATAAAGGCAAGGCCGGGTATAAGCATCAGAGCTACAGCAAGAGCTCCGATTATTGCAAATCCTACTGTATATGCCATTGGAGAGAACATCTTTTTCTCTATTCGTTCAAATGTAAAAAGAGGCAGGTAAGCCATAATTATAATAACCATTGAGAAAAAGATCGGTTTCCCCATCTCAACACATCTCTTAATGACATTTTCAAGATGCAACTCCTCCATTGGATTCTCTTCCCTCTTTCTCAGTATAGTTTCAAGCATTACTATTGATCCTTCGATAATTATCCCGAAATCGATGGCTCCAAGTGAAAGGAGATTAGCCTGTATCCCGGTAAAGTACATGAAAATGAAGGCTATAAGAAGGGAAAGGGGAATTGTTACCGCAATTACGAGTGCACTGCGCCAGCTCCCCAGGAAGATAATAAGCACCCCGATTACAAGTACGACTCCGAAAAGAAGCGTATGAGATACTGTATTCAGGGTTGCATTTACAAGATGTGTCCTGTCGAGGAAAATATGAATCTTTACATCCTCAGGGAGGATCTTTTCATTCAGTTCATCTATCGCTTTATGTACTTTTTCCAGTACCTGTGAAGGATTTTCGTATCGGAGAAGCTGAACGATACCCTGTACGCTTTCACTGTATTCTCTTTCACGGTCAGTAAAACCAAAGATCCCTTTTCTTTCGAAGTTTCCGTATTTAAGAGTTCCCAGATCACCAAGGTAGACCGGCATGCCGTCGGAAGTTTTTACTACTATTTTGCCCAGGTCATCAAGGTCTTTGATAAGGCCTACACCTCTTATTATATATGTAAGATCGCCCCGGTCGACCATACTTCCTCCTGCATTTGCATTATTTCTTTCAATGCTCCCGATCACCACGCTTAGGGGGATGTCATATTTCTCGAGCTTTTTCGGGTCAATCTCAATCTGGTATTGTGTGGTAATACCTCCGAAATTCTGAACGTCAGCAACACCTGTTATCTGCTTAAGTCTTGGAATAATGACCCATTTCTGCAGATCAGTCAGTTCGCGGAGACTCTGAGTTTTGCTTTCAATAATATAACGGCATACCTCACCGGTGGGGGAAGTGAGCGGATTTAATTCAGGTACTGCTCCGAAAGGAAGATCCAGTCCGTTAATTCTTTCCTGTACCCTTTGCCTTGCCCAGTAATCATCTGTTCCGTCTCTGAACACCAGAAGTATTGCAGAAATGCTGAATAGGTTTTTGCTTCTCATGGTTACCAGTCCGGGTAATCCGTTAAGCTCCCTCTCAAGAGGTATGGTTATCTGCTGTTCGATTTCTTCTGCTGCCAGACCCGGAACCTGAGTCACAATCTGTACCGTTACATCTGCAATATCAGGATAAGCATCGATTGGCAGCCGGGACCATGAATATACACCTATTGCTGATACAAGAACAAAGCAAGTAGCGATCAGCAGCCTTCTTTGTATGAAAATCCGGAAAAGTCTCTCCATAATGGTTGATGATTTCAACGCAGGTAAATTGCGCCTTCTGATATAATGTTATCACCCTCATTCAGGCCTGACCGGACAATTACTGTTCTTTCCCCGATAGTTTCCGCATATATACTTTTCTTAAGATAGAGGTCAGGTGCTATTCTCATAAAGATATAACTGCTCTCTTCATCCTGCAGCAGGGCGCTTGATGGTATTACAATTGCGTTATCCAGTTCCCGGTAAAACCTTATTGTTACAAACATCCCGGGTTTGAGGATTCTTTCCTGGTTATCACATTCCAGGTAAACTTCAACTGACCGGGTTTGTTCATCCATAATGTTTCCTATATAGTTTACAATCCCTTTTATCGGCTTATCAGGAAAGCTCTCAGTTATTACTTCAGCCCTGTCCTTTAGATTGATTGTACCCAGGTCCTTTTCTTTCACTCTTGCGATTACCCAAATCTTTTCAAGATCAGCAACTGTAACAATCGGTTCAGCATCTGATTTTATGTACTGTCCTACAATTATATCAGTCTGAACAATTTCTCCCGCGATGGGGGACCTTACTATCAGCGGCTTTGCCATGTCCGCATCCTGAGGATTCAGATTGTATATCTCTAATATTGATTTTGTTTTTTCACATTCCTTTTCAGCCAGTTCAAATTCCATTTTAGCTTCGTCGTAGTCTTTCCTGGAGGTGACTCCCGATTCCAGAAGTTCTTTCTTTCTGAGGAAGTTTTTTTCAGCCAGTTCCATTTGTTGACGTGCCTGTATGCATGTTCTTACTGTTTCCAGATAGTCAGTTGAATTTACCTCGAATAATGGTGTTCCTGCTCTTACTTTTTCTCCCAGTCTGACAAATGATTTCACCACCCTTCCGTCAAAGGGAGTTGTTACATGAGCCAAATGACCTGACAGAGGTTTTACCACACCTGTTGTAACGAACTGAGCATTGTAATCCTGCGATTTTATAGTCAGCAGTTCAAGTTTTTTGCTGACAGGAGAGCCTGAAGGGACAAAAATGGTATCGCCTCTGTATTCAATTTTAAGAGTTACCCGATCGGGATTATTTCCCCTGAAACCTCTTCGATGCCTTCCCTGGTGCTGACGGCCACGTTCAGGTGTTACACTTTCAGGTTCTTTATTTTCTGTATTCTGGCATGATATTAAAAATGCAAGAATGATAATGATAATCGTTTTATACATAGAATGATGAATGCTCTTGAGGGATCAAATAAATTGCATTTTGATTTCAGTCAGGCAAATTGTTATAAGCCTGTTCTGAACTATTTTCAGAGCATTATGGAAGGAGGGCCTCTCAGATGGTACTGAAGTACCCATTTTTCTGAGAGATGAATTTCCTTTGATTTTCTAAGCAGCTCACCGGTTAAGAAAAGAAAAGGGGCTGCAATTAATATTAACAGAGTTGTATTTGTAATGAAATTGTTAAGCATGTGAATCAGTATATAGCTGTAATCCACATGACTATGTATTGGTTTTCCGTCCTGGTCTGCCTTGAATGGATGTGAGTGGACAATAATATTTCCGTCAGAAATATGAGTGTGGTTGAAAAAGAGAGTACTCCCCATAAAAAGGAGAAAAATCACCAGAAGGGAGCATCTGCACGTTATATCAAACCTTTTTTTAATCATCATATTCCATCAGATATTCTGATCAGGGAACAAATATAGATTTAAAATTGACTTTTGTTATTCAAATAACAATAAAAAAGGAGGTATAATCATACCACCTTTTTATCTTTTATTGTTTTTTAACTATTTATTTCTTCAGCACCGTGTTCAGTACTTCCGCTTTTCTCCCTGCGCCTTTTATTTACCTTCTTCTTTCAAGCATAAGTTCAAGGTCTTCCTTCAATGAAGAGAGATCTTCTTCATGTTCAACTTCGTCGGATAATATCTGAAGAATGATGTTATATGTTACAGGATCTCCAACCCTGGTAATATCAAGCAGTTCACTGTATACTTTAATTGCACACTGTTCACCTTTAATATTCTGGTCAAGTATGACTTCTACATAGCCGTCTGCCGGAGCATCATATCCGCAGTTTGTCAGTTTATGCCACTCTTCCGGAGAGAGAACTGGAGTTCCTCCAAGTTGTATTATCCTAGTTGCCAGTAATTCTGCATGGCTGAGTTCTTCTGTTGCATGCAGTGTGAGTTCGGCAATAACTGCATCTTTCATCGGACCTTTGACGACTTTTGCACCTATCCAGTATTGGTAATATGCAAGCCACTCGTCAGATAATGCTTTGTTCAATAAGTTGATTAATTCATCAACATCCATTTTAACTATTGATCTTCCTTTTTGTCCCATAATTCTTATTTTAAATTATTACGTTTTGCTTTTTGTCCCCATTTACGGGATATCATTGATTCGTTCTTTATCTTTTGTCTTTTTTATATCTGAAAATTTCCCAACTATCTGCAGTTTAATATCTTTAATTGTGAAATTTCTGATCTTTTTGTCTTTAAGGTAATTTTCAAGCATTTTGTCAAGTTCCGGATCAACAAAATCTTCAATGCGTTCCGAATCGGCACAGTATAAATGATGATGTTTCTCAACAATGGCATCGTACCGCATTATATCTGCATCTGTTTTGACTTTCTTAATAATATCGCACTTAACAAGTGCCTCAAGGGTTTTATAAACCGTTCCGGTTGAGATATTCGGATGGTTCGATTTAATATAATCAGTTACATTCTCTGCTGTAGGGTGGTTGTTAAGATTGATAACCGCATCTAATACAGCTATTCGCTGTGGGGTTACCTTTAACCCGCAACCCTTTAATGCTGCAATGATTCTCTCCTGATTCATCGATAATAATTATTGGATAGGAATAATTCCTAATTAAGAATAAACAAAGTTAAGAATTATATTTGATAAAGTCAAGAAATAACTAAAATATATATTACTATAAGGATAGAAGGGTGTTTCAAAATACTCAGTGGAACTCTGTGCCCTCTCCCGCTAAGGCGGGACAAGTTGTGTAAATTTTTAACTTATTGTTACACAGAGATCCACAGAGAATACACAGAGTCACACAGAGAATGATAAGCGGAACAGATTCAAAAAGTTAATTGAAATAGTGTTTATAAATCTTATTTTTACAAAAATTTAATATATATCAGTATGGCGAAAGAAAGTGTAACAACCAAATGGCTCAGCAATATGGCTTTTGAAACTGAAGTCAGCGGGCACAGAATAGTTATAGATGCAGATCCTGGTGTGGGAGGAGAGAACAGGGGGCCCCGTCCTAAACCTTTTATGCTGGCTGCACTTGGTGGCTGTACTGCGATGGATGTCATCTCGATCCTTGGTAAGATGAGAGTTGAAGTGGATAGTTTTAATGTAATAGTAGAAGGTGACCTTACTGAAGAATATCCTAAACACTTCTACAAAATGCATGTTATTTATGAATTCACAGGGAAAAACCTTCCGCTTGATAAACTGCAGAAAGCAGTTTCTCTTTCCGAAGAAAAGTATTGCGGGGTAAGTGCTGTCTATAAAAAGGCACTGGAATTAACTTCGGAAATAAAAATTATAGAATCATAATCACAGATATGGAGAATATTGACCCTGTAAGCTTATACAGCGATCACGACAAAGAGATACTGAAAATATCAGTTCTGACAGACAATCATCCCGGAGCCCGCACTCCGGCGTATGCCTGATTATGTAATGGACGACAGTGCGATTGCCTTACTGATGCCTGAAGGTTTATTTGTAATTACGGGATGCGGACATTCCGGGGTTGTCAATACACTTGAACAGGCAAAGAAAGTCACAGGCGTAAAAAAACTATACGGTGTTATACTCATTACCGATACACCAGTGTATTCAGCCAGATCTTTCTGGCAGACAATGTGGTTGAGTGTTTCGAGTTCCTGATTAACCGATTCTGTCGAAAAAATTTTAGTTATTATTTTTCTTTCTGCAGCTAATAAATTCTCTTTTATTAATTTTGCAGTATGATTTCAGATATGAAGCCCGAATTCAACAAGCGTATCTTCTGGGATGTCAATTTTGAGCAGATTGATTATGACGCTAAAGCCAACTTTGTTATTGAAAGGGTTTTTGAACGGGGCGATGTTGAAGATATCCGTCAGTGCCGAAGATATTATGGCGATAAAAAAGTGACCAGTGCTTTATTAAATGCCAAGTATCTTCCGCTACATACGATTTATTTTGCCAGTGCAATAATTGATAAGCCACTTAATGAATTCAGATGTTACATACTGAGACAGTTGAATCCAGGACTCTTTCCTTACTAAGAAGGCTGATGAAATTACCAACTCTACAACCATTTTCTTTGGTGGGAGGTACAGCTTTGGCATTACGATACGGGCATCGCAGTTCGGTTGATCTGGATCTGTTTTTTCATGAAAAATTTGATCATCCCGGAATGATTAAAGAGCTTGAGTGTAAATTTCAGGATAGATTTGTATATAAGCAACAACATACTAATTTTGGAATCTTTTGTTTCATTGACGGCATAAAGGTTGACATAGTTCACTTTCCACATCTGCCGATAGCAGAATTTGTTGTTGAAGATAATATCAGAATGTACAACAACGCTGACATATCGGCCATGAAAATTCAGGCCATACTTGGTCGGGCACAGAAGAAAGATTTTTGGGATTTATATGAACTGTTGCAGCATTACCCTTTGCAACAACTGATAGACTGGCATAAACAAAAATATCCCGGACAGATGCTGGCTATAAGTATTCCACATGCTGTAACATACTTTGCCGATGCGGAAGAAAGTGAAACGCCGGTGAGTTATAAAGGGCAAACATGGGAACAGATAAAAAAGAGTATTTCTCGTACGGTAAGTGATTATCTGAGATGAATTTGTTATGAAATACCGGAAGTTGACCGTGAAAGGCTGTCATTCCTTACGATATTGCTGGAAGGACAATCATAATTCAGCAATATCAAATATCTCTTTTCTGTCCCATTCAAGCCAGAACTTAATTGAAGTCTGGCGGATCAGGTTCCAGTAATCTTCATCCTCCAGGCCATAGTTTTTCACACCTTCATCAATAACAGCTTTAAGCTTTTTTAAGTATTCGGGTTTCAGCTTCAGCATAATTGACTTGTCCTGGTAACTGAAAACAGCCTGCGGTTTTAATGCAGGATCATCTGCAAGCCTGATTGTTCCCTGGCCCAGCGTTGCTCCGGTGCTTACCTGGAGGCCATCATTCATACAGCTTAAAGGTTCAACTGAGCCGGCATAAGAGCCGATCTCGACATACCCTTCGTTAGCTTGTACCTGGCCATCAGATATTATGATTGCTTTTACAGTAATGCCAGGATGCGATAGCAGAATGGTTACAGCTCTCAGATCGTATACTGAACAGTCAGTATCTATGATAATTGTGTGTTTGAGCTTAGGATGCAGTGGACTTGCAAAAATATTTGGAGCAACTGTCAGCAGGAGAATGGCAAGAAAATATTTTTTCATTTCATAGTGTATTACACCCCCTCTTTGCGAAGCAGAGAGGGGGATGAGGGGTGAGTTCATGATTGTTATATCTTAAGTTTAATACCGCCAGAGAATGTTATGCCAGGCATAGTGTAGTACTTAAGAGTTTGATACTCTGTATTCATTATATTTTCTGCACTCAGGAAAAACTCGGCAAATTTCAGTGCACGGTATGTGATTTTTGCATTGACCAGTGTATAGGTCTCTTCGCTTATACTTGTTGAAGGATCACTGTCGAGGCCATTTATATACTCCACACTTGCATTGAAAAGAAATTTTCTGAGTCCATAATTTCCACTAAGATACAGATGATGCTTTGGTGTGGCATAAACCGGACTTTTCATTCCTATATAAGCATAAGTAAGGTTAAGATCAATATCTTTGAACATATTTGAATTGGCAGAAAACTCTATCCCTTTATTGGCTACTTCACCGGCATTCTGTAATCCCTGCATGGGTACATTTACAATAAGGTTGTCACCGTTTACAATAAACCCGGTTAGCTCAAGCCTGACTTTTTTATCATAAAACGACTGCATAATGCCTGTTTCATAATTAATTATACTTTCCGGACTCAGGTTAGGATTATGGTTCCACATAAAGAATTCCTGGATTGTCGGACTCCTGAAACCTTTGGCAACCGATGTTTTCAAGGTTGTATTTTCTGTTATGTTAAATGCAAATCCTCCCGACGGAATCCATTCACCTCCGTATACCTCATGCTTCTGATATCTTATGCCGGTATTCAGGGTGAGCTTCTCAAAAAGTCTCTGTTGAATGAAACCATATATCCCGGCGTCATAAAGAGAAGTATCAGTGAATACCATTCCCAGCCCGTTCATTGCCTTTTCATTTTCTGCAAATCCTCCGTAATTCATATAATCAACTCCGGCTGTAAGAGTGTTGCCCGGAAAGAGTTTTATTGCCTCATAAATATTGACGCCATAGTTTGCATCATTTGAATGAAATCCGTCAGATATATAATGTTCGCCGAAATTGTAAAAGAATTTGGCAGTGCCGGAATACGAAGTATAATTATTATCAACCGACAGAGACCAGTATCCCCTGGTAATATCAATTGTATTACCCGGTTTGGCATTCAGGGTATCAGGTCCGGGATCAGTTGCTTTATAACCTGCCAGGCTTATATCTGCACTGGCATTGAAATGTTCACTGATGTCCCATCCCAGCTTTACATATCCGTTTGTTATGCTGAAATCAGAATTAGACCTGTGACCGTCTGTCTGGTCGTGGTTGACAGATGCAAAGAGGCTGATTTTATTCTTCTTGTATCCGCCTGAAGCCATGTATTTTTGAGTATTATAAGATCCGTACATGAGATGACCATTTGCATGAAGCCCCTCTGTTGATTGTTTCTTTGTAATGATATTTATTACTCCGCCCATTGCATTGGAACCATAGAGGATCGATGCGGGGCCTCTTATCACTTCCACCCGTTCGACGTCAGATGCCACATATGCATCGGGGAGGGGATGTCCGAATATACCCATATACTGAGGATGTCCGTCAATAAGCATCAGTACTCTTGTTGTGGGGCTTCCGCCTATCCCTCTTATTGAAATCTGGCCGGCAGCATTTGCAGCTACACCAAATCCCATTACCCCTCGTTCAGTTACAAATAATCCGGGTACACGCCCGTTCAGTATCGGCAGAACATTGCTTTCGCTGCTCGCAGCAATCTGAAGGTTATTTACTACTGAAACGGCCATTGGAATATTTGCCCTGTTAACTTTTGTTGTAGAACCGGTGATTACTACCTCATCGAGGTTTACGGTATCTTTCAGAATTGAGTGTAACACTTCCTGTGGAAATAACCGGGATGAAACCAACAGTAGTGAAATCAGTATTAAAGTTGTTTTTTTCATGGCTGTAAGTAATACGAATTAGAATAAAAGTGTTACTATGATAGTAAAAAAATTAATCAGTTTTACTCATAACAAGTTTTCCGTGTTTGATGCCTTTGATGGTTATCAGTTTATCTGACAGCTCGGTAAGCCGGTTGGCTTCTCCTTTTACCGCTGTGATTTCGAGGCATATGTCGTGGCTCAGATGATAATGTTGAGTTGACAGGATTACATCATGGAAATCGTGCTGAATGTCGTTTGATTTTGAGCTTATGTCTTTTTTATGATGGTCATAGATTAAGATAATAGCTCCGGCAACAACATTATTACATTGCCATTTTTCTTCAATAATATTCTTTTCGATAAGGTGTCTTAAAGCCTGTGAGCGGTTTGCAAAGCTGTTATTCTCTGCAAACCTGTCGAGCTCTTCAAGCAATTCCTTCTCGA
Source organism: Bacteroidetes bacterium GWA2_40_15 (assembly GCA_001768195.1). Lineage (GTDB taxonomy): Bacteria > Bacteroidota > Bacteroidia > Bacteroidales > VadinHA17 > LD21. The sequence continues at coordinate 27,381 of MENI01000123.1, read as the reverse complement.
GACTAACACTGAAACGGGTGACCGACATAGTAACACGATTTTATGTAAAAGTAATATTTTGATCGGATATTCAAACTATTTTTAAGAATTTCAGAATGAGAGAAACTTATTTCTCTATTACTTTGATTTCTGTTGTAACCTCAATTGCCTTTTTGAACAATGCGTTCTGTTATTTAATATCGATTCCTTTCCGGAGGTCTATGAGTCTAAATCAAACCAGTGTGAAATTGAAGTACTGTTATCAGGGGAACTGAAATGGTTAAACTCATTTGTGTGACGGTCGTAGGTGTAATCTTTCTGCCATTCCTTCACATTCTCAACAGTCTGATTTATTGCGTTGCATATGTATGCCAATTCATCATCAGTCATTGTCGGATGCAGCGATAATCTTATCCATCCCGGCTTCATTGACAGGTCGCCGGCATCAATCATATCGGTGATCTCCTTTGAGAGTTTAACGTCGACATCCAGTAAAAAATGTCCGTAAGTACCTGCACATGAGCATCCACCTCTTAACTGAATGCCAAACCTGTCATTCAGAAGCCGTGTCAGCAGGTTATGATGGACATTATCAATATAGAATGAGAATACACCAAGTCGTTCCTTTATATTTCCAGCAAGAATGTGAAGGCTTTTAGTCTTTGTTAATTCCCTGAAGGTTATTTCTTTGAGCTCTAATTCCCTTTCATGGATCTTGTCGGTATCCATATTTTCTTTAAGGGTTACTGCAAGAGCCGCTTTTATACCCTGCAGGAAACCGGGTGTTCCTCCGTCTTCCTTCACTTCAATATCCGTGATATAACTGTAGCCGCCCCACCTGTTGGTCCACTTGACAGTTCCTCCTCCCGGAGAGTCGGGGATCTCATTATTGTAAAGTTCTTTGGAAAAGATAAGTACTCCTGCACTTCCGGGTCCGCCAAGAAACTTATGAGGTGAGAAAAATATGGCATCAAGTTGTTGCATCTTGTCAGAAGGATGCATGTCGATATCCACATAAGGCGCCGAAGCTGCATAATCAACGAAACAGTACCCGTTATGCTCATGCATGATCTTTGCAAGCTCGTAAAAAGGGGGTATATAGCCTGTGACATTCGAGCAGGCTGAGAATGATCCCAGAAGAAGTGGGCGGTCTTTATATTTTATAATCTCCCTGCGTAATGCATCAGGATCCACAGTCAGGTCATCTGATGGTTCCAGGACAACTACATCTGCAAGAGTCTCAAACCATGAAGTATGGTTTGAATGATGCTCTGTATGTGTCAGAAATACTACGGGACGTTTTTCATTGGGAATGTCGCGGCACTTATCATATTCACCATGGGTAAAAGGGCAATAGTTTACAGCCTGCTCGGGTATTTTCAATCCCAGTATTCTCTGAAGCTTGGCAATTGCTGATGTCATTCCCGTACCGGTGAAAAGTATAACATCATTATCGTTGGCATTTACATGACGCTTAACAATCTTCTGGGCAAGGTGGTAGGCATCTGTCATTGCCTTTCCTGTTGCCGTTGATTCGGAGTGGGTGTTGCCTATCATCGGACCAATCTCTTCCAGCATCCTCTTCTCAATTGGAGAATATAATCTTCCGCTTGCGATCCAGTCGGCATAGATAAGCTTCCTGGTTCCGTAAGGCGTTTCAATTTCTGTATCGATACCAATTATATTTTTGCGGTATTTGCTGAAATAATTTTCCAGTTCAGACATAAAAAGTGCACTATTAATACCTTGCGAAGGTAGGAATTAATAGTGCAAAATAAATGATTTTTGCTGTCAGCTTCGTTCTTTACTGACCGATTCAGCGAGGCCGCGTATGTAGCCAATAGCAAACAGATTGCCAAGTGTGGTATATCCTCCTCTCATCCCTGCTTCCACCTCTGTGGCCATAACCGGAACATGGTCTGGGCGCAGAGGACCTTCGAAGCCAATCTCTACATAAGCTTTCATTGCTTCATACATATCGATCTGACCCTCATCGTGGAAGGTTTCAGTAAATTTAGTGCTTGGGACCTTACCGCTGAGGTCCTGGACATTCCTGAAATGGACGAAGTTGATCTTATCTTTTCCCCACCTTCTTACCAGAGCAGGTATATCAGCTCCCATAAGGGCGAAGTTGGCCTGGCACATTGTAACTCCGTTATATTTGCTTGGATATATAGCCAAGGCACGATCGAAGTTTTCGACGGTATTCATGATTCTATATATGCCCTGTATGCTGTCTACCTGCGGATCATCAGGGTGCAGCGAAAGGTTCATTCCTATTTTCTCAGCCTCGGGAGCAACTATTTTAATAAAATATTCATAGTTTTTCCACAGGGTTTCTTTTGATACTTCGCCATATTTTGTCAGAGGTTTCCCTTTTGAGGCTTCATAATCAAATTCAAGCATCAGGGCACCTCCTCGTCCCGGCCTCTCATGGTTTGTGCGAGCCCAGCTGATGACCGGCATCCAGTTATAGCAAATGATGTCGACATCGCCATATTTCTTCAGGTTTTTCATGAAGGTAATAAAGTTCTCTATCTCTTCATCTCTACCCTCCAGACCCAGTTTGGTCTTTTCTCCCAGTGACGGTGGACCTTCAACAACTGTCCATTTTATACCCAGTTTATCCCATGTCTCTTTCGTAGCAGTTATAACTTTGGGATCCCACGGATTCATATCTGGTATCCGGTTAACCCCTGATACAACATAATTCACATCAAGCTGTTTTGCAAAGGGAACCTTTGGAGATGTCGGTCCCATAAGGAATGAAAATTTCATACCGGCATCTTTCTTCACCTGATTTGGCGCTTTGGTGCTTTTCTTTGACGGAGAGTCAGCCATTGCCGGCACTATTCCTCCGACAGACACAGCAGCTGCCAGCGAAGCACTTTTTTTAAGAAAATCTCTTCTGTTATCTTTCATGATCTATGATATTAAATTACCCCGGATTTAATTACTCACATAAGCTAGTATCTGTCAGGGTCTGATTATTGTGCCGTCATATTTTCTTACAGTCCAGCCTGGTGCCTGGTTGTTGATAGGATATTTGGCAGCCTCTTTTTCATTTATATCAACGCCAAGTCCCGGAACTTCATTTACGTAAGCATAGCCATCTTTAAATGTGGGGCATCCCGGGAAAACCGCCTGTTCTTTCTCTCCGAAATGATAGGCTCCTTCCTGTACCCCGAAGTTCCAGACTGCCAGATCAATATGAAGATTGGCTGCATGTCCTACAGGTGAAACGTCACCAGGGCCGTGCCATGCTGTTCTGACATTGAACCATTCACCAAGCCGGGCAACTTTCATTGCAGGAGTTATTCCGCCGATCTGTGATATATGGATTCTGATGAAATCAAAGTAGTGGTTCACCATAGGCTCCACAAATTCGTTTATGTTGTTGAAGAGTTCACCCATGGCAAAAGGAACTGTTGTGCTTTCGCGGAGCTGTTTCCACCAGTGGGTGTTTTCCGGAGAAAGCGGATCTTCAATGAAGAAGGGTCTGTATTGCTCCAGTTTTTTGCACATATTAATAACGTCCATCGGCTGATTCCGTTCATGTATGTCATGAAGAAGTTCTATCTCTTCTCCGCAGGCTTTGCGAACTGCCTCGAACATTTTTGGTACTCCGGTCAGATAGGCATATTCGTCCATGAAATTGTCTGTTTCGCCGCCAAATCCCGCTGCTTTGAAATCAGGAGTTTTAGGAACTGTTCCAACGCCTCCGTAACCTCCTAATTGTATCCGGATAAATTTGAACCCCTGGTCCTGATATCTCTTTACATTGGCAACCACGTCATCAATTGATCTGCCGCTTGCATGGGCATAAAGTGGCACCGCGAACCTGCATTTCCCTCCGAGGAGCTGATAGACAGGCATCCCGGCACGTTTGCCTTTTATATCCCATAGGGCTTCGTCCAGTCCGCTCAGGGCATTGTTAAGGACAGGCCCGTTTCGCCAGTAGGAACTTACATAAAATGCCTGCCACATATCTTCAATGTTGTCGACATCTCTCCCTACGCAGAATTCATTCATGTATTTTTCAATAGCTGTTACAACCGCAAAAGCCCGTTGTGTGTAGGTAGCGCACCCCAGACCGTACAAGCCTGGTTCGGTGGTCTCAACTTTTACAACTATCAGGTTCGATCCCCCGGGTCTTGTAGCTATAGCTTTGACACTTTTAATCTTTACCGGAGCCATCGCCTTTGCATAAGCGGCTGGTTCATAAGGAGTGGCATTTACTTTATTTCCGGCAAGGCCAAGAAACCCGGCGGCAGAGCCCATGGCAAAAGTCTTCATGAAATTTCGCCTGTCAGTTGAAAACTGTTTTTCGTCCTTGTTCATAATTGCTTTATTTAAGGTTTATCAGAAAAATCATAAGTATAAATTTATTCATTTTTTAGTAGCAAAATCTTCAGTTAACATTTTTTTGCTTGTTCTTTCAAGCAACGAAACTTTTGTCTTCTTCCGACAGATATTGTTTTGCTGCTTTTACATTGAACTCAACATCCGGTCCGGGCTTGTCCCATACTTCCATGAGTCCATTTTTAACTATCGGATCAGGAAGTCCTTTGATAATTTAGTGCCACCACCACTTTTCAGCAGGTGCAGGGAATTCGAAGGCTACGTAGTTCTCCGGCAGGGTAGCTCAAATCTGCACATGAGCATTTAGTGCGATAAGGCCATCAAAAATCCAGTGAGGCAACACTAGTTATATTATATATTCCTCCGATAATGTTATATAACTCTCCGACTTAAAACGTGCAATTGTCTTATAATAAGCTGTTTTAACAGCTTCACAAACTATACAAATGATTTAACAAACTTTAATCAATCAACTTTTCAAAGGTATTTTTAAAAATAAAGATATATTTCTTTGCAATAGAATGCCATTTTGTCAGGAAAAAATGAAATTTGAAAGGAAAATCAATTCAATCAAACCATAAACATAAGGGCGGGACCCCAAATGTTATAAATTTCTCCGAGTTCTGCCGTATGTTATACATCATTGCAACCAGCACGCAGACTGGTGCATTAGGTGTACCATTGCCCTGACAATATAAAGGCCGAAAAATATTTTCATCAATGCGCATGGTGACCTGTTTCCGAAACTGGTTATGCCAAGCCTGCTCATCTTTGTACATTTTTACAATTCAAATGCAATATTAAATATCTGATTATTAATTATTTAAAACATGGACACTTTTCGGAGTGGACTCAACTTTAAATTCTATCTGGTTCGCGAAGTTTGTTATCGTTTTGCTACCTTGTTATGTGCTGATTTGATTGTACTCACCCTTACTTTTTCGGATACGGACAGCCACCACTTTATATTCGGGGCACATGGCCTCCGAATCGTGAATATCGCCGGTTAAATTATTTATCATTATTTCAGGAAAATGAAAGGTGGTACTTAAAATACCTTTTTTTACTTCATCAGTAATTTGGGCTTTTATATTTACTTTTCCTCTGGGAGATTCCACGCAAACAAAATCACCATTATCTATACCTTTTATTTTAGCATCTTCCGGGTTAATCATTAAATAATCTTCTGAAAGAATTTCCTCATTGGCCGTTCTTCGTGTCATTGTACCACAATTATAATGCACCAGGTCCCTGTTTGTAGTTAAAACAAAGGGATAATCTTTGGCGTAGGATTGCAACTCCATCGTTTCTTCCCAGGCATGAAATTCGAAATAACCTTTCCCTCCGGGAAAATCTTTTTTATGAAGAATTTTCGTGTCGATGCCGTCTTTTGTAACCGGCCATTGTAAGCCGTTAATTCCAAGTCTTTCCCATGTAATTCCGGCAAAAAACGGAACAATTTGTGCTATTTCTTTCAATAATTCATCAGGAGTATAATCAGCCTGAGGAAACCCCATTTTATTTATGATATCCACCATGATTTGTCCATCAGGCTTAGAGCCTTCGAAAGGTTCAACAATTTGACGTACCGCTTGTACCCGTCTTTCGCCATTGGTAAATGTTCCGCTTTTTTCAAGGAAAGAGGTTCCAGGCAAAATAACATCAGCATATTTTGCAGTTTCAGTCATAAACAGCTCTTGCACAATAACAAGATCGGTATTTTCAAGTGCTTGAATCACTTTTTGAGTATTCGGATCGGTTTGAACAACATCTTCGCCAATAATCCAAATGGCTTTTAATTTACCGGCCAGAGCAGCATCAAACATTTCAGGAATTTTATAACCTATTTTATTTGGCATATTTACCCCGTAAAACTCACTGTACTTTTTATTTACTTCATCGTCGGTAACATCAAAATAACCTGCGCCCTGATGTGGTTGTACGCCCATATCAGCACTTCCCTGAACATTGTTTTGTCCGCGTAAAGGATTAACTCCAACGCCTCGCCTTCCAATATTTCCGGTGAGTAATGCCAGATCTGCAATTTGTATCACGGTAAATGTACCTTGAGAATGTTCGGTAACTCCCAAGCCATGAAAAGACATGGCATTTGGCGCTATCGCATATGCTATTGCTGCAACTTTAACCTGCTCACGATTAACACCAGTAATGTTTTCTAAAGCTTCGATATCGATAGCTTGTATTTCAGCTTTAAATAATTCAAATCCTTCTGTTCTGTTTTCAATGAAAGAGGTATCAATTAATCCTTCAGAAATAATATAAAACATCATCATATTAAGAAGTGCCACATTGGTTCCTGGCCTTAATGCCAGGTGATGAGTCGCATATTTGGCAAGCTCAGTTCGCCTTGGATCAATAACAATTGATACATTATCCGACTTCATTGCAAACTGTTTTAGCTTTGCTCCTGTAACCGGGTGAGCACTGGTTGGATTAGCGCCAATAACCAGAATACAGTTTGTATCTTTTAAATCATCGATCGAATTCGTTGCCGCTCCTGTTCCAAATACAGTCTGCATTCCCAGTGCTGTAGGAGAATGACATACCCGTGCACAACCATCAATATTATTCGTTCCAATAACTGTTCGAATAAATTTTTGCATCAAATAATTCTCTTCATTGGTACATCTGGATGAAGAAATTCCTGCAATTGAATCAGGTCCAAACTCCTCTTTAAAGGAACTAAGCTTTGAAGAAATAAACGCGTACGCGTCATCCCAACTTACTTTTTCAAAAGCTCCATTACGTTTTATCATCGGTGAGTTTAAGCGATCCTGATGATTGTAAAATTTGAAAGCATACCGTCCTTTTATACAGGCATGCCCTTGATTTACTTCCGCATTATAGGGTGCCTGGATGCTTAAAATCTTACCATTGTAAGAGGCGACTTCCAGGTTGCAACCTACTCCACAATAAGTACAAATTGTTCTTGTCTTTTCGGTTGCCAGATTAGACTTTGATTGAAAAATATCGGATATCGCGGAAGTAGGACAAGCTTGAGCACATGCACCACAACTAACACAATCCGAATCCAGAAAAGATTGATCAATGCCTTTGATAATATGGGAATCAAAGCCTCTTCCGGCCATACTCAAAATAAATTGTCCCTGCACTTCATCGCATGCTCGAACACAACGGTAACAATGAATACATTTCGACAAATCGGAAGTCATGTAAGGATGACTCAAATCTTTATTTCTATGTAGATGAGTTTCCCCATTGGGATATCGGACTTCTCTGATTCCAACTTGGGCAGCTACTGTTTGCAACTCGCAATTTCCATTTACTTCGCAGGTTAAACAATCTAAGGGATGATCGGTAAGAACTAATTCAATGATATTTTTCCGAAGTTTTATTATTGATTCTGAATTGGGGAAAATATATTGCCCCCCGGCAACCGGAGCATGGCAAGATGCCATTGTCTTTACTTTGCCATTTTTTTCCGAAGCTACTTCGACACTGCACACCCTGCAAGAACCAAACGGATCAAGAATAGGAGAATCACATAATGTTGGAACCAGATTTTCACCTTTATATCTTTTTATAAACGAAAGGATGGTTTCTTCTTCTGTTATCTCGAATGGTTCATTATTTATATAGGCTAATTTCATCTTTTTCGGTTTCTAGTTGAAGTATTCTCTCAATTCGGGTTCAAAATATTGCAGGGCATTTCTAACAGGTAATGGAATTCCTCCACCATGCGCACAAAGGGAACCTTGTTCCAAGGTATTAAGTAAATCATCAAACAATAGCCTGTCTATTTTATAATCTGAACGGATTGCCTTTACCGAAAGCTCATGTGCTCTTTTGGTGCCCAGCCTGCATGGAAAACACTTTCCACAACTTTCGTAGGATGCAAAATCGAATAAGTGCTCAATGAAATTCATAATAGGGAAATCTTCAGGAATACAAACGATGGAAGCATGACCCAATAAAAATCCTGCATTCGAGAATGATTCAAAATCAATAGCAAGTGTATCAATTTCTGAAACAGGAACTAAGCCGCCTAATGGGCCCCCTATTTGAAGCGCTTTTACTTTAGACTTAAATCCGCCGCCCAAAACGTTTACCACCACAGATAATGGAGTCCCCATTTCTACCTCATAAATTCCCGGACGATTAAAAAAGCTATCCAGACTAACGAGTTTTGTTCCTGAAGATCGTTCTGTTCCAATACTTTTCCAGTTTTCACCACCATTTTCTATGATAAAATGTAAGGCTGCCAGGGTTTCCACATTACTCACCGTTGTTGGCTTGTTGAATAATCCCTGGTGAGCAGGAAATGGTGGCCTGATCCGAACTTCCGGACGCTGTCCTTCGATCGAATTAATTAAAGCAGTTTCTTCACCGCAGATGTAAGATCCCTGCGCGCGTATTATTTTGAAATCAAAATTTAATCCACTATTCTCTATATTTTCCCCAATTAGCCCTTCGGAACGAAGACTATCAATCGCCTCCTGAACAAGGATCGCCGCTTCAGGGTATTCGGCCCTTATATACAGAATACCATGACTTGCATGTGTTACATAAGCAGAAATCAACATCCCGAATAAGACAGAATGAGGTCTTTTTTCCAATAAATAGCGATCCGAATAGGCTCCCGGATCACCTTCATCGGCATTGCAGATAATAAATTTCGTATCGTTTTCCGCTTTTCGGCAAAACTCCAATTTTAATCCCATAGGGAAACCAGCCCCACCGCGCCCTCTGATATTCGAAATTTTTATTTCTTCAAGCACAGTCGCTGAATCCATTTTTAATGCTTTTATGAAAGGAGCATAATATTCTCTTATGTTGGTAAATGCTTCGGTTAATATTTCTCTGCCGTGTACTATTACATGGTAGCTATCCAGGCTTAAATCATTTTCCGGATCAATAGTATTCGGGATAATATCCGCCAATTGATGGATGGAATTCCCTGAATAATTTTTTCCGTTATACTGAAACGCACTGTTTTCATGGCATCTTCCGAGGCAGGTCATGTGACCAATTTCATCCTCATTAAAATGTTCTCCTAGTTCGGCCTCAACTTTCTGTTGGGTCCCTGCACATTTACAGGCTGTTCCATTACAAATATATACCTTCTTCCCTTTATTATCGGGTTTCAGGAAATCATAAAAGGTAGCTGTTCCGTATGTGTTGGCTCTACCAATTAAAAACTCATCAGCTAAGTCTTTTAATTCCTCCACACCAGGAGTTCCTGTGGGTTGAGACAGTTTCCCCATTTTATCAAACAGGCTATTCTCTAGCCCTTTCCTTCCTGATAATTCACTTAGATTAATGGACATAGATTGGCTTAGCTTGCTTTGAAAAGTTGTTTATTGATATTAACACGCTGCGGATTTGAATAGCAGGTTGCTCTGTTATCGCGGCAAAAGGCGAACAAGGTAATTCCCAATTCTTTGGCATAATCAACCGCCAATGAGCTCGGCGCCGATACGGCTGCCAGAAATGGAATGCCAGCACTGAAACATTTGATGACTATTTCGTATGAAACGCGTCCGCTAACAGTCAGGCATGATGCCTGACAAATTTTTTCGGATAGAATAAGCTCACCAATAACTTTGTCAACTGCATTATGCCTGCCAATATCTTCCATTAAGCTGAGTAATTCGCCATGAATTGTAAAAGCCGCAGCAGCATGTGTTCCTCCCGATTGACGAAATGAATGCTGTAATGAATTCATTTTATGAAATGTTTCCTGAAGGACATATAAATCCAATTTTTGATCCTCATTAATTTTCCCCTCAAAAGACTGGTCTCCCAGTTCAGTTCGTCCGCAAATTCCACAGGATGATACCGACAATAAACTTCGGCTGTTTTTATACCCGTCGCCTAGTTTTGCTTCCGGAACAGATAAATTTGCAACAGTTACAATTGTGTTCTCGCTTTCCTTATTCAGCAATATTTCAGGCATGTAATTCATATCTATTAAAACTCCTTCTGAATAAAGTAGTCCGCGCACCAGGCGATCATCATTCCCGGGTGTTCGCATGATCATTGTAAAGGGTTTATTGTTGATGTTTATTTGCAGAGGCTCTTCAACGGAAAGCAAATCAAACGTGATGTTTGCCTCATCCAGATCGAATTTTTGACCTTCATAATTTCTTGTTGCCATAACTTATCTTTCTATTTTAGCAAAATGAATAACCAAACATACGTTTTTTTATGGTCTTGAAATGAATACTTTCATCTGATACTGCTGAGTTTTTCATTCCGGAGAACTGAAATCAGACAAACTGTTTATTTCGTTTTCAGCACCTAAAACAAATCCTGGATAAACTGTGTCTTTTTGAATTATTAATGGTTCGCAAATAGTCTTGATTGCATCTATCACATCCTTCATGACTCTTTCAGTCATAACTGCTTGCCATTGATTCAGTGAAAAAGAGATCAGGTCTTTGAACCAGTTTTTCAAAATCCACCATTTCAATAAGCAAACTTCTCACTCAGATCATTTGATTAGTTGATTGCGCAAAAAAAGACTGGTTTCCTCTTACCTGTGAAAGAATAAAACTTAACCAAAATAGAAAATGAGATAGTCTATTAAACATCATTTGATTAACTTATTAGAATTGCTGATGCATTTATTATTTAATTTTCTACCCCTAATTCGCATTACTAACCAATTTTTCTAAAATAATATTCTAGAAAAGACCTGTTATTTTACCATTTCCGTCAACATCTATCTTTTCAGCGGAAGGGTGTGTTGGAAGACCTGGCATACGCATTATGGTTCCTGCAATTGGCACAATAAATCCTGCACCTGAAGAGAGTTCAATTTCTCTGATCTTAAAAGTAAATCCCCTGGGGCAACCTTTTTTATGTTCATTATCAGATAGAGATTTTTGGGTTTTTGCTATGCATACGGCCAAATTTCCCAGTGATAGTTCTTCTATCTTTTTAAGTTGCTGTTTCGCAAGTACTGAGTATTCCACATGATCTGCACCGTACATTTTCGTGGCTATAGTCTCAATTTTCTTTTCAAATGACCAATCCATATCGTAAAGAGGTTTTAGGCAATTCGGGCAATTTTTTACTGCACTAACTACAATATTAGCAAGTTCGATAGCTCCATTTCCGCCCTGATACCAGGAATCATTAAGAGCAACAGGAACTTTTTGCGATTTACAATGTTCCTTAAGTAGTTTAATTTCTGCTTCAGTATCTGTACTGAATTTGTTTATTGAAATCACAGGATTGAAACCATAACATCTCATGTTTTCAATATGCTTATCCAGGTTTTCAAATCCATTTTTAAGCGCAATCAAATCTTCAATATGCATTTCGGAAAGTTTGAGGCCTCCATGATATTTTAGTGCACGTATTGTTGCAACTATTACAACTGCATCTGTATTAAGATTACCAAACCGGGATTTGATATTGAAAAATTTTTCAGCTCCCAGTTCACTTGCAAAACCAGCTTCAGTAACAACGTAGTCACTAAAAGTTAGTCCCATTTTTGTTGCAATGACAGAATTGGTTCCCTGGGCTATATTGGCAAAAGGACCTCCATGGATTATGGCCGGAGTGCCTTCAAGAGTCTGTACCAGGTTAGGTTTAATTGCATCTGCGAGCAGAGCTGTCATTGCTCCCTCTGCTTTTAAATCCCTGGCAAAAACAGGTTTTCCCATGTACGTATAACCAACAAAGATATTTCCAAGCCTTTTCTTTAAATCGTTCAAATCCTTAGCTATACAAAGGGTTGCCATTACTTCAGAGGCCGCCGTAATATTGAAGCCTGACTCACGGGGCACTCCCTGACTGGTACCACCAAGCCCTATATTAATATTACGAAGTGATCTGTCGTTCATATCCATAACTCTTTTCCAAACTATAGTACGGGAATCAATACCCAGATTACCCTCATTAAGTTGAATATTGTTATCAATGAGAGCCGCCAACAAATTATTAGCCTTTTCGACTGCAGACATATCTCCGGTAAAATGAAGATTAATATCCTCCATCGGTATTACCTGTGAATATCCACCGCCTGCTGCTCCTCCCTTTATGCCAAAGACTGGACCGAGAGAAGGTTCACGAAGGACCACGGTTGTTTTTTTCCCAATTTTATTAAGAGCTTGTGCCAGCCCAATTGATGTAGTAGTTTTTCCTTCACCTGCAGGAGTTGGTGTTATTGCTGTGACAAGTATTAACCTTGCATTTTTTACACGTTCTTCATCAATCAGTGATAAGGGTATTTTTGCTTTATATTTACCATATAATTCCAACTCGTCAGGGTTAATACCAAGCTTTTCAGCAATTTCTTGTATAGGTCTTATCTTTGCAGTTTGTGCAATTTCAATATCTGTCTTCATTCGATTGATTTTATTTAATAAATAATGCTTTTTACAAACAAATTCTGAGTAATGAAATTAATCTCATGTCTGATGGAGGCCGGACTCATTTACAATCCTTTTAACTACTGATTCCCAGCCCAGGGTCATGATATGGATTCCATTAACGCCCTGCTTCTTTTTGATCGATTCAATAAGCTCCAGGGTGATCTGAACACCCTCCTCCGGGGCCCCTTCACCTGCTTTTTGCATACGGTTAAGAATGCTTTCCGGGAGTCTCACTCCCGGAACCCTCCTGTGAAGATATTCGGCAACTTTGTATCCTTTGAGGGGAGCTATCCCTATCATGATATATACCTTATCGAGGATATTTCGTTTATACAGCTGTTCGAGCCATGGATCGAGCCTGTCAGGTTCAAATATCAGATTGGTCTGGAAGAACTGAGCCCCGGCATTCACCTTCTTGGTATCCTTTATAGCCTGAAGTTCAGGATCTGATGCAAAAGGCGAAGTTGCAGCTCCAAGGAAGAGCTTCGGCGACTCCTTCATCCTTCTTCCGTCGAGATAGATTCCTTCATCTCTCATCCTCCTCAGGATCCATAGCATCTGAACTGAATCAATATCCGGAAAGTTCATCGAACTTACAGGCGTTGGTCCGATTATGGGGCTGTCACCCGAGATACACAACACATTATAGATCCCCATGCCATTCAAACCGACAATATCACCCTGTAAGCCACTCCTGGTGGTATCCCTGGCAGTGATCTGAAGAACAGGTTCAGCTCCCAGTTTTATTGCAATACAACTGCAGGCGATGCTTGACATTTTAGGTCGCGCTGAAGACGAATCGGTAAAATTGATTGCTGTAACATAAGGCATTACGGACTCAATATCACGTGTGAGCTTGCCTGTCGATGCCCCCAGAGGAGGAGTAACCTCTGTGGCAATTACAAACTTACCCTCCTTCAGCTCTCTGGCGAGCCTCGATGCGGGCTCTGCATCCAAAGGAGGATGATATTCCGAATCACCCTTCCACCAGTCTGGTTGTCTTATGGTCCTGAATACACTATCCCAAACCTCCGATTTTTTCTTCTTGTCAACCGTGAAGAGGCTGTTTACAAATTTCTCTGTGCCAACTTTTTTAACCTGCCGCGCAACTTCACCCCAGGTTTCGGTCCCTGCCTTGTCCCAGTCGAGGGGAGGGAGTACTTCAAGAAGCATCTCCTGCCTGCCGGTCTTCAAAGCACGCTTATATATTGCATACCAGACGCATTTCCTTGTTTCATCGATATAGCAATTATTTTCAGGAGTAACTCCTCCGCATGGCCCGTTCCTCATTCCCTTGGGACACTCCATGGGACAGATGAATGCTGTCTCCTGCAAGAGGCAGTTGCCGCACATCCTGCAACCAAACAGCGGGCCTTTTACCAGGAGCTCTGTTTTAGCTAAAACTCTTCTGCTTAACTTTTCCCGTTTAAAAGGATAAAATGCCGGCTGCCATCTTCGTGCAGGTTTAATTCCAGACATATTTAAAATGAAGAATTTATAAAAAATGAATAATAGTGACTCTACTGAGCGATTTCCACATATCGGATGGCATAATCGTCCCTCCCGAGTATAAGGTCAGCAGCTCTGACTGTTACAGCTATCTTTTCCGGATTTGCTATCGGGCATGTAAGACCGTTAAGGATTGAAAGGGTCATATGCACGGCATTCAGCACCTCTCTTTCAGGCAAACCAAATGAGATATTACTTGCACCTTGCGTAATATTGAGACCAAGCTTCCGGTGGACAAGTTTAATAGTCTCAAGGGTTACAAGACATGCACGCGGATCAGCACTTACAGCCATTGCAAGCGGATCGACAATTACATCTTCTTCTCTGATACCTGCCTTTACAGCCCTCTCAAGAATCTTCGCTGCAACTTTTAGCCTCTTCTCAGGATCACTGGTAATACCTTCGTCATCCATTGCAAGTGCTATAATTGCAGCACCATACTCTTTTGCAATAGGGATAAGCGCACTCATTGACTTCTCCTCCCCGTTTACCGAATTTATAAGGCATTTGCCACCTGCTACCTTTAGAGCCGCCTCAATTGCCCCTGGATTAGGAGAATCGAGACAGAGAGGAATGTCAAACCTGGCTTTTATTGCAAGAACTGTTTCTGGAAGAAGTTTCACATCATCAACGCCGGGAAATCCCACATTCACATCAAGCACTTCAGCGAATGCTTTGATCTGACTCTCTGCCAGTTCAAGAACATAATCAAAATTCCCTTCCTGCAAAGTCGTTACCAGCTTCTTTCTACGTGTGGGATTAATACACTCACCGATAATGACAACAGGTCCGCCGGTATCAATAACAACCTCACGGGATGTCCCACGCAGTATAGTCTTCATAGCTTTGTTTAATTAGAACCTAAGATACGAGAGCCTTGAGATAGTTAACAGCTCCCTGTGGATCGGGTGAATAAAAATCAGCCCCGATCTTCTCACAATATTCCTTAGTTACAGGTGCTCCGCCAACAAGTATTTTCGACTCCCTGTGCTTATCCCTGATTGCGGTTACAGTCTGCTTCATATTCTCCATTGTGGTTGTAAGAAGGGCTGACAAGGCAAC
Organism: Bacteroidetes bacterium GWA2_40_15; assembly: GCA_001768195.1. Lineage (GTDB taxonomy): Bacteria > Bacteroidota > Bacteroidia > Bacteroidales > VadinHA17 > LD21. Next base: position 12,103 of record MENI01000123.1, on the reverse strand, counting down.
AACTGCTCCGGGATTTTCCTCAAGTACCTTCAGAAATTTTTCTGTTTCCACATCAACGCCCAGATCTATAACTTCCCATCCTCCTCCTTCAACCATCATTGCCACCAGGTTTTTTCCGATATCATGCAAATCACCTGACACTGTGCCTATTATAAATTTACCTTTCCTTTTTGTATGACCAGATTGAAAAAAAGGCTTAAGATGCATCATAGCGGCATTCATAGCTTTTGCTGCCATAAGCATCTGAGGTACATATATCTCTTTTCTGGTGAATTTATCCCCGACTTTTGACATTGCGGGGACGAGAGCATTTTCAAGAATCTCATCAGGTCTTATGCCTTTCTCCAGAGCTTTTTTAGCCAGCTCATCTGCTCCATCATGATTCATTAACTGTGGAGGGTATGGGGATTTCTTATCCACTTTGCCAAATTCCACAGCTTCAATCAGTTTTTCTAGCAATCCGTTCATAAGTCATTGACTTTATTTAGTACATAATAAATAACTGCTGTAAAATTAAAGTCTGCTTTACATGAAATCTACATCAATTATTACTACATTTGATGCTATATTAACATAATATTCAGTTTTAGTACAAATATTACCTTCATGACAGCTTTATTTGAAAAAATAATTAAAAAAAAAGATGAATCGTTTTATATAGGTATTTTCCAGGATAATCTTGAGAAAAACACCTGGCATTATCACAATAATTTTGAAATAAGCTTCATAACTGAGGGTTCGGGAAAACGGATTGTGGGAGATTCTATCGAAGAATTTCAACCTGGCGACCTGGCATTTATCGGTCCTAATCTCCCGCATGTCTGGATAGCCGAAAAGGAAAGCCAGATGCCATCCAAACGTACTCTTGAGATGGTTTTCCTTCAGTTTAATTTGAATGTTTTATCCGATCAGTTATTAAGTCTTCCTGAATTCAGCAATGTGAAAAGAGCTTTGGATTTGTCAGAAAGGGGAATCCAGATTATTGGGGATACACTCAACGAAGTGAGTGAAATCATGCTCCAGTTACCGTACTTGAAAAGCTTTGAGCGGATGCTTCATTTTTATTCGCTGATGAATACAATAGGCAGAAGTGATACAAATATACCTTTGGCCAGCAAGAAATATCTTAAAAAGAGATTCACGACCACTAATAAAAGAATTGCAACTATACACGAATATTTAATGAACAATTACCGTGAAGAAGTGGATTTGAAGAGGCTGGCAGCACTTATTAACATGGCCGAAGGATCATTATGTCGGTTTTTTAAAATGAACATGGGGATAACTGTATTCGAATACCTGAATAGGATAAAAACAGAATTTGCCTGCAAACTTTTAATGGATCCGGACCTTAGTATACTACAGGTATGCATGGATAGTGGATTTAATAACCTGAGCCACTTCAACAAACAATTCAGGAAATCAAACAGAATAACTCCTTCTGAATACCGGAAACAGTTTAGAGGGTTGAGACATTAAAAGAACATGATGGTTGTTTTTTATATTTGACACTCATCGGAATTACATTTATTTTCAAATTTCTTTATGCAATCCCATTGTTACAAACTGAGGCTCTGCTATTTCCTTTAAATTTAAAGATAAAAACCTTGAATACCTTTAATTTCAATACTTTGGGAACTCCCAGCCATTATGATACTCAGGTATATTCAATTTTTTTTTGCAGTGCGGTGTGAAATGGCTGTGTTGGATCATTCCATTTATTCTCTCTCCTGTTCGGAATACAATATTCCCCATGTGCGCGATAAGATGATTGAGATTTATCAAATACAAAGGTCGATAGAGGTGTTTTATAAAAACAGACCTGATGAATTATAAGAAAAAAACAGTTTGGAGCAGATTCGTATCATTATAATTATTCACGATTCCTGATTGGGGTGTTCTTTTAAACTCAATTAATAGGCAGTATGTAATGCAATCCGCTTTCCTGTAACGCAACCCTTATATAAATATATCAAAATGTTTATTGATATTTCAATTTATAAAGCTCAGGTTTGCACTATCAAATATACTTATACTTTCCTTAAGTTCGCATTCTGGTCACTCTCATTATTATATTCAACAGGGTCAATATCAGGGGCAGGTTCCGGCGATCTATTCAGGTCTGATGAAATAATTCATTTGGAATTGAGATCTGATTTCACGGCGATACAAATCGATCGGACAGGCAACCCACAATATAATGATGGTGAATTGATATATTATGTCCCGGGTGGTGAGACACTGAGATTTACCGTACGGATAATTGCCAGGGGAAACTTTCGTCGCATGCCGGAAAACTGCAGTTTTCCACCCTTGTTTATCAACTTTAAGAAGAAAGAGGTTAATAATACCATATTTGACGGACAGGACAAGTTGAAGCTGGTTATGCCCTGTCAGGATGAAGCGGATGTAATTGAGGAATATACTGTCTGTAAAATGTATAACAGGGTAACTGATCTTAGTTTTAGAGTACGACTTGCCAAGATCCTTTATTATGACACCAGTATTGGGAAAAAATTATTTGAAAGTTACAGCTATTTCATTGAAGATAAGGATCATGTTGCTGAAATGAATAATTGTTATGAATATATTAAATTTATGACTCCGTTTGACCTGGACAAAGAAAATTACATGAAATTGTCATTTTTCCAGTACATAATAGGCAACGAAGACTCGTTTGTAGTGTCGAGAAAAAACATTGTTGCACTTCAACCTGACGATTCCTCACTTTCCCCATATGCTATTCCTTTTGATTTCGACTTTTCAGGCTTTGTCAATGCTGATTATTCCAAACCCAAAGATATCCCTGAAGAATTAATGCGCAACAGAAGATCATATAAGGGAATATGTTATACAAATGATGAACTTGAAGAAGTATTTGACTTTTTTCGGAAATTAAGACCTGAGCTGAAATCGGTCATAATCAATCAGAAACCTCTTTCCCGAAAAGAAAGGAAGTATATTCTGACTTATATCAGGTATTTCTACAACATAATAGGGAATAAAAGCCTGATAAAGAAGGAATTTATCGATATATGTGAAAAGAAAAGGGATTACAATATAATTGACGAATAGAAAATGTCCGTTATTTGCAAACACTTTTCCGGGGAATAGTATAATCAGCAACAGAAAAAGTTGATGATCAGAATGAACATATCAGTTATTTTGATTTTCTGAGCATCAATTTTGATATTGGAGCTTAAGAAGGAGTATACCTTTATAAAATAAAAGGTGAGAGCCATTTTTTACTGATCCTTGAATCTTAATTGCCTGAGATAATGTAACTATCTTGTTGATTTGTCTGCTGAGAGCAGTTTCCCTTTGACAGTTTTACACTTTCCCCCCTCGGCCTACAATTTTATGAAAAATTAAACTCCGGCCTTTGCTGTCACAATATAATCATCTGGTTTAATTTTAAAATCATTGAATTTTTCGCTTTTGTGATCCGGAAAGAATGATCTATTAACGTTTGTGACCATTTAATTTAAATTTTAACAACTATGATAATTTTGAGAGTTGCTCAGGTCTTTTCAGGTCTGCTTTGTCCACATCTTATATTGTGGAATCTTCATTAACTCTCCCCCTTTTAAAGCGGATAAATGAGCTACAGTCCCGGCAACTGTCATATTCAAAGACATTGCAATATCAACAAGCGGTTCCCGGTCCTGCAGAATAGCGGTAATAAACTCATTCATCAAACGGCCGTGAGAACGTCCATGACCTCCTGCGTTCACTCCTGGAGGAAGTGGAGGCCTTGTAATATCAGGCAGGTTTTTCTCATGACCAGTATATTTCCCTTTATCACCTCCGTACCAGGATCCTCTTTGTCCTCTTACCCTGCCGGCTTCTCCTCCATTACCAGGGGTATCCCAGCTAACACCCATTCTTGCCATTCCTCCTTCATTAGTACGGAAAAGAGCTATTTCACTGCAAAATGGATTTTTGTACTGGTTGTTTACCGAGTATAATTCAGCGAGGCTTGGTATACCCATGCATGATACTTCTGTGAAACTTCCTCCTGTTACACCTATATAATATGCATTTGAATGAGTAGGATACCATTGAGGAGGAAGACCATGACGCCAGTTATTAAAGGAAGGTGTACCTTCTGATTTAAAACCTTCAGGTGTTGATGGCCCTCCAAAATACTCGCCTTCGGCATACATTATCTTTCCGAATCCTCCTGCTTTATAGATCTCCCGCATAGCGTGGTTATCAGCATGATAGCATGAAGTTTCAAACATCATATATTTGAGGCCGCTTGACTTAACAGCCTCAAAAAGTTTATCGGCATCTTCCAGCGAACCAAAGATTGCAGGAACAGCAGTTGCAACATGCTTGCCATATTTCATCACTTCCAGCGCATGTCTCGCATGACTCGGGGCATCCGTAGCCAGGAATACAGCTTCAATATTATCATCCTTGACCAATTCTTCAAGTGACGGATATGTTTTATTGCACCGGGTCTCTTTTGCCAGTTGTGCACAGCGGTCCGGAAAAAGATCGCTGACTGCAACAACTTCAACATTCGGATGAGTCTGAAACTCAAAAAGCGCTCCAAATCTGCAGGCGCCATAGCCAACAATGCCAACTCTTATTTTTCGAGCTGAAACCGGTTCCCATCCAACATAATCATTGGGATCATAAGGTGCCATTTCAAAGCCAAGAACATCAGGGAGTATAGGCTGTTTCATTTTTGGCTTACATCCTGCGTTAAATGCAAGGGCTCCTGCTCCGAGACCAGCCAGCTTGATGAAATCCCGGCGGCTGGACAGCTGAGTTGAATTTTTTTTATTCATGTAATTTATTTTAAAGTTTAAAAAGACCGGATGGCACGCACCCTGAATGTATTATCTTCTGTAAAGATCATCTGGCCTCCGCTGGCAAAACCCTGTGCAAAGGCGAAACCACGTCTGGACTCAGTTGAACTCCAGTAGAATGCATTTGTATCAAATGCATTTCCCCCATTGGCCAATGCAGTAGCATCAATAACTTCTTTGTTTTGAAACATCAGATCAAGTTCTGTCTTACCGGGCAGATACCAATCATCATAGGTTTTACCGTTTTCAGTAATCTGAAGTTCATTGCAGATCAGTGCTGCATAAGCTGTTTTTTTCTTTTGAATTGCAATAATACTGGCAGTATTTTTCTTTCCGGCAAGCATTCCATCTTCCCTGGCATTTGTTTCTAAATAAGTTCCTGCATACCAGCTGATCCCTTCACTTTGGTCGGTTTTCGCACAAACCAGCCCATGCTGTCCGGTATCATCAACCCAAAAGACGATACCACCGTTAGCAAAATCACCAATTTTGAGGGTTGCTGCACCTTCGTTTTTCTCGCTAATAATCATAGAATTTGCTATGGGAAACAGAAAGCCGGCAATAAGTATTACAGTTAATTTATTCATAGTCCTATACTTTAAGATTCAATTGCATCCTATATCACCTGAAGGCCGGTTTTGCAGTTTTATTGTTAATTAGCCCTGCCATATCCTGGCAGGGCTAATTGATTAGTGTAACCTCGTTAATCATGTCCACATTTTATATTGAGGAATTTTCAGCAATTCACCATTTTTCAGAGCAGACTGATGTGCTACGATTCCGGCAACGGTCATATTCAAAGCCATTGCAATGTCGACAAGAGGGTTCCGGTCCTGGAGTATCGCTGTCACGAATTCATTCATTAGGCGCCCATGTGAACGGCCATGGCCACCGGCATTGACTTCGGGGGGCAATGGTGGGCGCGTCAGAACTGGAAGATTTTTTTCATGGCCGGTATATTTTCCATTGGCTCCCCCATAATAAGAACCTCTCTGGCCTCTTATACGACCAGCTTCTCCTCCGTTTCCGGGTGAATCATGACTAACACCCATCCGGGCCATACCTCCTTCATTAGTACGCATCAGAGCTATTTCCGAGCAGAATGGGTTTTTGTACTGGTTTTCGATGTTATACCTTTTCACCAGGCTTGGGATTCCCATGCATGAAACCTCGGTGAAGCTTCCTCCCGTAACACCAATATAATAAGCGTTACTGTGAGTAGGGTACCACTGCGGCGGGCTGCCGATACGCCAGCCTTTATAGGATTTAGTCCCCTCGGGAGCATTAAATGCTTCCGGCGACATCGGACCTCCAAAATATTCACCTTCGGCATAAATGATTTTACCAAAACCGCCAGTATTATAGATCTCTCTCATCGCATGGTTATCTGCATGATAACATGAAGTCTCAAACATCATATACTTTAGGCCGCTTAGTTTTACAGCTTCAAAAAGCTTGTCAGCATCTTCAAGTGATCCGTAAACTGCCGGGACAGCTGAGGCAACGTGCTTACCATGTTTTAGCGATTCAATTGCATGCCTTGCATGGCCCGGGGCATCAGTTGCTAAAAATACAGCCTCGATTGCAGGATCTTTGACCATCTCCTCAAGTGATGGATAAGTTTTATTGCAACGGGTTTCCTTTGCCAGCTGGGCGCAACGATCCGGAAACAGATCGCTGACAGCCACAACTTCAACATTAGGATGAGACTGGAATTCAAAAAGCGCTCCGAACCTGCAGGTGCCATAACCTGCTATGCCTACCTTAATTTTGCGGTCCGATACAGATTCCCATCCAACATAATCATTGGGATCATATGGTGCCATCTCGAAACCAAGAATTTCAGGCAATATAGGCTGTTGAACCTTTTTTTTGCATCCACCCTGGTGCAGTCCTAAAACTCCCGCTCCAATTCCCATACCGGTAAGTTTGACAAACTTGCGTCTGTCAAACAATTTATTTTCTGATGAAATATTCATGTTTTGAAATTTAATTAAATGAACCAGCCTTATATCAATAACCAGGATTCTGCGTTAACACTGACACACCATCTTTAACACTCAGATCGATCTGATTTTGTGGAATGGGCAAAATTTCATGTTGCCCTTTGACAAAAAGGCCGTTCTTATAATTATTGACTGGATTGGAAATTCTATTCCCTTCACGCTGCATAAATGAGTTTAACCAGTTGTCCAGGTTAAAGTTATCATCGATAGCATCATATCGTACCAGGTCAAAAAATCTATGGTGTTCAATAGCTAATTCCAATCTTCTCTCAAAGAAGATAGCTTTTCGAGCATAGGCTTTCCCGTTAGCAGCAAATTGACCTGTATAGATACCTATTTTATAATTTGCTGCAGGGATGTTTGTAAAGCCTGACAAAGGCTTTACAGGATCAATATATGTGTGAACAAATCCTTCAGGATTAGCTGCACGAGCCCTCACCATATTAACATAATCTTCAGCTTTCTGCAGGCTGCCAACCTCTGTTTCGCATTCAGCAGCGCACAAAAGGACTTCAGCAAAACGAATTATATTGTATGGATTGTTTGTGGCACCGTAACGTCCTTTGTCTGTTGCTGCGCTCGCTTGCTCAGCTGTATTTTTAATAGCGACGTATGGCCCACCATTTCTTTGATTCCTTACCCATGCGCTTCCAGGATGAACTCCCCAGTCACGATAAGGAATTCCTCTCCTCCCGACACACCAGTCCAACCTTGGATCAAGTGTACCTGTGTAAGGTGTAAAGGCTTGACTGGATGTCAGTCCATTGTCAGTAGGAATCGGTGTATTCTGGTAAGTATCGAGCAGAGGTAAGCCGGAGACAGGATCAGTCTGGAAAGCATCAACCAGGTCGAATGTTGGCTGCATCCAGCCAGCACCTCCGGCATTTGCTGGTGCATTGTACGTGCCACCATATTTATCCGTTGGATTACCGCGGTTATCTATCGCCTGTCCATCATAAACAGAATTCTGCATTACATATACTCCTTCACTGCCATTGGCAGTTCTGCGTATAAAATTATTATTATACAGTGCCAATAGTGCATATTTCTTACCATTGGATGTTTTTCCGTTTGTTATGATGTCGTCAAGAAGAGCCTTAGCCTCAACATATTTATGATGATGTATATAGGCTTTAGCTAATAAGGATTTAGCAGCCCATTTATTAGCCCTTCCAACCTCACTTTTCAACTCTGTAAGATTATCAGCAGCAAACTTTAAGTCAGCCTCTATTTTTGGTAAAATGTCCACATTATTGGGAACAAAGTAATTTTTCCCTGAATAGGTTATCGATTCATCTATCCAGGGGACATTCTTAAAGTAAGTTACTGCCCGAAAATAAAAAAGCCCACGAATAAATTTTGCTTCAGCTTCTATTTGCAATAATCTCTCAGGAGTTGAATTTGTAACCTTGGGAATCATTCTTAATATATCATTTGCACGTCCGATAGCGGCAAACTGAAATATCCACTTGTTGTGAATATACGGATCAGTTCCATTCCATACAAAAGCATCGTATGTGCTTACTCCGGTTTCTGTGCCAATTCGGTTTTCATCACAACCAAAAACATAAGCATCTGATGATTGTGCCCCACCACCAGCTGCACCGCTATTCTGCATGCAGTTGTAGGCACCAATTAGCAATTTATTTACCCCTTCTTCATTAGCTAAGACAGATTCACTTAATGATCCTTGAGGTTCAATTTCAAGAAAACTCTTGTCACAGGATATCATCATTAAGATTATCAGACAAACTGCTCCTGTCATCTTATAATTAATTTTCATGATATATTGTTTTTAGTTTATTATTATTTCTAAAATGTCACTGTAAGTCCGAAAGTAATACTAGGTTCACTATTGGGATAACTTCCACCATCTATTCCAAATGCTGCTGCAGATCCTCCTACTTCCGGATCTATCCCGACGTATTCGGTGATAGTGAACAGGTTAGCTGCCTGCAGATATAGCCTTGAACTTGATATATTGATTTTACTCAGCAAATCAGGACTAAGTGTATAACCAAATACCAGAGACCTGAGTTTTAAAAACGACCCATCCTGAATATAATATGAATTATTCTGACCAGATGTGCTGAAAGAGGCTGAAGATTCAACTTTCGGAATATTTGTATTGGTATTCTCAGGGGTCCATGCATTTAACAAAACGTTACTTTTATTCCAGGTAGGATAATAACCTAAGAAATCAGTAGCTAAACGGATGGAAGAGTAAATATCATTTCCCCGGGAACCATAAAAAAACGATGAAAAATCAAAGCTTTTATACTCCATTGTTAAATTTATGCCATAAGTAAAATCAGGATTAGGATCGCCCAGGTGAACACGATCAGTAGGTGAAATAATTCCATCCCCATTAGCATCCAGAAATTGGAAGCGTCCGGGGGCAGCCCCATTTTGTATTGGGGCGGCAGCTACATCTTCCGTACTGTTAAAAAGACCAATTACTTTATATCCGAAAAATGAACTTACAGGAAATCCTTCCTGGTTACGAACCACACCAACATCGAAATAACCAGGATCGGGAATATCCACAACATCATTTTTATAAGTTGTCAGATTTAAACCGACAGAAAAATGAAGATCACTAATGATCTTCCCCCGGTAGGTTATAGTACCATCTATTCCTGTATTTTGAATGTCCCCGATGTTTATCTTGGGTGAGCTTCCTTCACCAACAACTGCAGGTTTTGGTGCAGTAAATAACAAACCATTAATCGCTTTTTTGTAATATTCCACAGAAATATCCAGGCTGTTATTCAGTATTGTTGCATCAAATCCGAGGTTGGTTACTAAATTTTCTTCCCATCCCGTATCGGTGTTCCCGTATCTTTGTATACCAAAACCTTGTATGGCTGAATTGCCTGTACCGGCAAGATCATAATAATGATCAGTAGGATCCGGATAACCTTTCCCACTGTAATATAAGGTATATTGATTAAGAGCATCCACATTACTTTGAGAACCTAAAACTCCGTAGCTTCCCCTGATTTTCATATCGTTCAGCCAGGTTAAACTCTTCATAAAGCTTTCGTTTGAGATCCTCCATCCAAGAGAGACAGCGGGGAAAGCACCATATTTCTGTTCAGGTCCAAAACGTGAGGAACCATCCCTTCGTACAGTCACAGATAATAAATATTTGCTGCTATAAGAATAGTCCAATCTGCTGAAAAGAGAGAACAAGGCATGTTTATAGATATAACTGGAATTCATTATTCCTGACTGGCCGTTATCCAGAACCTGGAAAGAAGGAGCTTCAGAGAAGAAATCCTTTTTTGTCCCACTGACGTTTCTTGACTGATACTCAATTGCTTCAGAACCTATAAGAACATTCAAATCATGGTTATCGAAAGTTTTTTTGTAATTTAATGTATTAGTGAATGTCATTGTTCTTCCGAGACCTGAGGTTATAGTCAGACTATTTAATGCATTATTACTTTCAGAAGTTTCGTATGGACAAGTACTGAAATCATGGCGGAACGATTGACCAAAGTTGTATCCCAGACTGGTCCTCGCTTTGAAATTTTTTAGGAAGTCTAATTCTGCATAAACATTTCCAATCTGATACCATTCATTATTGATGTCATCAACATTACGATATTGTGCAGCAACAGGATTTCCCGATTGTCCCAGGAGAGGACCACCAAATGAACCCGCCCAGTTTCCCATAATATCTTTAACAGGTACAATAGATTGTAATCCGTAAGGAGCTACTGAGCCAGAAACTGCTCCTATGTCCCTTATAATCAGGTTAATATTTTCGCCTATCCTCAGATGTTTTCCTGCCTTGAATTCTGTATTAATCCGGACAGAATATCTTTTAACATAACTATTAACGTTAGTACCCTGCTGATTAAGATATCCTATTGCAAAGAGGTAATTAGCTTTATCTGTTCCTCCGCTTGCGCTAAGATTGTGTTCGGTAAAAGGAGCTTTTTCATATACTTCATCCCACCAGTCTGTACCTTCTTTGTTTACCTTTTGTATAACATAATTCCTTCCTTTATTTGGAGCTTCCAGAAAATATTGCGAAGGATTAACTCTGGGATCTCCTTCCATAGCAACACCTGAACCTCCCGGACCCATATAGGTATAATCAGGTAATCCGTCTTTATATAGTACATTACCAGGAAATGCCTGGTTAAAAACTGCCATATAATCCTGAGAATTCAGCAAATTTAATGGATTTCCGGTTAATGGATATTGCATCCCAATCGTGGCTTCATAACTAATCACAGGCGCTCCTGTTTTGCCTTTTTTTGTGGTAACCAATATTACTCCATTGGCACCTCTTACACCATAAATTGATGCAGCCCCGGCATCTTTCAGAACCTGTATGGATTCAATATCTTTAATACTGATATTATTCAAATTTTGTTCGATACCATCAACAATAATCAATGGATCGGTATCACCAAAATTTGTTATACCACGTATGAAAATTTTACTTGTTGCACCAGGTACCCCTGATCTGATAACATTGACGCCTGAAGCCATGCCCTGAAGTGTCTCAACCGCAGAGCGGGATGTAAGTCTTTTCACATTATTAATATCCACAATTGAAACCGAACCGGTTATATCTTTTCGTCTTTGAGTTGAATAACCTGTTACCACTACTTCGTCCAAGGATGTAAGAAGGGCCTCCAGCTTAACATCAACAACTGTACTACCGTCTGCCGATATTCTCTGGGTGGTATATCCGATAAAAGAAATGATAAGAATAACATTATCACTTGGCTTATCTATTGAATATTTTCCGCTTGCATCAGTTATAGTCCCAATTGTAGTCCCCTCAATCAGTACATTTACACCAGGCATTGCTTCACCTGTCTTACTATCGGTGATAGTACCTGTAATGCGCTGCTGCAAAATTGAAGTTGCTTCGGTTTCTTTATCTACAAGAAGAATTTGTCTGTCCCTAATGGTATATTTAATTCCTGAATTAGCAAGAAGTTCTTCCAGTACCGCATTTATTTTTTCGTCTGCAACCTTTATATTCACTATTTTATTGACATCTATCATCTTTGAGCTATAGAGGAAAAAGAACTCGCTCTGCTCCTCAATCGCGTTAAGAACTCTCTGGATGGGAACATCCTTCATGTCGAGATTCAAACTGGTTTGCTGCGAGTATGTTTCACTTCCAAAGAGATTGAAAACTGTAACAACAAGGAGCAAATTAGTTAGTTTCATAATTCTTAGGGTTTTTATCGAACAAAGCTTTAAAAAAGCTATTTGTAGGATATAAATAAGTTTTTTCATAAATTT
>MENI01000122.1:6590-21225 GCA_001768195.1 Bacteroidetes bacterium GWA2_40_15 | reverse complement strand
TGTGTATTCTGCATGACAGGCAGACAGGGTTTCCAGGGGAACCTATCATCAAATGAAATCCTTAACCAGTTCAGAAGCCTTCCTGAATTCAGAACCCTCACCAACATGGTATATATGGGTATGGGTGAGCCTCTCGATAACATTACTGAAGTCATGAAAAGCCTTGAGATACTTACAGGTGAATGGGGATACGGCTGGAGCCCCACCCGGATTACTGTAAGTACAGTCGGACTGCTTTCAGGTATCAGGGAATTCCTCGAAAAAAGCAGGTGCCATCTTGCGGTCAGCCTCCACTCCCCTTTCGATGAGGAACGGAGGAATTTAATGCCCATCCAGCGTACAAACACAGTGGAAGAAGTACTGAATTTTATCCGCGAATTTGATTTCAACAGCCAGCGCAGAGTCTCCTTTGAATATATCCTTTTCGAAGGAATGAATGACACTCCGCACCACATCAGGGAGCTTGCAAGGATCCTGAACGGTATAAAATGCAGAATAAACATTATAAGGTTTCATGCCATACCCGGCTCCCAGTATAAGAGTCCGGGGCTTACAGAGACAAACAATTTCAAGGAGGCGCTTAACGCAAAAGGTATTCTCACAACAATAAGAGCAAGCCGGGGTGTCGACATTCAGGCCGCATGCGGCTTATTATCGACCATCAGACAAAATAAACCGGCATAGTCATGCATAGAATAATTCTGGCATTTATACTCCTGTTTTCTTTACCTGGCTTATCTGCACAATCCGGCAGGTTTGAACAATTTCTTTCTGATCCGGCAATTTCCAATGCCTCCGTATCATTTTTTGTGGCAGATGCAGAGAACGGAGATGTACTTCTTTCCTATAACCCGAAAACCAGTCTCATACCTGCTTCAACAATGAAGCTGGTAACATCTGCTGCTGCACTCGAACTGCTGGGACCTGAATACACCTTTAAAACAAATATAGGTTACACAGGTTCTCCAAGCCGCTCAGGAAGGCTGGATGGAAACATTGTCATAACAGGCGGAGGCGATCCCTCACTTGGATCAGAGTACTTCAATGACCATTACAGAGAGTTCATTGATTCGTGGGTTGAAGCGATAAAGAATGCAGGAATTAAGAAGATAAGAGGGAGAATTGTGACTGATGATTCATATTATGATTTTGAACCTGTCCCGCCCAGGTGGCTCTGGGAAGATATGGGAACCTATTATGGCGCAGGTGTATTCGGATTATCTGTTTTTAACAACAGCTGCAGGATAATGGTGAAATCATCACCGGACAGCTCAGGGGTTGATGTAACCGGAATTACTCCTGACCTTCATGGTTACTCATTCACAAACAAGCTTACCGCATCCGGTAAAAAGGATAACTGGTATGTATTTGCAGCCCCGTACAGCAGTAGAGGCTGGCTTTCCGGGACCATTCCTGTAAGTCCTGATGAATTTGTTCTTGACGCTTCAATAGCAGATCCTCCACTCTTAATTGCAAAGATACTCCATGAAAAACTTGAAGCAGAGGGCATTAAGATTTCAGGAGAACCTTCAACAATCAGGCTGGAACCGGATATATCAACCACCAATATTACCTGGATAACTGAAACCATATCACCTTTCCTCTCCTTAATAGCAGATGTCCTAAATAAAGAGAGTGTAAACCTGTACGCAGAGCATTTTGTAAAAGAACTGGGGAAACGTTATGCAAATAAAGGAACAACAGCGGCAGGGATAAAAGTTATCAGGGATTTTCTTGGAAGCTCCGGAATTGACACTTCAGGTATTTTCATTGAGGATGGCAGCGGATTATCATCGCGCAATGGAATTAGCCCGGAAGAGCTTGTAAAGCTTCTTATCTTCATGAGAAATAAAGGAAAACACTTCGACATTTTTTATTCCACTCTTCCTGATGCAGGCAGCGGCGGTACTCTTTCAGGATACTTTACTGATCCGGTATTTGACTCCAACCTAAAAGCTAAAAGCGGTTCAATGACAAGGGTCAGATGTTATGCAGGTTATTTCACAACGCAAACAGGCAGAGATATGGCATTCTGTATTCTCATCAATAATTTTCAGGGGTCTTCAAAGCCTGTTATAAACCATATAGAGGAGATACTGAAGGAAATTATTATAAATAACTGATAAAAAAAGATAACGAGGATTTCTCAATAGTCGATTTTACCCCGCAATACCCCCAGGGGCATACGCGTAAACTTAAGAGTAGTATTGTAAATAAGGAGACTAGAAATGTTTCCCCTCCTTTTGAAGGGGGCTGAGCGTTAAGAATTTGCCCTGTGGGCAAATTTAGCGAAGAGCCAGGTCACAGGGAAGGCGCCGGGACTATTGATTATCTGATTATTACAAAATTCATTTCCCGGCCGGGGTGGTTGATTTAATGATTCTTGTTATCATTATTTTTATGAAAAACAAAAACTTCTTCACCAGAAAAGGCTTTAAATCTTTCAGATCATCTCTCAGGAACAAGTCCACTTCATCTGAGGCAGCATTATGGGAGATGTTAAAATCATGAAAACTCGATAAAACAAGCCAATCAACCACCCCGGCCGCAACGAACCTATGCAATACATTAACTATCAATGTGCTGCGGCCACCCCTCCTTCAAAAGGAGGGGAAAGTTATATTATGTCATCAACTCAACCATACCCTAAATATTATGACCTTACTTAAACTCGATATTAAAATCCGTTTGCCTTTATTGATCCTCCCTTTAAACCTTTTCAGTTTGCTTAAGTTAACGCCTATGCCCCAGGGGGCTTTATAAGTCTTTCTAATTAAACGTCTATCCTTGCGTATTTCGCATGGGTTTCAATGAACTCTCTCCTTGGAGGGACCTCATCTCCCATAAGCATTGAGAATATATGATCGGCTTCCGCTGCACTTTCAATAGTAACCTGCCTTAATGTTCGTGTTTCCGGATTCATTGTTGTTGTCCAGAGTTGTTCGGCATTCATTTCACCCAGACCTTTATATCTCTGTATGCCAACAGATGATTCTTTACCCTGCCCCATCTCCAGTACAGCTGCCTCACGCTCCTCTTCCGACCAGCAGTATCTTTCTGATTTTCCTTTTTTAATAAGATAGAGAGGAGGCGTTGCTATATAGATGTAACCGCCTTTTATCAGATCAATCATATATCTGAAGAAGAATGTCATGATGAGTGTGGTGATATGAGAACCATCGACATCTGCATCAGTCATTATAATGATCTTATGGTAACGCAGACCGCTGATATTTAAAGCTTTGCTATCATCTTCCGTTCCGATGTTCACACCCAGGGCAGTGAAGATATTTTTAATTTCTTCGCTTTCGTAGATACGGTGCTGCATGGCTTTTTCAACATTCAGAATCTTTCCCCTGAGGGGTAATATGGCCTGAAAACGGCGGTCACGGCCCTGTTTGGCTGTACCGCCTGCAGAATCACCCTCAACAAGGTATATCTCGCAATTTGCCGGGTCCCGGTCTGCACAGTCGGCAAGTTTTCCGGGCAGACCAGAACCTGAAAGCACATTCTTGCGCTGAACAAGTTCACGGGCCTTGCGGGCAGCATGGCGTGCTGTTGCAGCAAGTATGACTTTCTGAACAATTATCCTGGCATCTTTGGGATTCTCTTCAAGATAATTGGCAAGTACAGCGCTGACAGCCTGATCAACAGCTCCCATAACCTCATTATTCCCAAGCTTGGTTTTTGTCTGACCCTCAAACTGAGGTTCCTGTACTTTTACAGAGATTATAGCGGTCAGTCCTTCCCTGAAATCATCCCCGTTTATGTCAAATTTAAGCTTGCTGGTTGCTCCTGAATCTTCAGCATACTTTTTCAATGTACGGGTTAACCCTCTCCTGAATCCTGCAAGATGTGTTCCTCCCTCAATTGTATTTATATTGTTGACATAAGAGAATACATTCTCTGAAAATGAGCTGTTGTACTGCAATGCAATTTCAACAGGTATTTCAGTTTTGTCATAAGTTATATGGATGACGTTATCAATTATCCTCTCCCTGTTGGCATCGAGATAGCCTACAAATTCCTTGAGTCCCTGAGTTGATAAAAACTCTTCATAACGATGAGTTCCTCCGTTTCCGTCTTCAACAACTTCCCGCATATCCTTGAGAGTTAAAAGAATCCCTTTATTCAGGAAAGCGAGTTCACGCAAACGGGCAGCAAGTATCTCAAAATTGAATTCAGTGGTGGTGAAGATAGATCCATCTGGTTTAAAAGTAACCTCAGTCCCCGATTTATCCGACTTCCCGACAACCTCAACAGGTGTTATTGGTTTACCCTTACTGTACTCCTGTTTAAAGATCTTTCCCTCACGCATTACAACCACTTTCAGAGGATCCGAAAGGGCATTTACGCATGAAACGCCTACACCATGAAGTCCGCCGGAGACCTTGTATGAGTCCTTATCGAATTTTCCGCCGGCATGAAGCACAGTCATTACTACTTCGAGTGCCGACTTATGTTCTTTTTCGTGCATACCTGTAGGGATACCTCTTCCGTCATCGTTGACCGATACAGAACCATCCTCCAGCATAATTACATCTATCCTTGAGCAGTATCCTGCAAGAGCTTCATCGATGGAATTGTCAATGACCTCATATACAAGATGGTGCAATCCTTTTATTCCGGTATCACCAATATACATTGCAGGTCTTTTCCTCACAGCTTCAAGACCCTCCAGGACCTGTATATTCTCAGCTGAATAATCGATACTGTCCTGTAATTTTTTTTCCTTTTCGTTCATTTTATATTGTTTTTACAACTAACTCATTAATCAACAACCATCACCGGGTCACACTTTTTTTTGACCTTTTTAGCCAGATCAATACTTGAATTTCGGAGATAAAACCAGAGTAATGTTTTTTTCACTTTTCCAGACCAGATCCAACTTCTCTTTCCCTGTTATAAATTACTGATATTATGACTATTAATTAACCTGACAAATATACGGAATAAAATCGGTCTTTTATCAGAAAATCAATAAAAATAATGCACAATTTAAGGGAAGAAATTAACAGCTTTAATTAGTCCGATTGTCTTGCGGTCTTGCAGTCATGCGGTCTGAACATATTCAGTACGAATTGTAACAATTGTTACAATTGTTACAAGCCTCCCTTGGGCCTGCCATGAGCTTGCCGCAGGTGGGATTTGTGTGTCAAAGACTATACGTAAATCCCACCATGAAAAAGAATCGCTGAGACGGGTAATAGGCCCATTCGTAGTAGTCCCTGAACGATATGTTATTGAACTTTGTCCAGAATGAGAGGATATTGGAATAGCGGTATTCGGCAGTCAGATTGAGGTTAAAATGTGACGGCATTGAGATCTCTCTGGAAAGATATCCGGCATTACGGCTCGAATAATCACCATTGATTATCTGTGTACGTTTACCCAGTGCAGCCAGTTCCACCCCTGCCACTATTTTATCCCTCAGGTTATAGTCAAGGCCGAATTTACCATCCCATGAAGGTTTATTCCAGGGAGTTATGCCAAAACTGTAATTGTAGAAATTTGCCATGCCTGAGAATGTCATCTTATCAGAAATTCTACCGGTTATCTCACCATGAATATTCAGTAGTTCGCCCAAACCTGTAATTGGCATGAAATAATTACCCACTGCACGGGGAACCACAGAGTCGGGAAAAACAATATTTGAATAGAACAACATATTTTCAATAAATGAATATGATGCAGAAATAAGATAATTTCCATCAATACCTGTATTTCCCTTAAACCCGGCAGAAACAATCAGTTCATGATCTGTATCAGGCAACCTGAACAGCATTGCATCAGGAGCAGATCCAAAAAACTTCTTGCTGGCTATAAATGGATTTTCCGACACTAATTTCAATGGATCATTCCTCTCAAGGTATCCTGATAATGTTGTAAAAAAGCTTAAATATGATGGGACAACATTGAATCCGAATTCCACATCAGGATAAAGGTTAAAATCGCCTTCCCTGTCCATTAACGCTTCGAATCCAAGTTTAAAGTTCCACTGTTCTTTAGCTTTGCTGATGAAAGGGCTCAGAGCAAAGATATAGGCAGAACCTGTGTCAATTGAATCAGCTGGCAGATAGAGTTCGTAGTTGATCCCCGAACCGATATAAAAACCTTTTACAGATTTTGCAAAATCACCATCGAGTACAAATTTTTGCTGAAACATATCCGGCAGATGATGAAAATAATCATACGCTAAATCCACATCATAGAATAAGTCACTGGAATCGAGAGTAGCTGATGAGAAGGATGCTTTTGCGCCTATATTATTATATTTCATTCTGACAGAATCCTTTTCAGAGGTGTACCCTGTTATTTCAGGATCATTTCCGTAGGCATATCTTATCTTCTGGGTAAAGTCAACTGATCCTTCCAGAATGCTTTTTTTTATGAATCTCTTACCGAAAAGTGATGCATCGTTATCCATGTATCCTGCAAACACCTTATCATCGTTTTCAAGTTTGACCTTTCCATTTGTTGAAAAATGACGGGCATACAGACCTATGGCTCCCTTTTTCGATCTTTCATTCGTAATGCTGATCTCGCCTAATGGAGAGAGATGAGTTCCTAATCCTGCATTTATATAACTTTTATAAAGTTTCGGAAGAGGATCAGGCATAAGGGCTGCAGCTTTTATGGGGCTTATTGTGTAAGCCGGCATAAAAGGCTCTGAATTGACTTCGTAATTAAAAACAGGCCTGATCTGCATTGTATCTTTCATATCAGGAAGGAAACTCCTCTTTCTTACAATATTAAGGGACGGTTTATACGGATTATAAAGGGTTACCTCCCTTTTAAGCGATGGCTCCTGCTTCCTTTCCTGTGCATTCAGGGAAAGAAGAGTGATCATCATCAGGAGTGTTATTGCAGTGGTTCTTTTAATCATGTCTAATCTGTTTCTTATTCACTTTACCGGTGCTTCTATATCTCACAGTTAATAGATTCATGGTTGCTTATTCTCATTGAGAACAGATAACCTGGCCTTTACTTCATCGAGTATACCGTCATTATCAACCTGATAGTATTCATTGAGGCTTTGAAGTGTAGCCCTTGCCTGAAGGGTGTCTCCTTTCTTCTGGCTGATATCGGCAAGAAGAAGAAATACCCTGGCCATCCAGTACTGATGAGGGGTCTTCTGATCAATAAACTCAGTTATAACTTTTTCCGCTTCAGCTGTTTTATTTTGCTTATCGAGCAGCTCAGCTATCCGGTATTTCGATTCGGCTCCTTCAATACTGATAACTTCAGTCCCTGTTTTCCTGAAATCAATTATTGCATCATCATACTTTTCGAGACTGTAATTTGCTTTGGCTCTCATGAAAGTGGACTCTCTCAACAGCTCTTCAGGCACATTGGTCATTGTACTGATCCTGTCTGCAGCAGATATGGTTTTCTGAGCATCACCTATATACGATGCTGATTGCAATTGTCCCTTCAGGGCGGTAAGTTTGTTACTGTTATTCACAGCAGCCAGCTCCAGTTTCCTGAAATATTCAAGTGCCTTTTCAAACTCTTCATTTGCATAAAGAATCTCAGAAGCTGCCAGAAGCGACTGCTCAAGGAACTGGGTATTTGGTTCACCCGATACTTCAATATAGAGCTTAAGAGCTTCATCCGATTTCCCTGATAACTTCAGACATTCAGCAAGATAAAACTTTGCATTCTGCCTGAAACTGCCTTCCGGAAACTCCGCCAGGTAACTTGTAAACACCTCGGATGCCCTTGCATAACCGGCTCTTATATAAAGGTTTTCCCCCGATGTATATAGCAGGGAATCCTTCTGTGCCATATTAACATCACCATAACCATCAAGAGTTTTTACATATGCGAAATAAGCTTCAACATCATCCATGTCAACATATGAGTTCCTGAGTCCCGTCATGGCATACCTGGCTTCCGGAGTTGATTTATAATTCTCAATAACTTTCTTATACTGTGCCACTGCTTTTTGATTTTCATCCAGATTATAGTACAGAAGGCCAAGCTGAACTATTGCACGGGGAACAACAGTGCTGTTCGGATAATCTGAAATTACGGTATTGAAATCCGATTCCCCATTTCTATAATCTTCCAGTACAAAATAAGCCCTCCCTCTCTCAAATATTGCATTAGGAATAAGAGCCGATGAGGAATACTTCAGAGTAAGTGCAGTAAGAACATCAGCTTTACCCCTGTTGTCATTCATAAGTCCAAGTGAAAAACCCTTCTGATAAATTGCATAATCTGCATCAAGGTTGCCAAATGCTATTACCTTATCATAATATTGTATAGCCATCTGGTAATCAGTCTGAATAAAGTAACAGTCGGCAATCCTGTTCAGGGCGTCTGTAAGCACGTCAGGAATTACACCTGCAGCTGCTGATTCGAATGTTTTAAGATGGTTCAATGCATTTGCATAGTCCTGAAGATTGAAGAGGGTCGAGCCCAGATTATACCGTACCAGTCTGTTTTCTTCAAGATTCATTGAGCCCGGTATGCCCATAAAAAGCTCATAATCGGCCCTGGCTTTGTCATAATGTGCAAGCCGGTACCAAGCTTCTCCTTTCCAGTAAACTGCCCTTGCCCTGAATGATCTGTTGTATTTTTCATACTTAAGTGACTTTTCAAACATCCCTATAGAAGCCTCAATCTCAAGGTTTTTGAACAGTTCCAAGCCTCTGAAAAATGCTACCCTCTGGTAAGCCTCTTCCAGCTTTTTATCCTTGTTCACTATCTTATCAAGTGAAGCCAGCGCCGCCTTGTAGTTTTTTACCTGAAGATATGTGGCAACCAGGTAATCATATGCCTCCTGGATTCTTTCCGATCCCGGGTACAACTGTATATACTCTGTAAAGGCAGCAATTGTTTCACCAAAAGGAGAATAGGAAGTCTCATATGTGAGTTTGGCATAATTGAACAGCGACTCCTCCTGAATTTTTTTGTCAAAAGAGAGTTTTGAGGCTTCACCAAAAGCCAGCCTGGCCCTGGTTTTGTCGTTTTTCTGAAGATAACAATCACCCAGAAGGTTCCAGATGTTCTGGCTTAAAAGGTCATTCCTGGCCCCGATCTCCAGGAACAGTCTGACTGCCTTATCAATTTCACCGGTCATATAGTAACAGTATGCCAGCTGATACTTATCTTCCCTTTCACTTGCCCTGGCTCCTTCTGAATACTTTTCGAGATATATTAAAGCATCCTTATAATTTTCCTTGTTATAATGGGCATCTCCAATAAACCGGTAAAGCTCAATACTGCGCTCCTTACCTGCCGATTTAAGCAGATCAGGAGCAATTGCCAGTATCCCGTCATAATCCTTCTGCATATAAAGTATCTGTACAATATAGAAAGGAACGATAGCTCCAAAAGTCTCATCATCCTTAAGTTTCATAAACCCTTCCATAGCTGTCTGGTACATCTTCTGCTCATAAGCTATCTGTGAATAATAATAAAGTGCAGGAGGAGTATATTCAGTATCAATATCCTTAATTTCAGAAAACATAACCAGCGCTTTGCTCTGGTCCCCTTTTATGTAAAGTGAATAACCATACCTGAAGAAGTATTCAGGGAGCTTGTCATCACCCAGGAACTGCCTGTAAACTGTTTCATAATATGAGGCAGACTTCCGGTAATTCTTATTCTGGTAAAAGAAGTCTCCGAGTGCGAGTCTTGCTTCGTTTATTCTCGGACTTTCTGGATGGGCTGCTATATATTTCATCATCCTGTATTCAGCATCCGCGTTAAAAAGATTCAGGGCCGATACAGCGCTGAAGTATTCAGCATCACTTACCTCTATACTTCCTGATCTCCATTCTTTGTTGATATATGAATCAAAAAACCTTATTGCTGCAGCATACTTTTCTTTATTAAATAGTTCCATTCCCCTGTTGAAATCAGATCTTATCTCACTGGCAGTAAAAGGAACCTGGGAATGGAGTGGTAAGATGAAAATCAAAAGGAATCCGGATATTAAAATGAGTTTGCTTCTGTTCATAACTTATTTTTTTTGGCAGACGATTACAGGTATGTGACAATTACCAAAACAACGCTTCAATACCTAATAACCTAATCGTTAGCCATATATAACATTAAGTCATTTTTTTATAATCATGCGTAAAATTACAACTATTAAACGCCTGCAACCGGGCTTTATTATTGAATTTATCAACATATAATTGTTAGTTATCAATTCTTTCCTTATTTTGTAGTTGAAATAACCTGAAAATGCAAGAAACACTGCCTCTGGATGTGATAATTGAGCTGACTGACTGTACAATCTGGCAACAGGATCATCTGGTTCTTACAGGTGTCAATCTTTCTGTCGGTAAGGGTGAATTCATATACCTGGTAGGCAAGGTTGGAAGCGGTAAGTCGAGTCTTATAAAAACCCTCAATGCACAGATCCCTCTGAAAAGCGGAACAGCCCTTGTAGCAGGCTATAACCTTGCTAAAATAAAGAAAAAAGAGATACCATATCTGAGAAGAAAAATCGGGATAGTATTCCAGGATTTCCAGTTGCTTACAGACAGGTCGGTAAATGAAAATCTTGAATTTGTGCTGAAAGCAACGGGATGGAAGAACAATCTGGAAATTGAAACCCGTATAGGCGAGGTACTCGATAAAGTAGGACTGGGCCGGAAAGGTTATAAGATGCCTCATCAGCTGTCAGGTGGTGAACAACAGCGCGTTGTAATCGGAAGGGCGTTGCTGAATGACCCCGATATCATACTGGCTGATGAGCCTACCGGTAACCTCGATCCTGAAACATCAGAAGGTATTATCAGGCTGCTTACCGATATAAGCAAAACAGGCAGAGCTGTGGTCGTAGCTACTCACAACTACACACTTCTGAAAAAATTCTCGGCAAGAACGCTCAAGTGTGAAGAGGGTAAGCTGCTGCAGGTAAATGAAGACGAGGAGATTGAGCTGATATGATTGCAGATTAATGATCTCTGATTATGGATTCCTTACTACTGCATAATTAACTGTGATGATAATCCCATTCACAAAATTCAGTTTAAACAGTTATTTTTTTTAATTCTCCATTAACATAGCTGACCAACAAACTAAACATTGTCTCGCTTTGCAATATTAACCAACAAAACTTATGGAATGTTATCTGATTAATTATTTACTTTTAAACAAATAGATTTGAAGAAAGTTAACAGAAAATATTTTCTGTATTTTTAAAACAAAAAATGGTATGGAATCAACACGTCGTTCATTTTTGAAAAATGCAGCACTGGCTGCTGCAGCAACCGGATTGGGACTATCATGCTCCGGAGGGAATCAGACTCCGGCAGATGAAAAAGGAAGCTTGCCAAAAAAGATCCTCAGAAACAGGATCGGAGTTTCAACCTATTCCTTCTGGCAGTTTAACGGGCCAAAAGAAAATGTGCCAATCGAAAGCTGCATTGATAAGGCAGCTATGATGGGTTTCGACGGGATAGAGTTCCTCCTCAGGCAGATGCAGTCGGAAGATAACAGTTACCTGCAGAAGCTTAAGAGACAGGCTTTTCATGCTGGCCTCGACATAATGGGATTTTCAACACACCAGGGATTTGTCTTCCCTGATAAGAAAACCAGGGATGAAGAAATTGCAAAAACCATAAGCCAGATTGAGGTTGCATACACACTTGGTATCCCGACAATGCGTTTAAATACAGGCCGGTGGAATACAACAAAGTCATTCGACGACCTGATGGCAAATAAAGGTATTGAACCGATCCTTGAAGGGTATACTGTTGAACAGGGTTTTGAATGGGTAATTGACGCGATCGGAAAATGCATTCCGGCAGCAGAGAAATGCGGTGTTGTACTTGGACTCGAAAACCACTGGGGACTTGGACGTACTGCCGAAGGTGTACTGAGGATAGTAAATGCTATAAATTCTCCCTGGCTTCAGATAACATCAGATACGGGTAACTTTCTTGAAAACCAGTATGAGCAGCTGGAGATGATGGCTCCAAAAACCTTCCTTATTCAGGCTAAGACCTATTTCGGCGGAGGGAAGTGGTATACTCTTGAGATAGATTATAAACGGGTTGCAGAAATCTTCCGTAAAGTTGATTACCGTGGATACGTATCAATTGAATTTGAAGGAAATGAGGATCCTCTTACGGCTGTACCAAAGAGCCTTGAATTGATAAGGGAAGCTTTCGACAAAGGTAACCTGCAAACGGTATAATTTATTATAAAAAGACTAAATAGTCTTTTTATGTTACTTATTTTATATCTTTGACGAAATTGCATTTAAAACAAAGGGCTGATTTCTTGTTAACATAAACTTATTGTTATGAGTGAACTTATAAACAATTCAAAATTCAGGAAAGAGAAGCTCAAAGAGCTCATACTGAAACTCCATAAGGGAGAGGATCCCGGACAGGTACGTGCTGAACTCATAAGCACTCTTCAGAATATCCCCTATGGAGAGGTGGTGGAGGTTGAACAGGAGCTTATTTCAGAAGGACTGCCTGAGACAGAGGTACTTAAACTATGCGATGTCCATGGTGAAGTACTTGACGGCCACATCGATCAGAGCGGGGCACAATCGGTTCCGGAAGGACACCCTGTTGATGTATTTATACAGGAAAATAAAGAGCTTCTGAAAGTTATTGAGAAGACTCAGATGCTGCTTGGCACTCTCTATTCAGTCTCTGAAGAAAGTTTTAAGGAACATTCACTTAAGATACTTTCATGTTACAATGAACTCATGGACGTTGACAAACACTTCCGGCGCAAAGAGTATTTATTATTCCCATATCTGGAGAAGAAAGAGATAACAGGGCCTCCCAAGGTTATGTGGGGAAAGCATGATGAGATCCGTGATCAGCTGAAAGCATCTATTGAAATCCTTCGTAATGAAGATCTGAAGAAATCAGATCTGGAAGATGCAACGGAGATATTGTTTGCCCCGGTTCTGAAGGCTATGGCAGAGATGACTAAGAAAGAAGAAGACATCCTCTTCCCTATGAGTCTCGATATCCTGAACACAGAAGACTGGTGGCATATTCACAGGCAGACACTTGAAATAGGATTCACACTCTACGATCCTAAAGTTGAATGGACACCTGAGGGGATGCAGGCCGAAAGTTATGAAAACACTGGCATAATGAACGAAAGCGGAACCATTCAGCTTCCCTCCGGAAGCTTCACAGCAGTTGAAATAATGGCAATTCTCAACACAATGCCTGTTGACATGACATTCGTTGACAGGAATGACAAGGTTAAATATTTCACCTGGGGGAAACATCGTATCTTTACAAGAAGCCGCTCAATAATCAACCGGGACGTGAGACTCTGTCATCCTCCCGGAAGCGTGCACATAATTGAAAAGATACTTGATGATTTCAAATCAGGAAGAGCATCACATGCTCCTTTCTGGATCCAGGTAAAGGACAGGTTTATATATATTGAATACTATGCTTTACGTGATGAAAAAGGCAACTACCTGGGAACTCTGGAGGTTTCTCAGGATCTTACAAACGCCAGAAACCTTGAAGGCGAAAAAAGGATATTATCTTATACTGACAAAAAGGAATAAACAATGGAAAAACTGATAATCACTCCCAAAACAAAAATTTATGATCTTCTTGAGGCATACCCTCAGCTGGAAGAGATACTCATATCCTCTGCACCGGAATTTAAAAAACTTCAGAATCCGTTGCTGAGAAAAACAATTACAAGGATCACAAATATAAGCCAGGCAGCTATTATTGGCAACCTCAACGTTGAAGAGCTTGTAAACCGGCTTCGCGAAAAGGTCGGACAGTCAACAATTGATCAGATTGATGATTCGGGTCACAGATATATAACCCAATGCCCGGAATGGTACAAAAAAGATTCTGTTGCTAACAGTATTGATATAAGAGAAATGCTGAACAGAGGAGAACAACCTGTTCACGAAGTACTGGCTGCAGCAAAGAAACTGAATGAAAACGAGATACTGGAAATAATCGCGCCATTCATCCCGGCGCCTCTTCTTGATAAATCAATCGGACTGGAGTATAAGCACTGGCTTGATAAACGATCAGCCACCGAGTACAGAGTTTATTTCAGGAAATAACACTGATCCAGTATAATATCATTTCTCTTCGGTTTCAATATTCCTGTCTTTCAGCTCTTTTACAAAACCAGTCAGGGAGGATCTTTCGAAATTACACTCCCGGTTCATATCCAGGACAACATGTCGTTTTTTTGAGCTGGCAAGAATGAAGTCAGCAATAAGAAGGCCTAAAGGGTTTTCATGTATGATAACTTTAGTAATCTCACTGTATTTCAACTCTCCGGAATAATTGAGTTTGCAACGATATACCAATGAGGGCACTCCAAGTCCAAAGATTATTGCGAACGTTATAATTCCAAATTCAGAAGATCCATCTGATTCAAAATAATCAATCAGGGTCATTATTGCGAAAACTATGGCAGCAATCCCGAAAACAAGTGTTGTAAACCTCTCCCACTTAAATTTTCTGTCGTTGATCCGGATTAGTTCATCCTCAAAGATTATATCACCCTTTTGAATCACAAAGCTTATCTTCATCTTTCGGGTCAGTTAAAAGATTAGGATCACCCCCATTTTGCGTCATTAAACAAATATAATCAATTCATTGCTTTATATGAAACTAGTGTGAAAAAATTAACAGAGATCGCTGACGAA
>MENI01000122.1:5515-6479 GCA_001768195.1 Bacteroidetes bacterium GWA2_40_15 | reverse complement strand
TTCATATTCAACGATCGGATTTTTTAATCTCAATTGTAATTGTCGGCGAAACAAGCAAATTATTCTGACCGAGGATTTTAATCATCTCCTGTTTTGTGCGAAAGACACCCAAAATTAAAATAGAAAGACAAATGAAATTTAAGAATTTTCAATTACTGATATCAATAAATTTACAAAGGCTTTTCAAATAATCTTGTATGTGATAATTCCTTCCACTCATTATTAACCTTAGTAATGAGTGCCAGTTTTTTTTCTTTGGAGAACCCTTTAATCTGTTTTTCCCTGGCAATAGCTGAGTCTATTGAATCAAACCTTTCAAAATAAATCAGTTTATCAACATTATATTTCTGTGTAAATCCCTTTATTTTCTTCTCTTTATGTTCATAACACCTTCTCTCTAAGTCATTAGTAACTCCAGTATAGAGAACATTATGATGTTTATTTGTTAAGATATAAACATAATATACATGGATTCTCATTGATTAGCAGATTATTGACGAATCAATTATGTGCGCCAAATTACATAAAATATTAAAATTGTCAATTTGGTCTAAGCTGATATCACAATGGTGGCTACT
Organism: Bacteroidetes bacterium GWA2_40_15; assembly: GCA_001768195.1. Classification (GTDB taxonomy): domain Bacteria; phylum Bacteroidota; class Bacteroidia; order Bacteroidales; family VadinHA17; genus LD21. Next base: position 5,901 of record MENI01000122.1, on the reverse strand, counting down.
GACGCAATACTATTCTATGTCATTTCCCTGCTGAATTCAGGAGATTCCTCGCTGGCGCTCGGAATGACAATTTATTATTTTGGATAGTGGGGGAAAGAAGTGGCGATTCGAAACTCTGTTTCCTCTTCGATATGTTTCAGCGAATCGCCACTTCTTTCCCCCACTCTACCACAGTCTCGACGTGTCATTCCGAAGCGAAGCGAGGAATCTCCCGCACCTTTGACCATTTGTCCTAAGTTATTAAGGTAGAAAATCACGAATCAGCGGAGAAGTAAGGAATTCCTCAAATTCGTTTTATCAAGAATTGAGAGACACCCATACTTACAACCAAAAAATATCTTATTTGCTATTTATCAGATAGTTATGTTTTTCCAGGGTTAAAAACC
>MENI01000122.1:0-5502 GCA_001768195.1 Bacteroidetes bacterium GWA2_40_15 | reverse complement strand
GAAAGACTTCATATTCAACGATCGGATTTTTTAATCTCAATTGTAATTGTCGGCGAAACAAGCAAATTATTCTGACCGAGGATTTTAATCATCTGGTTTAAAAAGAACTTAACAAAGTTCAGGAACCTCTTATTATTATAGGAATAAAATGAATTGGTTATTTCCATTGTCATATTATTGCTTTCGCAGAAAGTTCCAAGGCTTTTCAGATCTATCAGTCTTTCGGTCCAGCTACCGGTGTAGGGATCACAGGTGTTTGTCGGGTGGCCAACTACATAATTAATCTCACCCTTTTCCAGATACTCCTGAGCAACTGTTTCAATATCCTCTTTTCTAAGGCCTCTGGTATCATTTGCCAGAAATGCTACTTCAGCTTCTTTCAGCTGAGGGAAACCAATCTTTAATATCTTTTCCCTCTCTTCAAGGAAAGATGTATTAAGAAACATGTCATCGTATCTCACATTATTTTCGCATCCCTTATATTCAGATATCAGTTGTAACTTTTTCAACCTCCTTGTAATGACCGGATTTTTTGGATTGGCACCGGTCATAAGAATGTATTGAGGATTTGGGAGGCGGCTCATCGTTCTGATCCATCTCTCCAGGTCATAGATGTGTTCAACAACATCAAAAGCACAAATAATGTCCGGGGAAATATTGAGTAATTCAATCCGGTTAACAAAATCCTCTGCTTCACCTGTGATGAAATGGTCGATATTAATTCCTATTTCTTTGGAAATGAGTTTTGCATCACTTACAGAACTGCCATTAATATCATTATAAATAACTGTCTTAAATCCTGCCTGTTTAGCCAGCATAGATAATAATCCACACCCACCTCCGTAATCGACGAAAACACTTCTGTCTGCCGGTGAATTTAACTTTTCAAAAGCTCTCTGCAACAACCGGGAATAGGATGAAAAGTAAAAATTGAAGTTTTCTTTATACTTCTGAAGAGATAACCTGCTGAGTTCAGAAATCTCAAGACTATTAATATCGAGTGAATTAAGTTTAAATTGCAGATTGTTTACTGCATATCTGATCAGACTAATGACATCCATATATTTTTTGAGATGTAGTGCTTTCGATCTGGTAAATAAAGTTTTCAAAACAATGCCATTGAGCCATTGAGCCCCTGTGCCCTTGAGCCGTTGCGCCGCTACTTCAACATCTTCACCGGCCAGAAAAGTCTGTTCTGATACAGTGTGTAATAGGAAACATTCCTGCTGCCAAATGATTTCATAAAGGCAGCTACAGATGGGATCGAAGAACCTGCAAAGTCAAGTATCATCCTGCTCCCGGAATACTCTTTAATTATTTCATTTATAGCGAAATATCCGATTCTTCTTTCGAGACTCTCGGATGTAGTTGCAGTAAACAGCAGAGTTACAGATCCATGAACCCTGACGATGAATAAACCGTAAATAAGTCTTTTTCTGGCAGTCCTTACTCCTAAAATTTCCCCGCACTTATTTTCAATGCAATATGTCATCAGGTTTTTAAGCCTGTCATAATCTCGAAGCTTAACTCCTTTAAGCTTTATACCCATGTTATTTCTGAACAGGTTAATAAGCTCTTCAGGTGTAATATCACTATTAAGTTCAGGTCTTTTCTTACCAGCCAGTGAAATGTTTCTCCGGCAGTCGGAAGTAAAACCTTCCCTTATTTTTTCATATGGTAATGAAAGGTCGAGTTCGAGATTAGTTCTTTCTGTTATAGTGAAACCATCGATTTTAACACTCTGCGCAACAGACAGATCAACAAATTTATAGAATGGGGGCAGGTATTCAAGGAATTCTCTGAGTACCTCAGCAGAAGATTTATCAGGAGCAAAAGCTCCCAGTTGCTGAAGGAATATCGGTGTTGCAATGTACTGAATGCCAAAACGGGAAAATCCGGGAATGGGAAATACCGAATCATAATCATCATCCACCAGCGCCTGCCAGCCGGGGGCCATGTTATCGAGATACCACGAGTAACCATATGGTTTAACACTCTGTGAGTTCCTGATACAACTATCCCACTGATCCCTGTCTATTTCACTATTCTTAAGGTACTCAATCATCTATTGCTGCGCATTAAGCATTGATTCAAACACCTCCCTCCATACCTGACATTCAGGATTGTCAAGCAGGGAAGTATTATGCCATATAGTTACAAAAAGGCCACCCGTCCTCTTTGTTTCATTAATCAGATTCAGGATTATATCCAATGAAGCTTTACCATCAAGTTTCTTATACTTATAAAGAGTTGCATCCATTACCTGGAAGGGAACAACTTTCAACTGCGTTTGCCGGTCCTCCTCAACATCATAAAAGAAGAAAGGTCTTGCTATACCGGCCCTGAATCCCGGTTCATCGGGAAATCCCATTGAATAATCCTCCTCAATGCCGGCCTTAAGAAGAATACGGTAAGATTCCGGCAGCAGCAACCTCACATAATGGTATCTGCTGATCCTGACGTCGGTGCCAAGGATGCTCCTCAGTCTTACTGACTCTTTGTCAAGTATTGAAAAGTTTTCAGCGGCGCTGAATGAAGGATGTAATCCATGAGTGTATCTTTTGGCCAGCTGCAGTATCAGTGAACTGTATTCTTCGTTCTTCCATGATGGATTATGGTCGAATTTTGACCGGTCTCCTACCGGAAAAAAGAACCGGGCTTCAGAATTTGATTTGTCAATGCAACCGGTTATATAACCAAATACCTCAAAAGGATCAGGCTTCCTCTTAGCAACAGTATTGTAGCGGTTCAAAGCATGTCCGTCACTTCTGGTAAGGTCGCGAAGCAACCCTCCTATCGACCTTACGATACTTTTTCCCAGATATTCAAATGGTTCGTCAGCATCAAAAGTGACCAGAGCCTTGTATTCATTACGCCTGAATGCCATGGTCTGAAATTTGTTCAGTAAACTTTTGGCCAGCTCTTTTGCCCAGAGGTCAACAACAGCTTTTCCAAGGAATCCTTTTTTATATGCAAGTGAAGAGGAGGCTCTGAACCTTCCGTATTCGTCAGGTTCAAATTCAAGGTATTCCTCATACCGCGAAACAAGATAAAACGAGGCTGCAAAAATGTCAAAGGGGATATCAGAATCAGGTGATGACCTGAAAAACACAGGAAGTTCTTTCCACCTTTCAACGCTGATATCTTTTATGGCAATACCTTTTTCAAACAATATTGAAGATGGAGATATCTTAAAAGAACCCTTAATATTTTCATCAGAGTAATTTATTACATGGTGCTTACCCAGCTTGCGTTTATCAGTAATCACTTCCCACTGCAACCCCAGAATATCACCAAGTATGATACCGGCAATATATCTTAGCCTGGGTCCGTCAAAGGCAGTGAAAATCATTACTGGTCGGGGTTCCATATTCAAGGTAGCATTTGCTTCCCATAAAGTTATAATATTTAACGAATTAAAACAATCTAAAGAAAAATTTCCTTACCTTCGCCCACATATTAACAAAGTGATTTCCACGAAGCGTTATCAGGCATTTGCCCAGTCTGCATTTGAGTTCATTTCAGCCGGGATAATAAAAATCCTTCGCTCCCGGGAAGCACATCAATAAACAAATAATGATGAATTTTGAAGAGATGGGGTTCACTCCCGGAATCCTGAAGGCAGTTCAGGAGCTGGGATTTGAACAACCTATGCCTGTGCAGGAGAGGGTAATTCCATTAATGCTTGGTGAAGACAGGGATATAATTGCACTGGCCCAGACAGGTACGGGAAAAACAGCAGCCTTTGGACTACCGCTTGTACAAATGACCGATACAGAACTCAACGCGACTCAAGCTCTGATCCTGTGTCCTACAAGGGAATTATGCATGCAGATCACCGGTGACCTGACTGATTATGCCAGGTATACGGGAAAATTACGAATACTGGCAGTATATGGAGGAGCAAGCATTGATAACCAGATCCGGGAACTGAAAAAAGGGGTTCACATAATCGTTGCTACCCCGGGCAGGCTTATAGATCTTATTGGCCGAAAGGCTGCAAGGCTGTCAGCGGTAACCACTGTAATCCTTGATGAAGCGGATGAGATGCTCAATATGGGTTTTCTCGACAGTATAAATGAAATACTCGAGGAAGTTCCTGCAGGGAGAAGAACACTCCTGTTTTCGGCAACAATGTCAACTGAGATAGCCGGAATTGCCAAACGATACATGAGTGATCCCAATGAGATCACCATCGGAACAAAAAATGCATCAGCTGAGAATGTAACGCATGGTTATTACCTGGTTCATGCAAAAGATAAATACAAAGTGCTCAAAAGAATTGCAGATTCAGAGCCTGATATTTATGGAATAGTATTCTGCCGTACCCGCAAGGAGACACAGGAGATTGCATCAAAACTGATCGAAGACGGCTATAACGCCGATGCTCTTCATGGCGATCTGTCGCAGGCCCAGAGAGATACCGTGATGCAGAAATTCAGGGTAAGAAATCTTCAGCTCCTTATTGCTACCGATGTCGCTGCACGGGGACTTGATGTTGATGACCTTACTCATATAATAAATTATAATCTGCCTGATGATAATGAGGTATATACCCATAGAAGCGGACGTACAGGAAGAGCCGGTAAAAAAGGCATCTCAATATCATTGATCAATGTCCGGGACAGGCACAATCTTAAACAGATTGAAAGAATCGTAAAAAAACCGTTCAAGGCAATTCAGATACCCAGCGGAAGTGAAATATGTGGCAAACAGCTATTTCACTGGATTAAAAAACTTGAGACTGTTGTAACTGAGCATCAGGAGATTGAAAAATTTCTTCCTGAAATAACTGAAAAACTCTCGGGCCTTGACCGGGAAGAGCTTCTGAGAAGAGTAGTATCTCTGCAGTTTGACCGGTTCCTTGATGATTACAGATCAGGGGAAGAGATAATTTCACCTCTTGACAGGGATGATAATTTCAAAGGTTCAGACAGGAAGGGTGCCCGTAAGGAATATTCAGGGAATTATAAAAGATTATTCATCAATCTTGGGAAAACCGATGGTTTCTACCCTGAACAGCTTATTGAACTTGTAAATAAAAACACTCAGGGGAAGAAAGTCCCTCTTGGTAAAATTGATCTTTTAAAGACATTCTCATTCTTTGAAGTAGAAGCAGAATTTGCTGATTATCTGATAGAAGCGCTGAATAACTCCAAATTTAATGACAGAAGGGTTGCTGTGGAGATTGCCCAGGAAAAGCCTGAAGGTTTCAGAGAATCGGACAGGTCAGAGAAAAGGCATGCAAAGTGGTCCGACAGGAAACCTGACAGAAAAAGAGACGGCAGGAAAAAGGACTCCGTAAAACCTCTCCGGTGGGAAAAGAAATCCGGAAAGAAGGACAAGAAAAAGAAGAGCTGGTAATACCCGATCCATCTCCGGCAACATTTACAGGAATAAGAACAGGGAAGGATGACTATCTCCTGTTTTGTGCGATAGACACCCAAAATTAAGATAGAAAGACAAACCCAATTTAAGAACTTCCCATTACTGACATAAATA
>MENI01000121.1:18512-20157 GCA_001768195.1 Bacteroidetes bacterium GWA2_40_15 | reverse complement strand
TCTACAAAAAAACTCGAATCAAAAACAAAAACATGTTAACTTCAATCAAAAATTGTTAATAACACCATATTTTCATAGAAACTGATTAGTTACCTTACTTTAAATAATCTTTGGCTAATTTGTGAATGAAGCTTAGGATTGCTTTGCCACACTGACGCGTAACTCGCAATGACAGTACAGTCAATTATCTCTCTGCACTACTGACAATCACAAATCTATTTAACGTCTATGTCATTGCGAGTAAAGCGAAGCAATCCTCAACAATAATCACAAATCCCTTTTAACATTTCTGTCATTGCGAGCGAAGCGAAGCAATCTGCCTCACCACAAACCTTACAGTGCTCCTGGTCCTTTGTTCAAGCAGAATTTCACGACCTTCTGTTATTTTATTAACAGCTGCCGGAGTATAATGCCTGATTGTAAGCATCTCCACATTCTCATTATAAACTGCTGAGAATTCTGATTTAAGATCGGCCAGCAATGCTTCGACCTTCCGCCTGTCATCATCAATGCAAACATCGAGACTTATGGCACTTGCCTCAACAAGATTCACTTTTATTCCATTGGTCATGAAAATATGGAAAATCCGGCTCAGATTATCAGCTATCACAAATGAAAAATCTTTTGGCAGAATAGATACAAGTATCTGATCCTCCTTTTTTATATAAACAGGAAGAAAATCTCCTGTCGCAGGATCTGCCTTTATTATTGTTCCTCTTTCTTCAGGATGCAGAAATGACCTTACATTTAGGGGAATATCTTTATTGTGAAGAGGTTTTATTGTTTTAGGGTGTATTACCTTTGCCCCCGAAAATGTCATCTCAACTGCTTCTTTATAAGATATCTCATCAAGCTTATATGCATCAGTTAACCACTTTGGATCTGCATTCAGCATACCCGGTACATCTTTCCAGAAAACAACTCTTTCAGCATCAAGCATATTGGCAAGAATAGCGGCAGTATAATCAGACCCTTCCCTGCCAAGGGTTGTAGTTTCTCCTCCCGAAGTGCCTCCGATGAAACCCTGTGTAACATAAATTCTGTAATCCTCAAAGTTGAAAGTAGTCTTTGTCCTTAAACTGCTTTCATCCCACAAAATATTTGCATCCCTGAATCGGTTATCAGTTACCAGGTTGTTCCTAATATCAATCCATTCAACAGATTCAATTTTTGTTTTCAGGTATTCTGCTACAATTATGGTCGACCATATCTCACCATACGATACAACCTGATCATATTCATAATCATAAATGCCTTTATTCCCGGATGAAAGAAACTCCTTCAGGTTTTCAACAGAGGATTTCATTTTATTTAGAGCTGCAGTCTTATCATTAAAAAGCTCCTCACATACTGTTTGATGGTATTTTCCTATTTCCTCCAGCTGATCTAAATAGCTCTTATCACCGCCAAGGCGGGTTTTAAGTACTTTTTCCAGGGCATTGGTTGTCTTTCCGAAAGCCGAAACTACAATTACCAGATTCTCCTTTTCCTTTGAAACAATATTTGCAAGATTCCTTACTCCTGATGCATCCTTTACAGAAGCGCCTCCGAATTTATAAACCTTCATAATCTTTAATTTAGGATAAAATTAAGACAACATATTCAGAAACCAATTCCATCAGTAAGTGTTTTCAAAATACAGTAT
>MENI01000121.1:0-18499 GCA_001768195.1 Bacteroidetes bacterium GWA2_40_15 | reverse complement strand
AATCAATTTACTCCCCTCGGGGCTGGGGTAAATAAATTGATTTTCAAGCGTTTTTGGATTTTGTATGTATCATTACCGATAGTCATATTAAATAATTTGCATAAAGTATTCATAATAAAATCAATATAAGCGTTCTTTGATTTTTTAATTAGAATTTATGTTTTAACCCCGGAGGGCATAGGCGTTAACTTAAGGAGTCTGAGAAAGGATTTGCAGGGAGGATGAATAAAGGTAAACGGATTTTTTTGAAATTTAGTTCGCTCATAAGTTTCCCCTCCTTTTGAAGGAGGGGTGGCCGCAGCACACAGATAATTAATATGTTACAATGAAAATATGCGGCCGGGGTGGTTGATTTATTCATTTTTATTTAACTTAATATCTATGATAAACAAAAACCTCTTCAACAGAAAAGACCTTAAATCTTTCAGATCATCTCTCAGGAACACGTCTACTTCGGCTGAGGCAGAATTATGGGAGGAGCTAAAATCAAAAAAACTTGAAGGAAGAAAATTCAGAAGACAATACAGTATTGGTAGTTATATTGTTGACTTCTGCTGTCCTTCAGAGAAACTTATTATTGAACTTGACGGAGATCCCCACAGGGAATCTCAAAAAATAGAGAAAGATGAAATCAGGGATAACTATTTGGAGGGCTTGGGATTCATAGTATTAAGGTTTGAAAACAGATTTGTATTTCAGGAACCTGAATATATAAAAAGTAAGATAAGGAAAGTTTTAAATAAAAGAAATGAATCGACCGGATAGGCAAATCAACCACCCCGGCCGGGAAATTAGCTTTGTAAACATCAGATAATCAATTATCCCGGCGCCTTCCCTGCGGTCTGGCTCTTCGCTAAATTTGCCCACCGGGCAAATTCTTAACGCTCAGCCCCCTTCAAAAGGAGAGCCTGCCCCGCCCCGGCGGGGGGAAACTTCTTCTATTCTATCCTGCAACAAAACTATCCTTAAGTTAACGCCTATGCCACTTCGCGTCACGATTCATATTGAAAACTAAACGCATCAGTAGTAATCTCAAATGAATATTGTAAGATATAGTATCTTTGCATTTTAATATTGTCCGGGGCATATGAACAGCTATAAGGTTACAACACTCAACGACTTTATTATCCTGAAGCAGAAAGATTTTCCATTTGCTAAAGGAGAACTTTCCAGCCTGTTGCATCATATAGGAACCGCTGCAAAAATGGTGAATAAAAAGATCAGCAAGGCGGGTTTAGTCGACATAATCGGACTCTCAGGAGATGTCAATATTCAGGGAGAATCACAACAGAAACTCGATGTTTATGCAGATGAAGTATTTATTGGGGCATTGCTTTCGAGTGGAGAGTGCTGCGGAATTGCTACTGAAGAGAATCAGAATGAAATTGTTTTTTCTGACCCGCTTGCGGAGAACGGGAAATATGTTGTTTGCATTGATCCTCTTGATGGCTCTTCCAATATAGATTATAATGTGTCAGTCGGAACAATTTTCTCAATTTACAGAAGGATTACACCGAGGGGTGAGAAAGTAAAAAATGAGGATTTCCTGCAGGAAGGGTCAAAACAGGTTGCTGCCGGTTATATCATTTACGGATCCTCAACAATGCTTGTTTATTCAACGGGTTTTGGAGTAAATGGTTTTACTCTTGATCCGTCAATCGGAGAGTTTTGCCTTTCTCACCCTGATATAAAATCACCTGAAGATGGACATATCTACTCTGTTAATGAAGGTAATTACCTGCAATTGCCGCAGGGAGTAAAAAGCTATCTTAAATATTGCCAGGAGGAAGATGAAGTATCAGGCAGGCCTTACACATCCAGATACATTGGATCGCTTGTTTCAGATTTTCACAGAAATCTTCTTAAGGGAGGAGTTTTCCTTTATCCGGGAAATGTGAATATGCCTGAAGGTAAACTCCGGCTGGTATATGAGTGTAATCCTATTGCTTTTATTGCCATGCAGGCTGGGGGAGCTGCCTCCGACGGGGTACGCAATATACTGGATATACAGCCTTTATCGCTGCATCAGCGCTCACCATTTTATGCCGGATCAAAGAACATGGTAAGTAAAATAGAGTCATTCCTTGTCAGTGACCAACCTGAAAGTTAAATTTGCCACTTAATTCCGGCAAATGAAAGAGAATAAAATAACAGACCATTACAATTTACATCCGGTAATTCCCTCACTGTTAGAGTCAGTCAATTCAGATCAGTTCAAAAACATCGGGATAACAGGACTTTCAGGCTCATCAAAGGCGATGATTCTCTCTCTTGTATTCCACAAAACACAATGCGCTCATGTTGTTGTGATACCGGAAAAAGAGGATGCGGCATACTTCTATAATGATCTTGTATCGCTATTGGGAGAAGATTCTGTATTTTTCTTCCCTTCCACATATAAACGTTCTGTACAGTATGAGCAGACAGAACCTGCAAATATTGTACTGAGGACAGAGGTCCTTAACTTTCTGGCATCAGGAAAACGAAAAGGGATCATAGTTACATATCCCGAATCGGCAATGGAAAAGGTTATCAGCCGAAGGAACCTTAAGAAGAACACATTCAATATAAACAAAGGCGACAGACTCTCACTTGAATTTCTCGAGGAGATTCTTCGCGAGTATAATTTTACCCGTACCGATTTTGTTTATGAGCCCGGTCAGTATGCAATAAGAGGAGGTATAGCAGATGTATTCTCATATTCAGCTGATCTCCCCTATAGAATCGATTTTTTCGGTGAGGAGGCGGAAACAATAAGATCATTCAATACTGACGATCAGCTATCCGTTAGCACTCATAAACAAATATCAATCATCCCAAACATTCAGGATCTGTCAATTGAAGAGATCAATGATTCATTTACCGATTTCCTTCCTCCATCCTCTGTGATATGGATCGAGGAGGCAGCATATATAAAGGAAAAGATCAATAATATCTTCTTTCAGACCACGCAGAGGGAAGAGTCGGGTCATACTTCCGATAAAAAGGATCGTATCACAACCGGTAATGATTTTCTTGAACAGTGCAGGAGATTCAGAATGGTTGAATTCGGAAGACAATCTCTGTTTCAACCCGATGCAAGATTTGAATTCCGTACTGAACTGCAACCTGTGTTCAACAAAAACTTCGATCTTCTTGCTTCAAGGCTGCTCTCAAATGATACTGAGGGGTATTCCACATATATTATCTCTGAGAGCGAATCACAGATTGAGAGGCTAAGGGATATTTTCAGCGAAATCAATCCGGAGGTGGGTTTTAATCCTCTGCTTATCAATCTACACAGCGGATTCACCGATCACGACCTTAAAATAGCAGTATTCACCGATCATCAGATCTTTGACAGATACCATAAATTCAGGATCAGAGGTTACTTTACAAAAAAAGAGAGTATTTCCGTGAAGGAGCTTACCGGGCTGAATCCCGGCGATTATGTAGTGCATATCGATCACGGAATAGGTAAATTCGGAGGACTTGAAAAAATAGAGGTAAATGGAAAGATACAGGAAGCAATTAAACTGGTATACAGGGACAATGATATTCTGTATGTTGGAATCCACTCACTACACAGGATTTCTAAATACAAAGGGAAAGACAATTCGGAACCAAAGATCTACAAACTTGGTTCAGGTGCCTGGCAGAAACTTAAACAGAGTACCAAAGCCAGGGTAAAAGATATTGCAAAAGACCTGATACTTCTCTATGCGAAGAGAATGTCCTCGCCGGGTTATTCATTTTCACCTGACTCATACCTCCAGCGTGAGCTTGAGGCGTCCTTCATTTACGAGGATACCCCTGATCAGCTTACCGCCTCAGTGACTGTTAAGGGAGACATGGAGGCAGAGCATCCCATGGACAGGCTTGTATGTGGTGATGTGGGATTCGGGAAGACAGAAATTGCCATCAGGGCTGCCTTCAAATCGGCTTCCGACAGCAAACAGACTGCAGTTCTTGTGCCAACAACGATTCTTGCACTGCAGCATTACAAGACTTTCTCGTCGAGGCTCAAGGGATATCCATGTAATATTGAATATATAAGCCGGCATAAGAAAGCTGCTGATCAGAAGAAGATACTTGCCGCCCTGGCGGAAGGCAGGATAGATATAATCATTGGAACACATAAGCTTGTCGGACAGGATGTTAAGTTCAAGGACCTGGGGTTGCTCGTAATTGATGAAGAACAGAGATTCGGTGTTTCAGTTAAGGAAAAACTTAAAAAACTAAAGGCTAATGTTGATACTCTTACTCTGACGGCTACTCCCATTCCCCGAACCCTTCAGTTTTCACTTATGGGCGCTCGCGATCTTTCCATAATCAACACACCCCCGCCGAACCGGATGCCTATTGTAACCGAACTTCATGGATATAATGAAGAAATTATAAAAGAGGGTATTGAATATGAAGTAGCGAGGAACGGACAGGTATTTTTCATACATAACAGAGTGGAGAATATTAAACAGATCCAGGCTCACATCAACAGGATATGCCCGAATGTGAAAACGGCCATCGTTCATGGGCAGATGGATGGTCCGCATGTAGAAAATGTCATGTTCGACTTTATCCAGGGAGATTATGACGTCCTGATTGCTACAACAATTATTGAATCGGGACTTGATATCCCAAATGCAAATACAATATTCATTAATGATGCCCATCATTTCGGGCTCTCAGAACTTCACCAGCTCAGAGGAAGGGTTGGCCGGTCAAACAGGAAGGCATTCTGTTATCTGCTTGCACCACCGCTTACAACTCTTACACATGAGGCACGAAGAAGGCTGAAGGCAATAGAGGAATATTCAGAACTGGGAAGCGGTTTCAACATAGCTATGCAGGACCTCGACATAAGGGGATCGGGGAACCTTCTGGGTGGAGAACAGAGCGGATTTATTGCCGATGTGGGATTTGAAACTTACCAGCGGATACTTAATGAGGCAATGCTTGAGATCAGGGAATCGGATAAAACCCTGCAACCGGCTGAACCTGTAAAGACAGAAACGGGAAAAGAAGGCGGAGAGAAACAATATGTATCTGATTTTCAGATTGACACTGATCTTGAGATCATGTTCCCCGACGAGTATGTATCAAATATCTCGGAAAGAATAAGGCTCTACAAAGAGCTTAATGAGATCGGTTCAAATGAGTCACTGGAGTTATTTGCGAAAAAGCTTATTGACAGGTTCGGCCCCATTCCTCCTACGGCAGAAGCTCTTCTTGACATTGTCAGGATCAAATGGATCGCAGGAAAACTCGGAATTGAAAAAATCCTGCTGAAAAACAACCTGCTCATTGCATTCTTTATTTCAGATCAGAAATCACCCTTTTACTGTACTCCCCTGTTTGTATCAATAATGAACCATGTAAACAGAAATCACAAACAGATGACGATGAAGCAGAAGAAATCGAAGCTTAGCCTTACAATATCGGATGTAAGATCAGTTAAGGCTGCAATCAAGGTGTTAAATGAATTCATGGAACTTTAAGTACCTTGGGCACTCCGGACTTTAGGCACTTTAGGCACTTATTACTACCTTTGTTCATTAATTCACACCATGAACCTCATAGTTGACATAGGAAATACCAGTACGAAACTGGCTGTTTTTAAAGGCGGTAATAAAATATCTGTCTCAAGGATCAATGATCTTAGTTGTGAAGAATTTGAAAAAAAACTTACTGACAGGAAGCTCAGGAAGGTTATTGTTTCATCAGTAAAAAGGCTGCCTCACTTTGTAACGGACCTCCTTGTTTCCCACATTCCGTTTGTACATATACTGACATATAAATCAAAGTTTCCGTTCAGGATTGAATATGAAACACCAGAGACACTTGGGACTGACCGCTTAGCGGGTGTTGCCGGTGCATACAATCTCTTCCCCGGTGAAGATATACTGGTAATTGATGCCGGTACCGCAATTACATATGACTTCCTTAATGGAACTGTATATAAGGGAGGGAACATTTCGCCCGGGATTGAAATGAGGTTTAAAGCGCTTCACAAATTCACAAGCAGGCTACCGCTTCTTTCAGTCAGAGAAAACTTTACCTTTCCCGGTCTTAATACCAATGATGCCATTCTTGCCGGAGTATTAAAGGGGAGCATATATGAAATAAATGAGTATATTCGCACGTTTAAAAAAAAGCATAAAAGCTGTAAGATCATACTAACAGGCGGCGACAGCGATTACCTTAAAGACAAATTAAATCGTGAGGTCACTTTTATGTCTGATATTGTGATCGAGGGTTTGAACTATATTCTGGAATACAATGCATAAAAGACTGATTATAATTAATCTTATTGTTCTGTTATCATACTCTTTCACAGCTATTGCCCAGAAACAACTCAATTCACCATATTCAAGGTTCAACATAGGCGCCATTGAATCTCAGGGATCTTTTAAAAGCCGCGGTATGGGAGGAATTGGTACCGCGATGAGGGACAATAATTCAATTTTTCTGATGAATCCGGCGTCATACAGCAGCCTCGATACCAATTCATTCTCCTTTGATTTCGGATTTGACTTCGGTATAAGTCAACTCCGGGAATGGGATAACAAATATTCGTCCAATGATATAAACTTCAACCATCTCTATATGGGTTTCCCGATTAAAAAGGGATGGGGAATTGCCACAGGGATAGCTCCTGTAACCTATGGTTTTTACAATATCTCTGATGAAGTTCAGGAGGGCGACAGCAATTATGATCCTTTAACCGGTCCTTACTCTGAGTACCATTCCGGGAAAGGCGGATTATCGAACTTCTTTCTTGGGACAGGGGTAAACATTACCAAAAACTTTTCAGCAGGGATAAATATGACGATAATGTTCGGAGTGCTTGAACGGAATTATTCACTTCAGTTTAAAGATCTTGACAACTATTATCACAATAGCGCATCTGAGAAACTCAGGGTTCACGGAATTAATTTTGATTATGGGATCCAGTATATGGCCAATATCAGTGAAGATTATTTCTTCAATGCCGGTTTTTCACTTACAAGAGGTAAAACCTACAAATCGGATTATGATAACGTGGTCATAAGAACCTCGGCATACAATGATGTTGATACAGTTTCATATACTTCCGATGATTCAACTCCGGTTTATTTACCCGGTAACTATAAGTTCGGAATCACCTTTGGCAAGAGGAACAAATTCACTACCGGTTTTGATTTTGTCTCTGCTGAATGGAGCAAATCTGATATTCCGGGATACAGCGGCTATGCTGCAGATACGAAGAGATATATGTGGGGACTGGAATTAATTCCTGAGAAATTCTCCAACTTCAGTTTTATTAAACGGATTGAGTATCGTGCAGGAGCTCATATGGGTGATAACTATCTTATCATCAACGGAGAGCAGGTAAGGGAATTCGGGGCCAGCTTTGGAATCGGGATCCCGATGCGACGATCTTTATCGCGGATAAACCTGTTTGTTGACTATACAAAAAGATACGGTTCCGAAGCTGCCGGCCTTCATACGGAGAGAGTGATAACTATTGGCGGAAGTCTTAATATATATGATTTCTGGTTCATCCAACGTAAATATAATTGACCACTGGCACTTTACTATAGCTGAATATCAGCCTTCCGGTTATGAAATATCAGGATCTTGCATATAAGATTTTCAGGTTAACAATATTTTTACCGATACTATCGCTGATTCTTTTTGCCTGTGAAAAAAAGAACGAAAAGATCCCAAAGTCGGATTTTCTCAGCCTTCCTTCACTCAGTGTCAGAGAATTTGAGACAATATACTCCGATTCGGGTAAGACCGAGCTGATACTTACGTCGCCCCTTATGGAACAATTCGACAACGTTGCAGAGCCTTATTATGAGTTCAGGCTGGGTATCCATGTCGATGTTTATGACAAAAAGAAATCCCCAACAGGTTCTGTTATCTCCAAATACGCAAAATATACCAGGTCGAACAATGTATGGGAGCTAAAGGACAGTGTGGTTGTAATAAATGAAAATAAAGATAAACTCGAAACAGAGGTCCTTTTCTGGGACCAGGCAAAAGACCTGATCTATTCTGACCGGTTTGTTAAGTTCACAAACGAAGACCAGATCGTAATGGGAACAGGATTTGAGTCAGATCCTCACCTCAGAAAACGGAAAATCAAAAAGGTCAGCGCCACGATATATCTTAAAGATGAGGAATAGATCATTACCGGTCCTTGAAATTGTATGGTGGGCTCTTTGCCTGGCTTAGACATCAGCAAAGAAAAAAGAATTAACTTTGCTTAATGGATGGTATCCTGATCATAATTCTGGCAATAATTCTCTCCGCGTTTTTTTCAGGTATGGAGATAGCCTTTGTTGCCTCCAACAGGTTCATGATAGAGCTCGACAGGAAACAGGGTGCATTCGGATCAGGAATACTGAAGTTATTTACCAATAACCCGGGACAATATATCGCTACCATGCTCATCGGTAACAATATTGCCCTGGTTATATATGGTCTGGTGTTTTCCGGACTGTTAGGTTCAAAGCTGTCTGTTTACATTGAATCGGAACTTCTTATTCTTATTATCAACACCATTATATCAACTGCCATCATACTGATCGTAGCAGAATTCCTGCCTAAAACAATATTTATAATATCACCCAATTTTTTTCTGAGACTTTTAAGTATTCCGACACTTTTTTTCTTTCTTTTATTTTATCCGGTAAGCAGATTCACACTTAAAGCCTCAAACTTATTTCTAAGGATCGTTCTCCGGATCAGGACAGAAGAAAAGAGGCAGGAGGATATGGTCTTCAGTAAAGTTGACCTGGATCATTTTGTAAATCATAGCAAACAAAGAAGCGAGAATATGGACCCTGAAAATCACAATATCAGGATCTTCCAGAATGCACTTGATTTCTCAAATGTTAAGCTCAGGGAGTGCATGGTACCACGAACGGAAATTGTAGCACTTGATATAAAAAGCAGCCTTGATGAGCTGAAACAGAAGTTTATTGAAACAGGCTTATCGAGGATACTGGTATATGATGAGACCATTGATAATATTATCGGTTATTTTGAACTGAAAGATATTTTTAAAAATCCGCCTGACATCAGGTCTTCTCTGCGAAAGCTGGCAATTGTCCCGGAAACAATGCCTGCAAACAGGCTCCTGAAGATGTTCGTCGACGAGAGGAAGAACATCTCACTGGTCGTTGATGAGTTCGGAGGAACCTCGGGAGTGGTTACCATAGAAGATGTACTGGAAGAGATAGTTGGAAACATTGAAGATGAACATGATACAAATGACCTGGCAGAAAAGGTGGTCAGCAGTAATGAATATGTCTTCTCTGGCCGCATTGAAATAGATTATCTGAATGAAAAGTATGGTCTTAAGCTTCCTGAAGAGGATGATTTTGAAACTCTTGCAGGAATGATACTCTATTTTCACGGCAGTATTCCGGGAAATAATGACGTTATCAGGATAGGTAACATTGTGATAAAGGTACTGCGTGCCACTGCGACAAGGCTGGAACTTGTGAGTATGAAGGTGGAATAATACGGCGCAACGGCGCAATGGCGCAACGGCGCAACGGCAGAGAGCTCAGGGCTTTTAGTTCCCCTCCGGAGGGGCAGACAGAAATGCTCCCCTCCCTGGAGGGGCGGGGGGTGGGTTATTTTAAGGCACAAAGTGAAAGGGACTACAGAAAGCCGTGCAAAGGTTCAAGAGATTATATACAACAAAAAAGAAGAGAGCCCAATGGACTCTCTTCAATCAAAATACATTTATCTGATTTTATTTAACATCAGTTGAAGTCGGGATCGGATTTTTCCTGGTATGCCACCATACCTGGCTGGCTGTACCGCTTGTGCTGAACATACCTTCGTTGATCCTTTCAATTTTCTGATCAACCCTGGCAGCCTCAACGTTATCGGTGTTGTATGTATCCTCGCTGAGAGCATACTGAACCCTGATAGGAAGACCAAGGTTAGGATAGTAAGCACCTGCAAGTTCATACTCGAAAATTCTTGCCGGGAAACCTGTTCTTCTTACTTCGGTATAAGCTTCGATGCCCTGACCAAAGATAGCAGCCCACTTCTGTTCGCAGATAAGCTGGAATTTTTGTGCATCTGTACCGCTCCATGCTACGTTTGGCTGAACAAGATATGCTGCATAATCAACATCCTGTCCGGTTGAACCTGTTGTGATAGAGGTTTTACCCCATGTAGGATAAACGGTTGAACCATCATCACAACCCCATCTTTCCATTGAAGCTGCAATACCAGACTCATATGCTGCCCGGGCTGCGGCATCGTTTCCAACGCGCTTGTAGTGTTCAGCCTTGAGGAACATAACTTCATCATAAGTCATTACATAAAGAAGTGCATTCTCATCATAAGCAACAGCTGTTCCCAGGAGTGAAACTGAAGGGAATGGTGCAGATGTAATTTCACGCCCGTTCTGCCAGCCTACATATTTGAGAGGAGGAGTAGCCTGTGAGTTGGGTGTTGGCTGGCCATAGATATGTATCCTTGGATCATTTCTTGCAAGAAGCCATTCAACCATTGTCTCAGAGATACCCTGGTCTGTCCTTGTATAGAGAGCATTGAATATCGGGTTCCTGTAAGGCAGACCAGGATAATACAGGGTTGCGTTGTCATCATTTGAAGTAAATACAGGATATGCTGAAGGATTGCCAAGGATAGCTGCAATCTGTGCATCAGCGCCTGACAGCGCCGCTGCACCTGCAGTTGTTGTTACTGTTCCTCCACCGGCCATATTATAAGTATGTGACCAGGGAGTACCTGCAGCGCGGTTGAGTATCCTCAGCTTGAGTGAGTTTGCAAACTTCCTCCAGAGAGTAGGATCACCTCCATAGATAAGATCACCCGAACCAAAGCTTACTGTTCCTGTAAGAGCTGCGTTGGCCTCTTCAAGCTGTACAAGCAGGTCGGCATAAATGGTAGCCTGTTTATCATACTTGGGTTTCAGAGTGCCATCTTTTTCGAAACCTTTCAATGCTTCTGAGTAAGGAATATCGCCCCATACATCAGTTACATAAAGAAATACCCACGCTTTCAGCACCTTTGCGGCAGCCACAAGCTTGTCGTTTTCTTCTTCAGTTCCTTTTGTGATAACTATTGTAAGGTTCTTAAGCTCACTGGTAAAAGGAGCCTGGAATTCACCTGACATGTCGCGAGGCATATATCTGTCCTCGTCAATATACTGTACTTTACACCACTGCTGGCTCCATGGACCAAGGTAGGTATGCTGCATCCAGCCTCCTAATTGACGGCCCACAGCGCTAACCTGAGCATTGGTAAATACATTGATAGCTGGAACGTCTACCGGGCTGTTCGGGTTCTTGTTCAGCTCCTCGAAATCCTTTGTGCAGGAAGAGAGAAGACTGACAATTAGGAACAGTCCCGCGAATATTAATTGTGTTTTATTAAAATATTTCATTTTCAGATACTTTATAGGTTAGAAACTAAGCTTGATATTAAAACCATAAGATCTGGTTGAAGGGATCGCATTGGTTTCTGCGCCAACACTGGTGTTGCCGGCACTCTGGCTTACTTCAGGATCGAGATCCGGAATATTCTTATGAATGATCCACAAGTTACGGCCAACAAGTGAGAAGTTCAGTTCTTTTATCCCTGCATTATTAAGGAAACCAATCTTGTTAAATGAGTAACCTGCTGAAACTTCACGCAGTTTTACAAAGCTTCCGTCGAATACTGATAGTTCATTCTTGCCATAGAAATCATATCCATAAAGGTTTGCAGCAACATAAGTTGAATTCTCAACAGGTGTTGCACTGTCAGCTCCTGTTGCATCAGTATACTGAATGGTACCGTCGGTTTTAACCCTTCCGTAAACTGCGCCTTCAATCAGTTCGCCACCGCCATCAGCAAGTGCATCCCTGACATTCTTGCCTTTTGCATTGATAGCTGCAGTCTCTTCAAGAATTCCGGTGTACATACCAAACATGTGTGTTACAGAGAAAATGTCTCCCCCTTTCTTGAAGTCGACCAGGAAGCTCAGGTTAGCATTCTTATAGGTAAGCGAGTTGTTAACTCCACCAAACCAGTCGGGCATAATATTGCCAATCGGGGTTCTGGCGCCTGAACGCCTGTAACGTCCGGTAGTTGTAACAACCGGCCTTCCTGAATATTCATAATATGCAAGCTGTTTCTGATCTGCATCATAATATACAGGCTTCGCGTTCTCACGTACGATTGCATAGCCGAATATGGTTCCATATTCCTTCCCGGGGAAAGCATAAGCCCGGGCATTCCATCCAAGGTTGTAGAGGTCCAGGTATTTCATGTCTCCATAGAGCTCAACAACCTTATTCTGGTTTTTCGACCAGTTAACAGCTATATCCCATGAGAAGTCGCGTGTCTGAAGAGGAGTGAACATAGCCTGTAATTCAACGCCCTGGTTCTGCATGTTACCCGCGTTGATGGTTTTTGTGCTGAACCCTGTTGTCCGGGATACATCAATATTCATGATCTGGTTAACAGTATTCTCTCTATAAATTGCAGCATCTAAGCTGATCCTGTTCTGAAGGAGCTTCACCTCGAATCCGACTTCCTTGGACTTTTTCCTTTGGGGTTTCAGTCCAAGCGGAGGAATGGTGTTTGTGTAAGCTAGTGAAGGATAACCATCAAAAGGATCACTGGCTGAATAAACTCCCTGCAGTGCGTAAGCATTTGCGGTTCCTCCAACTTCAGCATAACTTGCTCTCAATTTGAGGAATGAGAGAATATCTGACTGGATTCCAAGAGCATCTGTAATGATAAATGATAAGGATGCTGACGGATAGAAGTAAGAGTTATTTTCTATCGGCAGTGTTGAAGACCAGTCGTTTCTTCCCGTTAAATCGAGGAACAGAAAGTTCTTATAACCAATGTTTGCTGTTCCGAATACACTCTGTAATTCCGTGTGATATTCGCTCATATTGGTAGTAGCAGCAACAGCTGCGTTACTGACAGCAAAGAGATCAGGAATAATGAACTCAGCAATATTAGTCTGACGATAAAGACTGTTATAACGATTATACTCACCGCCGAAAGTTCCATCCAGTGTAATATCGCCAAAACGCTTCATGAACTCCAACCTCGCGTTGGCATTGATCTCCTGCCTGCGGTTTGAATATGAATTAAGGTTTCCTTTTGGATATCCGATTCCAACATCACCCTGAGCTACTCTCTCGCTTATATCCTCAATGGAAAAGTCGGTACCTGCCATAGCTTTGAATGATAGCCAGTCAGTGAACTTCCATCCTAAGTTCATATTACCTATCACCCTGTCCCTGTTCCTGGAGTTGGTATTATTGTAAAGGTTCCAGTATGGGTTGTTGTGGTAACTGTGGTTCCAGTTGAAGGGTAACCCTGTTACCGGGTCAATTTCTTTGTACCTGTCTTTCAGGGCTTGCATATCAACCTGGCGGCCGAACCACTGTGTAAGTGACTGCATCGGGTTACCGCCGTTATAGCCGTTCTCTGCAATGTTATCACTCTTATTGCTGATATAATTTGCAGAACCTCCTACAGTGATCTTGTCAGTAACAGCAAGTTCACCGTTGAGTGTAACACTGTTCTTTGTAAGGTCAGTATTAGGAAGAATCCCCTTTATTTTCTGGTTATTTAAAGAGAGACGGAAATTTGCTCCATCTTTGGCGCCAGCAACAGCAATGTTGGTTGTTTGCTTCACACCTGTTTCAAAGAAACTCTTGACATTGTCAGGATGTGCGATCCATGGAGTGGGTGTGCGGATGCCTGTTTCAGGATCATAAGGGCTGTCGAATTGAGGGATCAGTCTTCCGTCAAGTCGCGGGCCCCAGCTCTCATCAACACCGTCATTAACACCTCCGTAGGCGCCATCAACATACTCAAATGAATAGAGACCTGCATCCCAGTCATCAGCTGATCCCTGTCCATAAAGGTTCTGGAGTTTCGGAATTACAAGCGGGTTTTCAAACATTATGTTCTCTTCGATTGTTACGCCGAGACCCTGTCTGCCCATTGATTTACCGGATTTGGTTGTTATAAGAACAACACCGTTAACGGCTCTTGATCCATAGAGTGCAGCGGCGCTTGCACCTTTCAGAACGCTGATGTTCTCAACATCCGAAGGGTTGATATCACTGGAAGCGTTTCCATAGTCCATTCCACCATATGCACCGGCATCAGAAGTGTAGTTGTTGATCGGAACACCATCAACTATGAAGAGTGGCTGGTTGTTTCCACTGGCAGAGAGTGAGTTAACACCCCTGATAAGTATTCTTACACCTGATGCCACACCTCCGTCAGAGTTAGTGATCTGAACGCCTGATAATTTACCCTGGAAAGCGTTTACAATGTTTGAGACCTTCGTCTTCTCAATGCTCTCGCCTCCAAGGTCCTGCACTGAGTAACCTAACGCTTTTTTCTCGCGGGAGATACCAAGAGCAGTTACAACAACTTCGTCCAGACCAAGAAGGTCGGGCTCCATTACAACATCAATTACTGTGCGGCCACCTATTGAAACCTCCTGTTTCTTCATTCCGATATAGGTGAAGACAAGAACAGTTGCATTCTGTGGTGTGGTAAGTGAAAACTTACCATCAACTCCTGTAATGGTACCAACAGTGGTACCCGGAACAGAAACTGATACACCCGGAACTGCACCTTCTCCTTCAACTGAAGAGGTAACCGTACCTGTAATGACATTTGTTTGTGCAAAGGTGTAGCCACCTAAAAACACAAACAAAACAATCAGCAGAAATAGTTTCTTCATACAAATTAGTTTTAGGTTTTAATTTAATGCGTTAAAGATATTATTTAAGAATTGAATCTCCAAGATAAAAAAATAATAAATAACATATTTTATATTAAGCAAATAGGATGATAAAATCGGAAAAATATATTAAAAACTGATTCGTATACTGTCCGAAGATACTTCTATCTGGTTAGAATGAAAATATTCTTAACGGATCCATAACTGTTCATCCGGTCAGTTTCTGCTTCATCTGATCATAATTTCTGTGATACAGAACTATCGTCTCAATACCTTTAAGAAAATTTTCAACCGGGAAATTTTCATTGGGAGAGTGAATTGCATCCGATTCCAGACCAAAGCCAAGCAGAATAGATTTAATTCCCAGAACTTTTTCGAATGTTGAAACAATAGGAATACTTCCACCGCTGCGAACAGGAATCGGTTTCTTGTTTAAGACATCTTCAACAGCCAGTGAGGCAGACGAATATTCAGGAGTATCAAGAGGACTTACATAAGATTCCCCGCCATGGAGGTACTCAGCTTTAACTGCTACCCCTTCAGGGGCTAATGATATGAAATGCTTAATGAAAAGATCTGCAATTCTTTCAGCATTCTGATATGGTACAAGCCTCATCGAAATTTTAGCAAAGGCTTTTGACGGGAGTATGGTTTTTGCTCCCTCGCCTGTATAACCGCCCCAGATACCATTAATATCAAGCGTGGGCCTTATACCGATCCTTTCAAGATCAGAATAACCCTCCTCCCCCTGCAAATGAGTCACCCCGACAGACTGCATGAACTTATCCTTGTCATAAGGCCTTTTTGCCATTTCTGCACGTTCTTCAGGATTGCACTCCTTAACATCATCATAAAAGCCGGGAATTGTTACTCTTCCCCATTTATCCTTAAGTGAAGCTACCATATCACACAGTACATTACAGGGATTGACAACTGCTCCTCCATAAAGTCCAGAATGAAGATCGCGGTTCGGTCCTGTAACCTCAACCTGGACATACGAGAGCCCCCTCAGCCCGGAAGTGACAGATGGTGTATTGAGAGCTATCATTGTCGTGTCCGAAATAAGGATCACATCTGCGACCAGCATCTCCTTATGATCGATGCAGAATTTTTCGAGGTTGACGGACCCTACCTCTTCCTCTCCTTCCACCATAAACTTTACATTACAGGGCAGATTCCCTGTCGTGCTCATAAAATGTTCGGAGCTCGGTGGCTGCTATGCAGAGCTCCTGATACATCTCCTTACCCAGTGCCCTGATAAGCGGTACTTTCAGGAATTCATACAGATAAGTTCCATCATCTGTTCCCGCTTCCCTGGCAGGCTTGCATATTGCCAGCTCCTGGTAGTTGACAGCCCTGAAATCAGAATAATATTTTATACGTGCCGGAAAAAGATGGCACGACAATGGCTTCCTGAAGCTGGTTTTGCCATCTTCAAAAGCCTTTTCAATACCGCACATCAGAATATTATTGATTATTACCGAATAGGCACACTCTTCATTTCCTATTAAAGGAGTTACATTATCATTCTCAAAATCTTTTACACTTTTCCCTTTAATCTCAATAGCTTCAATACCCTCTGCTCTCAGATAAGGCTTTACTGCGTCCCATACATCCTCGAGGGTATGTGTTTCATCAGCACTCAATGGGGCTCCTGAGTCACCATAGCGGCAGCAATTTCCAAAGCATGCGGGTAAATTACATCTGAATTTTTTCTCCATGATGTCGAAGCTGAATATGGTGTCGTCAATACGAAGCATGTCGATCACACCAGCACCTTCCCGGTCATTTCGTTCGGAATCTCCACTCCCATTATAGTAAGCAAAGTAGGAGCTACATCTGCCAGAATACCTTCCTTTATACTTTTATAATCATCGCTTATCAGAATGCTTGGAACAGGATTCAGTGAATGAGCCGTATTAGGGGAACCGTCTTCATTTACAGCCATATCGGCATTGCCATGATCAGCCATAACAAGAACATCATAGCCGTTTTCACGGGCTGACTTAATAACTGCTCCTGCACACTCATCAACTGTTTTTACAGCTTTCATAATTGCTCCATAAACCCCGGTATGCCCAACCATATCGCCATTGGCAAAATTCAGGCAGATAAAATCAAACTCCTTTGTTTCAATCGCCTTAATTACAGCATCTTTAACGCCAAAAGCGCTCATTTCGGGCTGCAGATCATAAGTTGCTACTTTTGGAGAGGGCACCATAATGCGCTCCTCATTAAGGAATTTATCCTCCCTGCCGCCTGAAAAGAAGAATGTGACATGAGCATACTTCTCTGTTTCGGCAATCCTCAGCTGTTTTTTCCCGGCAGCGGCAAGTATCTCTCCTATCGTATTGTCAGCATTCTCTTTAGGATAAATAATATGAAGACCTTTGAATGTTGCATCATAGGGTGTCATAGTACAATAGAACAGGGGAATGGTTTTCATTCCGAATTCAGGCATATCTTTCTGGGTAAGAACTTTTGTCAGTTCCTTGGCTCTGTCATTCCTGAAGTTAAAGAAGACAATTACATCACCTTCTTTCACGGTACCAACAGGTTTTCCATTTTCACCGGTTACCACAATGGCTTTCATAAACTCATCGGTAATACCGTTATCGTATGAATTCTGCATTCCCTGAATAATATCTTTCACAGGAGTACCTTTGCCACCTGTTATCAGATCATAAGCATCTTTTATACGTTCCCATCTCTTGTCCCTGTCCATGGCATAATACCTTCCGATGAAAGAGGCTACCTTCCCGTTTGATCTTTTAAGATGTTCGACAAGGCTCTTCATATATCCCACACCGCTCCGGGGATCAGTGTCGCGTCCATCGCCGAAAGCATGTATGAAGACATTTTTAAGCCCGTAATCCATTGTCATATCACTAAGGGAGTAGAGATGCTTGTCGAGTGAATGAACACCTCCATCGGACATAAGTCCCATAAAATGAACCTGTTTATTATTGTCACGGGCATAAGAAAAGGCATCGGTAAGAGTTTTATTCTTCTTTATCTCTCCGGTTTTACATTCTTTATTAATCTTCACGAGGTCCTGGTAGATTACCCTTCCTGCCCCGATATTCAGGTGGCCCACTTCAGAATTTCCCATCTGACCGTCGGGCAGTCCCACATCTTCGCCGGATGCATGAAGCCTTGAGTTTGGATAATTATTCTTATAGTATGTAAGGTTCGGAGTAGGGACCTGGCTTATCACATCAGTTTTCGATCCGTCGCCTATCCCCCATCCGTCGAGTATCATCAATAATGTCTTTTTGTTCTTCATTTTGTGCAATATGTAATAGATTACCTGTTTATTAAATCAAGGTGCAAATTTAGTTAAAATTCGGAAACAATTATTTAACTCAAATTAACGATGCCCGAATGGCAGTTAATTCCGTAAATGCAGGATTCGGGAAGACAGTCTTTATTTTTTAAGCAGGGCCGTCATCTTAAGAGTAGTACTATTAATACAGAGATCAGAAGAAGTTTCCCCTCCTTTTGAAGGAGGGGTGGCCGCAGCACATTGATAGTTAATGTATTGCAAAGACTGGTTGCGGCCGGGGTGGTTGATTGGTTTATCAGATAGATTTTTTCCTTATATTGATAACTTTGCTTATCTCACTTTTTAAATATTCAGGCTCCTGGAATACAATTCTGTTTTCAAACCTTAATACAGTGAATCCAAAGCCCTCCGGGTAGTTATCCCTGATTTCATCTTCCTGTATTTTATGATATTCACCATGGGAATCTCCGTCAAGTTCTATTATAAGTTTT
>MENI01000120.1 GCA_001768195.1 Bacteroidetes bacterium GWA2_40_15 | reverse complement strand
ATTCAGATAGGTATTCATATAATTTATTCATTGAATCATCCAGGAAATCATAATCACTTATATATCCTTTGACCTTTAGTCTTCCTTCCTTGATAAGCTCCTTCTCGACACGCGTTTCATAAGATGGGATCATCTTATCAACATTTATCGGACTATAACCATCTCCACATATTTCTTTGAGGAAGGATAGATTTTCAATAAACGATCTGTGCGTTGTTGAGGGATGAAAGATCATGAATCCGAAATCAAATCCAATTCCCAGCTTCTTAAGAATATTAATCCCATTAAAATTTTGTGTAACAGTCACTCCCTTGTTCATCATCTTAAGGCCATCATCAGTGCCTTCTTCAATACCGATAAATACCATGAAAAGACCATTGTTTTTCATCATTGTAAAAGCCGCTTCTTCTATCTCATCAGTACGACAGCTTATTTTCCACAATATTTCATCGCTCAAGTCTTTATTATTCAGCTCTTTGCAAAATCTAATTATCCAGTCTGAACCATTCCTTGTTTTCACTGGAAAATCATCATCTTGAAACAGAAATATACGGCAATTGTTTTTTTTGAACAGCGTAAACATTTCTTCGACAACCATTTCCGGTTTTCGGATTCGCTTTATTGAACCTGATTTTTTACTGTAAAATTTCCTTGAATTGCAGAATGAACAATTATGGATACATCCTCTGCCGGCAATGAGTGTGGTAAATTTCTTATTAAATGCGTATTCTCTAAAGGAGGTCCGCACCGGGAAAGGTAATTTATCAAGATCCTCTTCGAATGGTCTGAGTTTATTTGTTTTTATCTGGTCAGTTTCCCGGTAAGATATTCCATCTGTTTTCCTCCAGTCTGATCCTTGATATATATGGTTGACCAGTTCAAGCATGGTATATTCTCCTTCAAACCTGACAATTGAGTCAAGTTGAGGGATAAACTCAAAAAGTTTCTCGTGCCTTAAACTGGCATAATGTCCCCCAGCCGTAAAATGACAGTTTATACCTCCTTTTCTCAAAAAACTAACCAAATCTCTGAATCTCTCCAGATTCTCTTCAAAGATTACAGAAAACCCTATAATTTCAGGATTCAGTTTTTTAAGCGTTCTTAAAATACTAGGCTTATTGCTGATGAGGTCTATTGTTTTCGTTTTGTACCCTGAGGCTGACAAAACGGCTTCCATATATCCAATACCAAGGGTGTCATATTCCTTGTATGCAATAAAAATAACTGGACATTGTTTCACTTTTGATAAATATTAAAACAGACAGGCCTACATGAATTAAAACAATGACATCATGTTCTTTAAGGGAAAGTCAAATTCGTAACTTACTTCTTCTTCGGGGGTTTGGGTTTTGGGTTTAATTTATCTTTGCAATTTGCAAGATCGTTTGATAGAGTTGTGCATGCCTTTGTACAGGCTGCAGTATACTTCTCCAAAGCGGTAATTACACCATTAAGCGTTTCACTTTTTCTTTCTGTTGCCGATTTTATTTCGGCTAGTTGCGGATTCATTTGAAATCTGATCACTGGCATAAGTTTGAAGTTTTAGAGTTAAACAATTTAGGCCTGTCTGTAGCTGTTATAATATTGTTAGGAGTATTTTACAATTAACTTTTGAAATGCCTGAAGTTCCATTAAGGGTTTCCAGGCATGATCAAGCTGCAACATTTTTACTGAAAAGAGGGATGGAGTTTTCAGTAGATATTCAATGGTACTGATAGCTTTATCATATTCACCTGTCATGGTAAAAATATAGGCAAGGTTTATTAGCTCCAGGCCTTCATTGCCAATATTATCCTTAAAAAGATCACGTGTTTTATCAGCTTCCTGAAGTGCTTTTTCCCTGAGTCCTTTTCCAGCATAAGCAATGCCTGCCAAACTATGTAAAAGTGGATTAATAGAATCAGTTTGAAGGTCCTTTTCATAACTGACAAGAGCAGAATCAAAATTTATTCCAGCCTCAAGTTGTTTGTTTAGATACCTGTTAATCATTGCAATGAACAGATACTTATCACCTTTATATCTAAACTCACTGAAGGGTGAAATTTCAGTCTCCTTTAATGCCTCGGCAAATTTCTTCTCATAGATAAGAAGTTGAATTTTTATTTCTGAGAAATTGTCTTTAGTATTTGTAAGAGCTTTATCAAGAATGCTCCTGGCTTCCCTGGTGTTGCCACTCCTCAAAAGCAGGACTACAATCATATTGTTATAGGAATCAGGCCATGCAGGCATAATGTCAATAGCTTTCTGATAAAAAATCAGGGCTGAATCATAATTATGAAGGTAGGTGTAAGAGGTTCCGATATTTGTTAAATATAGTGCTTCCTGAGGATCAAGTACTAAAACTTTTCTAATCAGGTTCTGTGACTTGGCCCATTCGCCCATCTTCCTGTATACCATAGCCATGTAAAATAAAGGCTGGTAATCACCAGGAGATTTTTCAGATGCTATTCTGAAATGATAGAGAGCATTCTTTAGGCTGTTTTTCTCACAGTAATAATAGTAGAATCCCATAGCTATCTGAGCATCGGGAAGTTCTTTATTAATTTCAAGGGCTTTGTTGATATCAGCACCACATTTTTCTATATGTGTTGAGTCGAGTTGTCCTGTATAATAGCCCCATGATCTTGCAATTGCCCGTTTAGCGTATGCCTCGGCAAACAGGGAATCATTTTCTATGGCTTTGTCATATGAGCTTATGGCAGAGCTGAAACTTACTGACTCCAGAAGCCTGTTGCCCATGGCATAAGATGACCATGCATTGTATGAAATTGCATTTGCAATTGTATAATTAAGCGTTGCCTCTGCGTTTGCTGAAGGGTCAGATTCGATCGTGTTTAGTTCTTCAGAGGATAGTCCTGATTTCAGATAATCTGCAACTTTATGGACAATTTCAGTACTATTATTTGAAATCATGTTCCTGTCCCATTGGTATTCCTTTGACCAGAGCTCTTTATCATGCTTCTCGGAAATCAGGGTGAACCATAGTTTTATATCATTATTATCCCTTTCTATGTTTCCATAAAGCAGATAGTCAGCCGAAAGCTCCTGCCTGATATTGGCGAGAGGTTTTTCACTCTCCCTGTACTGGAGCATATTTATTCTTGGTTTTACGGTTATTCTTTTAATTGCCTTGATCTTGCTGTGTATGGTTTCGGCATATATATCTCCCACATACCTGAAAGATGTATCTGAAGTTATGTCAGTAGAAAAGAGGATGGCAATTCTCTTTCCGGATGGTTGCCTGTTAATGAAGATTAAAAATGAAAGGATAGTGATGATGATAAAAGCAGTGATAATAAAGACAAGAGATCTTCTGACTGTTTTATGATCGAAGGTCTTCTTGCTAACCTTTACATCTTTTTTATTCGGACTTCCTTCTTTCATCGCCGGATCATGCAGAAGGGTTTTATCACCCGGCAGGTAAGCCGGTTCTGATTTCAATCCTGAAATAATCTCTTTGATCGCATTTCCGGTTTTATTTATCTGGTTCCTGTACTTTGTATTTTCAAGGTTCCTGGTTTCATTGTCTTCAGGAGTCAGCGGCCTGTTTATCCCTGATTCCTTATATATAAAGTCAACACCCCGGATAGGTCCCTCCAGCAAGGATTCGCAAAGCCTTATATCCTCAATATCCAGATCGTATATGCGAACCGGAAGTACACGGCTGGCCACATTGCCATTCGGGACTTTTATTTTTAATCCAAATCTGTCATTGGATGCCATTTCCATAAAGGCTTTGAACTCATGCTCCCATGCAAAGGACTTGGGATCACAATAGGTACGTGATATGACAGGAATAAAAATCAGGCATTTCAGTTTCACCTTAAGTGAGGCATCCACATCATGGGTTTCAAGTAATCCGTCATGAGGATTAATATCGAAGTAAACACTTATATCCTCTTTAAATGCAGCTTCCAGCTCCTTCCTGAGATTTCCCTCAAACTCAGTTACCCAGCCGTCATATTTGTTGTCCTTCTGACGGTAGCTGATGAAGATGTCATATTCATATCCTGGAATCAGGCTGCTCATGGATAGCTATATTTTGATAAAGTTATGAAACAAAGAAACATATGTCAATTTTATTTTATTAAATTAAAATGAACATTAATGCAGAATCACAAAAAATAATAACTTGCAATCTCTTTAATTTACAGATATATGAATACAATCATCAAATCAGTTATGTTGATATCCCTGATGCTGATAGTTGCCGGATGCGAAAAAAATTCAGGTGTTAAGATCAAGGATGATAATTTATTACAGGCATTACTTCAACAGGGAGTTGATAAAGACGGGGATGGTGATATCAGTTATTCCGAGGCTGAAGCTGTAACTGTTCTGGATATCAGTCAAAGTTTTATTTCAAACCTGAAAGGGATTGAGGCATTTGTTAACCTCGATTCACTTTTCTGCAGTGAGAACATGATACCCGGATTTGATGCATCATATAATACAGCCCTGAGATATCTCGATTGTGAATATAACCAGATAACAGAACTGATAGTTGGGAATAATACAGCTCTTGAATATTTATACTGTTCGGTAAATAAAATAACCACCCTCGATGTATCCAAAAATACGGCTTTGCTCCATCTTGGTTGTACCTCAAACGATATTAGCAGTCTTGATGTCTCGAAAAATCCAGAATTATTATTCCTGAGCTGTGGCTCCAATCAGCTGACATCTCTTGATCTTTCAAAGAATACTTTCCTGCTTGCCCTTCTCTGTCCCGATAATAAGCTTACAAAACTCGATGTCACATTAAATACTATCCTGGTATATCTTATTTGCGGATCAAACAGCCTGACCAGTCTGGACATATCAAAAAACTATGCTCTGAAGAGATTACTCTGTGAGAATAACCGGTTTACAGCCCTAAATGCCCTGTATAACCCTGTATTGTATGAGCTGGGTTGCCAGGGCAACAAAATAGCCTCATTAGCCTTGCCCGTAAATAATTCGCTGATAACACTTGATTGTTCAGACAACCTGTTACAGACACTTGACCTCACATATAATAACAAACTGGTTAATATCAGGATGCGGAATATGCCTTCACTGAAAAAGGTTTGTGTTTGGATTTTGCCTTTTCCTCCTGCAGGCAGCAGCATTGTTGTGAATAGTGAAGGAAGCCCGGATCTGTATTTTGCCAACGACTGCGTTAGGAAGAGGTGAGACCGGCATTTATGTAAAGTTGATTCAGTATTAATTGAATGTAAAAGCAATGCCGACCTCATATGGATACAGCTCAGGGCCCTTGCCTTTCTCAAACAGCCGGGTGAAATAGGTTGTACCATAGACCTGGATATGTTCATATCCTATCCTTGC
Organism: Bacteroidetes bacterium GWA2_40_15; assembly: GCA_001768195.1. Lineage (GTDB taxonomy): Bacteria > Bacteroidota > Bacteroidia > Bacteroidales > VadinHA17 > LD21. The sequence continues at coordinate 7,787 of MENI01000120.1, read as the reverse complement.
GGTGGCTCCCCATCGTAAGACATTCATGCTGAAATCATCCTTCGTCCTGGATTTTGATTTATCGCCGTCGTCATATGTAACTTTTGCCTTTGAGCATAGTTTTAAAGCCCCGATAACACCTGCGCCGATATTAATGGTTTTATTATGACCACTCAATGGGATCTGGCCTTCAAGCAATAATGGAAGAGTTAAGTAGGTTGATTCAAGCTTGCTTTTGGTAAAGACAATTCCGGAGTCGGGATAGAGAGGGCCGATCACGCTGTAATCATACTTTTTGATTGAGTTGTTGCCATCAAAGCGGTATGTACTGAAGTTAAATCCAATGGTGGAAACAAATCCCAGGTGCCTGGTAATGCCGATATTAATATTCGGGAAAAGAAAATTCCATACCCACGATTTTGATGTGTTAAGATCAAAATAAGAATCTTCAGGGGCAAGTGTTGTACTCCAGTAGTCAGTCATAAATCCGTTGAATCCTAGTTCAAAACCGCCAAGGTGGCCACGGAACCTGTTATGTTTCCGGTGGTAAAATTCCTTGTCCCCGTCTCTTTTGTCACTCTTATATACTCGGATCCCATCATTGTCTTCCACAACACGGTACTCTTTGTTACCTAAGGTGACACGGGTTTCATCACCACTCTCTCTGACGGAAAATATTTCATCTCCTATGACCACGCTTACTGTATCCTTCGGAGCCTTCTTATATTCCTTGTTTTCAAGATTCTCAAGCTTCTGTTCCTTTTCTTTGTTCTGGCTGAACAATGGCATTGATATCATTGAAATAATTGCAATTACTAATATAACTTTTTTCATAACGTTTTTAGTTTGTTGTTAATTCCGCTATAAGACGATAATGCCATGGCAAAAGTTACATCGGGAATAACCCCGGACTTAAGTCCGGGGCTAGTTGTCAGATAACTAATCTCTTATGCATCTTATGCTGAATCCATGTTTTTTGGATTTGCTGCTGAAGTTTGCTTTGGAATCGAGATATGAGAGGCTTATAAAATAATGGGAAGCATTGTCGGCTTCATTTACTGACCAGTATGCTGTAAAATAGGAAAGGGAACTGAAAGACCCTTCAAAATACCGCATGCCTGCCGGCAAGGCTGAAAATGATGAGCTGTTATCAGCTCCCGTGTTCGGGGAATGCCACTGAGACAGTCCTTCTACCTTAAGTTTTCCTCCCGCAGTTTCAGAATCGCCAAGGAACACGATAAGCTGTTCCCATTCTTCATTATCCGGGACGTGCCATCCTGCAGGGCAAATTTTTTCATCCGTGGCAGCATAGCCATTGTATAAGGCTCCATATGGCACTTTGAACAAAGATGAATCATTATTATACCAGCATAATGCAGGATCACTGGTTTTATTCCATTCCTGGTTTTTTTCAATAAGCTTTATTTCAGAACCGTCATTAAGCCTTGTGGTCCTCAGGTTCTCTGCCATCCAGACCTGGTTTCCGATCATGACTGTTTCATAAACATTACCATCGACATCAGTTACAGGAGGAGGAGGGTCTTCTCCCTTCTCGCAACCGGAGAGAAGGATAAAGAAAACTCCGGATGTCAGGATTATATGCGTTAGCCGTCTGACCATTTGTCATAAGAACAAGATCTGCCACTATTTATTGTATTCCAGAACCTGTCCGTCTGCCAGCAGTTTTTTCCGGATCTCTTTATAGGTTAACTCATGAATACTCTTCCTTTTATCAAGTGCCATTGCCGCAACCGTTCCTGCACTCTGCCCCAGTATCATGAACACAGGCTCCATCCTGATCGACCCAAAGGCAATATGGGAACTTGACACACACACACTGACCAGCAGATTCGTGCACTCCTCCCTCTTTGGCAATATTGAACCCAGATCGATCATATATGGCTTTGGTGTGGGAAGCTGAATGTCTCCTTCATTCTCCACAAACCCGTCAGGTGTAATATAGCGCTGAGTATTATGGGAGTCGAGGTTATATGAACCCATTCCTATAGAATGCGTTACATCTCTTTTGCTCAGAACATCATTTTCGGTCATCACATAATCCCCGATCATTCGCCTTGCTTCCCTGACATAGATATTATATGGCCAGTAACCATTATCAGCGAATTCATCTCTTGAGTAACCCCACCCCGACATTTCATTTCTCACTTCTGCCGGCACACGTGGATCGTTTGCGATGAACCAGAGCAAACCTTTCTGATAAGTAATATGTTCATCGATGATCTCCTTTCTTCTTTCATAGGATGCATCGGGGAAGTCATAGTTCATTCCGATATTGTCGAAGCTGAATGGACCGTGATTATTTACATCCAGTTTCCTGTTGGGGATGGCATCAAATTTATTGAATGTTCCCCGCCAGCCGGCATCGTAGATACGGATAAGAAGCTCATATTGAGTAGAGTCATAACCGGGGGGACGCATGAAGGGAACCCTGTTGTCAGAATGATCAGTCAGACAGGTCCTGAAGCAGTATGCCTGGAGCCTTTTATCAGCGTCTCCCCTGTTACCCGGAGGGTCCGCTGAGATCCTTGGCAGCAGTCCGCTGGAAGGATCTTTCGGATTCCGGTATGGGCTTATCTTAAGGTTATCGAAATCGTGATGCTTTACGGGAAAATCCCCGACCTGAACACCATTCCATTCTTCGTCATACTGTGAGCTGCCTTCCCGTCCGGTATGATAGCTTACGCCTGCAGCGGCCATCAGATCACCTTCATATGAGGCATCAATGAATATCTTTCCTGTGAAAAGCATTCCGTTCAGGGTTTTTATCGAAACTATTTTGCCCTCTTCCTTAACTACTCCTGTTTCCCTGTCGAGCCATGCATTCCTGTAAACAGTAATTTTGTTATCAGTTATCATTTTTTCGAAAGCCGCCTCCGCAACATGTGGTTCGAACAGCCACATTGTACGGAACTCGCCGTCAATTGCAGGAGTACCCTGTCCCTTGTTGCCAAATTCCGACTGTTTCTGCCAGTTCCACGATTCAGGTATCATATAATGCTGGTAAAGCAGTTGGTAGAATTCCCTTGCAAGGCCTCCGATGACCTCCTTGTTTCCTGTATCAGTATACCCCAGACCTGAAGATGATAGTCCTCCAGGGTGTATATCGGGTGATACAACTATTACTGATTTGCCCATTCTCTTAATCTGAACAGCGGTGGTTATTGCAGAAGATGTTCCACCGTAAACAATAACATCTGCCTTTAAGGGCTGTTTTACGGAATCTGACTGGCAGCCCGTTAAAAAACAGGTTGCGAGGATTAGTAAAATAGTTTTTGATCTCATGACAGGTTAATTGGTACAGAATATCAAATATATACAACCTGGATCAAATTAGCTATAAATTTAGTGAAAAACGGATGTTATAAAACGTGGGGGTTGTTGAAAAAGTCCTTTTTAACCGCAAAGAGAACGCTAAGATGTCGCAGAGAACGCAGAGCTAAAATACATAATTTCAGCTCTTTGCGAACTTTGCGTCTTTCCTTTGCGCCCTCTGCGGTTAAGGGATTTTGACTTTTTAGACACCCCCGGCAATGAATAATATTTTCAATTCGTGAGGTTTAATTTGAACCTCAGTTTCGGGGTTCATTTTCGTAGCCGCACCGGTATACGGATCCAGCCACTTAAAATTGCCTTTTAAGGGTATTTTTAACCTGATAAGCTCTTCCTTTTCTTCTTCATTGAAAATGATATAGTAGTGATTTTCCCCCTTTACCATATGCCTGTATCTGATACCTGTTGAGGGCGGATTTACATATAGATCGGCAGGAGTGATCCTGCTGATTTCAGATATCAGCTCCTTGGGTTGACCGTATGTCTGTGCCCCAGGGAAGATTTCAGCAATCCGGCTCTCTTTGCTGATTACAAGCTGACCGTTTTCAGCAATCTTTTCGAGAAAAGGCTTTGCTTCATCAGGAAGATATGATAAACTGTCGATGATAAGGAGTTTATATGTCATGTCTGCTATATGCACCCCTTCTTCATCAATACTGCAATCATTGATCAGGTGTCTTATTTCAAGGTAGTTAAAGTCGCGCTGGCTCTGATAAAGAACCTTTGCAGACTTATCCGGTAACCATTCTGCTTCACACAAAATCGCAATGTCGCAAATATGACGCGAGTCAGTATTTATCCAGCTGAGTCTTCTGCAGGCATCAGCATATGTTCTGTACTTGTTCCACCACTCTGCATTTGGTCCCACATCGGGAGGTCTCTCATCTAACCTCGGGCCACGAAGCGAGTAGTAAAATGCATGTGGGAATAACAAATTGTGACCCCGTACGAAGCACCAGTTTGCAAGCCAGTTCATCTCACTGAAAGTCAGGTTATGCCCGTATGCCCCGTATAATTCATTTGAATTACGGCGAAGTCCAAGATGTATCATAGCACTGGATGCACATTTTGCCATAGTTGAATGATGCCCCTCAAGAGCCTTTGGCCCCGGCTCAACATATCGCCATACGAGATCCTGCCCGGGTACCTGGAAGAACTGCTCCGCACCTATATCCATCGACCCTGCCGGATGGCCCATCAGTGCTATTCCATGTTCCAGGCACCAGTTTCCAAGCCGCCTGTAATAATTATTTTCGAGGCTGATGTTAATGGCCCTGTTGTAATCATTCCTGTGTTTTTCAGAGTCAGGAGTATCATTATACCACAGATCGGAAAGAAAGGGAGTAATATCGTATCCGATGATTTTGCTGATATTTTCCAGGAGATTTCTGTTCCCGGGCATAACTCCCGGAGCGCTGTTGCGACCCATGGTTGACGGCTCATCTGTGAATATCCCGAGGATTGTTGTTCCGAAATAATCTCCGAATTCTTTTGCATAGCGATCATATACCAGCTCCATAAAGCTTGTTACTGCATCCGGATTAAGGATATCTCCTGCCGGAGGAAGTTCTTCTTCAATATTGTCAGACCCCTCGCCAATATAATGAAGCCCTCTTATTACACCGCCCGAAGGCATATCAATTATAGCAACACGTTTTCCTACAGGCCTGTTTAATATTGTAATTAAATTCTGACCGGGAGCAAGAACCGGATTTTCAGCTGGTTTGAGATCAATCTTAGCAAGTCCCCTGGCAGCATGTGAAGGATTTCGTGCCACTACCTGTCCGCTTGACGATCCTGATGGGTACATCCCTTCATCATATAGAATCACATACATATTGCGCCTGGCTGCTTCTCTTATTGTAGTATTCATTGCATGGATCATCTCAGGTGAGAGCCATTCTATATTGTCAGGCAGACCGATACGCGGATGAATTACAAATCCATAAACGCCATGTTCTTCAAAATCTGCAATCTGTCTTTTTATCTCATCTTCCTTCAGGGTATCATTCCAGAACCAGAATGGCATTACGGAAAATTCGCGGGGAGGGTTGGTAAAATCACCCGGTAAACTCCTGTTGCATGATGAGAGCAGGAATAGCAGAATTATGAAACAGATCTGGCAAAGTGGTTTGTAAAACAATTTCATAGGGAGTTGAATTATAATACGATCCGTAAATGATCTTAATTAACAGTTAAAGATATTTATTTCTTCGGGAGCCAGGGAAGAAATGAACTGGTTTTTTCGATATATTCCCGGTATTGAGGTTTTTGATCCTTCAGTGATTTTTCAAGCAGGGCAACGCCTGAGACTTTAATTATCAGGGCTGGCATAAGTATTGATCCTGCGACGGGGATATAACTACCGGCTGCAATACAGATAAATCCGTATCCCCACCATACAGCTGAATCTCCGAAATAATTCGGGTGGCGTGTATATTGCCATGACTATCCCGGCAGAATTATTCGGGTAAGAAAGCAACTGCAGCAGCTCCGATGCCTGTATTGGCACCAATCACAGGTGAAATATTCACAACTGAAACAGGTTTGCGGGAAGTAATTTCTTCCATCCGGTCAGAATACCACTGTGCAGCTTCATCATTCTGAGCATGAAGTACAATATAATTCCATATCTGTTTTCCGGTGGTGAGTTTTTTTACATAAGAGATGACCTTCTCCATTGTGGCCCTCTGGTTGAATGACTTGTCGAATACTATTGCTTTCCCGTCTTCGTCAATCGAGACGATAGGATTTACATTTAGTATTCTGGCGATTAATCCTTTTGTTGACGAGAGCCTGCCGCCCCTGATAAGATATTTAAGGTCCTTTACGCTGACCAGTATTTTTACATTTTTCACCCACTCTTCTGCAAGTTCAACAACCTTTTCATGTGAGCAGCCGTCCTCAATTGCCCTGGCTGCCCTTAGTATTATCAACCCCAGCGCGCCTGAGAGGTTTTTTGAATTGATAACAGATATTGGTTTGTTGAATTCCCTGTTGATCGCCTTTGCCGCTTTCTGACTGCTTCCGAAGGTGCCGCTTAGCTTATCGCTCAGATGTATTGCAATTATGGAATCGTAGTGAGAAGCAAGATGGGAATAGAGATTTGTGAAGGCTTTTTCATTTACCTGTGCGGACTTCGGATAATCAACATTCTCTTCAAGCAAGGTATAAAATTGTTCAGGCTGAATGGTAACCTTATCGAGATAGTTGTTTTCACCGAAATTGATGTTGATCGGCAGTATGTTTATCTGATACTGATCAATAAGATCCTGCGAAAGGTCGCACGTTGAATCAGTTACAAGTGCGATCTTCCATTTCCGGTTATACACAACATCGCTCTGGCGGATCATATCATCGGCTTTCTGGAAAGCAATTGTGCCTGTTTTGCGGAGCTCATTAAAGAGTAAGGCCGGAGTGTTGGTATGCACATGCAATCGCTTCATTCTGTCAGAGCCTGCAACTACTATTGAGTCTCCGTATTTATTAAGTATCGAGTGCATTGTTTTGCTGTCAGCAATACAGTTCTTAATAAGAGCCTCGGTGCAGAATCGGAATTCGACATTCTGAGGTATGGATTCTTCGATCTTTTCAAAAAGGACTGTTTCCGTCCGGGCCTGAATAAGTTCTTTTATATTACGCCTAGTGATGAATTCAATTATTCCCTCAATGAACAGGACAAATCCTCTTGCTCCGGCATCAACAACATTTGCCTTTCTCAGGACTTCAAGCCTGGATTTGGTTTCGATAAGCGATTTATTGAGGATACTGGATGAACCCAGGAACAATTCATTGAAATCTTTTATTCTGTGTCGGTTGTCGTATATGTAATCAGCCCATTCCCTTATAACTGTAAGCATGGTACCTTCAACCGGGTTAGCTATCGCTTCGTAAATATAGCGTATCGAGTTCTTGATGCTTTCTGCAAACTGTGCAATCGTAATGGTTTTGAAATTCCCTGTCTCCATACTCATTCCATAAAGAAACTGTGCAAATATGATCCCGGAGTTGCCTCTTGCATTTACAAGCGATGTTTCTGCAATCCTGTCAGCAGTTACTTTATATGATTTGTGTGGGTGTAGTGAATCGATTACCGCACGGATTGTTGATGCCAGATTGGTACCTGTATCTCCGTCGTTAACGGGAAAAACATTGATCTTGTTCAGCTCAACCTGATGCTCAATAACTTTCCTGGCACCGGCAATAAACGTATAGTAGAGGCGGCGGCCATCCATTTCAACTAGAGGTACCTGGGAAGCTATTGCCATATCACTCCTGTTTACAAAAGTTGTGCCAAGATAATCATTATTTTAACCTGATGTTCGTCAAATGCTAAACGTCAGGAAGATTGAAATGTTCACAGGTATTAATATTTAACATCCCCCTGACCCCCTTCAAAGGCATAGCCGTCAAGTTAAGGAGTTTGAGAAAGGATTTGCAGGGAGGATGAATAAAGG
>MENI01000119.1 GCA_001768195.1 Bacteroidetes bacterium GWA2_40_15 | reverse complement strand
TCAAAAATAGAGTTTGGTCCCGTAGACATGGTATTTGAAACACCTGTACCCGGAACCCCTGTCCTTATTTGAATTGTTATAGTATAACATAACAACATAACAACATAACAACATAACAACACAACAACATAACCGAAATAATAAATAAAACCAGCTTATGTCAAACAAAACAACCAGAAGGGAGTTTGTCCGTAAGTCAGCTGCTGTTGCTGCCGGGGCAATTGTACTTCCTCAGATAATTTCTTCAACAGCCCTTGGAATGGGGGGGAAAGCCTCACCCTCAAATCGCATAGTTATTGCCACAATCGGTACCGGATCGCAGGGCAGCGGAAACATGAGAGAAATGATGAAGCTTAAAGGCCAGTTTCAGTTTGTCGCTTTATGTGATATCGATAAAAAACATCTTGAAGCAGGCAAGGCAATGGTCGATAATGATTATAAGAATAAAGACTGCCGGGTTTATGGAGATTACCGTGAACTTCTTGCAAAGGAAAAGCTCGATGCAGTTTCAATAGCACTTCCCGATCACTGGCATGGGATAATTTATACAGAGGCAGCAAATCACAAGCTTCATGTTTATGGAGAGAAACCGATTTGCCGTACAATAAAGGACGGTCAGACAATAGTCAGTGCGGTAAAAAAGAATAACATTATCTGGCAAACCGGCAGCTGGCAGCGCTCTCTTTTCAATTTCCGCAGAGGAGCCGAGCTTGCTATTAACGGCAGGGCAGGTAAAGTAAAATATATCGAAGTAGGCCTTCCCGACGGAGGGAGGGGCATCGGCACTCCTCCTGTAATGGATGTGCCGCCTGAGCTCGACTGGGAGATGTGGCTGGGTCCGGCTCTCAGGGTTCCATACCGCGGAGTTTCGCACTGGAACTGGCGTTGGATTCTTGATTATTCAGGCGGCCAGATGACCGACTGGGCAGGACATCATATCGATATTGCAAACTGGGGAACAGGACTTGAACACACCGGTCCGGTTGAGATATCGGGAAAAGGAGTTTACCCTGCAGAAGGTTTGTACAATGCCCCCGTTGAGTACGATCTGATGTGCAAATATGCAAGCGGCATTGAGATGAGGGTTGCAAACGCATCAAGGCTTCCTCACAAAATGGGAACAACCTGGTATGGCGACCTTGGCTGGGTGCATGTTGACAGAGGTAATATACTTACAGCTTCTGATCCCAAAATACTTAAAGAGGTAATTGGAGAGAATGAAATACAATTATATAAGAGTGATAACCACTATCAGAACTTTATCGATTGTATCCGTTCAGGCAAACAGGCCATTGCTCCGATTGAGGTTGCATACAGGGCAATTTCTGTTGCACTTCTGGGTGAGATTGCCATGACTACCGGACAGACAATAAAATGGGATCCTGAAAAGGAGGTGATCATTGACAATCCAAGGGCAAGCAGGCTGCTGAGCCGCCCTTACCGTCAACCATGGACCTTACCAACAGTTTAATGATTAACAAGATACAATATGAAAAAACAGTATTTATTAATAATAGTATTAGCCTGTCTGCTTCCTTTCTTCCATGGATGTAAAAAAGAAACAGGCTACAAAACACTGATCATAACCGGTCAGAATAATCACGACTGGCAGGCAAGCTCTCCGGTACTTAAAACCATTCTTGATGAAACCGGGATGTTCTCATGTGAAATTATGACCACCCCTGAGAAAGGAGGGGATATGACCATATTCGACCCCGATTTTTCGTTGTATAAGCTTGTTATACTGGATTATAATGGCGATTCCTGGTCAGATAAAACCAATACGGCGTTCTTTGATTATGTAAAGAACGGTGGCGGAGTAGTAATATATCATGCTGCCAATAACGCATTCCCGGGATGGAAGGAATACAATGAGATGACAGGTCTTGGGGGATGGGGAGACCGTACAGAAAAAGACGGACCTTATGTGTATTACATGAGAGACTCACTGGTTATTGACAATTCTCCGGGCAGAGGTGGTAATCATGGAAAGAGAAGGGAATTCCTTGTACGGACGAGGATCATGGATCATCCTGTTACACAGGGGCTTCCTGCAAGATGGATGCATGGGAACGATGAGCTATACAGTGAGCTGCGAGGTCCTGCAAAGAACATGCAGATACTTGCAACAGCTTTTGCTGATTCGGCAGCCGGCGGAGGTACAATGCGCGATGAACCGATGCTTATGACAATAACTTACGAAAAAGGCAGGATATTCCATACCGCTATGGGACATGCCGATAAGGATGGGGGTCCGGCTATGCAGTGCAGCGGATTTATAGTTACTCTTCAGAGAGGCGCTGAATGGGCAGTAACCGGTAATGTCACTCAGAAGGTCCCTTTCGACTTTCCGGATGCTTCAGGTGTAGTGCTCCGTCGTGATTTCAGGGAGATAACATTTGAAGAGGCACTTGAGAATATCAAGACATATGATGTAGGAAAGAGTACTAAAAACCTCGTATGCATTCAACACCACATAACCAATCTTTCGGGCGACGAAAAAGGTTTGCTGGAAGCTGAAAAGACAATGGTTGGTGTTCTGTTAAGTACAAATGCAAGTGTTGAGGCTAAGAAGTTGCTTCTAAGGGAACTAAGCTGGATGGGTACGGACTACTCTGTAAATGCACTTAAAGATCTTGTAAACAATAATGACCTTAAAGATGAAGCTCAGTTTGCTCTTCAGAGGCTTCAGGCAGGAAAATGAACAAATATTTTATCCATGTTTTCACTGGTAATTCCCATATATAACGAGGAAAAGCTTATCGATGAGCTTTTAAGAAGAACAATCCCTTCAGTTGAGTCTATTGCCTCTGATTATGAGATTATTATAGTTGATGACGGAAGCAGCGACCGGAGCCTTGAGATATTGTTGGACTGGCACAAAAAGAACAGCAGGATCATTGTTTTATCATTAACCAAAAACTTCGGCCATCAGGCTGCCTATACTGCAGGACTTGAGTACGCAAAAGGGGATTTAGTTGCTATGATGGATGGTGACCTCCAGGATCCGCCAGAGCTGCTTTCCGAAATGTACAGGAAGATAAATGAAGAAGATCTTGATATAGTCAGCGGGAAAAAGACCGGCAGAAAGGGATCCGGAAAAAGAAACCTGCTCTCTGCAATGTTCCATCTTTTTTTCAGGTCAATCGGTGAGATCAAATACATGGAAAATGCAGGAAACTACTCTATGATGCGGCGGGAGGCAGTCAATGCACTTCTGATGATGAAGGAAAAAGTAAGATATCTTCCGGGTCTTCGGACATTTATAGGGTTCAGGCAGGGTTATGTTGAATTTGTTAGGGACACCAGGTATAAAGGCGAGCCGAAAATGAGTTTCGGAAAACTATTCATACTGGCAACGGATGCAATCTTTTCATTTTCAAAGTTCCCTATACGTTTTTGCCTTGTTCTGGGTACAATAGGCACACTGGTATTTATGGCTGCAGGTATTTACGTCCTGATTGCAAAAGCATACGGAATTGCAGTTTCTGGTTTGCCTTCAATACTGCTCAGCATCTATTTTCTGGGATCCATTCAGCTGGTGTTCCTTGGCATATTGGGAGAATATGTCTACAGAAGCTATAAGGAATCACAAAACCGTCCGGTTTATTTCATAAGGAAGATTTATGGTTCCGGAGATGATAAGTGATGAAGGGATCTACTCTGAAATATGCTTTTTGGACACTCTCTGTTTTGATTCTTGTACTTATCCTTTTAACATCACGAAATGCAGGCATAACGTGCGACGAAGTTCTTCATTACAACCAGTCTCAGTCGGTATATAACTATTTTGCCACAGGGGGAGAGGACAGATCTTCACTGAGTAACCCTGTATGGCACCTGATGTATTATGGCCAGTCCTTCGATAACCTTGTAACGATAATCATCAACTGGCTGGGAATTGAAGATGTCTATGGTTTCCGCCATATCATGAGCTCATTAGCCGGCTGGCTCACCATGATGGTAACTGCCCTTTTCGCAATATGGCTTTCAGGATACCGCTCAGGTATTGTTGTTATGTTGCTTTTCGCCATAACACCTGCATTTATGGGACATTCACATAACAATCTCAAGGATATTCCGTTCGCGCTGGGTTATATTTCATCAACATTTTTTTTAATTAAACTCCTTTATTCCGACAGAAGGTTTTCCGGTTCGGTTACAATACTTCTGACATTAAGCATAGCATTGACTATCAGCATAAGGGCTGCAGGAATGGTGCTTATATGTTATATGTACTTTTTTATTCTCCTGTTCTATATAGCAAGGTATTTTAAAGATGGGTATGTGGATAGGAAGGAGATTATTTTTAAATTATTGCTTATCACCTGTATATCATTCATTTCCTATTTCTTAAGCATCCTTTTATGGCCATATGCCTTGCAGGATCCCTTAAGAAATGTAATTAAAGCGTATCAGGTTATGACCCATTATCCTGATACATTCAGGCAGTTATTTGAAGGGAAAGCTGAATGGTCTGATTTCATGCCATGGTATTACCTGCCTAAATCGATGGTTATTACAATCCCTTTACTGGTTTTGTCAGGTTTGATCGTGTTTCTTCTGCTGATAAAACAGACTTTACGAAACAATAAATGGATAATATATGCTTTTATTCTGTTCTCCTTACTGTTTCCTGTTTTGTTTGCTATTTATGAAAAGTCGAATCTTTACAGCTCATGGCGGCAGTTTCTTTTCATCTACCCGGCCCTTGTACTGCTTGCCAGTGAGGGATTTAATTTCCTCTATGAGTCAGTTTCAAAAAAGTATTTAAGGTGGGCAGTCATGATTATGTTTGCATTCCTTGCCATACATCCGGTCAGTTACATGATAAAAAACCAGCGCTATTTCTATCTATATTACAATCAGATCACCGGTGGTCTCAGGGGGGCATGGAGCAATTATGAAACAGATTATTACTATGTCAGCCAGACGGAGGCTTCAGAATGGCTGATAGATTATCTTGAAAATAAAACGTTTACAGATAAGGTCAAAGTAAATGCCACATATTCTGTTCACTGGCAGTTCAGGAACCATCCTCAAACAGAGACATCTTATTTCAGGTATGAGGAGAGGAGCCAGTCGGACTGGGATTACGCAATTGTGGTCAACAGGTATATCTCCCCTTACAAACTCAGGAATGGCATCTGGCCTCCGGGGAATACCATACATATTATATATGCCGACAGCGTTCCTATATGTACTGTGCTTGAGCGGAAATCAAAAGATGCATATTATGGCTATCTTGCTTTGTCAGAAGGGAAAAACAGCAAGGCTGTTAATTACTTTGAAAAGGCGCTTGAGTTTGATGACAAGGATGAAATGATTTTTTATAATTTTGCTGCTGCTCTTTATAATCTTGGGGAAAAGCATAAGGCTGATTCGTTGCTGAAAGAATGTCTGGAGATAAATCCTGAATTTGAACCGGCCCTGATGTATGTTGGCAATATTGCCATGGCGGAGAACAGAAATGATGAGGCCATGAAATATTATGAGAAGCTCATTGATGCTGATAGAAAGTACTTTGAAGCATATGTTGCTCTGTCAGGGATAGTTTTGAAAACAGATTTAATGAGAGCGAGAAAACTTCTCCGGACGTGTCTCACGATGAATCCGGGGTACAAACCGGCGATAAAAGCCCTGGCAGATACCTACAGAGGTACAGATCCGGATATTGCTGAGAAATATGATGAACTTGCAGATAGTGTTAAATAATTAACAATTAATTACTTAAAGATGAAGAAGATAGTTTTGATTTTTTCAATCGCCATTTTATTAATGGCAGTTAATATGGCATCAGCACAGGAACAGCCAAAACCAAAGAAAGATACGGTTAACATAGACACCGATGCTAAACCTACTTTTTATTATACCGCAGAGGATGAAGCTGCTGAATCGAAAGGAAATACAACTACTATTGCAATAATCGCCGGTGTTGTTGTAGTCCTGGCCGGAGGATTCTTTCTTGTGATGAAAAAGAAGAAATAGGCTGGAGCCTGTTGAGATCTCTTTTCATTATTTAACTGAATCGCAATTATATGAGATCAGTCATTGTTTCATTTTTTATTGTTTTTGCCCTCTCCATTAACCTTTGCGGGCAGAGGTTTGATCCGGATTTTTTCTGTTTCGAAGATGCCTTTTTGTTAACCGGGAATTATACATTTGAAGATCAGGCATCCATTCTGAATCAACTTGGCTTTGACGGGATTGAGCTGGAAGGACTTGAGAATTCCGGGGAAAAACTCGAAATCATGGACAGGTTAAATCTTCCTGTTTCCATGGTCTATATCCAGATCGATCTTGAAAAAGAGGAACCATATGACCCGAAGCTGGTCGATTTCATCAGAAAGGTAAGAGACAGGGGAGTAACATTATGGCTGCACATTCACAGTGTACAATTCAAACCTTCTGATCCGGAAGGAGACAGGTTATGTGTGCCTGTAATTCAGAAGCTTGCCGATTTAGCACAACAGTATAATGTTAAAATTGCCCTCTATCCTCATTCCCGATTCTGGCTTGAGAAGGTTGAAGATAGTGTCAGGCTTACTGAGAAAATCAACAGAAAGAATGTCGGAGCAGTATTCAACCTTTGCCATTTCCTGAAGACTGATGATAGGAACAAGCTTGAAGAAAAGCTTATTAATTCAATACCTTATCTTGCTGCTGTATCAATTAATGGCGCCGATGATGGCATGACAAATGAGATGGAATGGGACCGCCTAATACAACCTCTGGGTGAGGGATCTTTTGATGTGTTAAGTGTTCTCATGCTTTTAAGGGATAATAATTATAGAGGTCCGGTCGGACTTCAGTGCTATAATATTGCAGGTGATCCTGCAGAATTTCTTGCGAGGTCTATGAAAACCTGGAACAGTTACATTAAGGAATTATCGGAAAACTAACTCTTTAGATATGACAATTAGCAGAAGAAAGTTCATTCGTACCGGCAGCTTGCTGGCAGGCGGGTCCATTGTTTTACCAACAATTATACCATCATGTGCCTTTGGAGCAAATGATAAAATCACTCTGGGAATGATTGGTACCGGCGACCACGGCATAAACTGGAACCTTGCTGCCTATCTGAAGCTCGATGACTGTCGCGTTGTTGCATCATGCGATGTGGATTCATCAAGAGCGATTAAAGCCAAATCGATAATTGATGAGAAATACGGGAATAATGATTGCAGAGTCTATGGTGATTTCAGAGAGTTACTTGAACAGAGGGATATTGATGCAGTTCAGATCTCAACACCTGACCACTGGCATGTGCCAATATCTTTGCTCACCCTGGGCAAAAAGAAAGATGTCTGCTGTGAGAAGCCTAC
Source organism: Bacteroidetes bacterium GWA2_40_15 (assembly GCA_001768195.1). Taxonomy (GTDB): domain Bacteria; phylum Bacteroidota; class Bacteroidia; order Bacteroidales; family VadinHA17; genus LD21. Next base: position 16,833 of record MENI01000119.1, on the reverse strand, counting down.
TCTCACTGTACCTCAGGGAAGGATGCTGAGTGATTTTGTAAGCAATTCCTCACAGCTCTTCCAGTCGAGCCTTGAAGACAGGTCGATACCTCAGTATCACAAGATGGCGGAGCTTGTACGCAACGGACGGATTGGAAAGCTTCTGAGAATGAGGGTAGGATTGCCGGGTGCTTTTTCACAGCTCTATTATTATAATCCGGATCCGACAGAACAACCGGTACCGGCTGGTTTTAATTATGACATGTGGCTGGGTTCTGCGCCGTATTCCCCTTACACACCAGGTCGCTGCCACTATAATTTCAGATGGATAAATGATTATTCAGGAGGAAGCCTGGCAGACTGGGGTGCTCATATGATAGATAATGCACAATGGATCAACAGTTCTGAAAAGACAGGCCCTGTTGAAGTTTCAGGCGAAGGCACAGCTCCTGAATCCGGAATCTATGATGCATTCAATAAATTCAGACTCACATTTAATTATGAAAACGGTGTTGTGCTGGATGTTCACTCTGATTTTGTTGAAATTTTCTGTGAGGGTACAGAAGGGTGGCTTCATGTAAAAGGTTGGCGGGGAACCCTTGAGGCAAGTTCACAGGAAATACTCAATTCAGTGATTGGAGAAAATGAGTTACACCTGTACACTGACGAAAGCGAGCATGCAAATTTTCTGAAATGTATCAGGTCACGGAAGCCGACCTACCATCCGGTTGAGGATATGCACAGAACTGCTACCATGGCTCATATAGGGAACATTGCAATGACTCTGAAAAGAAAACTCCGCTGGGATCCGGTGAAAGAAGAGTTTCCTGGTGATGCAGAAGCTAATGCGATGCTGACAAAGACGGAACGTGAACCATGGAGTATTAAGACTCTATTAACCTGAAAAATTTGTCTCATGAAAAAGATAAGGATATCCACAGCCCAGTTTGAGAACAGGAGCGGAGACAAGGAGTACAATTTATCAAGAATTGAATACCTGGCCGGTAGTGCTGCATCGGGTGAATCGGCTGTAGTAGCTTTTCATGAGTGTTCGGTTACAGGATATACTTTTGCCACAAAACTCTCACTGGCTGAAATGCTTAACCTGTCTGAAAATGTACCTGAAGGACCAAGTATCAAAAGGCTTATCAGCATTGCTGCCGATAACAAAATTGTTGTACTGGCTGGTTTATTCGAAAAGGACAGGGATGACAGGATATACAAGACTTATGTTTGTGTTGATAAATCAGGAGTGGTGGCAAAATACCGGAAACTTCACCCATTTGTAAATGAATTTATTACTCCCGGAAATGAATACTGTGTATTCGACCTGCTGGGATGGAAGTGTGGTATACTGATCTGTTACGATAATAATATCATAGAAAACGTAAGGGCCACCAGACTGCTTGGAGCAGATATTATCTTTGCACCGCATGTCACAATGTGCACTCCTTCTCCACGTCCCGGTGCCGGATTTGTTGATCCTGAATTGTGGAAGAACAGGGAGTCCGATCCGACATCTCTGAGGCTTGAGTTTGATGGGATGAAAGGGCGGGGCTGGCTGATGAAATGGTTGCCATCAAGAGCTTATGATAATGGGATCTATGTCGTCTTTTCAAATCCGATAGGAATGGATGATGATCAGCTGAAGAATGGTTGCTCAATGATAATTGATCCTTTTGGAGATGTCATATCAGAGTGCCGAACCCTTGGTGATGATTTTGTAACTGCTGTGATCACTCCTGAAAAACTTACCCAGTCTGGCGGATACAGATATTTGCAGGCAAGGAGGCCGGATCTTTACAGAGATATTATAGGACAGCCTCATAAATCAGAACAAAAAGTGGCCTGGCTGAAGAGGGGGGAGGCTGATTAATGAGCAGGAAGGTCGTTATTGCAGATCACAGGGAAGAGGGATTTGAACTTGAGAAAAGGGCTTTTGCATCAGAACAAAGACCACACTCGATGGCCTTGTTATCAGATCGGACCATATCAGCCTTCATACGCCGCTCAGTCCGGAAACCAGGTATTTGTTCAATAAGACTCTTTTTAAAAAGATGAAACCATCGGCCACCATCATTAATACAGGAAGAGGTGGACTGATTAATCAGCAAGATCTTATTTCTGCCTTAAAGTCCGGAAGAATTGCCGGGGCAGGTCTTGACGTATTTGAATATGAACCGTTGGCAACAGACAGTGAATTGCTTACAATGAAGAATGTAGTTCTTACACCACATGTTGCATGGTATACAGAGGAGTCGATCGTTAACCTGCACCACGAGGTAATTGATGATGTGGTGAGAGTTTTACGGGGAAGTAAACCCCGGAATTGCGTTAATATAAAAGAGTGATTTAAAAAATAATAACATGAGTATCAGTAATTACGACAAATTTATTTCCGGCATCAAAACCGGCAGAGTATTAAAAGGTCTTATCATCTCACTGAATGATTTGACGGTCAGTGAACTTGCCGGAGAAGCAGGGTATGATTTTACCTGGATTGACATGGAGCATGCACCCATAACAATTGAATCAGCCATGAAGCATATTATTGCTCTGAAAGGCACCGATTGTGCTCCGCTGGTAAGAGTGCCATGGAACAGGGCTGAGGTCATTAAACCTGTTCTCGATCTTGCTCCTGCCGGAATAATAATCCCTATGGTGAACTCTGCCGAAGAAGCCAGGGCAGCTGTTCAGGCATGCCGTTATCCTTTGAAAGGCATACGCGGTTGCGGAGTAAGGCGGGCAAACAGGTATGGTCAGACATCTTTTCCAGACTATCTCAGAATATCGGAATCAGAACCTATGGTCATTATCCAGGTTGAGTCTATGGAAGCAGTAAAGAACCTGGATGAGATTCTGAAGGTAGAGGGTTTAGGTAGTATTTGTGTCGGTCCGGTTGATCTTTCAGGCTCCATGGGCAAGCTGAACCAGCTGGATGATCCTGAAGTAAATAAAGTATTTGACGAAGTTTGCAGGAAAGTAAAAGCGTCAGGAATACCTCTGGGAACAGCAGGCTGGCCATTTGAAGTTTGGGAGAAGCGTGGAGTAAACTGGATTGCTCTTGCAAGCGATTACGGAGGCATTATTTCCCAGGCAAAAGATATACTTGGTGGCAGGAAATAATTAAACTATTAATGAGGTGAATTATTAAAATGTTTTTTCTCCTGATCTGATGAAAAGAAAGATAAAGACTCTTATTACGATCATTCCGCCTTCATCCGGGGTAAAAAAAATACTTGCAGAGCTGGAGCCTTTTGCTGATATCCGGTTTCTTGATGCAGATGAAACATTGAATGAATATATTGATGATATAGAGGTATTATACGGTAATATTGATAAAGAGAATCTTTCACAGGCAAAAAATCTGAAATGGGTGCAGACAAATTCAACCGGGGTGGAGCAGGTGATGTATCCTGAATTCAGGAATAGTGATATAATACTCACAAATACAGGCAGATCAATAACTTCAGTTGTCGCTTCACATGCCGTTACAATGTTCCTTGCACTTGCCCGTAATATCCACCATCAGAGGGATTTGATGAAAGAGCACAGATGGGAGATCATTGTCGGAAGAGACATTGGCAATATGACACTGGGCATTCTGGGTTTGCGGGTGCAGGTATTGATGTACTTGAAAAAGAGCCATGTCCGGCTGACAGTCCGCTATGGGATGAACCAAACCTGCTTATGACGCCTCACAGTGCCGGTTATTGTCAAAACCTTGACGAAAGGAAGATACAGCAGTTTGTGGAGAATTTCAGATGTTATATTAAGTCTGGTAAAATTCCAATGAGTTTAGATAAAACTAAGGGATGGTAATTTTAATATCATAAAAAGTCACTTTCCGCAATGGAGTTAGGAAGAACAGACTGGATTATAATAATTGTCTATCTGGTTATATTAACCATTATTGGTATGTTGACCAGCAAGAGCGGCGGAAAAGACTCGGAAAGTTTTTTTCTTTCAAAGCGGAATATGCCATGGTGGCTACTTGGATTCTCAATGGTTGCTACCACCTTTTCGATAGCGACACCCAACCTTATTACAGATATGGTTCGTACGGGAGGTGTAGCCAGAAACTGGTTATGGTTATCTTTCCTTCTGTCGGGCATGCTCACAGTTTTTGTATATGCAAAACTATGGAGCCGTTCGAGAATCATGACAGATCTTGAATTCTATGAGATCCGTTACAGCGGAAAAACTGCTGCAGCTTTAAGAGGATTCAGGGCACTCTATCTGGGTTTCTTTTTTAATGTTCTGGTACTTGCAGGATCTTGTCTGGCATTTATCAAGGTCACCTCAATTATAACAAATATCAATCCCCTGTTAGTATTGACGGTAGTTAGTGTAGTTACGGTCTTTTACAGTTCCCTGGGTGGGCTCAAATCAATAATCTGGACCGATTTCTTTCAGTTTGTTCTGGCATTGGGAGGAGCTGTTATTCCGGCTGTTATGGTTATCAGATCGCCAAGGGTTGGGGGGATGTCGAATCTTCTTAATAGTGAGCTTGTAAGTGATAAAATAAGCCTGATGCCCGACTTTTCGGATCCGTTAATGCTGGCAACGGTTTTTATCATACCACTTACAATTCAGTGGTGGGCTGCATGGTATCCCGGGTCAGAGCCGGGCGGAGGAGGTTTTATTGCCCAGAGAATGCTTTCGGCAAGATCAGAAAAACATGCAGTTGGAGCAACTCTTTTTTTTAATATGATGCACTATGCTGTAAGGCCCTGGCCATGGATAATTGTCGGGTTAGGTTCCCTGGTAGTTTTTCCAGATATAGCTTCAATGGCTGCCAGCTATAAAGATGTACCTGCAAAATTCATGCATAATGATATAGCATACCCTATAATGTTGCGTGAGTTTTTGCCCGGCGGAATTTTAGGTATAGTCCTGGCTTCTCTGTACGCAGCATTTATGTCAACCGTTTCAACGCAGCTTAACTGGGGAGCTTCATATCTGGTTAATGATTTCCATGTCAGGTTCATTGATCGTGAAGCATCCGAGTCTAAAAAGGTACTGATAGGTCGGTTATGGACAGTTGCATTCATGATCCTCTCTGCTATGCTTGCTCTGTTATTAGAAAATGCATTACAGGCGTTTCAGTATATGATCATGATTGGAGCCGGTACCGGCCTGATATATCTTTTAAGATGGTTCTGGTGGCGGATAAATGCCTGGTCTGAAATATCTGCAATGGCAGGAGCCATAATTTTTTCAGCAATTTTTATTGTAATTGAACATTTCTGTTTAACACGTATTGACCAGGGCAATGTAATGATCTTTGGATATAATCTGGATCTTGCATTCTGGGATGCTCTGAAATTCGTAATCATCGTACTGTTAAACACCATTATCTGGGTAATTGTAACATTTGTTACAAAACCAACTGAAGAAAAAGTACTTATTCAGTTCTATGAAAAAATACGTCCGGGTGGTCCCGGATGGAAAGACATTGCAGCAAAAGCTGATGTAAAAGATGCTGATAAAGACTGGAGTGTCCCTGTCGGACTGGCCTGCATGAGTCTGGGCTGCTTGTCAGTTTATTGTCTGTTCTTTGCCACCGGACATTTGATTTATGGCAACTATGTCTATTTCGCAATCTCTTCAGCAATAGCCATAGTCTCTTCATGGTTCCTGTTCAGATTGTGGGGGAGATTATTCAGTTAGAGATCCATTAAATCAATCAGATAGATGAGCGATGCTATTGCAGCGCTTCCCATTTGCAATTCCCGGGATCATTTTAATATTTTCGGCATAACGGGTCATTCCAGTATGAGGGAAGTCATCAAGAGCCTGGGTTGCCGATCTTACAATAACAGCAGCAGCTCCATACTTTGATGCTTCAGAGGCACCCTGTGTTCTCTGGTTAACAGCTCCACCATAACCTGCAAATGTGTTAATAAGTGAGTTATCGACCGGCCTGTTGAAGAAAACTATTTTACCTTCTATTTTGGATCTCCCGATTGTTTTAAGTTCTTCAAAATCTTTTACTTCAACTACTCCTGCTATTATTCCGTCACTTGTTGTTCCAACTGATAAGCCGAGTGCTGAAATGGTCAGATCTGAAGTTCCAAGAACAGCGGATATCACTCTGCAATCCTCATAGCCCCTTTCCCAATGAGGAACCGGGACTCTTTGTAGCCAAACTGTATCGGCACCTGCCTTAATAAGGGCCTGCCTGGTGTATTCCACCGCTTCTGCCGCAGCAGGTGAACCCGGCAACCTGCCTTTAGTGTTTTTGCAAAGGTATTCAAGATGCCGGTAGGCAGTCAGGTCAGTCAGGGCAGCATCAAAGATCGATTTTATTATCTCTTCACTCTTCTGTCCATTCAGCAGAAAACTGCTTAGGATCAGGAGAAGTGTGGTTATCCTTATACTCATTCTGTCTTTTGTCTTCATAAAAACCCACCCCTAACCCCTCCCAAGAGGGGAACATCCTTCCCTAACTTTTGTCTTTTGTCTTTTGTCTTTTGTCTTTTGTCTTACACCCCATACGGACTCCTCATTTCCCTGATATATAATCCATTTGCCTCCGGATCTCCAACTACTTCACCTTTTACGGGGTCCCAGGTTACTTTTCTTGCTGAGCGGATAGCTATATCTCCCATATGGCTGATTGTATCTGATAATATTGCATCATCAAGAGGGCACAGTTCAGATGTTTTCCCGTTTATAACATCAAGAAATGCCTGTCCCATTGTGTTAAGTTCACTTTTTATCCAGCCGCCATCGGTTTTCGGGAAATTATTGATCTTCTGGTTTATTTCAGGGATGTTTGACTGTGCAGTGCCTCGACTAAGTGATAACCACCCTTTTGTACCATAGAATGTTGTGCCGTTAGTCTCTTTTAAATCGCGATGATTCAGAACGCCGTTCATTGCAATATCATCACTTACAAAGTGTACTTCAGGTCCATTCTGATATTTGCAGATGACATCCCAGGACCAGATATTGTTGTACAATCCGCCCGGTGCCCAGAATTGCCCTGTACCCTCGCATGAATAGACACCCGAAATCTTCTCCTTAAGTATCCAAACAAGTATGTCGAGTGGATGAGCGCCCCAGCCGCCAAGAAAGCCTATACTGTAATCATAGTTGAACCATGAGCTGTTATTGGTCACGCGGTCGGGGCAATATGGCCTCAAGGGCGCCGGTCCTGTCCACCTGTCGAAATCAAAATCCGGTGGCACCGGAACTTCATTGCATACCGGACTCTCCACAGGATTCTTGCCAGGTGCCCAGACATCAACGCGTTCAATCTCCCCTAAAAGTCCCTCCCTTATCATGTCATACCCAAGTTTCATATGGGGTGACGTTCTTTGCTGGGTGCCGTAATGAAAACGGACATTATTGGCTGCCAGTTCTTTAGCCAGGATAAGGTTTTGAGGATAGCTAAGTCCAAGTGGTTTTGCAAGCATGATGTGTTTGCCTGCCCGGGCTGCTTTTATTGCAGCAGGTACATGCCAGTGATCGGGTGTGGTAATATGCACAGCATCAATGTCGTCACGCTGCAGTATCTCTTCAAAACCGAGGTAGGCGATACACTCAGGTACCGGATCATTGTTATTCTTATAAAACTGGTTTATTTCTGCAGCAGCCTCCTCGCGACGGTTCCTGTGAACATCGCAAACAGCATTATTTATTGCACCTTTCAGCGGAAGGAGGTAATACATAAGCTCCCATTTACCTCTGTCGCCAACCCCGATATGGGCAATATTGATCCTGCTGGTGGCGGGTTTTCGGTCAGAACAGGATGGCAAAATTGTGGGTAACAAAGCTATGCCAGCTGCACCGATTGCCGATTTTTGAACAAAATCCCTGCGGGTTAATGAACGTTTAACATCTTTCCTTTCCATGCTATTATGAATCTTAGTTGCAATTAAATCTGATTAACATATTCATTGTATTTCTTCTCCAGTTCTTCCCTTCCGGTTTTCCCGGGAATGATACACACCCTGTATTTAAGATGTAGCTGGTCTCCCTTATTAAGAATGATCTTTCCGTCGTATAACACCGCCGGACTGTAGTAGAAAAATGGAATATCCGGCGTTCTGATAATGTACCAGCTTGTATTCGTGGTTGTAAATCCCGGATCCTGAATTATTGACATTCCTGCTGTATCTCCTGTCAGGGTATTGAATCCCATATACACCCAGCTGTTTTTTTTGTAATCTGCACTGTCTGTTGGCGCAATAATAAACGGATCAGTAAAGTCCTGGCTGAATCTTACAGACAACCCTGCATAACCACCCCATGTCCTGCCTCCCGGTTCCGTAGTGACAGGAGTGCGGTCGAGTATAACCTCTTCAACTACAGCAGTGTATGTATTGTCATAGTCTATGTAATAACTTCCATTATCAGAAGGAGGCGAAATAGCGATCACACTTTTCTCAGTCAGAACATTCTCTCCACCATCAGGGTGATATGAAATATCCATTTCAATTTCTGCTGAGAAATCATCGTTGTTCTTAAAACTAATATTCTTTATCTCCGTTATCCCGGCAGATCTATAACCGGTCTTTTCAGTTTTAAATTCATCAAGGAACTCCCAGTAGTTCACCTTATTTATAAATTTCCAGCAGAACCATAATCCAATGTGCCATGGATGATCAGGGGGATCAACACAGGTCAGGATTGTTCCTGAAGCTGATACAGGGTGGAAGTATGGTCTGCCATACCGGTTATTAAAATTGAATTTCCACACCGGATGAACACCATTCTTAAGACAAAAGGAAGTATCTGTTTTTTCCCATGATAATGTTCTGTTCTCCTGATCTCTGGCAGCAAGTTCCTGCTGCAGCTCCGGCATTTTTTCCCTTCCTGCAACCCATAGGGTTCCTCTGATAAGCAATGTTTGAAGACCGGTGTTCAGCAATGCTCTTTCATCATGTCCGAGGATTGTATAAAAGCTTCTTCCTTTGCCTGTCTGGCATGTGAAAAGAGCTTTTTCGTCAGCCTTATGTCCATCAGTTTCATCACTCCATGAAATAGATGCAATAGGAATAGCATCGGGATGTATATCAGTCTTTTCCCAGAGTTCATCAACAATAAAGAAATCTATAACTCCTCTCGTTATCGGATGATCCTGATCGAATCCATAAACTTTACCCCTCTGTGGTTTCCCATGACTGGTCTCTTTTCCCCATCTTCCGATCCCGATACTGTGGTAGTCTTCCCATGTGTAGAATGATGATGCTCCGGCATGAATAAAGACTGCACCTCCACCTTCTCTGATATATTGCATGAAATCCTTTTCCCATTCAGGAGTCATCCGGATGTCATTATCAGGCCATGTATTCCGGTTACTTACAATAACATCATACCTCTTAAATGAATTAAAATCAAGAGTATCAGGTTCATCAGTGACGTCTGCAGTGAAGAGCCTTGTCTCAATGTATATCCGTTGAAGAAGGGGAGTGGTTTTACTCCATTCGTGATTATTTTTGCCACTGAGAATAAGAACCCTGACAGGACTTTTATTGTTATTTTTTTCACAGCTGCCACAGAGTATTAAAATTGAGCAAAGAGCTGCGAAAAGCTGAAACAAGATTCTTTTATCTCTCATATTCAGCTAAGGATATTTTTGCAGTATTCAACGCATTTCCTTACTTCCGCTACGGCATCTGATCCTTTCGGAACAGGGTATTCAAGCTCAATATCAACATTTACCGGCCACTTGTTCTTCTTAATGAGCAGAAGGATATCAGCTATCGGGGTTGTGCCTTTTCCCCATGGCATGTTAGTATTTGCAGGATTATCTTTTGGTCCTGTTTTGTCCTTTACATGAATACTTATGATCCGGTCATGCAGTTTTTCTATAATGCCATTCGGATGAAGTCCTGTGGCGCCAAAATAATGACCGACATCAAAATTGAGCATGTTAGCCGGAGAATAATCAAGGAACTTCTCGAAAGTCCAGCCGGGTTCCCCGGGTTGAAGATGATTATGAAATATTGCAACCATCCCGTTAGACTTTGCTATTGGTCCCATTTTTTTGCAGGGGTCATCTCCGATTTCATTACATACACCAATTGCACCAAGCGCTTTTGCAGCCTTGAATGAATAATCAATTTCCGCTTCTGTCCAGTTTCCCGGTGAAAACTTTGCAATATGAATGTTTATACCTGCATTGTTGAACATCTTCCTTAGATCATTGTATTTATTCATAGGCGTTGAAAGACGCCATTTGCATCTCTTCTCACTGCCTTCTATTCCGGCAGGTATTCCTGCATATTTTTCAGCAACGTCACCCATAAGTTCTATCGAACTGATGCCGGTTTGCTGACAGTATTTAATAATATCTTCCGGCGCGCCGGGCATACTTCGCCAGCTGTAGGTTATAGCGCCAACCTGAACCCCTCCGAAATTTGAGTCGGGTTTACCGGTGTTTTGTAATACTGAAGGATATGAACTATGTGCCCTCCAGGGTATTATTGATAATCCGGCTGCAGCTGATGCTATGCCAAGAAACTTACGTCTTGATAGACTATCTGTTTTGCTCATATGAGAAAATTTATAATATTATTTGTAAGAATAATTTCAGGTCTGCCTTTATTAAAAACCCACCCATGAGCTCGGCTTCGCTCGCTCTTTCATCTCCCGGGAGGGGAACCTTTTTCCTTAAGCCCTGCGCCCTGCGCCCTGTGCCCTGCGCCCTGTGCCCTGCGCCTAAACTTTCACCCACTTATTCCCGGCCTTATTCGACTCAACAACAGCGTGGATAAATTTCATCCCCCTCACACCATCGTGCACTGTCGGGAACTCGCCTGGCGTGAACTTCTCACCTCTGATGGATTTAGCAGTGCCTTTGTAGATATTTGCCAGGGCTTCATAAATTCCCTCCGGGTGACCGTTTGGCATTGTGTGGCTGGCTTCAGCTAACTTATCGTTGTATCCGTGCGCGGGTTTGAAGATCTTTGCAGGTTCTGTATCGCTGAGCATGGTCAGGTAATTTGGATTTTCCTGACCCCATTTGAGACTGGCTTTTGACCCGTATACTGCTATTGTCAGATTGTTTTCCTCACCGCCGCAAACCTGGCTGGCCCTGATTACCCCTTTAAGATTTTTACTGAATCTTACCAGTACAGTCCCATCGAGATCAAGTTTGACCCCCTCTTTGACAGGATTAAGGTCAGAGAGTACCTCCTTTATTTCCAGCCCTGTTGTGTATTCGATAAGGTTAAATGCATGTACTCCTATATCGCCCATGCAGCTGCTTGCTCCGGCATGTTTTGGATCGAGCCTCCAAACGCCGGTAATCCTGCTTTCTGTCCCGTGGATGATAGAATTGATCCATCCCTGGTAATATTGCGCATCTATTCTCTGAATGGTTCCTAGAGTTCCTTTAGCAATGATATCGCGCATCTGCCTTACCATAGGGTATCCGGTATATGTGTGAGTAAGAGCAAAAGTCAGTTTCTTTTTGGCTACAAGCTTCTCAAGTTCAACTGCTTCCTCTACAGTCATGGTCATTGGCTTTTCACATACAAGGTGGAATCCTGCTGTAAGAAGTGCTATGGCAAACGGGAAGTGCAGAGCATTGGGAGTGACAATGGCAACCACCTCCATACGTTTATCGGCAGGCATAGCTGTCTCTGCCTTTATAAGAGCATCTACTGTTTTATAGCAGCGCTCGGCAGGAATTCCCTCCTTTTTAGCAAATTGCTTACTCTTTTCATAATCAGCATCAAAAACACCACCGACCATTTCAAAATCGTTGCAGATCCTTGATGCACGGCGGTGAGCATCACCTATAAAGGCTCCGATTCCTCCGCCTATCATACCCATTTTTATTTTTTTCATAATCAAAAATTTATTTAATTAATTTCATGAACTCACCCCCCGGCCCCCTCTCTACTTCGTAAAGGGGGGGAGAGAGTTCCAATTTAAGTTCTGATACTTTATCAATCTGTTGACCTCCGCCCTTTACCCTGCGCCCTGCGCCCTTTGCCCTGCGCCCTTTGCACTGCGCCCTTCGCCTTTTTTACACTTGCTTCCTCTTCCATATATGCAGGAACGTAAAGCTTACTATGAGTACGGCAGGTACCAATGCTACCATTCTCAAAGTGAGTGCACCGCCTGTGAGTTGTACCTGAGCCCAGGTTGCTGCCTCCTGTGTTCCCGCTGCAGCTGCTTTCAGAGCTTCAATTGTCTGTCCCACGGGAATGGAGGCTGCTGTCTGGGCATCAAAAATTGCACCCATAACAGGCTGGGCTATAGCTCCTCCCAGAAATCCGACACCTCCCATAATTGCCAGGCCGAGGGCTCCGCTCTGCGGAATGTTTTCCGATACAAAACCAAGCATTGAAGGCCAGAAGAATGCAATCCCAAGAGCAAATATTCCGGCTGATGCGAATACCAGAGCACCGCTGGTATAGCCCATAAGAAGACACCCTATAAAGGCCAGAACGGATGATGTCAGCAGTACCACTGTCGATTTCAGATTGTGGATTACTGTTCCCCCGAACTGGCGGGCCACTGCCATGATTCCCGAGATCCAGACGAGCAGGAGAATCGGGTTATCTGAGACATTTGCAAGCAGGGCTGATATCCACTGGTTTGTTCCCAGCTCCGTTGCTGCTGTCAGAAGCATTGAGGCAGCCATGAAAAGGAATAAAGGACTTACGCAGGCTTTCAGCATATCCTTGTATGAAAATCCTGAAACAACTCTTTCCGTCTGCGGAAATTGTTTTTTAAGAAACATATATCCATATACAAATGTTGGAAGGAGCATTATTCCCATTGCATAGCGCCAGTCGTTCAGTCCTATGTTATTGAACAGATATACTACAAGTCCGCCAATAACTATCCCTGTAGGAAACCATGCATGAAACCTGTTCAGTCGGCGGGTTTTGTCGTCTGTGTACATGCTTGTTATCAGTGGATTGCATGCAGCTTCGACACTTCCGTTGGCAATACCGATAAGCAATGTTGAAATAAACAGCGTCCAGAAACCTGTTGCAATGATTGTTAGTACAATACCTGCAACGTGGCAGAAAAAGGCAATGGAGATGATCCTGCCAAGACCAATTATATCAACAAGCGGGCCTCCGAAAACCATGGCAAGGGTAAATCCCCAGAAAGCGGTACCTATTATCCATCCGACCTGCGTATGTGTGAGGTCGAATTCAGTGGCCCATGCTTCAACGAATGAGCCTCTTGTTGCAAAGGCCAGAGCTGTTACAACCAATGCAACGCAACTTGCATTGAAAAGCTGAACTTTCTTAGTATTATCCATTCTTTGATTGTTAGGTTATAGTTTCGTTAATTTGTTGTTATGAACTTATTTTTTCTCAAAAGCAGCATCAAATGCAATGTTAGATGAAGGAAAATCGACTTTCCTAACAAAAGCACATGCCTCTGTGGCGCCAAATTCCCTGTCCATACCGCTGTCTTCCCATTCCACCGATAGAGGTCCTGTATACTTGATTCTGTTAAGAGCCCTGATGATCTCCTCAAAATTAATATTGCCATGTCCCAGACTTCTGAAATCCCAGTATCTGCCGAGTGTTCCAAATTCTGTATGTCCGCCGAAAACCCCGGCTTCAACCGGCACTTTTGACCATCCGGCATCCTTCATATGAACATGGAATATCTTATCGGAAAACTCGTAAATGAATTTAACATAATCAACACCCTGGTAGCCAAGATGTGACGGGTCGAAGTTAAATCCGAAATTAGGGTGATTATTAATTGCTTTAAGTGTCCTGCGGGCTGATGCAATATCGAATGCTATCTCAGTCGGATGAACCTCAAGGCCAAAGATTATTCCAAGTTCGTGATATTTATCCATGATGGGGGTCCATCTTGCAGCAAAATCTGCAAAACCCTCATCAATCATGGCAGGAGTAACGGGTGGAAACGAGTAAATAAGATGCCATATCGGACTTCCTGTGAATCCGTTAACTATTCCAACTCCCATTTTTTTGGCCCCTTCGGCTGTCCTTATCATCTCCTGGGCAGCACGCTGCCTTACTCCTTCCGGTTTTCCATCTCCCCAGACATAGTCGGGAAGGATGCTTTTATGCCTCTCATCGATCTGATCGGAAACTGCCTGCCCCACAAGATGATTCGAGATGGCAAATACCTTAAGTCCGTACTTTGCAAGGATCTCTTTTTTCTTCCTGCAATATGCCTCATCAGCTTTATTCACTTCAAAATGATCGCCCCAGCATGCGATCTCAAGTCCGTCATAACCAAATGATTTAGCTTTCTGACAAACAGTTTCAAATGGCAAATCTGCCCATTGTCCAGTAAAAAGTGTAACCGGTCTGCTCATGGTATCGATAATTAGTTTAGTTTAAGAAATATATTTTGGTCGGAAGCCGGAAGACCGAAGACCGAAGCCTTGCTTCCGACTTCCGACTCCCGTCTCCCGTCTTTTCAATAACAAGTTTAAAAAACATTCTTCAGAAAAACAACATTAATCTTCTGCAGATTTTCTTTTATAAGGCGGATAATCTTCCCGTGGCACATGATGCCCTGACAGCAACATGCTGTAGTCTCAGTTATTAACTGCTGTTTGCTGATATAATAAAATCATTCTCACAGATTCCGAAGCCTGACGGGAATTTGTTTACTTTGTAAGACAATTAATACCTGAAAGCTATGTCGTCATTTACAGATATTTTACTTGAAAGACGAACTATACGGAAATATACTTCAGATCCTTTGGATGATGAACTGCTTAATGATATTCTAACTTTGGGATGCAGGGCATCAACTACAGGCAACATGCAGGTATACAGCATTATAGTAACCAGGGATGATGAAAAAAAGAGAGAGCTTGCTCCCTTTCATTTCAATCAGAAAATGATCACTGAAGCTCCTGTTGTTCTTACTTTCTGTGCTGATTTCAACAGGTTCAATAAATGGTGCCTGCTCCGGAAAGCTGATCCGGGGTATGATAACTTTCTCTCCTTTATTACCGCTGCCATTGATGCCATTTTAGTAGCTCAGACAGTTTGTATTGCAGCGGAATCAAAAGGATTGGGAATATGTTACCTTGGTACTACTACCTATATGGCTCATAAGTTAATTGAAACGCTAAAGCTTCCGAAAGGTGTTGTACCTGTAACGACAGTTACATTGGGCTGGCCGGCTGATAAACCAGATCAGGTTGACCGGCTTCCGCTCAATGCGGTCATTCATTACGAAGTCTATATGGATTATGCTGCTGAAGACATTGAATTATTTTACAGTGAAAAAGAGGAGCGAGGCGATTCACAGCAGTTTGTAAAAGAGAATAATAAAGAGACACTTGCCCAGGTATTTACAGATGTCAGGTATAAAAAGGCTGATAATGTACATTTCTCCAATATGTTTCTTCAGGTATTGAAGGACCAGGGATTTATGAATCAATAGGTTGTATTATCTCCTGTAATTATGTACAACCGATGCCTGCTGTGTTGGTGTTAATTCAAGGTCGTTTATACACACATGTGCCGGCAGGGTAGCACAAAAATAGATGACATTTGCAATATCGTCGCCCTTGAGGGCATCAATACCTTTATAAACACTATCGGCTCTGACGGAATCGCCTTTAAAACGTACGATGGAAAACTCTGTCTCAGCCATTCCTGGGGCAATATGGGTAACTTTAATATTATTCTGAAGCAGATCTATACGCATCCCTTTTGACAGTGAAGCCACTGCTGCCTTTGATGCACAATAGACATTGCCATTTTCATAGGCATCTTTTCCTGCTATCGATCCTATATTAAAAATATGTCCGCTGTTCCTGGCTGCCATAAGCGGCGAAACAGCTCTTGTAACATAGAGCAGACCTTTTATATTTGTATCGATCATCCTCTCCCAGTCGTCGATATTTCCTTTGTCAATATGATCCATACCGACTGCCAACCCTGCATTATTGACCAGGATATCAATTGCTTTCCATTCAGCAGGGAGGTTCTTTATCGCGGAATTGACTTCATCAAGATTCCTTACATCGAAGTTCAGAGACAACACTTTAATATCACTCGTCTTAAGAAGTTCTTTTTCCAGTTCCTCAAGCCTCTCTTTTCTTCTTCCGGTTATTATTAAGTTATAGCCGTTCTTTGCAAAAATTAATGCCGTAGCTCTTCCGAAACCTGCTGTAGCACCGGTTACCATTACAATCTTATTCATTTTAAAAACTGTTTTGTTCAGGGTAAAAGTAGGAAATAATAACAAATAAACTCACCCCCAACCCCCTCTCTACTTCGTAAAGAGGGGGCTTCCTATGGGACTAAGTAGCTGAAATTTAATGAATAGAAGAAAGATATACTTTGATTTTATCAATTACATTTTTAATATCAGCTAATTCCTCATTTTTTATTCTTAGTGTTTTTATTTTTAGTTCTTGCAGTACTGAATCCCTGAAATAATCATATTCTGGATTATTCTCATGAATAGCACCATCAAGTTCAATTATGACTTTTTTAGCAGCACAATAGAAATCAGCAATGAAGTAGTTGTACCTGATCAGGTTTCCATGATATAAGATCGGATGTTGTCTCAAAAACTTATATCCGCCTATTTTTCTACCTCTTAGCTCTTTCCATAATAATGTCTCCGAATCAGTCATATCTTTGCGGAGCTCCCTCGCATGTTTCTTAATCCGATTCAGATCAAATCTATTTACTTTATCCATAAATATAATAACTTCATAGTAAAAATATAAAATTCATTTAATTAAAGGCAGAGTCTCCCCCTCTTTGCGAAGCAGAGAGGGGGATTAAGGGGGTGAGTTCATGTGGTCGGAGAACAGGATTAAGGGGGTGAGTTCATGTGGTCGGAGAACAGGATTAAGGGTCGGAGAACAGGATTAAGGGGGTGAGTTCATGTGGTCGGAGAACAGGATTAAGG
>MENI01000118.1 GCA_001768195.1 Bacteroidetes bacterium GWA2_40_15 | reverse complement strand
ATACCGAGTCTCCTTATTTCGGAACTGTATCCGTTATCGGCCATGAATTCGACTACAGCGCTGCCGAATCCTCCCCTTAGAATACCGTCTTCGATGGTAATAATATATTTAAACTTCCTGAATATGGCATGAAGGGCTACTGAATCGAGAGGAGCTACGAACCTCATATCATAATGGGCAACAGAGATATTCTCTGATTCAAGCTTCCTGATGACCGATGAAGCGGTATTTCCGGGATAACCTATGGATAGTATTGCCAGGTCACTGCCATCTTTCAGCAGCCTTGATTTACCAATCTCAATTTCAGCAAATGGTTTGTTCCAGTCTTTGTGGACACCGCGGCCACGGGGGTACCTTATACTTATTGGAGATCTGTTCTTTTCAAGTTGTGAAGTGAAAAGCATATTCCTGAGTTCTTTTTCATCCATTGGGGCTGAAACAACTAAATTGGGAACACAGCGCAGATACGCCATATCAAAGAATCCATGGTGTGTGGCCCCATCGGCTCCTACAAGACCTCCACGGTCAATACAAAAAACGACATGAAGATTCTGAAGGGCAACATCATGAATGATCTGATCATACGCTCTCTGTATAAATGAAGAATATATGTGACAGTAGGGGATCAGTCCCTGCGTGGCGAGGCCTGCAGAGAATGTAACAGCGTGCTGTTCAGCAATACCTACATCGTGTACCCTGCCGGGCAACTTGTTCATCATCAGGCTAAGCGAACTACCTGAAGGCATTGCCGGGGTGATCGCAGTGATCTTTTCATTAAGTTCCGCAAGTTCCAGCATAGTTCTTCCGAAAACCTCCTGGAAAGTCAGTATTGAATCATTATCTGCAAAATTAAATATCTCCCCGGTTTTCTTGTCAAATTTTCCGGGTGCATGAAATGCGGTCTGATCCTTTTCTGCATACGTAAATCCCTTTCCCTTGGTTGTTATGCAGTGGAGAAGCTTGGGTCCCGGAATTCTTTTGAGGTCTTCAAGAACTTTAGTGAGATGCAATACATCATGACCGTCAATGGGTCCGAAATACCTGAAATTAAATCCTTCGAACAGGTTACTTTTGTCAAGGATAGTACTCTTGAAACCGGCTTCAAGCTGAGCGGCCAGTCTTCTTGCTCCAGGACCATGCCTTCCAAATTTGCCAAGCAGGTTCCATACCCTGTCTTTGAACCTGTTATACGTTTTACTTGTAGTTATGTCAAGAAGGTATTCCTTCAGTGCACCTACATTGGCATCTATTGCTATATTGTTGTCATTAAGTATAACGAGTATATCGGTATTGCCTATACCTGCATTATTAAGGCCTTCGAAAGCCTGTCCTGCTGTCATTGCTCCGTCGCCTATGACAGCTACAACATGCCTCTTTTCACCTTTAGCCATTGCTGCAATTGCCATTCCAAGAGCAGCGGAGATGGATGTGGAAGAATGTCCGGTTCCAAAAGCATCATATTCACTTTCTGCCATTTTTGGAAATCCGCTGATTCCCTTGTATTTCCTGTTTGTGGAAAAAACATCGCGTCTGCCGGTAAGTATTTTATGTCCGTAGGCCTGATGGCCTACGTCCCAGATCACCTTATCATAGGGTGTGTTAAAAGCATAATGAATTGCAACTGTCAGCTCCACCACACCAAGACTGGCCCCGAAATGACCCGGATTATTGCAAACCACATCTATAATGAATTGGCGAAGCTCTGAACTTACCTGAACGAGTTGCTCTGGTTTCAGCTTCCTGAGATCTTCAGGGGAATCTATTTTGTTCAGCAGATTTGCCTCTTTATCCATTGCGGAATATTAAGAACTTATAACCTGCAAATATAAGAATTATTATTCGCGGGTGTTTGCTGACGCTTACCATGCTTTTTCTTATTTTTGCCTTGAAAATCATATGTCGGATAACAATTTTCATCAATTTTGGTTGTTATATATAACAGATAAATTATTCACATGAACAGAAAAATAACTCAGCTGACTGGTGTTATTCTAATAGTAATATCAGCATTATCATGCGTTTCAGGAAAAAAGTACGGTAGTCTGAGTGATACCAGTAAACAGTACATGAATGAAAGGGATGCATTCAAGGAGGATAATATCGGACTGCAGATGAAAAATACCGAGCTGGAGTTTAAACTGGCTTCTCTTGAAAAGGAGACTGATGGGATACGTAAGGAGTATTCAAAAGTAGAGAGTGAGCGCGATAAGGCGCTGGGCGATTACAATAATATGACATCGAGGTACAATGAGCTCCAGAATGCCCAGGAGGATCTGATTAAGGGGAATGTAAGGGAAACCCAGAAGCTGCTTGAAGAGCTGAGAGCAGCACAGAATAACCTTCAGAATAAGGAAGATCTTTTAAAGCAGCTTTCAGTATCACTGGACATGAAGAAGGCCACACTTGATGAATTGACCTTTGAGCTCGAAAAAAGAAATGCAAGATTGGCTGAACTTGAGAAGATTCTTGATGCTCAGAAGAAAATAGTGCAGGATCTGAAGACCAAGGTATCCGAAGCACTCCTGGGATTTGAAAATAACGGACTGACAGTTACAATGAAGAATGGTAAGGTTTATATTTCCCTGGACGAAAAGCTCCTTTTCAAATCAGGCAGCTATGACATTGATGCAAATGGAAGAAATGCTCTTAAGAAGCTTGCCGGAGTGCTTGAGAGAAACCCCGGTATCCAGATAACAATTGAAGGACATACTGATAACGTACCTTATAATCCGGGTGCAGGTCAGCTGAGGGACAACTGGGATCTGAGTGTGAAGAGGGCAACAACTGTTGTAAGAGTTCTTCTTGAAGGCTCAAAAATAGATGCCAAAAGACTGACTGCATCAGGCAGAAGTGAATACCTGCCAATTGACAACAGGAATACTCCTGATGCCAGGCAGAAGAACAGAAGAACTGATATTGTGCTTACTCCTGACCTGACTGAATTATATGAGCTTATAGATAAGTATTAGAGAATTTATTTCGAAAATTCCTGTAATCTGACCTTCATATTCTTCAACTCGTCGAGGAGATTATCTTCGGGCCGGAGATAATCCTGATTACCCCAGAAGAGAGGATCATAGCTTGTTATTACTTTCGAAAACACCGAATGGACAGGAGCTACCTCATCCCTTTCGAAACGGGTCACATTTTCAATATCAATATCGGTTACGGCAAGCTCAAGAAATACTGTGAACTGTGTACTGGAAAGCCTCTTCTTTTTCTTTGAAGCGAACAACAGATCGCCTCTTACGTGGCTTAAATAATAAGTGTCATTCAGTTTTCTGTAACTTACTGAATATTTGACTGAAACCGGCCAGGTGTTGAATCCGCGCGTGGAATTTGCTATAAAGGATTCTTTCATTTTAAATAAGAATGCCTGATTCAGCTCAAATTCAGTATGCACGATAGCATAATCAACCGTATTAATATATAAAGTACCCTTATATAACGGGAGGTCAATATCTTCCTTCTGTTCAAAATCAATAGCATAGGCAGACTCCTCTTCAAAAGTTACAATATCAGTCATCAGGTAACTGTAATCAGGCATGCTTTCACCTGCAATAAAATCAAATGTATTCTTTACTCCATCGAGCTCATTGCATGTTCTCAATCCTGCCTTCAGCCTAACGGTAAGAGTGTCTTTTTTCCCTGTATTCTCAATTTTTCTGCTTTTGAGGACTTTAATCTGATCTCCGAGAAGCGAGCCCGAATATGAGCTTTTGTAAATCCTCAGTATTGCCTCTGAATAGTTCTGAAGAGTCCGTCTTTTAAGAACTCCTTCCCTGTAGAAAGCGGTCAGGTAAACCGGATCCCTGCTATAGTTTTCAGAAATTGCCCTTTTTGCTTTGTAAATTATCTCCTGTGGTATCTGGTTCTTTATGATTATACCGGGTATAGAAATGAATTCCCGCATCAAAGTTATTTCAAGATTGCTTACAAAGGCTTTACTTAAAGGGACCTCGGTATTAAGATAACCGAGATATGAGACAGAGAGAGTATCATCAACCATATCCTGGCTGATATTCATGCCAAATTCCCCATTATTATTTGTAACAGTGCCTTTTGCTCTGTTTTTTAATGCCACTGTTGCATAAGGAAGCAGTTCTCCTGTTTCGCCGTCTGCTATTCTCCCCTTGATATAGTCAATTTTGATACCGGGTGGGCTGTCGGTCATCTGAGAAATTGGTTTATCCTTTCTTGAAAAGATTATGTACTTATCAATAACAGAAAAAACCAGGGAATCATTATTTGTAATGCTCTCAAGTATTGCTCTCAGCTTAACCGAATTGAATGTCATTACAGTGATCCTGTCATTATCCACGAGGCGACTGTCGTATGTGAAGTTAAAGCCTGTCTGGCGTGTAATAATCTCCAGTGCAGTTATAGTCTTTACCTGTCCGGCGCTGAAGGTGAACAATGAATCAAGAATAGCTTCCTGGCAATTTCCTTTAAGGAGAAGCAGGAGCAATATTGCAACGGATGCTAATCTTTTGAATATGAAGCCATTGCAGGATAGCATATTGCATGCTGGCAGTTATTTTTTTACAAGATGGTATACGTTGCCATCCTGTGTGTAACTCAGGTTAAAGCTAACACAAATCAGCCGGATTATTGTTTCCTGGTTTTGATTATCTATCGGGGATGTCCATCTGTTTTCCAGGATTGTTATATCATCAGCAACTATATCCATATTATAAACTCTCCTGAGATCTTTGAAAACAACATCCAGAGTCTGTCCGTTATAAACAAGAAGTCCTGTGTTCCAGGAGAGGTAGTTGTCGTCATTATTGACAGTTTTTTCGGTTTTCCCGGAACTAATTTTTCCGATATATCCCGGATCAAGCTCAATAGACTGTGAGTTATCATTCCCGGAAAGTACTACCTTCCCGGTCTTTACAAATACTTCAACTTCTGATGCTGCGTTGCTGGTAATTACGTTGAATGATGTTCCGATAACCTTTACCATAGCATCTCCGGCGTCAATAATAAATGGTTTGGAAGCATCGGCTGATATGTCAAAAAAGGCTTCGCCTTTCAGCCTGACATTCCTGCTGGTCCTGCCAAAATCGTTCCGGTAAATCAGTTCGGAATTACGGTTCAGGAATATCCTGCTGCCATCTGAAAGTTCAACAAGCAGGTTCTTCTGATCATTACCGGTCGAGTAAGCAATCTTCTTACCGGAAGTACCCGTATTGATAAGGAAGAAAGCTCCGGTTCCAAGGGAAATCAATATCAGGGCAACAGCAGCTACTCTGATAATAGCACGTCGCATTACGAGCATTCCTGTTTTATCTGAATCATTGTCTAGTTCACCCTGGAGTATTTTTGAACTGACACTTTCCCATGCCTTTTCAACATTGATTTCCTTATGACTGCTCATATCCTTAATCTCTTTCCATTTATCTCCGGTCTGTTGAAAATCCTCAGCCATAAATCTCTTTATAAGATCCGGATTTTCAGCTTCTTCCCCCGAAAGGATTGAAGCAAGCTTTTCCCACTCTTTATCTGTAAATCTTTCCGTGTTGTTCATCTTGTTCATAGTTCTGTTAATTCTTTTCTGAATTCCTTAAGCGCCCTGCCCATACTGGCCTCAACTGTCTTTACCGAAACTGATAATTTTTCGGCTATCTCGCTGTATTTCAATCCTTCGAATCTGCTCATGCAGAATATTGTGCCACATCGTTCCGGTAATCTTTCAAGGATCCCGGCTATTCTGGCCTGGAGATCCTTGTAATGCAGGATTTCTGAAGGATCTTCTGCAGTGTCCGCCTTTCTTGCTGAAATCTCTCCGGCATGACGTTCCATAACTTTACGGTGTTCAATAAAATGAAGGCACCTGTTGTGTACCGACCTGAAGAGATATCCGCTTAAAGAACTTTCAATTTTTATTTTTTCCTTCTCCTGCCAGAGCCTGACAAACAGGTCCTGAACTATTTCTTCAGCTGTGTCCTGATCTTTTATCAGGGTTCTTGCATATTTTACCAGCGAAACATAGGAGGATCTGAAAAGTGACTCAAACTCAGCTTTATCACCCTTTCGGATCCTCCCTGCTATTTCACTGTCCACTGGCATTTATCAACCCTGCTGATTGGTTAATTATTCTTCCCTGTCACTGAATTTAAGCTTTCTGCTGAGCCTTCTGATTGCTGATTCAATGCTCTGATCGGGTTCTATTACATTGTAGTCTCCCCAGAACTCACTATCGGTAAATGCGGTTACCTTTTCAGAAAACACATCAGTATATCTTACCTTATCTTCCCTTGCAAATTTAATAACTTCCTTGTCAGTACGGTCTGTTACTGCAATTTCAGACATTGTGGTATAATACGTGTGGAAGAGTTTCTTCTGCCAGTCTACTTTAAATTTAACTTCAGCTCTTGAGTAGATAAAATGAAGTACTCCATCCTGTTCGCGATATTTTGTCCTGTATGTTGCAATTTCCGGATATATTTTCATCCCGAGAGGTTTTTTTCTGATGAATATTGAAGCAGCAGCCTCCTTATCCGACAGATTGAATCCAAATTCAGCCTCGGTAATCGCGAAGGTTTCCATGTTTATGAATAAACTCCCCATAAACAGAGGCTGTTCAACAGATGGCCTCTGTATGAAATCAACAATGTAATGAGGTTTCCCATCGATCTCTATAACTCCTGAGATGCTGTAATCATAATATTCCATAGCCTCCCTGGTAAGTATTGACTCGGTATTTTTAACTATATCGAGTTGCAATACGCTAACAGGTCCTCCCTGGAGTTTAAATAACACTGTATCCATTTTTTCGACATCCCCGCTTTTCCTTCCTTTATATATACGGGTACCGTCAAAACGGGTATCACTTACATAAGGTGCCTTGAATATCTCAACAACTGCCTCGCCTATTGAGATGTAAGTTCTGTTTTTCCTGATTGTCTCCCTGTAGAAAGCTGTCATGAGATTAGGAACAGATTCATAATTAGCGGAGATTCTACTGATTGCTTTTTCAACAATTGCTTCAGGATCAACAGGTCTGACAACAATTTCCCTGATAGGGATAGGGGCTGATTCCAGTTCAATTGTATTCTTCCCTCCGTTATCCTTCAGAGAACTTATTTCAATTGTCCTGTTTCTATAGCCCAGGAAAGAAACTTCAATGTTCCCTGCTGAGGGACTGACCTTAAGAGTGAATTCCCCATCGATATTGGTAATGATACCGACATTAGAATCCTTGACTGTGACTGTAGCAAAGACAAGCGGAGCATTTGTTTCAGAATCAACAACTTTGCCTCTGATTGTTATCAGGTCCTGCGGGCCGGCTTTCTTCCTGCCTTCTGAGTTTCCTGCAAAAGCAGCCTCAAGTGTAAATGCAGCCAGTAAAACGACTGCAATCAGCGAAAATTTATTAAATGTTTTCATGGCTTAAAAATTTTAATTGAATATCCTTTTAATTAATAAGTTTGATCTGTTTTCCCGTTTCAGATTAAAGACCATCATCATGGCTCCTTACCCTATCTCTTTTGTGAAAAATATTTTATTATTTTACTGTAATTAAAGAAAATCCATTGATCAGCCACTTTACTAAACCGGTTAACCTTCTGATGGCAGGGTCTTCGTACCTTGGAAGTCTCTTCAGCAAGGACAGGATTGTAGTGAGAGGAATGCCTGTTTCAATAAGTACAGAACTTACAAATAACTGCAACCTTAAGTGTCCGGAATGTTCCTCGGGTTCAGGGCAGATGAAGAGAGGGCATGGTTTTATGGACATTAATCTTTTCAAAAGAGTATTAAAGGAATTAGAACCTTATCTGTATAATATAAACCTCTATTTCCAGGGGGAACCGATGCTTCATCCACATTTCTTTTCATTTATTGACATATGCAGAGGCTTGCATTCAACTGTTTCAACAAATGGCCATTTCCTGTCGCCGGATTATTCAGGGAAAATTGTGAATTCAGGGTTAAGCCGCCTGATAGTTTCACTTGATGGCTTTGATCAGGATAGTTATTCGGCATACAGGGTAAATGGAAATCTGGAAACAGTACTTGAGGGACTGAGGTTGGTTGCGGCTGCAAAAGACAAACACAAGTCATCAATGAAACTTGAGATTCAACTTCTGGTTAACAGGATAAACGAGCACCAGGTTCCGCAGGTAAGGTCTTTTGCAAAGAGAATCGGGGCTACACTGAAGCTTAAGTCAATGCAGGTAATAAATGAGGAAAACACCGGAAAATGGCTCCCTGCTGAAGCAAAGTACAGCAGGTATGAGTTGGCTGACAACATATATATAAATAAAAACAGAATACCGGACAGATGTGCAAGGCTCTGGTTCAATCCTGTAATAACATGGGACGGGAAAGTTATTCCATGCTGCTTTGATAAAGATGCTGAACACATTATGGGTGATCTCAATCAGGAAACCTTCAGGGAGATATGGAACGGACCGGGATACAGAGTTTTCAGGAAGGCAATTCTTAAAGATCGGAGCATGATTGAAATATGCCGTAACTGTACATCAGGATTGGCCGGTGTTGAATACTGAAATTAAGCTGGAATTGATTAAATTGACAAAAATTAATTATACAGATCAATGAAGACAGTCAGGAGAATCTTATCAGCTCTTCTTGGAATTCTGATTATCGCTATTATTGCCGTAATCATTTTAATCAGCGGGATAAAACGAGGCGCTTTACCAAAATATGAAGGCGAGATCATTTCAGCATCCCTTGGATCAGAGGTTACAGTATACCGCGATGAACGGGGCATGCCTCATATTTATGCCTCAGATGAACATGACCTCTATTTCGCAACAGGTTATGTGATGGCACAGGAACGTCTCTGGCAGATGGATCTTATAAGACGTGCCACAACAGGACGTCTTTCAGAAATCTTCGGTGAATCTATGGTTCAGACCGACCTGTTCCTGCGTAGTCTGGATATAACAAATAAGTCGAAGATGATCCTCAGTAATGAGGATGAGGTGATAATTGATTGTATGAAAGCGTATTCAGATGGTGTTAACGAATACATTGCAAATGCGGGTAAGGAACTGCCTCCGGAATTCAGAATACTCGGATACAGACCTGAGCCATGGAAGCTTGAAGATATGGCCAATATTATAGGGTATATGGGATGGGACCTTGCAGGAGAAAACCTGTCAGCTGATATTTTCAATTACAGGTTGTTTAAAAAACTGGGTTATGATAAGGGAAGTACACTTATTCCTGACTTCAAAGCTGTTAAATCGTCGGTATTTCCCGATTTCAGACTTAGCGATACTGCGATCAAAAGCGCCCAGGACTTTATTTCATCGGTTGACAAGCTAAAAGCTCTTGGAATTGCTTCATTTTCAGGAAGCAACAATTGGGCTGTAAGCGGAAAAAGAAGTGAAACAGGAATGCCGATACTCTCGAATGATATGCACCTCGGTCTCAGTTCCCCGGGATTATGGATGCAGATTCATCAGGTAATACCCGGCCGGCTTAATGTTACAGGTGTAGCAGTTCCGGGTCAGCCATTCGTGGTTGTGGGCCATAATGAAAGGATAGCATGGGGACTTACAAATCTTATGGTAGATGATATAGATCTGTTTACCGAAAAGGTAAACTCTGATAACCAGTATTACTTTAATAATGAGTGGAAGAATATGGAAGTCAGAGACGAGATCATAAAGATAAAGGGAGGAGGTGCTGACACTCTTTCAATAAAGTTCACGCAGAGAGGCCCTGTAATATCGGGTTTCAGGGATATTCATGATGCTGCATTGAGCATGAGGTGGTCAGGAAATGACATGAGCGATGAGCTTAAAGCTGTTTTTCTGCTTAACAGAGCGAAGGACTGGGAGGAATTCAGGACCGCACTCAGTTTTTTCAGATCGATCAGCCAGAATTTTGCCTATGCCGATGTTGATGGAAATATAGGGTTGAATACAGGAGGCGGAATACCTGTAAGGAAAGGATATGGTTCAATTATCAGGAACGGTGAAACGGATGAGTTTGACTGGAAAGGTTATGTCCCATTCTATCAGTTGCCAACCAGTTTTAATCCTGAAACAGGTTATGTGTCATCGGCCAACAATAAAACAGTCAGTGAAGAATATCCTTATTATATTTCATTCCGTTTCTATGCTCCGTACAGGATAGGACGAATAAGGGAGATGCTTGATGAGAAGGAAAAATTAGGGATCGATGATTTTAAAAGGATGATAACTGATCAACATTCATCATATGCAGCTCTTCTGACTCCACATATACTAAAACTGAAAGACAAACAGTCTTCAATGACTCCGGTTGAATCAACAGCCCTTGATCTTCTGGCTAAGTGGGATTATAATATGAGCGCAGATCTTGCCGCACCTTCTATTTTCGAATTTTTCAGACGAAACTTATCTGAAAATCTTCTCGGGGATGAACTTGGAGAGCTTTATACCCAGCTTCCTGGCGCCATAAACGATTACTATATATATAAAGTGCTTCAGCCAAATGTTCAGGATGAATGGATTGATAATATTTCCACCTCTGCAAAGGAAACTCTGGAGGATATAATACAGAAAAGCTTTACGGATTGTATAAGAGCACTTTCAGACAGTTGCGGTACGGATATCAGCAACTGGACATGGGGCAGAATGCATACGATCACCCTTGAACACCCAATGTCAAAGGTTAAGATCCTCGATAAATTGTTTGGACTTAATTCCGATACTTACAGCGTGGGAGGGAGCAATCATACGGTTTGTCCGTATACATACAAGACTGCGTTTAAATCAGATGACGGAGCCTCAGAACGTCATATTTTCAATACAGCTGACTGGGATGAATCGCTGACAGTTATACCAACTGGTGCTTCAGGAGTTCCGGCAAGCGAATTCTACCTTTCACAGACCAAAACATATATTGAAGGGAAATTCTACAAAGATGCTTTTACCGGGAATGCCGTAAAGGCAGCTGCGAAATACACATTAATTCTGAAGCCTGGAAAGTAACACCTCATTGTTTTTTCCTCATGAACTCACCCCCCCTCCCCCCTCTCTGTTTCACAAAGAGGGGGGTAACGCACATTATATCAGTTACGTTCCCCCTCTTTACGGAGTAGAGAGGGGGATAAAGGGGGTGAGTTCGTTTAAATTCAGGGTGAGGTTATACCGTCATAACATCCTTCTCCTTCACGGTCATTACCTTCTCAACCTTGTTATTAAATGAGGTCGTAATTTCCTGTACTTTTTCCACAGCATCTTTTTCAAGGTCTTCCGGCAAACCTTCTTTAAGCAACCTTTTCAACTCGTCATTTGCCCATTTTCTTGCATTTCTGATACTAATCTTTGCTGTTTCACCCTCATTCCTCACCTGTTTTACAAGCTGGTGCCTTCTCTCTTCAGTAAGCGGTGGAATATTTATTCTGATTACCTCACCATTATTCACCGGGGTAAGGCCAATATTGGCAGCCATAATAGCTTTTTCTATTGTTCCGAGCATGTTTTTTTCCCAGGGTTGTATAAGAATTGTTTTGGGATCAGGAGTATTGATATTGGAAACCTGGGCCAATGGTGAGTGGACTCCGTAATAGTCGATTGTTATTCCATCGAGCAATGCAGGATTTGATCTGCCGGCACGAAGTCTTGCCAGCTCATGTTCGAGATGCTCGAGTGCTTTAGTCATCCGATCCTCGGTCTCTTCTATTATGAGGTCAATTTCTTCGTTCATATTCAGTTAATTAGATAATTACACTATTATGCTTCAGTTGCTGTTAATTCCTTAACAGAATAAGCGAAACAACAAAAATAATAAAATAGCCGGAATAGCAATACTCTTTTTAACCGGCAACAAGTGTCCCGATCTTTTTACCTTCAACAAGTTCTTTAAGATTTCCGGGTTTATTCATATCAAAAACAATGATTGGCATCTTATTATCCCTGCACATAGTAAACGCTGTGGAATCCATTACCCGGAGTCTTTGGTTGATAACCTCGGCGAATGTGATACTATTGAATTTCCTGGCTTTGGGATCTTTTTCAGGGTCAGCGGTATAGACACCATCAACCCTGGTACCTTTCAACAATACGTCTGCTCCGATCTCAACAGATCTCAGGGCGGATGCTGTATCAGTGGTAAAGAACGGATTGCCTGTACCTCCGCCAAGTATGCATATAATGCCGTTCTTCATACATTCAAGTACTCTGTCCCTGTTGTATAGTTCACCTACAGGTTCCATTCTTATGGATGTGAATACTTTTGCTTTTCCTCCAAGCCTTGATATTGTGCTTTCAAGAGCAAGGCTGTTAATTATTGTAGCCAGCATACCCATCTGATCGCCCTTAACCCTGTCAAATCCTGATTCTGTACCACGTAGTCCCCTGAAAATATTTCCGCCACCTATAACAATACCGACTTCACAACCAAGTTTTAATACTTCAATAATCTGGTGTGCATATTCTTCAAGCACATCATCACTGATTCCATGATTTCCTTTTCCTGCAAGTGATTCGCCACTGAGCTTTAATAATATCCGTTTGTATTTCATCATTTTAGTTTCTTAATTGTAAAGATAGAAGAATAATGAAATTAATAAAAGGATGTTTATGCCTCATCCTCCGACCCCATAGCTGTCAACCTAAGGAGTCTGATTAAGATTTTAAAGGGAAGATCAACAAAGGTAACGGATTTTAACATTGGAATTCAGTTCGTGTAAAATACTTTCCCCTCCTTTTGAAGGATGGGTGGCCGCAGTGCAAAGATAATCAAAGCATTACAAGAGTTAATAGCGGCCGGGGTGGTTGATTGGTTTTTCAGATTGATTCTTTTCTTGTACTGAAAACTTTCCTTATCTCACTTTATAAATATTCAGGTTCCCGGAAAACAAATCTGTTTTCAAATCTTAATACAGTGAATCCTAAGCTCTCTATGTATTTATCCCTGTTTTCGTCTTCCTGTATTTTATGGTATTCCCCGTGGGAATCTCCGTCAAGTTCAATAACAAGTTTTTCTGAAGGACAACAGAAGTCGACAATGTAACTACCAATACTGTATTGTCTCCTGAATTTTCTTCCGCCAAGTTGTTTCGATTTTAACATCTCCCATAATGCTGCTTCAGCCGAAGTGGACCTTTTCCTGAGAGATGATCTGAAAGATTTAAGGCCTTTTCTGTTGAAGAGGGTTTCGTTTTTCATAGATGTAAAGATAAAAAA
>MENI01000117.1 GCA_001768195.1 Bacteroidetes bacterium GWA2_40_15 | reverse complement strand
ATCCCGTTTGTGTTTGGAGTACTTACAACTCTCAATCTTCAGCAAGCAAAGCAGAGGGCTGGAGGGAAACATGGTAACAAAGGTGATGAAGCTGCCATCACAGCAATTAAAATGGCTGCACTTCAACATGATATGGAAAAATAGTCTTAACGGAGAACTTTCCTCACAAAAGCCACTGTAAAGTAAGACATCATAAACACCCCAATAAATCCTTCCAGTACGGATATTAACCTGCTCAATCCCTGAGGAAAAACATCTCCATATCCAATTGTGAAAAAAGTGATTCCGGAATGGTAAAATGATTGAGTGAGTGTGGATAATTTATCAGGATTACCAACTGAAGATATTGTAAGCCCCAAACCTGTTACCTCAATTAAAAAGTACACAATCCCAAATATGAACCAGAATACTGAAACACTAACCAGTACCCTGCCAGGCGAAGTGGCATACAGACCGATCTTATCAAAAACAAGCCACTGAAAACTATGAGGGATGTAGCTGGCATACTTTCTTATACCGCCTTTTTCTTCCTGTTCTGTAAGCCATGATTTTGCCTCATAACGTTTAAACATTACATAGGCTTCATCCTCATCCTCATATTTACCTGTGCCGTTGAAGTTTTCTTTGAGAATCCTGAATTGGTATGCTTTCTGCCTCAATGAAGTACTTTCCTGATTTACAATCGACAGATTGCATTTATTTTTCCACCAATCGATATAAAGCTTCCCAACCAGTCTCATGCCCGACATATCTATAGTACCAATGTCAACAGGGAAGTCATATGGTTCAAGATCAACAATATCGCGGACAATAGTATCCGATATATCCAGAAGTTCAGCTTTAGCAAGGCGAAGATCAAAATACTGGTTAAGATGACAGGATTTAAGTGAGAGTGAATTGTATCTTGATTCGTAGAAAGAGACATCGCCATCTCCAAATCCGGTTCTTTCAAAAGTTATATCAGTGTTATCCATCTCCATTAGATTGAAGTTTTTGGGGCCATTGCCAAGCTCTGCCTTCTTGAACTGAATCTTGGCCGCCTTGCCGGAAGCACCTTCAAAACTGACCTCCCCGCTACCAAATACCGATCTGTTGAAGTTAATTCTGCCTGATCCGAAATCAACAGTTCTGAAATCGACCCGGCTATTCCCGAACTCTGTCCTCTCAAAGATAATTTCACAATTACCAAAAACAGAATAATGAAAATCTACCTTTCCTCCTGCTATCCTGGCAATCTTAAAATTAAACCGGCCATTGTTGAACCTAGTATTTATAAACAGAAGTTCCCCTGAATTGAATTCTGTATTGGCAAAACTTACTTCCCCGTCCCCAAACTTAATATCCTGGAAATCCTTTATCCCATCTTTAATTACTGCATTTTTGAATAAAAAGTCACCCTCTCCAAATTCAGAACCAGCAAATTCTATATTCCCGTCAATGAAGTAAGTATGGGAGAAATTAACATTCCCCTTTCCGAAAACTGATCCTGTAAACAACACTTTGCCCTTTGCAAAGTGGCTCCCTTCAAAACTCACGTCTCCATCAGGGAAATTTGAATAAGAGAAGTCAGTAACTATTTTCGATTCAAAAAATGCATTCCTTGCAGAGAATCCTTTGAAAAACACCAGTTCTTTCTTATCCAGGTTATTATGCCTCCTGTACGAGGCAAGCGAGAATTCAGAAATATAACAGTTATCAAGTATTATGTCATCGCCAGCCTTAATAGAATCGTAAACCTGGTTAAGATCAACAGCGCCAAATAATTCATTACCTATCTCCTCCCCTTTTTCATTAAAGAGTGATATAATCGCTGTTCGCGGACAGGTTCTGCCATCCTCAGAAATAAATTTTACATTCTTTATTTCAATACTATAATCTGAATATACTGTTATCATATGTTAAGATAAATGGAAAAGCTAATTTATAAAAATCCTGTTGATTATTGAAGTTGATTATTAAAGTTGGCTTTTCTAACGCATGCATAATGCTTTATAAGCACAATATCTGCATTTTCCAGTACGGTCTTCCGTCATATAAAATGGTTCATCATCACTGAAGATACGGCTGACAGTCTCTTTAAGACCTTCGATAAAATATTCTCTCACCTCCCGGTAATCTTCAATAAGCATTTCCTGCCTGCTGCCTGTTCTGATCCTCAGCATATCGGAGTTTAATCCTCCGGTGTTTTTCTTTATCTTATATATTGAAGGCCTTATTCTCTCCACAGGTACTTTTCCAACCAGTGCTTCGCAATACAGAAGAGTCTGAAGCCATCCGTCAGCATCTTTCCTCCTGTCATCCTCAAAAATCCCGGATATTGAATTCAACATATCAGCAACTGCTCCTGTTTTATAATCTACTATCCTGGCAGTCCCGTTTACAATATCAATTCTGTCAACCACCCCTCCTATCAGCAATTTAAACTCTGTTCCCCCTTTTTGAATAATAAGAGGAAATGAATAACTCTTTTCAAGACTGACAAGTTTCAGCGGAGCAAGCGATTTATCTGCGTGCAATATCCTGGTAATGTAATTCATAAGTACATCTCTCACAATAATTTCATTACCATCCGGAGCATAATCATATCCGCTGCCATATCTTTTCCGCACAAAATCTTCTATAATCCCGGAGAGTTTCTGCCTTCCTTCCAATAATGAATCAATGTACTCTTCCGTCAATTCCTTTTCCTCAAAGTCAGTATAGAGAGATTTCATTATTTCATGTAATATATTACCAAGCATTGCCGGATCTATATCAGCTTTTATTTCAGCAGGCTCTTTAAGATGATTCACATATCGGTAATAGAACTTCATCCTGCAGCCAAGCCATGTGTTAATTGCAGATGGAGATAATAACCTTTTATTAGCCGTATCAAGATACTGAGACCTTAACTGACCCAGATGCTCTTCGCTCCTATCAATTACTTCGCTTATGCTCCCATGTGACTTTATTTCCAGGTTAAGACTGACATATTCAGGTTTAAGCAGAGGATTATAATTCATCTGTATCAGAAACCTGCTCATCTCTCCGCTTTTCAATCCTTCAGGATTTGAATTATATATAAAAGTCACATTTTCAGATCTTTGCAAAAGCCTGTAGAAATGATATGCATAGATCGACTCCTGATGGTTAACAGAAGGAAGCTTAAAAGCCTCCCTGAGACTGAAAGGGATAAACGATGATGAAGGAGAAGATACTGAAGGCAGAATACCTTCATTCACCGAAAGGATAATCAGGTTTTTAAAGTCAAGTGCCCGTGTTTCAAGTATACCCATTATCTGAATCCCTGATAATGGTTCACCAGCGAACGGTACTGACTGAATACTTAGCACTCTGTCTAAAAGGCGCATATAAGTACCGGCAGTAAAACTTACATCGCCGGATGCGACAATTGATTCCAGTCTGTTTATTGCCAGAACCACCCGGTATATAAACTCATTTAATATGTTGTTACTGACATTACTGCCACCACCGTTTTTTGCATTTTGCCGGCTATGGGAGGCTATAAGTAAAAGAATATTCCTGAAGTAATCCGATAAAAGCCGTGGTGTAACCGGCTTATTGAATATCTGGTTAAGACTTCCGCAGGCTTCGAAATGTTCTGACGGAACAGTTATCAGATTGGATTCCTTAATGTCACTGAGTATCTTATCAGCCGATCCTGATACAAATGAAGAAATCAGTGAGTTTTTCAATATGGCAGCTACTTCTCTGTAGTTAAAACGAACTATCCCGTCGGTAATTACTGCATTTCGCTGAAGCTCCATCAGGCTCTTAATAAGGGTATATACCTGAGTTTGCTTTATAGGGTAACCCATTGTTATATTTACTTCCCCCATTTTCTCAGGAAGACTGGAGAGCATCGGTACCAGGAGGTTTTCATCAGCCAGGACAATTGCAGTCTGATGAGCATTGGATTCAATGAGACCGGGCAGTTTCTTTAAAAGGTCAGGAACCAGTTTCACCTGCGCAATATCCGATGAAGTATCGAAAATTCTCCGTTTAACTGAAGAATCATCTGACGACAAAAAGGAACGACAACTCCATCCGGAGGGCATGTTATTTCCATATATTTTAAGGTTCTCGCGTATGAAAAAGCCCGCTGAATTGGTATCTGATCCGGAAATGTATGATTCATCGTAGTCCCAGTAGAAACGTGCTTTACCTGCTTTCTTTAACCTTGACATCACCCTCTTCTCACACTCATTCAAAGCATTGAATCCAATAAAATGGAAAAGATCCCAACGTAATCCTGCAGAGAAATACGCCTTTTCATCTTCAGCCATATCCCTGAAAACCATGCCTTCATAGGCCAGGTTCTGAGATGAAAGAGAACGTCTGAATTCATGATACAGATCATTCAAAACAGACCAGATGTCTATAAATTCGCTTTTTTGATCAGTTGGTTTTTCAAAATTGAAATTCACCCAGAACTTTTTAATGATCTCAACCTGGATTTCAGTAAGTGCGCCAAACTGCTGATCTATATTCTTCAGATCTGTAACATTCCTGAATAACAATGATGCATCTACAAGATATTTGTCAATATCATCAAAGTCATTAATGAGTATATCGCCCCAGAAATAGAAATTATCAAAAGATTCAGCTGATTTCCTTAGTTTTGAGTAAACTTTGTACAGCTCAAAAAGAAGAATCTCATTACCAGCTACTTGCAGTGATGAATCCGACCTGAATAATTCATTTATTGTCAGAACAGATGGCTCCCATACGGGTTTGTCTATCCGGGAAGCCAGGTATTTCAGGAAAAACAATCCTGCTCTCCTGTTGGGAAAAACCAGGCAGTGCCGGTTAAGTGTGTTACCGAACTCTTTGTATAATGATGATGCGATACTTTCAAGGAAATATTCCATAATAGAAAGGCTTAAGGCGTATGGCGTAAGGCATAAGGCATACAGTAACCGCAAATATTTGATTCAAATTTAATGAAAGGGAACTGGTTGACTGCGAATATTCTGATTATATTTGTTAACATACAAACAATTCAAATTATGAGATCGGTTAGGGAACTATCACTCCTTTATATTCTGGTTTCTATAACCGGATGTGCTGATAACAGCAGTTTTCAAACGACAGAATCGCGGCAGTACTTCGAACAGGCTGAAAGAAACGGAATTATTGCAAACGAAGGATTCAACCGATGTCTCAGATTCACAAATGGATGGCTGGCTCTTACCGATCCGGTGACCGGGCTTATTCCACGAAATATAAACGACAGTGTCAGCAAGGATATTTGGAACGCAAAAGACTGTGCTGCAGACAATTATCCTTTTATGGTATTAACCAGCGGTATTCTCGATCAGGAACTATTCACAGGGAAAATGGCAGAGATGCTTAAGACAGAGATCAGGCTTACATCCAGATTAGGGTCATTACCAGATACATACTCATTTTCAAAGAAGGGTTTTGCAAACAACGATACCATTATTTCCGATATTATTTTCGGGTCTGCCGAATATGTTAAGGACGGTCTCATACCGTTGACCGAATGGCTGGGACCAAGTCCATGGTCTGACAGAATGATATCAATAGTTGAAGAAGCATGGAACCTGGCATATTTAAAATCACCATTTGGTAATATCATTTCGGACGATCCTGAAGTGAACGGAGATATGCTACAGTCATTATCAAGGATCTACTGGATGACAGGAAACAAGAAATACCTGGAATATGCAATAAGGCTTGGAGATTACTATCTTCTGGGTAACAATCATCCTACACGTAATTTCAAAGTACTCAGACTGAGAGATCATGGCTGCGAAATAGTATCCGGGTTGTGTGAACTATATGCAACTGTTGCATATGCCGATCCGCAGAAGAAAGCTGCCTACAAAGCTCCTGTTCATGATATGCTTGACCGTATCCTCGAAGTTGGCAGAAATGAAGATGGATTGTTTTACAATTCAATAGATCCTGTAAAAGGGGAATCTGTAAATGGGGAAATTGCAGATAACTTCGGTTATACCCTGAACGGCTTTTACACAGTCTATCTGCTTGACAGGGATGAAAAGTACAGAGATGCTGTTATCAAAGCAAATGGTATACTTAATGAAAAATACAGGAATTATGCCTGGGAGGGAACAAGTTCTGATGGTTACGCAGATGCAATTGAGGGTGCACTTAATCTCTATACAAGGGAACCATTGGATGAAACCCGGCAATGGATTGACAGTGAAATCAGTGTTATGTGGAACAAGCAACAACCTTCAGGAATAATTGAGGGCTGGCATGGCGATGGAAATTTTGCCCGCACTACCATAATGTACTGTTTATGGAAAACACAGGGGACTTACCTGGCACCATGGAATGATGGGCTAAACATAGGGGCAGTACAGGCAGACAGCATCCTTTATCTTGCAATTTCATCGGAAAAAGACTGGGAAGGGAAACTGATGACTGACAGAAAAAGACATAAAGAGTTTCTGCATCTCCCCTTTGACTGGCCACGAATTAATCAGTTTCCGGAGTACTTTACAGTTGAAAAAGAAAAAAATTATCGAATAAAGACGGAAAATGGTCGAAAGGAAGTGATAATTTCCGGAGAAGAGCTGCAGAAGGGTTATCAGTTGAAACTCAGCAAGGGAGAGAAGGTAAGGATGACTATTGAATTAATGTAAGGCGAAGGGCGAAGGGCGAAGGGCGCAGGGCGCAGGGCTCAGGGCAAAGGGCGCAGGGCGCAGGGCGCAGGGCGCAGGGCGCAGGGCGCAGGGCACAGGGCACAGGGCTCAGGGCAAAGGGCGCAGGGCGCAGGGCGCAGGGCACAGGGCGCAGGGCGCAGGGCGAAGGGCACAGATTATAAGGAATATCTGCAACAAGCAACAAGCAACAAGCAACAAGCAACATATATTATAAATTACAAATATTTATTATAAACCATGAACAGACGTGATTTCGCAAAAGTAGCAGTTACCGGAGCAGCAGGCCTCAGTGTTTCTCCCACAATTCTGACAGGTAACGGGTGGAAAGGTGCAAACGACATGGTCAACATTGCCGTAATTGGCATCAGAAGTATGGGGCAGTCTCATATCGCCGGATATTCAGCTTTAAAAAATGCCAGGGTGACTGCACTCTGTGATGTCGACAGTAACCTGTTCGATGAAAGAATAAAAAATCTCTTTACCGGTAAAGGATTGCCAAAGCCAAAGATCTATACCGATTTGAGAAAAGTATATGAAGATAAGGAAATAGATGCAGTCTCAATTGCAACACCAAACCACTGGCATGCTCTGGCATCGATATGGGCATTGCAGGCAGGAAAACATGTATCAGTTGAAAAACCCTGCTGTCACAACTTCTTTGAGGGCATGAAACTTGTGGAGGCTGCAGAAAAATACAAACTTATTGTGCAGGATGGTGCAGAACAGAGAAGTAATCCATGTGCTCAAAGCATGGCTGAATATCTCCACAGCGGAAAGCTGGGTGAAGTTTACATGGCAAAAGGATTGTGCTATAAATGGAGGGATACAATCGGCAAGACTCCGGAAGAACCTGTACCGGCAGGTGTCGATTATGACCTGTGGACAGGTCCGGCTCCAAAACGCCCCTTTACAATGAACAGATTTCACTACAACTGGCACTGGAACTGGGATTTTGGAAACGGAGATATGGGAAACCAGGGAGTGCATGAAATGGATATTGCGCGCTGGGGACTGGGTGTTACCCTTCCAACAAAAATAAGCGCTACAGGAGGCCATCTTATGTTCGACGATGACCAGCAGACACCAAATGTTCTGATGGCAGTAATGGAATTTCCCAATCTGAAGGGTGGCGGAGATAAAAAGAAGATCCTTCAGTTTGAAGTGCGACACTGGATCACGAACAGGGAGGGTATTAAGAGTGAGAATCCTGCCGATGGAAATACATATATGGTTAGCGCCGACAACACTGTAGGAAATCTTTTCTATGGCTCTAAAGGCTTTATGACCAAGAATGTAAATGAGTGGGAAACATTTATGGGTAAGGAACGTATTGCAGGGGACAAAGGCAGCGGCCTGGGAGATCACTACTCTGACTTCGTGGAGGCTATAAGGGCAAATGACCAGAAGATAGCCAAAGGGGATATTAAAGAAGGCTTTTATTCATGTGCTCTTATCCACCTGGCAAATATCTCTTTCCGACTTGGGAGAACACTTGAATTTGATCCGGTTAAGATGAAGTTTATTAATGCCCCTGATGCAGATGCAATGCTCACCAGGGAGTACAGGAAACCGTTTGTAGTGCCGGAGGTTGTTTAGGCGTGAGGCGTGAGGTGTGAGGTGTGAGGAAAAGTTTTAAATTCCGATAAAAATGAACAGCAAGGAGCGGCTCAATCTTGCAATAAATCATAAAGAAGCTGACAGGGTTCCGTACGACCTGGCTGGTACTACTGTAACGGGCATAAATAAAAAGGCTTTTATCAGAGCGATGGATTACAGGGGATTACCATCTGATTACGAGAAGAAGGAAGCAGATCCGATCCAGCAGATTGTAACACCTGTTGAGACCACACTCAGAGAACTCAGATCTGACACAAGAAGGATAGGTGCCAGGAGAATCCCTGATTATGAAGAGCTGGTTACCAGAAAAAACGGGATGCTTGAACTTACAGATATCTGGGGATGTAACTGGAAGATGGATGAAAGCAGGGATTTCTATTTCAACCAGTATTCATATCCGCTTGAATCATACTCATCAATTGCTGAAGGCCTGATAAACTACAAACCACCTTCCCTTGAGGATCATTCAAAAATTATCATCAGCGATCTTGAACAACAGATCATGTCAATAAATAACTATGGCGTTATAGCAGACAGGAATTGTGCGGGTCTGACAGAAACATCTTTGAGGCTGAGAGGTTACCAGAACTGGTATGTCGATACAATGACCGATCCGGCCGGTGTGGAAAGGCTTTTTGATGTTATACTCGAATACAAGTTCAGCTACTGGGATCTGTTAACCGACTGGCTTATAAAGAATAATTTTGACAAACTGGTCGACGTTATCTCAGAGTGTGATGATCTGGGAACTCAGACATCTACGTTGCTCGAACCTGAATTTCTCAGAAAAACAGTTATACCAAGGTTCGGGGCTCTGTGGTCACATATCAGGAAAAAAATGCCGCATGCAAAGATATTCATGCACACCTGCGGATCGGTGAGGGAGTTACTGCCCGATCTTATAGAAGCAGGATTGAATATTTACAATCCTGTTCAGTTCACTTCTGCCAATATGGAGCTTGAAGGTCTTAAAAAAGATTTCGGTAAAGATCTGGTCTTCTGGGGCGGGGGTATCAATACTCAATCAACCCTTAAAAACGGAACTGTTTCAATGGTAAAGGATGAGGTAAAGAGGATTATAGATATAATGGCACCCGGAGGTGGATTTGTGTTTACTCCTGTTCATAATGTCCAGGAGGATGTGCCACCCGAAAATTTCTGGGCCATGTGGGACACTTTAATGGAATATGGGATTTACTGACCTTTGAACAAACGTCCCTGCCAGGTGTCAAGTTCTTCCATTTTTTTCTCTACAAGTCCAACAATCTGATCAGTACGTTTTTTCCCCCAGCCCGCTCCTGTTAAAAATCCGGGAGGCGCTTCACCTGTAAAACGTTCCACTACCAGATCAGGATTCAATCGCTCAAGAAAACTTATTATGAACATAAGATATTCATCCCAGCTGAAGAGCTCAAAATCGGAAGGATTCATCTGATATTCCTTTTCCATAGCTGTACCCTTAATGATCTGGAGCTGGTGAAATTTAACCGTTGTGAGGGGCAGAGCCGAAATGACCGCAGCCTGATCAAGCATCTCCAGCCTTGATTCACCCGGTAATCCGAAAATAAAATGAGCCCCGGTATTTAATCCCAGTTCAGCCGTCTTTTCAACAGCTTCAACTGCATCCTCAAATGTATGGCCCCTGTTTATTCTCTGCAAGGTTCTGTTATAGCATGATTCAATCCCATATTCAACAGCTATATAGTACCTGGATGATAGCTCTTTGAGAAAGTCAAGTTTTTCATCATCAATACAATCAGGTCTTGTGCCGATTATCAATCCGATCACTCCATGGTGATCAAGAGCTTCGTAATATAGTTTCTTAAGAGTTCCCAGTGGAGCATAAGTGTTTGAGAAAGCCTGGAAATAAGCCAGGTAGGACACTGCTTCACTGTATCTCCATTTGTGAAAATCGATCCCTTCCTCTATCTGCTTTGCGACTGTTTTTTCAGGAATGCAATAGGAAGGATTGAAAGCATCGTTATTGCAATAGGTACATCCCCCGCTACCCTTTGTCCCATCGCGGTTAGGACAGGTAAAGCCTGCATCGATTGATACCTTTTGCACCCTTGCTCCATATTTTCTTCTGAAATAGTTTGAGTAGGCATTGAACCTTCTATCATTTCCCCACAGGAAAGTACGCTTTTGATTATTATCCGGCATCTAAGCGGGTACAATTAAGTTATTATCAACATACCAGACAAAAGCTTCAATATTTTCATAACCCATATCAGACAGCAGTTTTCTGTACTGGTTTATCTGTCTTAAATAATTTGGACTCTGTTCACCGAATTTAAAATCGACAATAATTGTCTTGCCATCTCTGAAAATAACACGGTCAGGCCGTCTGGTATTACCCGAAGGCATAAGTATTCCTGCCTCTCTGAAAACTTCGTTACCGTCACTGAACCATTCAGAGATTACCGGCAATATGATCAGTGAGTTAATTCTCTTTTCAGTATCAGCTGCCTGATGATCAGGAAGCTTTCCCTCAAGTACAAGCTTTCTTATTGCGACATGTACATCAGCCTGTGTATCAATTCCTTCAAATACCTCATGCATTAGATTTCCGTAGTTGATCTTCTCCCTGAATCCGCTATCCTCACTTGAAAAATAATTCTCACCATGAAGCTTCAGCTTCAGAGATTCAGTTTCCCTGCTAACATAATATGATGAAGATTGCTGACCTTCAGATCCGGCGGGTTCCTTTTTCCTCTCTGCTATAGTACCCAATTCAAATATCCCTGTTTCAGCACTGAAGAATCCGGAGAGGTCGAATTCAGGTATTTCATTATCAGAAGGTTTAAAGGTAACAGCATTCTTCAGTATGGAGGCAATACTATTCTCAAAACGCGGATTATCGGCAGTGAATCCGTACAAGACCTCCCTGGCCCTTGTAAAAGCAACATAGAGAAGATTTATGTTATCAATAAAAACCGAATACCTTTCTTCCAGGTAATCACCGGCAAAAATTGTATCCTGAAGATCCTTGCTGTATCTGACAGGAACAACACCTATCTGATTGAAAGGAGTTAAAGATGGCTTAACCCATAGTACTGGTTGCTTTGAAGGCAGATGATCGAGATTCCAGGATATAAAAGGCAGTATAACAACCTTGAATTCAAGACCTTTTGATTTATGGATTGTAAGAATCCTGACCGAGTCCTGATTTCCGGGTAAAACAACTGACTTTTTACTGCCGCTTGTTTCCCACCATTCCAGAAAAGATGAAAGATCGTTGTTCCTGCTCCCTGAGAAATTAAGAACATGATCCTGAAATGTATTCAGGTATGCTACGTTTGAGGCTAAACAGCCAAGGTCAAAGAACTTTATAATCTGTTCAGTGGTTTCAAATAACGGAAATTGACGGATATTTGCCAGTAGATCTTTCCACCCTTCAGGGAAATACTTTGATGACTCCTCTATAAGCTCATTACTCACCAGTGAAACATTTCCTGCCCTCTCATCACCGGAAGCAAGCAGGAAAAACCTGAGCATGAGAGCCCTGGATATCATGTCGGAAGGATCACTGGCGACTGATAATACAGAAATTATGAAGTTAATAACTGGAGAACCGGCAAGCAGTAAGGAATCATTTGATACAACCTTAAAATCTGCAAATTCTTTTTTATCAGGAGGAAGATTATTATAATCGATAAGAGTTTTCAGCACTGCAGACCCCTCTTTACCATCTCTTACAATTATACCTATATCAGAGGGATCATAACCTTTTTCCAGCATTGATCCGATTACGGAGGGAAGCTTCTGAAGCACAATATCCTGCCATGAATTTTCCTTATTGTTTTCAATAAACTCTAAACGTACAAAACCGCCCGCTCTTTTACGTGTATCTTTCTGAACGGCTTCGGAGTAAAGTTTTTTGAAGCTGACAGGACCCGAATCCTTTGAGAAGATTTCGTCGATATGCTCAGGGATAAGTGTGAACAACCTGTTGTTAAACCGGATTATATCTGTACAACTCCTCCAGTTAGTTGTCAGAGGTTTGCTTATAATCCTTTCATTATCAACTTTATCGTTAAGTTCTGATCCAAGTATTCTCCAGTCGCTGTTCCTCCATCTGTATATTGATTGTTTTACATCCCCTACAACTAAATTATCGGAACCCTCTGCCATGCTGTTGTAAATAAGAGGA
This sequence comes from Bacteroidetes bacterium GWA2_40_15, assembly GCA_001768195.1. Taxonomy (GTDB): domain Bacteria; phylum Bacteroidota; class Bacteroidia; order Bacteroidales; family VadinHA17; genus LD21. The sequence continues at coordinate 3,578 of MENI01000117.1, read as the reverse complement.
CTGAAATTGTTCCATTGGATGGCAGATGTATCCTGGAACTCATCGATCATGAAATTTTCATATCTGTTGCCTGCCTTCTCGTAAATAAAAGAGGTCTGGTCGCCATTGATTATCTGATTCAGGATATCGCCCGTATCGGAAAGCAGGAAACTGTTCTCAGCAGTTGTAATCTGATGAATATTCCTTGATACATCCGACAGGATGCCAAGAGCATAAATGTGGGAAAGAATAGCAACAGATGTCTTATATTCCACTATTCCCTGGTCATAAGTTTGTATAGCTTCGATAAGTATTGATTCAAGTCCTGCATCGAGTGCAGATTTAAGCCGGGTATCTATAGCCCCTGTAGTCCATTTCGGCGGATTACCGGTAATAGCACGAACATAGTTATTGGGCTCCTTTACTGCTCCTGAAAGCATGGATCTCATGAATCCGGGTACTCCCTTACCCTTCTGGAAGAATATGCCATCGTCAAGGTCAAAGTCTAAATAGAGTCCGTTTGCTTTCACTCCAAAATTTTGCAACTTTTTCTCAAATGATGATGCTACAGACCTGATAGTTTTAATGTACCCTTGCAGGAATTCCTTGTTTTCAATTAATGACCGTTCACCAGCTGAAAGTATCTTGAATTTTTCCTTAAAAAGCTCTTCTGAGAGAGACAAAATTCCTTCTTTCAGATTCCAGCTTTTCTCTTCCTCAATATTTGACAGGGCGTAGGTTGTAAGCCACGATTTAAGCTGTGGATCAGTTCCCGCTGATCTGATCATTTCATCTACTGCCGAAGAGAGGATGATACTGTGATCCATTTCGATACTGAACCCTGAATGAAGCCCTGCTTCCCTTGCAAAAGCTCTCAGAATCTTCTGAAAGAAGCTGTCAATTGTGGAAACTGAGAACCTTGAGTAATCATGAAGTATCGAATTCAAAATTTCCTTTGCTTCTGAACGGATCCATTCCTCTTTTCTGCCTGTTGATTCGATCAGGTCAGAAAGGTAATCTGATTCTTCTCCTGATGAAAGTTTATAAAGATTTTCAATAATGCGGGCCTTCATCTCGGCAGTTGCTTTATTTGTAAAAGTAACCGCAAGTATTCTCCGGTAGTTATGTCTTGACTTGAAAAGGTGTTTCAGGTAAATCGCCGCAAGAGTATATGTTTTACCTGATCCTGCAGAAGCATTGTATATTGTAAGTGTACCTGTGCCCATGGTGGGATAAAGTTAATGTTTTTTATCTTTGTGACGTGAAAAAGAAGGTTATCATAGGATTATCGGGAGGCGTTGATTCAAGTGTCGCAGCATGGATTCTGAAAGAGCAGGGATATGATGTTACGGGTCTGTTCATGAAGAACTGGTATGACACTACAGGTCTGCTGCAGAGTGACTGCCACTGGGAAGACGACATGATGTTTGCAGAGATGGTGGCAAAAAAGCTTCAGATACCTTTTCATATGGTTGATCTGAGCGGTCCATATCGGAAAAGAGTTGTGGATTACATGTTTGCAGAGTATGAAAAAGGCCGGACACCAAATCCTGATGTGTTGTGCAACAGGGAGATCAAATTCGATTCATTTGCTGATGAAGCCCGAAAGCTTGGCGGTGATTATGTGGCAACAGGTCACTATTGCAGGAAAGACACGATAAGTGTTAACAATACACTTATATACAGGCTCCTCGCAGGTAAAGACGCTAATAAGGACCAGAGTTACTTTCTTTGCCAACTGAGCCAGGAGCAGATGGCAACGGCCCTCTTCCCCTTAGGGGAGATGATCAAGCCCGAGGTAAGAAAAATAGCTGACAGCCTTGGTCTTGCCACTGCACAGAGGAAAGACTCGCAGGGTATATGCTTTGTGGGAAAAGTACACCTTCCGACATTTCTCCAGCAAAAACTTGAAACAAAAAAGGGGGATATTGTGGAGATCAAAGACAGAACACTCTTCCCTGTTATTGATGACAGGTTGCCTTCTGCAGATATTTCAGAAGAAATCCTTCACAGAATGTCTGAACCGGTTAAATTTGAATATAATAACGGAAAGGTAATAGGAACCCATAACGGAGCCCATTTTTATACAATAGGTCAGAGAAAAGGTATGAATGTAGGAGGATATGCAGAACCGCTTTTTGTCATAGCTACCGATGTATCCGGGAACATAGTTTATGTTGGCGAGGGCCATGGTCATCCCGGGCTAAACAGGAAAGGATTATTCATAAGGAATGATGAGGTGCACTGGATACGTAATGACCTGGAATTGAAAGCAGGTGAAAACTGTGATTACATGGTGAGGATCAGGTACAGGCAGCCTTTACAGAAGGCCCGCCTTTACAAGAGGAAAGAAGGTATGTTTATCATATTCGCCCAACTGCAGCGGGGCATTGCACCCGGACAGTTTGCTGCGTGGTATGAAGGCGATGAGGTGATCGGATCGGGAGTGATAGATAAATAGCGCAGGGCGCAGGGCGCAGGGCTTCAGGCTGGTGGCGCTTTTTTTTGCCAGCTGACAACAAATACACCTGTAAAGATGAGTACTGCTGCCAGAATCATATGAAGATCAATGCGGTCCTGTCCCATGATTGTAGCCAGGTAAGCAGCAATTACCGGGTTAAGGTAGGTGTAGGTGCTTACAATTGTAGGGCTTAAACGACGCAGCCCAAAGGCTATAAGCAGATACCCGACATAAGTGGCAAACAGAACCACAAATCCAATCCCAAGCCAGCCATTGAATGTTATAGCTGACCATTCGGTTCTGCTCCACTGGGGATAACCTATTGATATGGTTATGAACATGCCAAAGAAAAAGGTCCATTTCATAACTGTAACCGGATGATATTTCTCAAGCATCCGTTTGATTATGACTGTATAAAACGCCCAGCTGATCGTATTTATAAGTGTTGCAAGGTCACCCAGAAAAGTTCTGCTGCTGATATCCGGAGTTCCGTTCTCGAGTATCAGTAGCAGAACACCTGTAAGTCCTATGGAAAGCCCAATACCTTTAAGGAAAGTTATGTTCTCCCTGAGGATCAGAGCAGCAAGAATAAATGCAAAAATCGGATTTGTTGATACTATTATTGAGGAGTTAACAGGTGAAGTATAATTCAAACCCACAAGAAAGAGTACCTGGTTAGTCACAACTCCAAACAGGGAGCAGAACAACAGGAACAGGAGATCTTTTCTGCTAACCTTCTCCTTTGGCAGAAACAGACTTGTAATCCAGAATAGTGAGGCTGCACTTATGCTCCGAACCGCAACAAGTGCAAGCGGCTTTATCTGGTCGGGCATGACAGCCTTGGCTATTACATAGTTAACTCCGTAAATGATATTTGCAGCTAAAAGTGATAAATGCGCCCAGGTTTTAACACGGCTCTTGTGCATACTCAAAATTTGAGATGCAAAAGTATTAAAACATACTTGGTTTGCAAATATTTATTATGCAGTAGTCAGGGTCAACGCACATAAATTTTAATGAGTATCCGGATTAATTCACATAAACTCTTTGATTTTTCTATGTGAGGGGAGATTCCTCATTACTCCGCCTGTCGGCGGATCCATTCGGAATGACAATTCATTTTGTTTAGGGGGGGGTA
>MENI01000116.1:655-20833 GCA_001768195.1 Bacteroidetes bacterium GWA2_40_15 | reverse complement strand
TTGATAAGGATAAAATCAATGATAATGCCACATTTGATAAGCCTCACCAGTATTCAACCGGTATGGTTCATGTCTTTGTTAATGGTGTTCAGGTTATAAAGGATGGCGACCATACAGGAGCCACACCTGGAAGGGTTGTAAGAGGGCCAGGGTATAGGGAATAGGCGCAACGGCACAACGGCGCAACGGCACAACGGCATAACGGCATAATGGAAGGAAGTCAGGGGAATGAGGTTCCCCTCCCGGGAGGGGCTAGGGGTGGGTTATTTGAAGGCACAGAGTGAGGGGCAACTGGGGGATGTGGAGATTAATAGTCGCAAGCGTTAGGGGTGGGTTTTTTCAGGTAGTGAATTGCAGTTCAGTAAGGGTTTTATAGAGGCCAGTCCCGTTTGAAAGTAATTCAGAATGAGTTCCCTGTTCCACTATCTTTCCCTCGTTGAGAACAATTATCATGTCTGCTTTCCTCACAGTTGCAAGCCTGTGTGCTATCACCACCGATGTTCGTCCTTTCATCAGTTTCTCAAGTGCTTCCTGCACAAGCCTTTCAGATTCGGAATCGAGCGATGATGTTGCTTCATCGAGAATAAGGATCTTTGGATTTTTCAGTACGGCACGTGCAATGGCAATCCGCTGGCGCTGCCCTCCGGATAACTGAATACCGCGTTCACCAACAATAGTATCGAGTTTGCCGGGAAATAACTGAATGAAATCGTATGAATTTGCCTGTATCGCTGCTTCAATGATCTCATCCTCTGTGGCACCAGGTTTTCCATAGGCTATGTTCTCACGTATGGTCCCTCCGAAAAGAAATACATCCTGCATCACTATTGCCATCTGTGAGCGAAGTGATGTTACAGGAAAACTCTTACTATCGCGTCCGTCAAAGCTGATCTGACCACCTGAAGGATCATAAAACTTCAGCAGTAATGAGGCAATAGTTGATTTACCTGCCCCGCTGGGTCCGACCAAAGCAACCTGTTGTCCGGGTTCAATGGTGAAACTGACCTCCCTGAGCACTGTAAGTTCCTTTCGCGAAGGATATCTGAATTCTACTTTGTCGAAGCTTATCTCTCCATAAAGGGTATATGCAGGTTCAGGCAGGTATTCTTCGTCAATGGTTTCTACAGGCTCGTCAAGTAACTGCAGCAGGTATTCAGCTGCTCCGATGGTCTTCTGCAGACGCGAGTATACACCGGCCATTCCGGCTATGTTTCCGGCAATGAAGCCGGAATATATTACGAACGAGAAGAGCTGTCCAGCCTCCATCTGGCCGTTTGCCATCATTGTGGCGCCACGCCAGATTACCGCTGCCATAGCCACAAAGAATCCAAGTACAATGAATGATATAGATGCCTGGTATTTTCCACCTTTGATACCTGCAAGGGCAACTTCCTCGGTTTTTTCACGATACCGTTTTGTCTCAAACATCTCGTTTGTAAAGGCTTTTACATTCTGAATACCCTGAAGCGTTTCTTCAACTATCGTATTTGACTCAGCCACGAAGGCCTGGGCTTTTTTCGAGTAACGGCGGATTGCCCTGCCGGAGAAGAAAGCAAGAAGGGCCATCGGAGGCACAATTGCCAGCATGAAAAGAGTCAGTTTGAATGAACTGATCATCATGAGGGTTATGCCACCGGTGATCACAAGTAGCTGATAAAGAAGGTCTGCCAGTGTTCCGGTAATTGAATCCTGCATAAGGGATATATCTGAAGATATCCTGCTGTTCAGTTCACCGACCCTCTTTTCTGAGAAGAATGACATCGGCAGCCTGATAAGGTGGTTGTAGAGATGCTGACGTATAGTAGCCAGGGTTTTTTCTGTAACATGAACGAAGATCCTTGTTCGCAGGTATGAAAAAATTGCCTGAGTTACCAGTATGGCAAGAAGTAACAATCCTGTCCGGCTGATCTCCTTAATCATTTTTCCCCTGTTACCCATGTCGACCATATCACCAAGGAGTTTGGGAAACATAAGGCTTGCCCCGGTGGATATGAGGAGAAACAGCAGTCCTAAAGCAAACAGCCATCTGTAGGGCTTCAGGAACCTGAAGAGTTTGAGCATCTCCCGTAAACCTGATCCGGGATTATTTTTCGTTTTATCGGACATCGGATATTAAATGTTCATTAGGAAATGCAAAGATAAATCTATTGTTCTTCCTTACTTAACTCAAACACTCTATTAAACCAATATGTTTATACTATTTTCATTTTCCCTGCCGCCTGCCGCCTGTTATGAACAAACAAAAATCTCTCACGTTTAACTTACATGCAAGGGATAGTATTATATGACGACATCTGTAACCTCTGTACCGGACTTGTACTTTTTATAAAAACCAGGGACAAGAACAAAAGGTTTCATTTTGTGTCGCTGCAATCGGAGGAGGGGAAAGGATTGTTGCTGGCTGCAGGATTACCTGAAACTGATTCAGATACAGCACTATACATTAAAGATGGACGATCTTATCTTCGCTCTTCTGCAGTGCTGAACATTCTGAAGGATCTTGGCGGAGCATGGAAGATACTGTTTGCATTTATCATTATCCCCCCAATTATCAGGGATTTCATATACCGTCTTATCGCCAATAACCGGTACAATCTTTTTGGGAAGAGAGATTCCTGTCAAACATAAAACCGGTACCCAGGCCCCTGTTGCCCAGCCTTCGCAGACCTTCGGTCATCTGTGGCTGGCAAAGCTGTCGCCTGTCGCCTGTCGCCATATAATTTCATACCTTTACCCATATAATTTATTTCCAGTATAATGAAGGCTGTCACCGTTAAAGAACTTAACCAGGAACTTATTAACCGGACGCCTAAAGAACTTAGGGATCTTTGTCTCAGGTTGTCACGGTTTAAGAAAGAAAACAAGGAGTTACTGACCTATCTCCTGTTTGAAGCATCTGATGAGATAATGTATGTTGAAAGTGTTAAAGAGGAGATTGACCGGCAGTTTAAGGAGGTGAACAGGAAGAGTTATTACTTTATAAAAAAAGGTGTTCGCCGTATATTACTGAATACCAGGAAATACATCAGGTATTCGCAGAATAAAAAGACAGAGGTGGATTTACATATCCATTATTGTACACGATTGAGAAATCTCACACCCTCCATAAATAAAAACACAGCGCTCAGGAATCTATACGCAAGGCAAATCGAAACAATCAGGGAAAAACTCAGCTCACTGCATGAGGATCTGCAGTATGACTATGCTCCTTTACTGAAGGCACTTACAGGTTAACCACGCCCCACGCCTTACATTACCAGCAAAACCTTCCCTGCGGACATATTTCCCAGGTAGGTATCAACCGCCTCCTGCGCCCTGTCCAGCGGGAATCTGCCCCGGATCTTTATTTTCATATCACTGCTCATAAGCCGGCCTACCTCTCTGAGGTTCATCATGTTCTTAAGAAGTCCATTCTTTTTTGCCCTTCTTCCAAGATAGAAACCCGATATTTTTATATCGTTGTCAATAAGGCATCTGGGATTAATCATAATATGCTCTTCTCCTGAAAGATTTCCATAGATTATGACAGAACTTCCCGAAGGAAGTGCATCAATAATATTATCCAGCTGCCTGCTGCAGACAGAATCAAAAAGAATTGTTGCTTTCAGATCGTGCGATAATTTTCCAAGGTCTTCTATAAATGAGAATGACGAACTATCCAGAATATATTGTGAACCTGAATTTTTCAGCAGCTCCGTCTGATGCTGGTTTCTCACAATATTAATTACAGGAATTTTTTGTTTTTTACCTAACATCTCAACCATTCTTCCGAGGGCGCTGGCTGCTGCATTATTTATAATCGCTTTGTGGTTATTCTCTTTAATAATCTCAAAAAAGGCAAGAGCTGTTAAAGGATTTACCAGCGACATTGAACCCTGCTCATCATTTATTTTTTCGCTTAGAGGAAAACAGTTTCCGGCTTTTGTAACCATATACTCAGCCCAGGTACCGCTGGACGGATATTCCGAAGAACAGGCAACCCTTTTTCCGAGCCAGAGACGGGGCAGTATTCCTTTACCTGCCACCACTACAGTTCCGCTCCCTTCAATTCCGGGGATAAAAGTGGCCAGATCGTGTCCGGCAGCAGTATTTCTTATCCTTGCTAGATCGGATGGATTGACCGGTGCCGCTTTCATTTTGATCAGCACTTCCCCGGGACCTGGAACAGGGATATTTACCTCTTTCATCACAAGATGACCTCCCGGTTTTTCAAGAAATACAGCCTTCATCATCTTAGGACATAATCTTTCTGATACATAATAATAGAGTTCGCAATCAAAGATAATAAAAAGACGCAAGGCATAATTCGCAAGGCATTCTTTCAAAACTCATTAAAACTTATCACAATATTGTTAACCTTCCATCCTAAAAATTATATTTGTTTAAAAATTAGAATACAATGAAAAACTCTTTCTTCATTAGATTTCTGGTTATCACACTGCTTCTTAGCAACCCCTTTTCTTTAAAATCGCAGTCAGCAAATAATATCCGGGTGCTGGCATACTATCTCGGCTCAGCTAACCCGATTGATAAGTATGATGTCACACAAATGACACATATTATCTTCTGCTTCGGCCAGATAAACGGTAACCGTTTCAGTATCACAAAGAATGATTCGGCAGTCATAAAGAAAATGGTCTCTCTCAAGAAGGTCAATCCGGAGCTTAAGGTTATACTCTCGCTTGGTGGTGGAAGAGGCTGCAAAACATGTTCTGATGCATTTTCAACCGCAGCCGGCCGTGAGGAATTCGCAAAGTCAATAAACGAAACTCATAAATATTTCGGTACGGATGGTCTCGACCTCGACTGGGAATTTCCAACTGTTGAACATTTTGTAGGACAGAAATACTCCGTTGCAGACAAAGTTAATTTCACTAAGCTTGTCGCAGCGATCAGGGAATATAATCCGGGTAAGGAGCTCAGCTTTGCAGCAGGTGCACATGCAGGCATTTTTGAGGAGGTAGTGGAGTGGAAGAAGGTTATGAAGATGATGGATTATGTTAATCTTATGACCTATGACATAGGTAGTTACCAGAATCGTCCGGATCTGCCTCAGTACCGTCACCTGGCGCTTGGAGAGGATGCTAAGATCACCTATCACCATACAGCTCTTTACTCAACACCTGACCAGCTTCATGCAATACCGGGAAAGTATGCCCAGTTCAAGACTCCGGGACAGGAGCGATCGGTAGACTGGTGCGTTAAATATCTTCTTAAAATGGGAATCCCTGCGAGTAAGATAATTGTAGGAGCCGCATTCTACGGGAGGGTATATGAAGAGGTTGATTATCTTAATGATGGCCTCTATATGCCAGGCAAGTATAAAGGAGGTGTCTCTTTTAAAAATTTTCCTGCAGAACTGCCGGCCGACAGCGGGTATGTGTATCACTGGGACGAGATAGCAAAGGCTCCATGGATCTATAATAAGGAAAAGAAGATCTTTGTTACTTTCGATGACAAAAGATCGGTTGTGCTGAAAACAGAGTATGTCATCGATAATAAGCTGGGAGGAATTATGTTCTGGCAGCTTGGCAATGACTCATTCAGGGACGGACTTCTTGATGTGATAGATAAGACAAAGAAAAGCTATCATCCCTGAGAGAGAACTGAAATCATTTAACCGTTTTATCGAATACCTTTTCAAGCACTATCTCTCCACCTTCCTTGATAACAATGAAAGCCGGACTCTGTACATCATCGGGGTAGTGAGTATCGCTATTATCGTGTCCCCCGGTTGAGAAAAAGGATATCAGCCGGTTGTTGTAGCAGTACATCACTCCGTTATCAACAGGTTGATGGCCGCGTATCATTATATCATATCCATTTCTGTCCATGAATTCAATAAACTCGGCCTTGCTGAACTCAAAACGGATCTCCTGTCCGCGGAATGATGAGCTTGCATCACCCGGATCGCCCCACAGCATCTGACTTAGCATAATACCCTCCTTCGAATGATCGTTTGCAGGAAGGAAGTATTCAATGAACTTTTCCTCGGTGTAGACTTCTGAATAGTCATGTCGGGGAATACCGCCATGGCAAATAAGAAATCTTGTGCCTGAATGATTCAATGAAACAATGTAAGGCAGCCTGTCAAGATAAGAGGCATAGAGATTGTTCACTTCAGGAGAAAGCACCCGGTTCATTAACTCTGCCGTATCGGCCGGGGAAAATCCGGGTCTGAGCAGGCCGCAGGAGTATTTTATGATCTCATGATTTCCTTTCAACAGGATACATCTCTCGCCAAGGTAAGTCCTGAGAGCATAAAGCAGCCTCAGTGTGGCAAGAGGACGTCTTCCTCTGTCGGTATAATCACCGCAGAACAGAAATATTGCCTTTGAGAAGTAATCATAGGAAGAGAGAGCGAGCTTTTTCAGGATGGAGCTCAGGGCATTGAGATCGCTGTGGAGATCGCCTATGATGACAACACGCTGACATTCAGTATTAATGACCACGTCACCTGATTTTTCTTTATCAGGGATGCTTATTTTTATAAGTGCGGGAAAAACCTGTCCGGACAACTGTTTTGTATAGAAAGCAGTAAATTCCTTTATCAGATCGGGATAATCATTCTCCTTAACCGGTGTTGAAGCATTTTCAATCACCTTGTCAAGGTTATCCTTCAGGGGCTGATCTCTCAGGCTCTCAATCTGTTTAATGATATGGTTCATTCTATCAGGTTCAGTATCAGATCAAAGGTAGCAATTGCGTTTTAAATATCATAACCTAACTACTGCCCTTGAGTTTATGCCCCCCTTCCCCCCTAAAGGGGGGTTAATTCTCTGTATATTAGATAAATTCTGTATAGTACACAGAAATTTGAGGCTGTTGAAAAAGGTCTTTTTCAACAGCCCCGGGGGCTAAGGTTCAGTGTTAAACAAATGATCGAGGTTTAATTAACATCGCCTTTGAATAAACTTTTATTACTATCTTCCCATATTGAAATGCCAGTAGTTTAAAACTGGTAATGAGTTTTAAATCAGTTATATATGGAAATAGTTTTTTTAGCTGCAGGACTGGTTGCAGGAGCTCTTATCGGCTGGCTCTTCACCCGTCAGAAAGCGCTTCAGCAGAGAGGGATCCCTGTTGAGGATATAAATAGTAAATATATCGCCCTCGAAATCTTCAACCAGGAGAAACAGGAGAACAACGAGAAGGAAAAAACTATTATCGGACTGAATTCCCGGATCGCAGAATTGTCGGCAAATCTGAGGAACATTGAAGAAAAGCTTGAAAACAGTAAGAAGGAGCTGAATGAGATTCATGAGAAGTTCTCACTGGAGTTTAAGAACCTCTCGAATGACATGATGGAGGAGAAAAGCAAGAAGTTCCTGGAGCTGAATGAAAAGAGTGTTGGCGATATATTGAATCCTTTGAAAGAGAAGATAAAGGAGTTCGAAGGGAAGATCGACAAGGTTTATATGGATGAGACCAGGGAGAGGATATCTCTGAAGAAGGAGCTGGAGAACATCATAAAGCTGAATCAGCAGGTAAGCGATGATGCACATAAACTGACCAATGCATTGAAGGGAGACAAGAAGATGCTTGGTGACTGGGGTGAGATTCAGCTTGAAATGATACTCGAAAAGGCCGGACTTGAAAAGGACATTCATTACCGTAAGCAGGAGACCATAAGGGATGATGACGGGAAAAATCTTCGTCCGGACTATATTATCAATCTGCCGGACGACAAGCAGCTGATTGTCGATTCAAAAGTGTCGCTGGTAGCTTACGAGAGATACTTCAATGCCGATGATGAAAAAGATAAGGTAGCGGCGCTGAAGCAACATCTTTTTGATCTGGGTAACCATATCAGAGAGCTCGGGGATAAGAATTATCAGAAGCTGTACGGAATCAATCCCCCCGATTATGTCCTGATGTTTGTACCAATCGAACCTGCACTTTCAGTGGCCCAGCGTGAGGATCATTCATTGTTTGACAAGGCACTGAAAAAGAGTATTGTACTTGTTAGCACATCCACGCTGCTGGCCACACTGCGGACTATCAATTATATATGGAACCAGGACAAGCAGAGGAAGAATGTATTTGAGATAGCACGTCAGAGCGGCGCTTTGTATGAGAAGTTTACAGGCTTTATTGAAGATCTTATCGCAGTAGGAAGAAAGATCGATGATGCTAAATCAGAGTATTCCAATGCGATGAACAAGCTTTATGAATCGAAGAAGAAAGGTGATACCATCATCGGCAGGATCGAAAAGATAAAAGAGCTCGGAGCAGACACCAATAAATCGTTGCCTCAGAATATTCTTGACAGACTGGAAGAGTAATCTCCATTGGAATCACCTCACCGGGAGGGGTGGGGGTGGGTCAAAATAAATCAGGTATATGCCACCGCTTCAGCTTCAATCAGGCAGCCGAAATGGAGTCTTCCTGTTGGAACAATACATCTGACAGGTTTATGTTCACCGTAGAATCTTGTGTAAACACTGTTCACTCTGTTCCATAATTCGATATCGGATATGTAGATCCTCATCTGGATAACCTTTTCCCTTGAACTTCCCGCCTGGTTCAGGATAAGGTCGATTTTATCGAGAACAATCTTTGTTTGAGATTCAATATCCTCCGGCAGAGGCATCATTTCAGGATTTCCCGGCAATTGCCCTGAAATATAGAGCATTCCATTGTGTTCAATGCATTGAGAATAATGACCGCTTGCCTGCGGCATCTTTTCAGTTTGTATAATTTTCATAGTTTCCAATAATTTTACTAACCTTGGTGATTCCTGGAGTAGTGGTGTATTGGTGGTAAAAAAAATGCCCCTAAAGCTCCAGGTTACTAAATTACACAAAGAATTATAAATTTAATTAGTCGAGTTGATACGTAGAATTAACAGATAATCAATGTACCGATATTTTTTCCGTTTTGTTGTCACCACGCTGACAATCCTTATCGCCAATCTGCTTACCACTGCCATCGGCGATTATATGATTAGCTATAAGAATCATATGCGTCCGGTGATATTCACGCTTATAGCCATGGGTATAATTGTAATAATATTCTATCCGCTCTTTACGAAGATGGAAGAGTGGGTAAAAACTCTTTCGGTAAGGATGATCAGATCGGGCAAATCGCTGGCAGGCAAATACATGGGATTGACCCTCATCTTTGTTGCAGGACTGCTGGTGCTGCTATATTTCTATGCAAAGATGTGGTACCATATCGACCTGGCAAAGGCGTTGTTCAATGGAACTATCGGAGGATACCTGTAATTGGTCGATTGACGCCAACTCCGTGTCTCTCCGTATTAAAGTCCTTAATCTTAACTAAATTCAACCCAGAAGTTGTTTGACTTTAACTGAAATATCCTTGCCATCAGCTTTGCCTGCTAACTCCTTTGTGGCAGCACCCATCACCTTGCCCATATCGGCGGGGGATTTCGCCCCGACACGTTCAATGATTGTTTTTAAAACAGTCGTTAATTCCTCTTCGCTCATTTTAGCCGGCAGATATTTTTCGAGGACATCAGCTTCCGCAACCTCTTTTTCAAAGAGATCAGGCCGGTTCTGCTCTTTATATATTGCCGCAGATTCCCTCCTCTGCTTTACAAGCTTCTGAATTATCTTCAGTTCTTCATCGGGAGAGAGAACAGAATCTGCTCCCTTTTCTGATTTTGCAAGTATGAATGCTGTCTTGGCAGCTCTTATAGCTTCAAGCGCCAGTTTATCCTTTGATTTCATTGCATTAATGAGATCGGCGGATATTTTCTCTGTAAGTGACATAATTGAATGATTTGATCGCAATAAAGTTAATCAATAAATAATATTTCTTCTGGAAGAGAGTGTATCACGCAATGTGGTTCCGCTGTTCAGTTTGCCATTCATGGCATCCGGCCTGTATTCCCTGCTGGCATCGTAGTATTTTGCAGAGAGGTCAATGTCAGATATCAGAATTCCGGGAGCATTGTAAGGCAGCTTATTCTGAATAAGTCCGTCGGGTGTAAGAAAATGACATGGCCAGCTCTCGGGTGCCGATGAGTTGGTTAGTGACATATAGAAATAGTTAGTTGCAGCATGAGCCTGGGCAGAAACGGGCATTATAACGGGATGTATGCTTCCTTTTTCAGCCCTGGCATTATAGAAAGACTGGAAGATAACATCGCAACCCAGCTTTCTGTACTCACGATAAAGCTCGGGGTACCTTATATCATAGCATATCAGCAACCCGCATTTCACTCCGCTAATGCTGAAAGATACAAAATGGTCACCGGGAGAACTGAACTTCAGGTCAGTGCTGGTGCAGAACCTCTTGTCATACCTGTCAGCAATTTTTCCATCCGGAGTAATAACATAGAGGCTGTTGTGAGGTTTGTTTGCACCGCTCAGCTTATGCAACGATCCGAGTATGACAAACATGTTAAGCTTATCTGCAAGCAGGATTACAGAGTCTGTCAGTCTGTGAAGCTCATCCCAGTTAAAGTTATCAAGGGTCTGAAAATCTGATCCTGGATAACCCGACAATGCGCACTCGGGAAAGTGGACAACATCAGCCTTTTTCAGCTTTGCTTCTATCATCTGCGATTCAATGAACCGGTAATTCGACATGACATCAGCTGATACCGGGAACTGGCATGAGGCTATCCTGATCCTTCCTGAGTCAGCCTGAGTCGGAATCGCAAGGAGCCAGAGTAGGCTTATAATGTAAAATGATTTTGTTTTCATGGTATCATCTTATTTTATTTATCGTTTTAAGTTTTTTCTCAATGAGATTTATAACTGCTTTTGTGGCATAGGGAAATACTATCCTCAGGTCAATTTCATCGTTGTTTCTGAGCCTCTCTTTGAGAGCAAGCATAAATACATTTTTAGTTTCTGTGGCAAGATTAATTTTACATATGCCATTTTCAATTGCCTCAATAAGCATAGTATCAGGAATACCTGAACTGCCGTGCAGAACAAGAGGGGAGGGAACTGTCTGACTTATTCTTGCAAGCAATTCAATGTCGAGTTTTGGAGCCTGTTTGTAAAAGCCATGAGCAGAACCTATAGCAACCGCGAGTGCATTGATCCCGGTGCTTTCAACAAACTTACGGGCATCCTCGGGCCGGGTAAATTCGTTGTCCTTATATTTTTGTCCAAGTTTTGGTACAAATCCTAATTCGGCTTCAACATTAGCATGGTAACCTGCTGCAATTTCAACGACCTGGCTGGTTATTTCAATATTCTCCTCCAGGGATTTTTCACTTGCATCGATCATCACGGAATCGAATCCCTCGTCAAGACATTTGCTGACCATGCTGACTGAACTGCCATGATCGAGATGTAGCCATGCTTCGACCCGGAATTCCCTTATCGCCGCTTTTACCATTGCTACGGCCACCGGTAATCCCATGTATCGTATAGAACTCTCTGAAAGTTGCAGGATCAGAGGTGTTTTTAGATTTGTTGCTGCCTGCATAATCCCCGAAAGTGTTTCAAAATTGTAGAAGTTTGCAGCAAGTATCGCCTTTCTGCCGGCTTTTAGTTGGAGAAGCTTATCCTGTAATTTCATGGATCAGAGTGTATAATTGAATCTTTCAAGGGCGATTTTCCTAATTGTTTCTATATTCTGAAAAGCTGTTATTCCGCCAGCCATCGTAGTATTGACAGCTCCGGCAAGAGCCCCTGTTTCAAGACATTTTTTAATCGGTTTATTATCAATAAAATCTTTTATAAAACCGGCATTGAAACTGTCACCAGCGCCTACGCAATCTACTACCCGATCATTAATAAATGCGGGCTGACGAATTATCTCTTTCCCATCCCAGGCTAACGAGCCATCAATTCCGTTTTTTATTACTATCTTATTAGAGTAAGATTTCAGCTTGTTAATACCCTCTTCGACAGTATTACTGTGTGTCAGGAACTTAAACTCCTTCATGTTGGGAAGAAACAAATCCACGAAGGGTAAGAGCTCTTCAAGGGGAAGATCCCATTTTTCCTCAGGATCCCATTGAGCATCAAATGATGTGGTTAATCCCAGCTCTTTGGTATGCCGGAAAAGAACAACAAGATCACTGCGGATTCCGGGTTGCAAAAAGCAGGATGAAAAATGCATATGTCCGGCCCTCGAAAGGTAGTCAAAATCAACATCCTCCAGATGGAGATCGTGCATTGCGCCAGGGTAAGTAATGTTGGCCCTGTCCTGATTGTAGTTAAGAACAATGGTAGCACCGGTACTCAGGGAGGAGGATCTGATTATCCGGCTTGTATCAACATTCCTGCTTTCCAGGATACTAAGTACAACCTGTGCAAAATTGTCTTCTCCAACCTTTCCTATAAAGGAAACTTTTGGACCAAGAGAGGAAAGATTATTGGCAAATATAGCAGAAGAACTACCTAGTGTAACTGACATTCTCTTTGCCAGGATCTCTTTTCCTATCACAGGGAAACTCTCAATTCCATCCAGAATAATGTCAACGTTTAACTCCCCGATTACTACAACATCGATTTGATTTTTATCTGTATCCATTCTCATCTTTATATGGTAAAGTTAACAGGTTAAATTTTTGTTTTTAATTTAAATATGAATTATTTATGCTTTTCCGAAGTACTAAAACATGCGACAAGATAGATTATTAAACTATCTCTGGCAAGGTTTTGATATGGCTTTTTCTTACGATAGATTACATTTTTACTGATTATTCATTTTATTATCTTGCATAACCTGTGTATATTTGTTTTTTATTTGTTTAATAAACTGTCATGAAATCGATTAAAGTAGTTTTGTTCTTACTTGGGTTGGCTTTGCTGGTAATAAATTTATCCGGATTGTTTAAATCGATGAGAAACCCGGAGATCTATTCGGAGAGAAGAACGGGTAGACTTAATGATATTACCATTAAACTGGAAGATGCAAAGAAGGAGATAGTCAGAGAAGCTGATGAGTCAGACAAGATATTTGCTTTACGTATAAATGATGTTGTGAGTAAAAGTATGTCGCATTACTGGAAACAGGAAGCTTCAAAAAGATACAATATGAGGGTTCCTGTGTGGGAGAATTATCTCCTATTCTGCATTAATTCCTTTAGAAATGACAGCAGATACGAATTTGTGAATTATAAGAAGGGACTTGAAAGAGGTGTAGGATTGTGCTCTTCACATTCCATTGTGGTAAAAGGAATACTGGTTGATAATGATATAGAAGCACAACTGTGGGATATTGCAGGACATGTTGTTGTACGAGCGAAAGTGTCTGAAAATGAATGGTATATTTTAGACCCTGATTATGGATTGGTTGTTCCTCATGACATTCCTGAAATTGAGGCAAATCCTGAGATTGTAAGGCCTGCCTATGCCGCACTGGCAAGCCTTTACAAACCTGAATATGATGATCCATATACAACAGATCATGTAGTTGAGATTTATGGTAAAGAAGGGAATCACATATATACTTATGATCCAACGTTTGAAGTATTGTCATATCTTGCTATCTGGCTGATCCCGGTTTTGCTAATGTTACCGATTGGTCTTAGTTTCAGGAAGAGAAAAATTTAGCCACAAATACTTAAGCAATATGTTCCCAATTAAATCACCCAAACTCATTTTTACATTTATCAGCTTTTTCAGTTTTTGCCTGTCAGCACTTGAGTCAGAAGGTCAGTATGTTCCGGCGCAGCACAGAATTCCAGCAGCAGGAGAGATTCCGGTAAGTGAATCCGGAAGTTATGGCATTCCGGGAGCAACCTATGTTCTTGTGAATGATATAAAGGATATAAAAAGTACACTTTTCTTAGGCAAAGATATTACCCTTGATCTGAATGGTTATACTGTAACCTATGCGGATGGCAATTACGGGCATGTGTTAAATTATGGATTTGAAGAGGGATTAACAGGATGGGATATATCCAAAGCTCCCGGCGCCAGGATCGAAAATACGGAGGAAGTCCATACTTTTATCGGTGATAGACTATTGCGGATGAAAGCCGGTGATGAGATTACCTCTTCTTATATCTATCTTCCTGTAGCCGGACGATCCTACTTTGCAATGTGCGGGGTTACAGGAAATTATTACAATGAAATGGGAGGAGACCTGAACAAAGATATGCGGGTCAGCATTTATGTTGATGACGAACAGGGAAATGAGATAAGGTGTATTACCACTTATGGCGACTCAACACGGGTAAGTTGTCCGATAATAAACCGTTCCACGCGGCTCGGCGGAGGTTTCATATTTGCGCATCTTAATAAATTGCCTGCCGGAAAATACCGTATCCGTGTTAAAGCTGAAAATGAATGCCTGGTTGATGAAATTGATATCCGGCCGGCCATGGATGTGGGAATAGGTATTGTTGAAAAAACGCACCCCATGGGTCATTACGACCATTTATACAACAGGAATCATTCAGCGTTTTTTGATTATACCGCTGATGTTTCATCAGGAAAACCTTTTAAGGGGATACCGGTCGCTGAAGGTGCCGGTACCGTCACGATTAAAAACGGAATAATCAGGAATGCAACGATTGGAATACTATCCTGGGGAATTCAATCCACCGCAAGGAATGTCAGAATTATCATGGACAATCTAAAAATCATTTCCTCAGGGATAAATACTATTGCTGTTGACGTGCCTCAGGCTTCTATTACAAACTGCACTTTCGATATCAGAAGTCCGTTTATTATAAACCGGCATGGATCTGAATTTTATGCTGTAGATCTACAGGGTGAGCAAGCTTCGGAAGTGTCTTTCTGTGAATTTTATGGAGGTCAGGGCTGTTTGTGTTTCAAGGGGAAATTCTCAGCCATACATCATAATTATTTTGTTAACCGTCAGACTGTCACCAACCATTACAGCGTGATGGCCATGGGGGACGGTTCGAAAATCTTTGAAAACCGCTTTGAACCTGAAATTGGATCGGGGATTGAGATATTCAGGCACAGGAATATCGATATTTTCAACAATGAATTCCACATCAAAGCTGCTCCTCCCAGTTGTGAATATAATGATCACTATAGCACGAATGCCATAAGGATAGCAGATTATGGCGCTGCTACAGGATCACCCGAAGGAAGCTACGGAAACAGGATTTACAATAATAAGTTCCATATCACAGGCCGGAAATTTGAGAAGTACCCGGATTATATACCGATGGCTTCCGCATTTTTCTACAGCGCCAGTGCAGGAGACAATGAAATATTCGGAAATGGAATTATCATAAATCATGAAAATCCAGAAACGGATGCCGAAGTTTTTGCGTTTTACATTGGCAATGCCAGAGGTGGCAGGATTTACAATAACAACATCATTGCCAATGTAACTCCCATTTGGGTGGCTTGCAGTTATGGACGGGCAGAATATACAAAACTTTCCGGTAACAGTATTACCAGAGCTGAGTATACTGTCAGGAATTTCAAGCCGGTAAGAATGGGATCATTGGAACAACCTGATTATATTGCTGTTGGCACTGAATTTCGCTCTAATGAATTAACAGGACTGGAATTTGTAGTTGATGAAACAGATCAACATCATTCCTATTCGGTCTTTTGGATCCTCAAAATTAATCTATATGATCAAAAGAGCCGGGTTCTAAGCGGGACTGAAATAAAAATAATGGACAGAAACGGCAAAGAGATTGTGAGTCAGAGGACAGATAACTATGGTTCTCTCAGAGTTGAGCTGCCTGAATACTTTGCAGATGGTAATGAAAAAACTGTTTCGACGCCTTATACTATTATTGTTGGTAAAAAGAAGATAGTAATTGAGCTTAAAAAAAATAGTGAGATAGATATGGTAGTAGAAGGATCTGTTCCAAAATAACTTGATATTATCATCTAAGATACAGAATTATGGTTAAGAAATTACTTCTTGTTTCTTTTGTATTGTCGGGCATTTGCTTTTCTGAGAAAGTGCCTGAATATGTTTTATTCAGCGAGACATTTGATGATGGAGAGCTAAATCTGCGCGGCTGGTATGATGGAACTTCATGCAGGATCAGTGAAAATTCGATACACGGAAAGGGCTGTATCGAATATGAATGGATTAAGGGTATTCAACCGGTCCAGGGATCGTCCCCGCAACGCCACCTGTTTTCCCCTGTTGATGAGGTTTATATCCGCTATTACCTGAGGTTATCAAAAGACTGGCAATGGACAGGTGTAAACTGGCATCCGCACCTCACCCATTTTCTTACCACTGAGAATTCTGAATTCCACGGGCCTGCAGCCAGTCACCTGACCCTATATATTGAACCGGTAAATGGAAAACTCCGTCTCGCAGCTACTGACATTCAGAATGAAAATACGCCACATGGACTTACACAGGGACCATTGAAAGGCGGATATAACGGCATGCTCTATGATAGTAAAGAACAGCTTTTTGTTGATGACAAGTGGCATTGTATTGAAGCATTCTTCAGGTTAAATTCACTTGATATAATAAATGATATACCAAACAAGGATGGGATCGTCCAGGGCTGGTTTGACGGAAAACTGGTTGTTGATCGCACTGATGTAATCCTGCGTTCCACCGATTTTCCGGATATGAAGCTTAATCAGTTTTTAATGGCTCCCTACTTTGGACCGGGACTATTGAATAACGCACAGAAACTCTGGATCGACGAATTGGTTGTCTCCACTAAACGTACAGGGCCCCTTCCTGCTGTGGCAGATCTTTCCGGAATATTTTTTTTAACCGATAGTTCATGGGTAAGTGATGATCGGGAAGAGCGATTCACATACGGGCTGAATATAAATTCACCCTGGGATATAGGAGGAACCCTGTTCATGCATTTTCCTGAGCACCTGGAATACAACCCTGTTGGTAATACCATTCTACGTCATTATGATTGCCAATGCCAACATTCCCTGTATCCATGCTGACCGGTCATTTCCGGACTATAGTTGAATTCTTGTTATTCTTTTATCTGTGCCGCTTTTGAAATGGCTCCTATATAGCCTTTAGCAGCAACTACATGATCAAAATAGATACTGTTTAGCTGCCCATCAGCATCTTCGGTTACATGCAGTAAACCGGATAGAAATTTTGCCCGTGGTGCCTGATGGCACATCAGTAACAAGCGACATTTGGGCTGAGTCTTTATAGTTAGTCCAATTGGCAATTACGACTTTAATATTGGGTTCTTCAAACATGTCAGCGAATATCACATGGGGGTCGTTTTGAATATTAGTATCACCGGGATAGCGGGAAGCTATTCCAGTTTGTCCGTAAGAATTAACCGCAACAATGAGCAACAAAAGACCCCCCCATCCCCTTAATGGTGAACATGTAAAATGAACTTTGGGAGGCAGAATTAAAGTTTGGGTCATAAAAAATAAACATTATAATTCATGTACTGATTATTATCTTTCAATAATTACTTTATGTTCCGGGCCGGTAACACCTGCAAGGTTGATGGTTCGGAAAACAATTTCATTCTTTTCTTTTTTTAATTCTATTTCTACAGCATTTGAAACATCTTTCCAGTTTCCTTCCGGCATTTCCTTCATCTGGTATGTTTTTAAATTCGGCGTATTTGAATTGAGCTCAATCTGCACCTTGCTTCCTTCAATTAAAAGTTTTGATGCGATGGTATTCGGTGTCCATTCAATCGCTTTACGTTCCGTAATCAAATTCATGAATTCAGTATTATAAGCCCAGTGCGGTTTCGCGTTCCACAGCCAGGTATGGTTTTTAAAATATTCATCTGCATACACATTCATATAATCAGTATTGGTTTTCGGCCCATTGCTGAACCTATCGTTAAACCTGCCCCAGCTTAGCCAGGTATAAATACTTGCAATCTGGGACCTGTTTAAATTTTTTAGCTCTGGGACAACTGCGACAGATATTCTGTCAGGCCCTTTCACCAGGGTAATTTCTGCCGCTTTGTTTTTTAAATACTCATCACGAACCTCCAAAGCAGATAAAGGGATGTCATTTTTTTCAAAATGACAATCATACTTGGCATCAGACATACACCACTTATGATAACTATTCAGCCATATTTCATTAACGGCATGGTGACCTTCGCCCGACGGGAAATAGTCAACGATGGATCCAACATCAGCGATTATGCATCTTGTAACATATCCATAAGCGTTCATTACGGCATTTTGCACCGCTGTAAAATGCCCGCAATGAAAACCATGACCCTTTAAGGCCTCATCCAGTATGCTTTCAGGAGATCCATCTCCGGGGTAGGGTCCTTCATTGTCAATTTTTATAAGCTTATTTATCCAGTTTCTCAACAAAAAAATTCTTTTCATCTCATCTGATTCGCCATGAAAAATCGTATCTAACCGGTACTTTTCTTTTAGCGCACTAAACTTTGGGGAAGTCAGATCTTCATAGCCGACAAAGACGGTATTTGGAATAAATTCCGGATTATTTACTATTACTTCATGATATGGCTTATTTGATCCGCATCCTGCAAGGAATATTACACATATAGCCATCAGGGTCAATTTACAGAATATATTTCTCTTTATTTTCATTTTCATATTTTTCTTATACGCCATGATGCAACACAGATTATTTATGCAACCCCGCCATCCCTGTATCCGGGTTGTGCCCAGCATAAAGCATGAGGACCGGCAAGATGTAAAAGACGTGCTTCTAATTCCTTTCGTTTATAAAGGTCAAATGTCGCTGCCGTGAATTCCTGAGCTAACCGGATATTTTCCGACAGTGTATCCATTCCTGTATGGCCTATCAGGCCGGTGACAACACCTTCCTGTGACAGGGTATAGTTAAAAAGTTCACTGGGTGAAGCCTCTTTGCCGACTATGTCACGCATAAGTTTCATGGACATAACACCGGTATTTTTCTTCCTGGCTATAGGTAAAACAAATTTGGCAAAATTACCATACTGCGTTGCATTCATGGCCACCAATACAACATCGAAATCAAGTTTGTCCAGGAGTTTACTGGCATGTTCAGCATCTCCCATTGATGAAAATCCTATATATCTGACTGCTCCGGCTTCCTTAAATGAGACCAGGGATCTGTAAACTCCGTTTTCTATGTCCGCAATATTATCTGATATCTCAATACCATGGATAAATAATATATCAACATAATCCGTTTTCAGTTTTCTGAGGCTTGTCTCGAATTCGGCCTTAGCTTCCTCCGGTTTCCGGGTATCCAGTTTTGTGGACAGGATGATCTGTTTTCTGTAGGCCGGCAGTATTTTTCCATATCTTTCTTCACTGCTGTCAACCGACTTACCGTCCCATATCTGGCCCATTTTTGATGCAATATAGCCCGGGGCAGTATCAAACAGGTTTATACCTCCTTCAAGAGCAGTTTCGAGAAGTTTTTCCCATGTACCATCAGGATTTCTGAGAAATTGAGATCCTCCCCCAAATGACAGGATGGATACATCCAAACCTGTTTTGCCCAGTTTTCTGTGCATGATTCCGGATTTGTTGCCCTTCATTTCCGTGATATTGCCGAAAGAGGTGACAAATCCAGAAGCTGAGACAGCAGCAACCGCTCCGGCTGTACTTTGTATGAACCTTCTGCGAGTAATACCAGATCTGTTTTTTTTCATATTTTCAGGATTTATTAGTGATCTAACCATTCTTACATCATCATTTATGTTATATAACAATTCATACAGTAAAAGGATCAATTATTAATCATGGAATCGTGATAAATGGCTGCTTGCCAAGTTTTGTTATCAAATCCTGAGACCACTGATAAGCCTGTGGCATTTTGTCTGCAAATTGGATCCTTGAAGGTGCGAGCAATGCCGGAATTTGATAGACATCGGTAATCCTGAGACAATTCAGCATTTCTGTGGCTGGTCCTTTTCCCTCGGGATTGCCTGGCAGATCCTGCGTTTCTGGCGGATTTATCAGGATCAGAGCCTCGCACCTGCCATCCATCAGGGCTGCATATAAGGCAACAACGCCAGCTTCATTTCTGGCGGCAATGCTTATTTTTGCCTGATCCACACCCGGAAGCGTCCGGCAAAATTCCATACAACGCATAAGATCATATACCTGCATCGAGGCAACGGTTCTTCCAGTCCAGGCTGAAGCTCTTCGTACATGCCACTGCAATCCTGGTGCCCATCCGAATTCACCTACACCTCTGGTTTCAAAGTAGGCGATATTCTGCCCACTGGCAACTTCTGAAGCGAAGGCCTCTGCTGCCCAGCGCTCGTCATCATAATTCCGCAGTACAATCATCAACGGTTTCATGCTGTCGGGTTTATGTGCCCAATGAATATCCACCTTCAGT
>MENI01000116.1:0-271 GCA_001768195.1 Bacteroidetes bacterium GWA2_40_15 | reverse complement strand
TTGTCGTGATGTAAATTATCCTCATCAGGTATTTACTTGCAAAACTGGTTTAAATAGTTTGCGAAAGTACCTGAAACTCAAGATAAAACTCAACTTTAAATAAAAAATTTGCATCCTGATCTTCATGGCACTCCAACTGATGCTTGGCATATATGATTCAGAAATCAAGAAAGGGGTAACAAGACTGCCAAAGGAGTTCTGGCCAATCAATCCCAGAAACAGCCTTGATTTTTATCTGATACACGATGATGCGGATTATGTGCTTGTGACA
>MENI01000115.1 GCA_001768195.1 Bacteroidetes bacterium GWA2_40_15 | reverse complement strand
TGTTAATAGGCTGTCTTTTTTTTATTTCTTCGTGCGTTGGCCCTGTGGTTACCGGCGCAGTTCAAAGTTTTTTCCGAGATAGACTTTTCTTACATGTTCATCATCTGCCAGTTGTGATGATGTGCCTTGTTTAAGGATATGACCCTCAAAGAGAAGGTATGCTCTGTCGGTGATAGTTAGTGTCTCATGGACGTTATGATCTGTTATCAGGATTCCTATATTCTTGTCCCTCAGTTTTGATACTATCTCCTGGATGTCCTCAACTGCTATAGGATCGACACCGGCGAAAGGTTCATCGAGGAGGATGAACTTTGGCTTAAGGGCAAGCGCCCTTGCAATCTCAGTTCTTCTGCGTTCACCTCCTGAAAGTTGTATGCCCATGCTTTTCCTTATTTTTTGCAGCCCGAATTCTACAAGGAGCGTTTCAAGCCTTTCCACCTGCTCTTCTTTCGGGAAGGATGACATTTCAAGAACTGCCTTTATATTGTCTTCAACCGACATATTTCTGAAAACGGAAGCTTCCTGCGCAAGATATCCGATTCCCTTCCGGGCCCTTTTATAAACCGGGAGGGAGGTGATTTCTTCTTCATCAAGGAATATTTTACCCTCCTTGGGCTTGATAAGACCTACGATCATATAAAATGTGGTTGTCTTACCAGCTCCGTTCGGGCCAAGCAGCCCCACAATCTCGCCCTGCTGTACCTCAACGGAAACGTGATCAACAACGGTTCTGCTACGGTATTTCTTAACCAGATTATGAGTGTGAAGTTTCATTCCGGGTACTATGATGTTGCAGTATCAGGTTGTGAATCACCATCTTTCA
This sequence comes from Bacteroidetes bacterium GWA2_40_15, assembly GCA_001768195.1. Taxonomy (GTDB): domain Bacteria; phylum Bacteroidota; class Bacteroidia; order Bacteroidales; family VadinHA17; genus LD21. The sequence goes on along the minus strand of MENI01000115.1, from coordinate 69,318 downwards.
TGAAGGCTTCACTATCCATGTCTTTTTGTTTCATAACCCGTGCCGAGATAAAGATGCTGACTTCATAAAGTATAAGAAGAGGTATGGCAACCAGGGTTTGGGAGAAGATATCGGGCGGAGTGATGATAGCAGCCATTACAAATATTACCACGATAGCATGCTTTCTGTACTTTCTCATGAAAGTCGGAGTGATAAGTCCGATTTTTGTAAGGAAGAATGCTATTATGGGAAGTTCGAATACCACTCCTGTTGCAAGGCAGATCGATGTGAGGGTCCCGATATATGATCTTATATTGATCTGGTTCACTACATCCGAACTGATCTCGTAAGCGCTCAGGAAGTGTATTGACAGTGGTGCAAGCAAAAAATAACCAAATGACACACCAAAGAAGAACAACATTGATGCAGCAAATACAGCTCCCCTGGCATATCGGGCTTCATTAACTTTCAGAGCCGGTTTAAAAAACTGCCAGAATTCCCACAGAACTACAGGAAATGCCAGAATGAGCCCTGCAACCAGCGATACGGTAATATGAGTGGTAAGCTGTCCCGACATTTTGATATTAATTAGGTTCATCTGCTGGGTATTTATGCATAATGCAGTTGTATTAAGGTATTCCCCCAGCCTGCAAAGCAACCTTGCTGTTATGAAATCGGGGTTTTTTGGGGCAAGGATCACCTTGTCGAATATTATATTTTTAAAAATAAATGCAACTACCATTAAGATAACAATAGCCAGGATGGAGCGAATGATGTGCCACCTTAACTCCTCGAGATGTTCAAGAAATGACATCTCATTTTCACCTTTCTTCCCTTTTTCCCAGAACATTGCCATAAGCAATAAAATAAAGTTTTAAAATCAGCCTGTAAAGATGATAAATCTTATTTTGCAAAACAACATCAATTTATGGTCACTCAAAAGAGATTTAAATATTTAACCGGCCATTATTGTTAATAATCCCTAAAAATATTTATTTGATAAGGATTTTTATTAACTTTATATAAAGTGTTAAGTGTCAAATGCACTTAATCGATTTTCAATTTTGGGCAGAATATGCTGAATGATTCAACTATACATGATTATTTAAAGAAGTATTTTGGTTTTGATACTTTTAAGGGGAATCAGGAACCGATAATTAAAAATGTTCTTGCCGGCAGGGATACGTTTGTACTTATGCCAACGGGAGGAGGCAAATCTCTGTGTTATCAGCTGCCTGCAGTGATGAAGAAGGGAACTGCAATTGTAATTTCCCCGCTTATAGCGCTGATGAAAAACCAGGTGGACGCCATGAGAAACTTCAGCACTGACGATGATGTTGCACATTTTCTAAATTCATCACTTACCAAATCAGAAATAGCCAGGGTTAAGAAGGATGTTCTTTCCGGAAAGGCAAAGCTTCTTTATGTTGCACCTGAATCTCTTACCAAAGAAGAGAACATAGAGTTCCTTAAGAATATCGATATATCCTTCTATGCCATTGACGAAGCCCATTGTATTTCAGAGTGGGGGCATGATTTCAGGCCGGAATACAGGAGGATAAGACCTATAATTGACACGATAGGACGATCTCCGATCATTGCCCTTACAGCCACCGCTACTCCAAAGGTCCAGCACGATATTCAGAAAAACCTCGCGATACTCGAAGCTGATGTCTTTAAATCCTCATTTAACAGGCCAAACCTTTATTATGAAGTAAAATCGAAACAGGATGTAGGTAAGGAGATAATAAAATATATTAAGAACAATAACGGGAAATCAGGGATTATTTACTGTCTCAGCCGCAAGAAAGTGGAGGAGATTGCCGAACTGCTTAAAGTAAACGGGATCAAGGCTCTTCCTTATCATGCCGGAATGGATTCAAATACCAGAACATCCAACCAGGATAAGTTCCTTATGGAGGAGGTTGACGTCATTGTGGCTACAATTGCTTTCGGTATGGGTATAGATAAGCCCGACGTAAGGTTTGTTATCCATTATGACATACCAAAAAGCCTTGAAGGATATTACCAGGAAACGGGCAGGGCAGGACGCGATGGAGGAGAAGGAAACTGCATTGCTTATTACAGTTACAACGATATTGTAAAGCTTGAGAAATTCATGCAGGGCAAGCCAATCGCCGAACAGGAGATAGGGAAACAGCTTCTGCTTGAAACCGTTTCTTATGCAGAGTCTTCTGTATGCCGCAGAAAACTGCTGCTCCATTATTTCGGAGAAGAGTATGAGACAGAGAATTGTGAAGCATGCGATAATTGCCTTCATCCAAAAACACAATTTGAAGGCAACGAGTCTGTTATAAGTGTCATTGATACAATCCTTGCAGTGAAGGAGAAGTTCAAAGCCGATCATATTGCCAATATCCTGGCTGGCAAAATTACCTCTGCCATTAAATCATATAAACACCATAAGCTCGAGTTTTTCGGATCCGGGGAGGATAAGGACGAAAAATTCTGGAATATGGTAATCAGACAGGCACTCATTGCCAGGTTTCTTACAAAGGATATAGAAAACTACGGTCTTCTTAAAGTAACACCAAGAGGATTGGAATTTCTTGAAAATCCGACATCTTTCATGCTGGCAGAAGATCATGATTATGCCGAGTCAGGCGATGAGGAGAATGCATTCGGCGCTAAGATCACGGCAGTTGATGAGGAGCTGTTCAGTATACTTAAGGATCTGAGAAAGAAAATTTCAAGGGTTAAGAATGTTCCTCCTTTCGTTATTTTTCAGGATCCTTCGCTTGAGGATATGGCGATCCAGTATCCCATTACAATTGATGAACTGCAGAATATTTCAGGAGTTGGTGCAGGGAAAGCCCAGCGCTACGGGCAGGAGTTTATTGAAGTGATCCAGAGGTATGTTGAAGAGAAGGAGATAATAAGACCCATTGACATGGTTGTAAAATCAGTGGTCAACAAGTCAGGGATCAAAGTCTATATAATCCAGAGTATAGATATGAAGAGATCGCTGGAGGATGTGGCAGAGGCTAAAGGGATGGATATGCCCGAACTGATTTCGGAAATAGAAGCAATAGTAAATTCCGGCACACGCATTAATCTCGATTATTACATCAACTCAGTTATAGATGAAGAGCGCCAGCATGATATATATTCGTACTTCAGGGAGGAAGCGGAATCCGATTCCCTCGAAGATGCGTTCAAAGAACTTGGAAATGAGTTCGAAGAAGAGGAAATAAGGCTGGTCAGGATCAAATTCCTGTCAGAGATGGGAAATTAACGGCGCAAGGGCGCAATGGCACAATGACGCAACGGCACAACGGCGCAACAGCATACTAATCCCAGCGGTTGCCGCTTAATATGGCTTTCGGGATTAAAATTAAAACATAGCAGGTATAAAAGATCTGGGATGGCAGGAACCACCTCATAAGTTTTCTGTTACCATATCTCGATGTTGTATTTCGCAGTATCAGATAATCAGGTATCGATTTTAGAATTAAAGCTGCAAGAAGTACCATCAGATATACAGGATCAAATAAAGCGGCGATTAATAAAAGCGGCTGAAGCAAGATTGTAACAAATGTTACAATTGCAAGAACAATCGTATTCCTGTCGCTGTAGTCCCCGGTTTTTGAGATCCAGCGTGCTCTCTGCCTGTAAAATGAATCAGGCGTCTCAAATGTTTGGGTAATTATCATGGAACTGACTGACTCTAACCACATTATCTTATTTTCCTTTTTCTTCTTCAGACTGTGAAGAAGAAAAATATCATCACCACTGACTTTCTCGTAGTGCATATTTCCCGCCTGGTTTTGATAAGATTCCCTGGTGAAAGCCAGGTTTGCGCCGTTGCACATAACAGGAGATCCGGTCACGGCAGTTCCTGCTGTGATGCCCTGCAGGCTCATAAATTCAAGCTGCTGGAAGTGCTGAAAAAAACTATCTGTACCCTTCATACCGACGGGACCAATGATCATTTCAGGTTTGAATTCAGCATAAAAAGAGACTATATTTCTCAGCCAGCTTTTTCCTGCCCTGCAGTCGGCATCAGTTGTGATCACAAACTCGCCGGTGCTGGCTTCCACTCCGGTTTTTATTGCTTTCTTTTTTCCTGTGTCAGGATTTTTCAGGGCCTTAAGATTTTTTATGCAGGTATATCCGGATGCAATATTAAAGGTGGAATCTGCAGAATTATCATCGACAATAACCAGCTCAAACAAATCCTGATTATAATCCTGTAATGAAATATCTGAGAGGAGCAAAGGAAGGTTTTTTTCTTCATTTCTGCACGCAACGATCACTGATACAAATATATCCGGTTTGCTGTCAGACTTAAAGGTTTTTACTTTTTTAAGTCCTCCGTATATCCTGAGCAGGAGATATAAATATGGTATGAGCAATATAAGTACAAGCCATTGCATATTTTATTTTCTCATCCATTCGTAGAATGCATAATGCTCAGAGCTCATTCCGAGTGCTTCGTATGTCTTTTGTGCCTGTATGTTTTTAGTTTCGACATAAAGTCTCAGACCGGCTACATCCTGTTTTTCTGCCAGCTTTCTGATATGACTGTACATCATTCTGAAGACACCCTGCCTCCGGTATCCGGGTAAAACATAAACCGACTGGAGCCACCATACTTCTGCATTTCTCCAGTCGCTCCATTCGTAAGTAATAAGTAATGAGGCAATTAGCAGGTTGTCTTGTTCGGCAACCCAGTACTTACCCCTTGAAGAATTATCAAAGACCGCCTTCACACCATCAGTGACCATTTCAGTGACCAATGTCATCTGTTCCGTTTCCCAAGCCATTTTCTGCTGGAAATCGATTATCACTTCAGCGTCATCTGGATTAGCATTACGGATAGTTATCATGTCTCTCCTTTAAATTTTTCCTTACGCCTTCAGCCTTTTGCCTTCAGCCTTTTATTTATATTCATCCCAGCTCATAATCGCAAGGTCTTCCATATTCAGTTTGCAGTATGCAAGAATAAAGGCGCTGGCAAGACGTGCATTGGTAATAAGGGGAATATTGAAATCAACAGCGCTTCGTCGTATTGTATAGTCATTGTCGAGCTCGGCAGCGCTGAGGTCTTTTGGTATATTTACAACCAGGTCCACCTCTCTCGATTTGATGAGCTCGATTGTGTTTGGTGATTGATTCTCGTCGGGCCAGTAAGCTACATGTGCCTCTACCCCTGCGTTCTGAAGGAATTGCTGGGTTCCTCTTGTTGCATAGAGCTTATGTCCCTTTTCGCGGAGAGCCCTGGCGCTGTTAAGCAACTCAACCTTTGACCTTGCCGGACCTGTTGAGAGCAGGATACTCTTTTTAGGCACCCTGTATCCAACCGAGAACATAGCTTTTAGAATTGCTTCATAGAAACCTTCTCCTATGCATCCAACCTCTCCGGTTGATGACATATCAACTCCGAGTACAGGATCGGCCATTGCAAGACGTGAGAAGCTGAACTGGGGTGCCTTTACGCCAACATAATCCAGTTCAAATATTGTTTTTCCGGGTTTCTCGGCAGGTACCCCAAGCATCACTTTGGTGGCAAGTTCTATAAGGTTCGTCTTCAGCACCTTTGATACAAAAGGCATGCTTCGGCTGGCCCGGAGATTACATTCTATAACTTTTATTTCATTGTCTTTTGCCAGGAACTGTATATTGAAAGGACCAGAAATATTGAGTTCTTTGGCTATCTGGCGCGAGATTCGCTTAATTCTCCTGGCAGTCTCAAAGTATATTTTCTGGGCAGGGAACACCATTGTTGCGTCGCCTGAATGGACTCCGGCAAATTCAACATGTTCACTTATGGCGTAGGCTAACATTTCCCCGTTTCTGGCAACTGCATCTATCTCAATTTCCTTAGCATTCTCAATGAATTCTGAAACTACAACCGGGTATTGCTTTGATACCATTGAAGCCAGGTTAAGATAATGAGAAAGCTCATTTTTGTTTGATACCACGTTCATGGCAGCACCCGAAAGAACGTACGATGGCCTTATCAGTACAGGAAATCCTATACGGTCGACAAATTCAAAAATATCCCCGATAGATGAAAGCTCTTTCCAGCGTGGCTGGTCAACATGCAGGTTATCGAGCATTCCTGAGAATTTATGCCTGTTCTCGGCCCTGTCTATAGAAACCGGCGAAGTACCCAGCACCGGGACTTTTTCGTTATAAAGCCTCATTGCCAGGTTATTTGGGATCTGTCCGCCAACAGATACTATTACCCCTCCCGGGTTCTCAATATCAATTATATCGAGCACTCGCTCAAAAGTAAGTTCATCAAAATAAAGCCTGTCGCAGATATCATAATCGGTACTAACTGTTTCAGGATTGTAGTTTATCATTACAGATCTCAGTCCCTCTTTTTTGATAGTGTCGATTGCATTGACTGAGCACCAGTCAAATTCAACACTTGAACCAATCCTGTATGCGCCCGACCCAAGCACAATTACTGATTTCTTATCATTCTCACAATTAATGTCATGTTCGATACCGCTGTAAGTAAGATACAGGTAATTGGTTACGGCAGGGTATTCAGCTGCCATGGTATCGATTTGCTTAATGTAAGGTACAATGCCAAGTGATTTTCTGTAGTTTCTCAACTTCATTATATCATCATTGATCGTAGAAGGGCCTGATTTCAGGACGTGCCTTGTGATCTGAAAATCGCTGAAGCCATTTATCTTGGCATGAGAAAGGAGTTCATTCGGTAATGACTCAAAAGTTTTATATTCAGAGAGCTCATCTTTTATATTAATTATGTTTCTGAGTTTAAAGAGGAACCACTTGTCAATTCTGGTCAATTCGTATATTCTGTCCACTGACATCCCTTTTTCAAGTGCTTCCGCAATAGAAAATATGCGCATGTCAGTAGGTTCGGAGAGTTCTCTTTCGATATCCTCAAAACTAAGGTCCCTGTTCCCTGTAAAACCATGCATTCCCTGGCCGATCATTCTCAATCCCTTCTGAATGGCTTCTTCAAAGGTACGTCCGATTGCCATCACTTCTCCGACGCTTTTCATGCTGCTGCCAATGAGATGTGACACACCTTCGAATTTGTTAAGATCCCAGCGGGGAATTTTGCAGACAATATAATCAAGGGCCGGTTCAAAACAGGCAGTTGTATTTTTGGTAACAGAATTTTTAAGTTCATGCAGACCGTAGCCCAGTCCGAGCTTTGCAGCTATGAATGCAAGCGGATATCCTGTTGCCTTTGAAGCGAGGGCACTTGAGCGCGACAACCGGGCATTAACCTCGATAACTCTGTAATCTTCTGAATCTGGTGACAGGGCATACTGAACATTGCATTCTCCGACTATACCTATATGCCTGATTATTCTTATAGATAGTTCCCTTAATTTGTGATACTCGCTGTTGGTAAGTGTCTGCGACGGAGCGACCACGATGCTTTCTCCTGTGTGGATACCAAGCGGATCAAAGTTCTCCATGTTGCAGACAGTGATGCAATTATCATATTTATCTCTTACAACTTCATATTCAACCTCTTTCCATCCTTTAAGCGATTCTTCAACCAGTATCTGGCTGGTATAGGAGAATGCTTTTGTTGCAAGGTTTCTCATCTCTTCGGCATTTGATGCAAAACCGCTTCCCTGTCCGCCAAGCGTGTAGGCAGCCCTTATGATAACGGGAAACCCCAGCTTACCTGCAGCTTCAATAGCTTCCTCAACCCCGGTCACTGCTTTGCTGCTGGGAGTTTTAATGTCAATCTCGTCAAGCTTTTTTACAAAGAGCTCCCTGTCCTCGGTGTCCATTATTGATCTTACAGGTGTTCCAAGAACCCGTACTTTGTATTTCTCAAATACTCCCGATTTAAAAAGCTCGGTACCGCAGTTGAGCGCAGTCTGACCTCCGAAGGAGAGTAGTATGCCATCCGGACTTTCCTTCTTTATAACCTTTTCAACAAAATAAGGTGTTACGGGCAGGAAGTAGATTTTATCTGCAAGCCCTTCTGATGTCTGAACAGTGGCAATATTAGGATTAATAAGTACGGTCTTTATGCCTTCTTCCCTGAGTGCTTTCAGCGCCTGAGATCCGGAATAGTCGAACTCACCTGCTTCGCCAATCTTGAGAGCACCCGAACCCAGGATTATTACCTTTTTAATGTCATCTTTCATTGTCAGGATTTGTGGTCCAAAAATAGCACATTTTTTTGATTTGTGTTTTAATTAATAAAAAATTGAATATATTTGCAAAAATTATGCATAAATATGCAAAAGACAAAAAGGCTTCTTGCAATTGAAAAGATAATAAGGGAAGCGAGGATATCAACACAGGATGAATTACTTAAGAAGCTGAAAGGGAAAGGATTAAGCTGTACTCAGGCTACACTCTCCCGCAATTTAAGGCAGCTTGGAGTCGGCAGGATACCTGACGGATCAGGAGGATACAAGTATGCAATGCCCGATAATGCAAGGATCGCGGTTGAATCCCCGATGAAACTCAATATTGTGCCTGTTATCCAGGAAATAATTGAAGCAAAAGGGATGATGATCATTAAAACAATTCCGGGAAATGCAAATAATACGGCACTGTTCATTGATAATGCACGACGGTATGAAATTGCGGGTACTATAGCTGGTGACGACACCATCCTTCTTTTACCCAGGGATGGCATTTCTTCACACCAGCTTCATTCCTGCCTTGAAATAATTCTGCCCGGATTGCATGCCCGGGTAGGAAAGAAGTAAGGATATTGATATAATAGGTTGGACATGATTATTATTATTTAAAATACAATTTATAGCAGAAGGAAATGAAAGAAAAAGTTATTCTCGCGTACAGCGGAGGTTTGGATACTTCGGTCATTCTTAAATGGCTGATCGAAAAGAATTATGAAGTAATTGCATTTGTGGCGGATGTAGGGCAGGATGAGGACTTTGAAGCATGCAGGGAGAAAGCAATGCTCCTCGGGGCCTCTAAAGTTATTATTTCGGATCTTAAAAGGGAATTTGTCGATGAATATGTATTGAAGGCCATTATGGCTAATGCCATATATGAGGACAGGTATCTGCTGGGAACGGCTCTTGCCAGACCTCTGATAGCAAAAAAACAGATTGAGGTTGCCAAAGCTGAAGGGGCTAACGCAGTTGCTCACGGCGCTACCGGCAAGGGCAATGACCAGGTCCGGTTCGAACTGACCTATTATGCTCTTATGCCCGGTGTTAAGGTAATAGCGCCATGGAAAGACAAGGAGTTTCTTGCCCAGTTCAAGGGAAGGACCGATCTGCTGAAGTATGCTTCTGAAAAAAAGATTCCGGTGAAGGCAAGCATCGACAAGCCCTACAGTGAGGATGATAACCTGATGCATATAAGCCATGAAGCAGGTGTGCTTGAGGATCCTATGTACACACTTAACAAGAGTATGCTCGAAAAGATGGTGATGCCTCAGGATGCTCCCGACAAGGAAACGCGTATTGTTATACATTTTAAGAATGGATTACCAGTCAGGCTTGTAAATAAGGAGGATGGGACTATCAAGGAGGATTCATACGAAATGTACGTATATCTGAATGAACTGGCCGGTAAAAATGGTATTGGTCTTCTTGACATGGTTGAAAACAGATTTGTCGGGATAAAATCAAGAGGTGTTTATGAAACACCGGCAGCCACTGTGTTGCACATTGCACATAAGGATATTGAGGGGATTGCGATGGACAGGGAAGTAATGAGACTGGTCAGTATGCTTACTCCCAAATTTGCAGAGATCATTTATAACGGATTCTGGTTCAGCCCGGAAATGGATTTTCTGATGGCGGCCATTAAGAAGAGCCAGGAGCTTATCGATGGGAGTGTTCACCTTTGCCTGTACAAAGGCAATGTGATGATAGAGGGAAGGGAATCACCATCATCACTCTATAACAAAAAGCTTTCAAGTATGGATATAGAAGGCGGTTTCGACCAGACTGACAGTAAGGGTTTTATAAAGATCAATGCAATAAGGCTTATGGCTCACAGAGCAATTGTTGAAGCAAGCGAAAAAAAATAGCGATATGAAACTTTGGGAAAAAGGGATAAATCCCGAGCCGGCTATAATAGAATTTACTGCCGGGAAGGACAGGAAAACCGATCTTGCTCTTACCAAATGGGATATAATTGGATCAATGGCGCATGTAATAATGCTTGACGATGTAAGATTAATATCTGAAGAGGAGAAGAATGGCATGCTGAAAGCTCTTCATTCACTCTTTGAATGGGATGAGGAAGGCAGCCTGGTAATTGAAAAGGATGTGGAGGATATTCATTCACAGATAGAGAAGGAGATGTCATCGATACTTGGTACAACTGGTAAGAAGATACACACGGGCCGCTCAAGGAATGACCAGGTTCTTGTGGACATCAGGCTTTATACACGAGAGGAGATTGACAAATTATCTGTACAGATAAGGAAGCTTTTTGAAAGGCTTCAGTCACTGAGCGATCAGTATAAAGAAGTATTATTGCCCGGGTATACTCATATGCAGCCGGCTATGGTATCTTCATTTGGTCTATGGTTCGGAGCATGGGCTGAATGCCTTGCTGATGATATTGTTCTGCTCGCCGGGGCCCGGACTATCAATAACCAGAATCCTCTTGGTACAGCTGCGGGTTATGGAACAACCCTGCCAATCAACCGGAAACTTACATCAGAACTGCTTGAATTTGACGATCTGCTCTATAATTCAGCTTATGCCAGCCTGAGCAGAGGTAAAATTGAAATGGCGGTTGCTTCAGCTCTTGCATCAGTTGCTCAGACACTTTCACGTTTCTCAATGGATATTTGTATTTACATGAGCTCGGAGTACCGGTTCATTGATTTTCCAGATGAATATGTTACGGGTTCGAGCATAATGCCTCAAAAAAGGAACCCCGATGTCTTTGAGCTGATAAGAGCCAGAAGTAATGTGATACAAACGCTTCCAAATCAGATCGCCATTCTTACCAGTAATCTTCAGTCGGGTTATAACAGGGATCTTCAGCTTCTGAAACAGCTTATATTTGATGGATTCAGTGAGATAAGGGAATGTATTGAGATTATGATGCTTATGTTGAATAATATAAAGGTCAGGAAGAATATTACCGAGAATCCTTTGTATAATACAATATTCAGCACCGAGGAGGTAAACAGGCTTGTTAAGCATGGGATACCTTTCAGGGATGCTTACAAAGCTGTATCTGATATGGTTAAGAACTCATCGTTTTCAAAAACCACCCTTGCCGACTATGTACATGAAGGCAGTATTGGAAACCTTTGCAACGAAGAGATCCTGGCCTTATTTGAAGAAAGGATGAAGCCTTTTAAGAATACCACTGCAGCAGAGTTTGCTGACAAGATGATGACGCATGTCACTAAATAATCCGTAGGGACATGCCATGGCATGTCCCTACAGTGATTTTTCAATATTCTCAATAAACTCATCAAACAGATAATCAGTATCTGTAGGACCTCCGGACGCTTCGGGATGAAACTGAGTTGAGAAGAATGGCATGGATTTATGTCTCATTCCCTCATTTGTTTTGTCATTAATATTAATAAAATATGGTTCCCAGTCCTTGCCAAGAGTTGTGTTGTCAACGGCATACCCGTGATTTTGTGATGTAATGTATGCTTTATCTGTCCCAACCTGCAGCACAGGCTGGTTGTGGCTTCGGTGACCATACTTGAGCTTATAGGTATCAGCACCGGAAGCAAGGGCCATAAGCTGGTTTCCCAGGCAGATGCCAAATACAGGCTTATTACCGTTAAAAGATTTACGGATGTTACTGATAGCTGTTGTGCACATTTTGGGATCGCCGGGCCCGTTAGAGAGGAATAATCCGTCAAATTCCTCTTTGTGATAATCATAATCCCACGGAACTCTTATTATGGTCGTATTACGTTTAATCAGGTGGCGTATAATACTGTATTTTACTCCGCAATCAACAAGAACGATCCTGTACCTGCCTGAGCCGTAAACTTTTTTCGAGTGAGTGCTTACCTCTGCAACAAGGTTAACCTTATTGGGATCATAAAATCCGGTTTCGGTCCCTTCCGGTTCTACCTTTCCCAGCATAGCTCCCTTTTCGCGGATCCTTTTGGTAAGAGCTCTTGTGTCAATTCCATAGATTCCCGGGATATTATTCCTCCCGAGCCATTCATCAAGGCTTTCCTCTGCATTCCAGTGGCTGTATTCAAATGAATAGTCAGAAACAATAAGTCCGGATATATGTATTGATGAAGACTCATAGAACATCTGAAGATTGTTTTCCTCGCTTTTACCCGGAGCTCCGTAATTGCCCACGAGAGGATAGGTGAGGCACAGTATCTGTCCCCGGTATGAGGGATCAGTAAGGCTTTCAGGATAGCCTGTCATAGCTGTATTGAAAACAACTTCCCCTGCCGCTGCAACAGGTGATCCGAAGGAAAAACCATGATAAACAGTTCCATCCTCAAGTGTTAATTTTACCTTTAATCTTTTCTTCATTATACTATCTGTTTATCTTATCGCTGATACGGCTTTTTCAATTTGTTCCAGTGCTTTTATGACATTCTGCCGGGTTGTGGCAACATTCATTCTCATGAACCCTTCTCCGCCGGGTCCGAAAGTCGCTCCTTCATTCATACCCACTCCGGCATTTTTAACAAAGAAATCCTGGCGTTCTTTACCAGTCATCCCGAATTTTCTGCAATCGAGCCAGATCATATAGGAAGCTTCAGGTTTTACCGGGATAATTTCCGGTATCATTTTTCTGAAGTAATCATCTGCACAATCGATGTTCAGGTCAATATAATCAAGAAGAGCGGCAAGCCATTCATTTCCATTTGAGTATGCTGCAATTGAGGCAACTGTTCCAAAGATATTTCCGTTCCCGATATGCAGATTATCGCGGGTTCGGACAAAGGTCCTTCTCAATAATGGATTTGAGATAACGACCGAAGATGTCGACAGGCCTGCCAGGTTGAAGGTTTTGCTGGGGGCAAGACATGTTACTGTATTTTCTGCAATCTCCGGCGAGAGGGTAGCTATCGGGGTATGAATAAATCCCGGTAAAACAAGATCACAGTGAATTTCATCGGACAGGATCAGGATTTTATTTTTAACACAGATCTCTGCAAGTCTGCTGAGTTCAGTATGCGACCATGCGCGCCCAACAGGATTATGCGGATTCGAAATAATTATCATCCTTGTTCTGCTGTCAATCGATTTTTCGAGGGAATCAAAATCCATTGTCCAGCCCTCTTCAGTTTCAATAAGCTGATTATAAACAAGTTTACGGCCATGTGACTCAACGGCAGAAAAGAATGGGAAATATACCGGTGGCTGTACAATGATGCTGTCGTCAGGTTGAGTGAATGCAAGGGTGCAAATATTGAGGGCCGGAACCACTCCCGGTGTGTAACATATCCACTCTTTTTCAATCTTCCACTTATGCCTTCTTTCGTGCCATTCCATTATTGAAAAGAAGTAGTCAGGAGGGCGGTATGTATAGCCGTATATTGGATGATTGAGGCGGTCCATCAGTGCGCTGACAATAAAGTCCGGCGTTTTATAATCCATATCAGCGACCCACATCGGTATAATATCTTTAGTACCGAAAGTATCTTCCCTGCGGTCGTATTTGATACAATTTGTTCCATCTCTGTTTACAATCTCATCGAAGTCCCACATCATGAAAAAATCGGATAATTTCAGGGTTTCAAAGATAAATAAAATATTTTTACTACTTTTATCGGTAGTTTTTGGAATCCATTTTAGAAATTAAAACTGACCAATGATGAAAAAGATTTTTGCAGGTGCCATAATTACATTGCTGATCCTTAGTTCCGCTGCATTTACTTCATGCAAAAACAGAGCTGCAGAAAAACAGAAGACACTGAAAGAGATGGAACAGGTTAAGACCCTTGAGCTCCAGATCGAATCAAATGTTTATCCACTGCCTACATCAGCAGAAGTTATAAGGATGCTTACAGATCTGGAGGTAGGATACATTATCGGGATCTCCAATCCTGTGGGGAATACAAAAAAATATTTCAGCAGTACTACAAGGGCAATTAATATGGGTGTATATGGAGCAGACCTTAGTTATGCAACATTATATAATATGCAGCAGGAGGTTATTAATTTCATGACTGCTATCAGATCTCTTGCCAATGAACTTAATATGTCAAAAATATATGATGAGTCGCTATATGAAAATATTAAGCAAAATTTTGATAACCGCGATCAGCTGGTAAAGATCCTTACCAAAGCTTTCAACGAAACCTATGGATTCCTCGCCGACAATGATCAGCAACCGCTTGCATTGCTTGTAGTTGGAGGTGCATGGGTAGAAGGTATGCATCTTACCACACATGTATCTGAGGCAGCTTATCAGGTTGCCGGCATATCAAAAGTACTCCTTGAGCAGAAAAAATCTTTTGAACTTTACCTTGAACTGACCCAGCCATATATAACTGACCCGAGTGTAAGTGATTTTGTTAAAAAACTTGATCCTGTTAAGAAAGTATATGAAGGAATTGGTACAAGTCTGACAGAGCAGAATATTAAGGATATTACAGTAGCAATTACAAGTGTCAGGGAAAAGGTGGTAGAATAATTTAAAGATATAGATATGACCGCAAAGATCAGATCTTTGCGGTCTTTTTTTTACATGATGTCAATATGAGGGAATCGGTATTACTTGCCTTAATTCACATATTTGCAATTGTTTCCACCATAAATCCTGCCGGGATTTCATCGAGGGGAAAGAAGATACTGCGCAGTTATCTCAGGAGATATCTGAACAGGGAGCTGGAGGAAGAGTATTATACTTTATTTGAAAATAATCTGGAGTTTTACTCAAACGAACTGAAAAGCGTCGATAAAGCAGAATTATCCGATGATGAATCTCTGATATCATTCCAGATTACAAATATCTGCCGTCAGATAAAAAAGGGGCTGTTTCTGGAAGAGCGGATGATAGTATTCCTGCAACTTATAGAATTCGCATTTGAAGATGGAATGATATCAGAGCAGGAGAAGACCATCATTGACATTGTGGCCAGGACATTCAGTATTTCAAAAAAGGAATATGATAACGCTATCGCCTTTATGATAGGAAGATCGTATGATGCAGTCTCTCAGGACTGTCTCCTTATTATTGAGAGCGATAATCCCAAACTTTCGGGTGCAGGTACTTACAAGAATTACGACAACTGGAGGCACATCAGGATTAAAGGGTTCAAAGGACATCTTGTAGTGCTGCACATAGAAAGTACCGGAACGCTTCTTATTACCTATGATGGTCCTCTGCCTCTTTATTTCAAGGGAAGAGACATAATTGCCTGCAGACCCTACCTGCTTGAAAGAGGAGTTAACATAAAAAGCCAGGGTATTGAACCTATTTATTACTCACGGATTTACAAGAAATTTGTCTCGAGAAGATTTCCGGAGAAGGTGACTTTTGAGGGTCATGATATTGAGTTCAGGTTTAAGAACTCAGATAACGGAGTTCAGAAAATGAACTTCAGGATCGACTCAGGTAACCTGGTCGGGATAATGGGAGGCAGTGGTGTGGGTAAATCCACCCTGTTCAATATTCTTCATGGAAAGATCAGTCCAACTTCCGGCAACCTGTATATAAACGGATATGATATTAATTCAGATTCTGAAGAACTTAAGGGTTTGATTGGATTTGTTCCGCAGGATGATATGCTGATTGAGGAACTCACCGTATACCAGAACCTTTATTATAATGCCCGCCTTTGCTTTGGTGACTACAATGAAAACGAACTCAGAAACACTGTCGAAAAGGTGCTTCATGATCTTGATCTGTATGAGATAAGAGACCTTCAGGTAGGTGATATAATGAATAAAAAGGTTAGCGGAGGCCAGCGCAAAAGACTTAATATAGGACTTGAGCTAATGCGTGAACCGGTGGTTCTTTTTGTTGATGAGCCAACCTCCGGATTATCCTCCTCTGATTCAGCGAAGGTTATGAACCTGCTCAGAAACCAGGCTCTTCTGGGTAAACTGGTTTTTGCCATAATCCATCAGCCTTCCTCCGATATCATAAAAATGTTTGACCGGTTATGGGTGCTCGATAAAGGTGGTTACATGATTTATGACGGAGATCCTGTTGAAGCACTGGTATATTTTAAAACGGAGACATCCCAGGCAAATGCTGCAGAGAGTGAATGCCCAAACTGCGGGAATGTGGAAACAGACAATATTCTTCATATTATAGAGGTTAAGGTAATTGACAGTTCAGGACTTCCGGGAAAAGCAAGACAAGTGAGTCCACAGGAATGGTATGAGAAGTATATAAAGAAGATGATGCCGGTTCCTGCCGGAAAGCCTGCCAGAACAACGATCCCTCCGAGCAACTTCATGGTTCCCGGCAAAGCTAAGCAGATCAGGACTTTCATTGAGCGCAACATAACCAGGAAGCTTGCCGACAGCCAATATATGATGATTAATCTCATTGAAGCTCCTTTGCTTGCATTTATACTCGGTTATATATCCAAGTTCAGTGCAAACGGGGTTTATACGTTTGCTGCCAATAAGAACTATCCTGTATTCATGTTCATGGGTATCATTGTGGCACTGTTCCTCGGACTTACAGTAAGTGCCGAGGAGATATTCAGGGACAGGAAAATTCTGGAAAGGGAGAAGTTCCTGAATCTCAGCAGGCTTAGTTACCTTCTTTCCAAAATCAGTTTTCTTTTTGCTCTCTCGGCAGTCCAGACCCTTTCATATATACTGGTTGCGAATCTGATAATGGAGGTGAGGGGTTTGTTATTACAGCAGTGGATCATTCTGTTTTCAACGGCGTGTTTCGGAAACCTCCTTGGATTAAATATCTCTGCAGGCATGAGGACTGCTGTCAGTATATATATTTTAATACCTCTGATCCTGGTACCTCAGCTGCTGCTTGGAGGAGTCATGATCAGATTCGATGATATGCACTGGACTCTCAGCCGTAAGATATATGTCCCGGTTATTGGAGATATTATGGTAACACGATGGGCGCATGAAGCCATAAGTGTTGAACAGTTCAGGAGCAACAAACTTCAGAAGCCATTTTTCCAGTATGACATGGAGATAAGTCAGAATGACTGGTACGCCTCATTCCTGATTCCGAATCTGAAAGTTACAGTCGATGAATGTCTGGCTGCAGGTAAAAATCCGGATAATGCTTATCTATATGAAGAGTCATTCGAAAAACTGGCATATCATATAAATGATCTCTCGGAAAAATCAGGAATTAACCCCGGTAAGGTCGTAATTACCCAGGATGTTAACGGGTTCAATGAATATATGGCCGGTGAAACAAGGAAATATCTCGACAGCCTGAGCAGAACCTTCAGATTAAATAGCAGAGCTGTATCTGATAAGCGTAACACCTTATATAATCAGATAGAGTCAGTAATAGGGGCCGAAGAATTTATTAAACTCAGGGATAATCATTATAACGAAACTCTGGCAGACATTGTTCTTAACAGGATGTCTTCCAATAAAATATATGATGCAGGGAAGAGGTTTATTCAAAAAGCTGATCCGGTTTATATGTATCCCGGTTCAAGATGGGGAAGAGCGCATTTCTATGCTCCCTTTAAACAGATTGGCGATCTCAGGATCAATACCCTTCTGTTCAATACAATCATGATATGGGCAATGATTATGTTCCTGGGTGTAACATTATATTATAATCTTCTGAAGAAATTTATTTCGTTGCTTGAATTACTTAAGTTACCGATTCTGAGAAAGTACGGAAGAGATCTTTTGCAGTTTTGACCTCATGAACAGAGTACAGCCAAAGAAAAGCCTGGGTCAGCATTTTCTCAGGGATGCAGCGATTGCACAGAGAATTGCCGGAACTTTAACAGGCGAAGGATACGATTCGGTTCTTGAAATCGGTCCCGGGACAGGGATCCTGACAGGCTTTCTTCTGAAAAGGGGATTTGCTGATTTCAGAGTCGTGGAGATTGACCATGAATCGGTTGATTATCTTCATGAACATTTTCCGGACCTTACAAACATACTGACCGGTGATTTCCTTGCAATGGATCTGGATCACTATTTTCCCGGAAGGATGGGAGTAACGGGTAATTTTCCATACAATATTTCAACACAGATATTGTTTAAAGTGCTGAAGCACCGTGAGAAGGTTGTTGAGGTTACAGGCATGCTTCAGAAAGAGGTAGCCGAAAGAATCTGTGCAGGGCCCGGTTCAAAAACATACGGTATATTAAGTGTATTACTGCAGGCATACTATACAACAGAATATCTTTTTACTGTTCCTGAACATGTATTTGTACCACCACCCAGAGTTAAATCAGGAGTAATCAGATTGCGAAGGAATAGAGTTGCTCAGCTTGATTGTGATGAAGTTCTGTTTTTCAGAGTGGTAAAAGCCTGTTTCAATCAACGCAGAAAAACTCTAAGAAATTCGGTAAGATCTGCCTTCGAGCTCACGAATTATGAATATGATGAGCTGGGTTTAAGACCTGAACAGCTATCTGTTGATCAGTTTGTAAGGCTAACAAATTGGATTGAATCGAACAGGGTATTATCCGAATGAAAAACCTATTGCTTCAACCGGATTCATTCTGGCAGCAGCATTTGCCGGTGCATAACCTGCAACAACTCCGATTATTCCCGAAATGACCATCGCAAGAACAACATTGCCCGGTGTGAGGTGTATATTCAGTTCATAAACATAATTTATTCCAAGTGTACCCAGGAATATCATAAATATACCCAGTATACCGCCAAATAGCGAAAGAAGTATCGATTCAACAAGGAACTGTTGCAGAATGAAAAATTTCTTTGCCCCAAGGGCTTTCTGAATGCCAATCTGGTTTGTCCTTTCCCTTACAGAAACGAACATAATATTGGCAATTCCGAAACCGCCGACGAGTATTGAAAATCCGCCAATCACCCAGCCACCGATATTAATACCGGCAAAAACAGCTTCAAATCCCTGTGTAAGAAGGCTGGCCTGGTTGATCGAGAAGTTTGATATTTCATCAGGCTGAAGACGTCTGGCTGCTCTCAGGATCATTGTAGCTTCGTCGGTTAGTTCCTGAACAGATACTCCCTCCTTAGCCTTCACCATCAGATTTGAATTGATGTTTTTATTTCTCAGATTTATAAAGTTCTTTGCATAATTCAGCGGAACCAATGTCATCTCATCCATTCCCTCATCACTTAAACCCCCTTTGCCCTCTTTTTTAAAAACTCCAATCACCATTACCTTATTTCCACCAATAGTGATCTCTTTTCCCACAGGATTTGCTTTTTCAAATAGTCTCTCAGCAAGTACAGCACCTATGATTGCTGCATTTTTTCCTGATGCAGATTCTTCCGGTGAGAAATATCGTCCATTTTCAATCTCAAATGTCCGTACATTCTCAAATTCATGAGTTGCTGCCCATATAGCGGCATCACTTGCCAGGTTGCTTTTATATTTTATTTGCCTTGACTGAAATGCAGAATAGCAGACTGATGCAGCTTTTGTCGACCTGGCAGTAAAGGCATCATAATCATCCTGAGTGATTGCCGGCCACTTTATAATATCCCACCATGCCAGATTCGGATCAAAGGACCAGGGAAATTTCTGAACATATATGACATTATCACCCATTGAAGCGATACTTTCCCGGATTGCCTTCTCCATCCAGTCGAGAACAGTGAAAACTGAAATTATCGAAAAAATACCGATCGTAATTCCGAAAAGCGACAGGAATGTTCTTAATTTATTAATTACTATTGAGTTAAAGGCGAAAATGAACCCCTCTTTAAAAAGCCTTAGATACATTGCGATACTTTAAAATACTGAAATCAGGTATCAAAGATACAAAAATCGCTCTTAGCTTATAATCATAAAATTATATTGTATTGGGTTAATAAAAAAAATATCTATTTTTAAGCCCCGAAAACAGGGAGCCAAAATCAATTCCTAATTATCAAAAAATGAGTGACAAAAGAATAACCAGTGCTCTGATGTCGGTATATTATAAAGAGGGCCTCGGGGATATTGTAAAAAAGCTCAGTGATCTTAAAGTTAAATTGTATTCCACGGGCGGAACCTTCAGCTTTATCAGCGATCTGGGAATTCCGGCAGAAAAAGTAGAGGACCTTACATCTTATCCCTCAATCCTTGGAGGCAGGGTTAAGACCCTTCACCCTAATGTTTTTGGTGGTATCCTTGCAAGACGGGAGAACCAGGGAGATCGAGAACAACTGGCGAAATACAAAATACCTGAGATTGACCTTGTCATTGTTGACCTTTACCCTTTTGAGGAGACTGTTAAGACTTCTGATCAGGAAGAGGATATTATTGAAAAAATAGATATAGGAGGTATTTCTCTCATCAGGGCTGCTGCTAAAAACTATAATGATGTTCTCATTGTATCGGGACGGGAACAGTATTCCGATCTTCTTGCAATACTTGAAAACAGGAAGGGGATTACTTCAATATCTGAGCGAAGGGAATTTGCTGCAAAGGCATTTATGACCTCATCGCATTATGACACGGCGATATTCAATTATTTCAACAGATCATCAAATCTGCCTGTTTTCAGGGAGAGCATTAATGTATCGTACCCCTTGCGCTATGGCGAGAATCCTCATCAGAAAGGGATATTTTTTGGTGATCCTGATGAGATTTTCACTAAACTATATGGTAAAGAGTTGTCGTATAATAATCTTCTTGACCTTGATGCTGCTGTAAGCCTTATCGATGAATTCCATTCTGACACATATGTAATCATCAAACATAACAATGCATGCGGTGTGGCGTCGAGAAATACTCCTCTTGAAGCATGGAAGGATGCTCTTGCATGCGATCCGGTATCGGCTTTCGGGGGAGTAATTGCAACAAACACATCAGTTGATGCCGATACAGCCACTGAGATTGACAAGTTATTTTTTGAGATCATTATTGCACCCGGGTTTTCAGATAAAGCTCTGGATATTCTGTGCCAGAAGAAAAACAGGAGAATACTTGTCAGAAAGCAATCAGAAAATAGCAAGTACAGTTTCAGGTCGCTTCTTAACGGAGTATTGTGGCAGGAAAAGGATACGAGCACTGAATCTTCATCTGTCATGAAGCCTGTAACAAAAAGACTGCCTCTTGAATCTGAAGAAGAGGATCTTGTATTTGCCAATATAATTGTCAAGCACAGTAAATCGAATGCGATAGTGCTGGCAAAAAATAATCAGCTATGCGCCAGTGGTATAGGTCAGACATCAAGGGTAGATGCGCTGAGGCAGGCTATTGAAAAAGCACATACATTCGGCTTTGATCTTAATGGTGCGGTAATGGCATCTGATGCATTCTTCCCGTTTGCTGACTGTGTTGAGATAGCCAATAAGGCAGGTATAAGGGCTGTTGTTCAGCCGGGAGGCTCCGTCAGAGATCAGGAATCGATAGACTACTGTTCATTAAACGGTATGTCGATGGTATTTACAGGCATAAGACATTTTAAACATTAACTAATAATATAATCATCTCATGTAATGGGAATATTTTCATTTTTAACACAAGAGATCGCAATTGATCTCGGTACTGCCAACACCATCATAATTCATAATGATAAGGTGGTTGTTGATGAACCATCAATTGTTGCAATTGATAAGAATACAGGTAAGCTTATTGCAATCGGAGAGGCTGCCAGGCAGATGCATGGCAAGACACACGAAAACATAAAGACAATCAGACCTTTGCGCGATGGTGTTATAGCTGACTTTAATGCTGCCGAGCTGATGATCAGAGGTATGATCAGGATGATCAATAAGGGACCAAGGCTCTTTTCTCCTTCTCTTAAGATGGTAGTATGCATACCATCGGGTAGCACCGAAGTAGAGATACGTGCAGTGCGTGATTCTTCAGAGCATGCAGGAGGCCGCGATGTCTATATGATTTATGAGCCAATGGCTGCTGCCATCGGTATCGGTCTTGATGTTGAAGCACCGGAAGGCTGCATGGTTGTTGACATAGGCGGCGGAACTACCGAAATCGCTGTTATTGCTCTCGGAGGCATTGTATGCAATAAATCAATCAGGATAGCCGGAGATGGCTTTACCGCTGATATACAGGCATATATGCGTCATCAGCATAATATCAAGATTGGAGAGCGTACAGCTGAAGATATTAAGATAGCAGTGGGAGCTGCTCTTCCGGATATTGACAATGCCCCGGCCGACTATGTTGTAAGAGGACCAAATATTATGACTGCCCTGCCGATTGAGATACCGATATCCTACCAGGAGATTGCTTATTGCCTTGATAAATCTTTATCAAAAGTAGAGGCAGCTCTGCTAAGTGTTCTTGAACAGACTCCTCCGGAACTTTATGCTGATATTGTCAACAAGGGGATCTATCTGGCCGGAGGCGGAGCATTGCTGAGAGGTCTGGATAAGAGACTTGCTGATAAGATAAATATTAACTTCAATGTTGTTGAGGATCCTCTGCATGCAGTTGCCCGCGGTACGGGAGTTGCTCTTAAGAATGTAGAAAGGTTCCAGTTCCTAATGAGATAATCCGGCAGGTAAATGAGGAATCTTCTGAATTTCCTGGAGCGATACAATAACCTGATAATCTTTTTGATCCTTGAGGGGATAGCGGTATATTTCCTTGCAACACGAAATTATTACCACAATACCAGGACGGTAAACAGTGTAAGACGTCTTACTTATGGTTTTGAAGAGAATATAAGCAATATGAGAAGCTATTTCCGGTTGCATGAAATAAATGAAAATCTTGCTTCGGAAAATACAGCCCTCAGAAATAGCATTAACAGACTGGTCAGAAACAGCAGCTCGGTTTTTTTTTCTGTCTCTGACACTATTTACCAGCAGCAATACCAGTATACAACAGCCAGACTGACCGATAACTCAGTAAACAAGCAGAAGAATTTTTTTATAATAAATAAAGGAACGCGGCATGGTCTGGAGAAAGATATGGCGATAATAGCTGATGGAGGAGTGGCCGGTGTAATAGTAGGCTGTTCCGAGAACTTCTCAGTTGCCATGTCATTGCTTAACCTCGATTTCAGAGTTAGTGCAAGGATAAGATCCAACGGATACTTCGGATCATTGAGCTGGGACGGAAGAGATTACCGGAAGGCTACCCTGAGTGACATTCCCCAGCATGTGGTTTTCAGCATTGGCGATACAATTGAAACGACAGGATACTCAGCTGTTTTTCCTGAAGGAGTAATGGTTGGTACCGTTACTGATTTTGAAAAGCCAGGCAGTGATTTTTACACGATTACAGTCTTACTTAAGACAGATTACCGAAAGCTTCATTTTGTCGATGTGGTTGATAATAAGAAGAAAAAGGAATTAATTGAACTTGATAAACAAATTCAATGATCAACTCAATCTTAAGATTCAGTCTGATTTTTATTCTGCTGGTACTTTTACAGGTTCTGCTGTTTAATAATATCCAGTTCAGCGGGTATGTAAATCCTTATATATATATAATTTTCATCCTTCTGTTACCGGTAGAGATACCCTCCTGGTTGCTACTGATACTTTCATTCTGTATGGGTATGGTAATCGATTTCTACTCCGGTTCACCGGGGATGCATTCTTCAGCCTCAGTTCTTGCCGGATTCGTCCGCCCTTTTGTACTCAGGTTTATTTCTCCCCGTGATGGATATGAACCCGGAGCAAGCCCTTCGATGCTAATTTATGGTTTCAGATGGTTCCTGTTCTATTCATTAACAATTGTGATCATTCATCATACAGCTCTTTTCTATCTTGAGGTATTCAGATTTACTGATTTCTTCAGAACATTGCTCAGGGTAATGCTGAGTTCTCTTTTCACAATTATATTTGTGCTGATAATAGAATTTTACAGGAGGGGCAGGTAATCCGGATAATTATGAAGGATTTATTTATAAACCGGAAATATATTATAATGGCGCTTATTGTGCTGGCATCTTTAATGCTCATAATAAGACTATTTATAATACAGGTAGTTAAAGACACATACCGGCTCTCTGCTGACAATAATGTACTGCGATATGTAACACAGTATCCGGCCCGGGGGCTGATTTACGACAGGAATGGGAAACTGATTGTTTCCAATCAGGCAGCTTATGATATTATGGTAATTCCCGCGCAGACTGACAGGATGATAGATACCGCCGGATTTTGTTCCCTGCTCAATATTACGAATGATGTTTTTAACAGGCAGATGAAGGCTTCAATCAACTATTCAAGGCGTGCCCCTTCTGTGTTTCTTAAGCAGGTATCCAATGAAACCTATGCCAGGTTCCAGGAGAAGATGTTCTTATATCCCGGGTTTTATGTCCAGCCAAGAACACTCCGTAAATACACACGCCCCGTTGCAGCTCATATACTTGGATATGTAAGCGAGGTTGATGAAAGCATTATAAGGAAGAATCCATACTACAAGCCGGGTGATTATATCGGAAAAAGCGGTATTGAAGAGGCATACGAAAATGACCTCCGGGGTCAGAAAGGAGTCAGGATCTTTATGGTTGACGTTTTCAGTCGCATTAAAGGTTCGTATGCCGACGGGGAAATGGATACAGTGGCTGTTCAGGGTTCAGATATAATATCATCAATTGACCTTGATCTGCAGGAGTATGGTGAGTTACTCATGAGAAATAAAAGAGGAAGCATCGTTGCCATTGAACCTGAAACAGGAGAGGTGCTGGCACTTGTTTCAGCACCGAATTACGATCCCGGGCTACTTGTAGGAAGAGTCAGATCGGAGAATTTTGCCAGGCTTCAGTCTGATACAGCTATACTGCCGCTATTTAACAGAGCCTTAATGGCCTCATATCCTCCGGGTTCTACGTTTAAACCGGTTAACGGGCTGATCGGACTTCAGGAGGGTGTAATATCAGCTGACACTAAATTTGGCTGTAATTATGGTTACCTCTTTGTCGGATGCCATGGCCATGCTTCGCCTCTCGATCTCATTAATGCAGTAGCTAATTCATGTAATTCCTATTTCTGCCAAACCTACAGGAGAGTACTTGAAAACAATAAATACAGTAATGTTACAGAAGCCTTCAGCAAGTGGAAAGAATATCTTGATCAATTTGGATTTGGTGCAAGGCTGGGTACTGATTTTGTCAATGAACTGACCGGATTTATTCCATCTCCGTCATATTACGACAGGTATCATGGGAAAAACAGATGGAAAGCATTAACTGTTATATCTATGGCAATAGGTCAGGGAGAAATAGGAACGACACCTTTGCAGATGGCAAATATGACAGCAGCAATTGCCAACAGAGGTTATTACTACACACCTCATATTGTTAAGGAAGTTGGCAGGGAAGGAAAGCTTAATCCAAGGTTTAAAACAAAACATCAGATCAGTATTGACTCTGCAAATTTTGAAACCATTATTTCGGGAATGGAAGGTGCTGTCAGCGGAGTTCCCGGTGCAACTGCAAGAGTTGCAGCAATAAAGGATATCATAGTTTGTGGCAAGACAGGTACTGCCCAGAATCCTCATGGTGATGACCATTCTGTATTCATTGCCTTTGCACCTAAAGACAATCCGAAAATTGCTATTGCAGTTTATGTGGAAAATGCGGGCTTCGGATCGACCTCCGCAGCTCCGGTTGCCAGTCTGATGATGGAAAAATATATCAGAGGATCAATATCCAACAAATATCTGGAGCAAAGGATCCTTGACCTTAATCTTGAAGAAAAGCTAATAAAGAGTGAGACGCAGCATTAACATATGGATCAGTCTTGACAAGATCACAATACTCCTGTATTTATTGCTGGTAATAATGGGCTGGCTGAATATTTATGCGGCAGTATTTAATGAGGAGCATTCACGCATGCTCGATCTTTCACAGCGATATGGCAAGCAGTTTATCTGGATTACTGCCGCTATTGTTACCGGAATTTTTATTCTCATTATCGATAACAGATTCTATTTCTTCTTTTCATGGGTTATCTATGGGATAATTATTCTTCTGCTTATTTTGGTACTGATCTTCGGAACTGAGATAAATGGAGCCAGATCGTGGTTCGAATTCAGCTGGTTCAGCCTGCAACCTTCGGAGTTCGCCAAGTTTGGAACAGCGCTTGGTCTGGCAGGATACCTTAATACGCGCCGGCATGATCTTACGCGCTGGGGAGTTCTGCTTCCTGCGTCAGCTATTATCCTTCTGCCGGCCTTGCTGACTGCCATTCAGCCTGATATGGGATCAACTGTCGTTTTTCTTGCACTTTTTCTGGTGCTGTTCAGGGAAGGGATGAGTCCGTATGTATTTGTTTCCGGATTCCTTGCAGTTGTACTGTTCTTTATGACCCTTCTGATAGATAATTTTTACCTGTCGCTTGCACTGGTGATTATAGCTGTATTACTTGTATGGTTTGCCACCCGTAAGTGGAGACTTCCACTTGTAAGTACAGGGATCTTTGTACTTATTGGGTCTGTTATATATATACTTGATTATTACATATTTAAACGCCTTGGTAATGAGCTGGTTATATTGACATCACTTCTGTTGTCAGGATTTTTTTATGCCTGGTACATTTACACAAGGAAGGCAATATCGGTTCTGATCATATACCTTTTTCTTACAGGCAGCCTGCTATTTATCAATTCTGTAGATTATACCTTTAATAATGCACTTCCTGAACACCAGAGAGACAGGATCAATATTCTTCTTGGAATAAAATCAGACCCTCAGGGTACCGGTTATAATGTCAATCAGTCAATTATCTCAATAGGTTCAGGCGGTATGACAGGAAAAGGTTATCTGCAGGGCACTCAGACGAAATTCAAGTTTGTTCCCAAGCAAAGTTCAGATTTTATTTTCTGTACTATTGGAGAGGAGTGGGGTTTTACAGGTTCTGTTGTTGTGATCGGAACTTATCTGTTCTTGTTTTTAAGGCTCATTTTTCTTGCAGAGAGGCAACGATCAGTATTTTCCAGGGTATATGGTTACGGAGTGGTGTCCATATTGTTTCTGCATGTATTTATCAATATAGGAATGGCGATCGGGATTGTTCCGGTAATAGGAATTCCACTGCCATTCTTCAGTTATGGAGGAAGCTCATTATGGGGCTTCACTCTGCTGCTTTTTATTTTTCTGAGGCTGGATGCCAGCCGGAATGAATATCTGGTCTGATCAGAACGGAACTGTTATTCTGTGTGAGATCTGTATCCCGAACTCTTTTTCAACATAATCGATCAGCTGAGGAAAGAATTCCATAAAGTCATCCTGCAGGGAGTAATAATTTTTTTTAAGGGCACGAATGGCAAACCTGGTCTCATTCGGCAGAGTAGAATGCTTGCTCAGCGTATTAAGTACATGCCTGATCCCGTTAATTGTCTGGTATGATTCTATCCAGTTGTTAATTATGAAGAATGGCATCATTTCCCTAACATTTTCAGGCATTACATCATAGTTGTTTACCATGGCCCTGTAGAAGTTATAGGTTACACTTTCAAGAGGCCGTCTGGAGAAAAAGTCCCATTCTTTAGTCAGAAAATGATCGTAGATAATATCTGTTACTACGCCGGAATATTTATGATACTTCCTTGTAAAAAAAATCTTGCTGCGATGCACCACCGGATGCTTGTCGGTAAATGCGTCAATATGCCGGTGAATTATTATGCCCTTTCTAATCAGTTCGGGATAGTTTAGATAATCCTTGCCTTTTACATAGTCGCCTATGTAATTACCAATGATTATTTTATCAGAATCACCGGACAAATATATGTGGGCAAGCACATTCATATTATGACATAATAGTACAAAGAATTTGCCATATACCTGAAATGTTAAAAAACATTTTCTTTAACATGTTTTTAGTAAATGAGAAAAACTCTGCTAAATAAATGTAAATCAAGAAACTAAACGATAAAAATATCATTTTAAAAAATACGCTGAAATGCTCGGAATTTCACTACGCAAATTATAAATTTGTTGCTACATTTTAAAATGAAATATCATTCTCTGACAAAATATTCAGTAAAAACAAGGAGGATTTATGGCGAAGAAAAATGTCATCATAATTGGTGCTGCAGGTCGTGATTTCCATAATTTCAATACCTGTTACAGGGACAATTCATCCTGCAATGTTGTGGCATTTACTGCAGCCCAGATTCCTGATATTGACGGACGTAAATATCCAAAAGAGCTTGCAGGCAGGCTTTATCCCGATGGAATTCCGATCGTATCCGAAGAGAATCTTCCCGGTCTGATAAAAAAACATAAAGTATCCGATTGCGTTTTTTCATACAGTGATGTTACATATCAGAAAGTGATGTCAGTCAGTGCCATAGTGAATGCAGCAGGTGCGAATTTTGTTCTGCTTGGACCTGCTGATACAATGATCAGAAGCACGAAACCTGTTATTGCAGTTGGGGCTGTCAGAACCGGTTGTGGCAAGAGTCAGACATCAAGGAGAGTAATTGAGCTTCTTATGGAAAAGGGACTCAAAGTGGTTGCCATACGCCATCCCATGCCATATGGTGACCTGAACGCCCAGAAGGTGCAAAGATTTGCTGATGTAAAGGACCTTGCAAAGCATAAGTGTACAGTTGAGGAGATGGAGGAGTATGAACCTCATGTGGTTAGAGGCAATGTAATTTATGCCGGAGTTGATTATGAAGCTATCGTACGTGCGGCAGAGAAGGACCCGTCAGGTTGTGATGTGATTTTATGGGATGGAGGTAATAATGACTACCCGTTTTACAAGCCTGATCTTATGATAACAGTAACCGATCCTCACCGGGCTGGTCATGAACTGAAATATTATCCCGGGGAGGTAACACTCCGCCTGGCAGATGTTGTTGTGATCAATAAAATGGACAGTGCTTCTCCCGAGGCAATTCAGATAGTCAGGGAGAGTATTGACAAGGTGAACAAAAATGCGATCGTTATTGATGGTGTCTCTCCGATTAAGGTTGATGATGTGTCGGTTATTAAAGGGAAGAGAGTCCTCGTTGTAGAGGATGGCCCGACTCTCACTCATGGAGAGATGAAAATAGGAGCAGGTGTTGTAGCTGCCCGGAAATTCGGTGCTGCAGAGCTTGTTGATCCCAGACCATATACCGTAGGAAGGCTTAGTGAAACATTCCGGCAGTATCCAAACATTGGAACTCTGTTACCGGCAATGGGTTATGGCAAGCAGCAGCTGAAAGACCTGGAAACCACCATCAACAACACAGATTGCGACAGTGTAATAATAGCAACTCCGATTGACCTGAACAGGATCATAAAGATTACGAAACCAAATACCAGGGTTTATTATGATCTGCAGGAGATTGGCAGTCCGGATCTGAAAGAGGTTCTGAATGATTTTGAAAAGAAATTCAAGCTGAAAAGCGGGAAAAAGCCGTTGGACCATTCCAACGGCTCATAATAATGAGGGTATATATATTGATATGTAACTATCTTTTGTGTACGCTTCCGGCGCTTGACGAATTTGCGTCAATATATCTGGGATTTCCGGTATAATTGATGTCTCCTGCGCTGGAAGACCTTGCTCTGAGCCGTTCTGTGACATTTACATCAGCATCACCGGCACTTGATGCTGATATATCGGCCTCTCTGACCTTCAGATTATAGGCTTTCAGGTCGCCTGCACTGCTCATATCTGCTTCAAGAACATCGGCTTCTCCTGAGAGAGTCATGTCACCTGAACTGCTTATATTAACATCCAATTTCCTGGCATACACCTCCAGCTTTATATCTCCGGCACTGCTGGCTGACAATTCTAATTCATCAGATTTAATTATTGATTCACCTATTACATCTCCGGCGCTGCTTGCTTTAATTGACCTTATATCTTTCATTGTTACATAAACCTTTTTCTCTTTTGAATCCCTGATATTCACCTCGGTGTAGACCCGAAGAACTCCGCCATCAATCTCTGTAAGTATATATTCCTGAAGATTTTCATCGGTTTCGACAGTTATGGCTTCTTTATTTCCCTGTTTCAGATAGACATCAATTCCGGAACTTACACGCAAACCATCAAATGATCCGGCCTCTCTTTCTTTTGAAACAACTTTTTTATTGCCATAAACCGTTTTTCTGTTCTGTGCCTGTGATGAGAGAGTAATGCAGAGGAGAATACCCAGTACTGTAAATAATCTGATATTTTTCATATTAATCTGTTTTTATGATCCCTGTTTTCCAGAATAAAGACTTAACGAAAACAGATTTGCTGCATATAGTCAGATTTATTTTCCTTTAATGCCATTTGAATATTTTCAGGCCGGCAAAGAAAAAGACACCCCCGATTAATATCAGGATAAGTATCGGGAATGCCACCTGGTTGTATCCTGCACCTTCGTTGAAGATGCTTCTGATGCCATCGGCAAGCATTGTAAGAGGCATGTTCTTAATAACCGGAAGACTCCATTCAGGGAAATTCTGGTAGCTGAAAAAGATACCTGAAAGAACCATCATCGGCGTAACTACAAAATTTATCAGGCCATTTCCTACTTCTGTATTTGAAGTATGTGATGATACAAACACTGCAATCCCCGAAAATGCGATATTCCCGGCAATAAAAATCAGTATGAGGGCCGTAATGTCACCCTGGATTGTCATATCGAATGCAAACAGGACGAACAGGAAAAGGACCAGCGATTCTATAAAATTCATTATGATCCGTACTGAAATAAGGGCTATCAGGAAGTGTGATTTTTTCATCGGTGTGGCAATCATGCGACGCAGAAGCTTTTTTGATCTTTTTTCTATTATTCCATAGCTTATCCCCCACATACATGACATCATAACCCCCAGTGAGATAAGGCCCGGAACCAGAAAGTCGATATATCTTGTTCCGGTTATTGTCAGAGGTCTGATTTCAGTGTTGCTTTTTACTTCCAGGATTTTTCCTTCGCCAATGATGTTGCTGAGCTTGAGATATGTCAGCTCCGCATCAGAATTCATCGGGTCGAAATGGTATTCTGCCTTACCATATGCTCCCATCAGAAGAACATTGAGAGTACCTCTTTTCAGAAGAATCATGGCGTCATCCCACTTCATTTCGTAGAACAGGAAAACCGAGTTGCCAAGTTTGTCATCCTCAATAGTAAATCTCCATTTCCATTCACCCGATTTTTCAGAACTGTTTATTTCGCAGCTCTTTTCAAGGAATTCAGTGATAACTGAGTCTCCTTTTTCGTTTATTGCTTTTTCCTCTGTTGAGATTATGGCAATTTTACGTGTAACATCAGGCTTTCTGGCAAAAGCAATCCCCAGCCCCAGGGCCATCAGTATCGGGAAGAGAATACCCCAGAAGAGAACCCCCGGTTCGCGGATTATCTCGCGGAACAAGGCAAAAAACAGTTGTCGTAGCTGACTGGAGCTGATCCAGTTATTCATTTATTTTCCTCCCTGTTAATGATATAAACAGATCATCAAGCGTTTTGCGCCGGCATTCCATATGTTTGAGAGTAATATTCTGCGATTTGAGGAATGACATGAATGCAGGAAGGTCAGTCTCGAAGTTCTTCAGGGTGATAAATCCCTGATCCTTTGAATCTCCCTCATGTATTTTAAAAGGGAAGCCTGTTGAATTCAAGCTGATGAAATCCAGATTTTTTTCAATTGTAAATTCCACAATTTTATCAGTTGTTTCATTTTTGAGAAGCTGTTGAAGGGTTCCTTCTTTAAGAATTATCCCGTTATCCATTATAATTATATAGTCGCACAAATACTCTGCCTCCTCCATATAGTGCGTTGTAAGGATCATAGAGGTTTCGGATTTTTTCCTCAGCGACTGAAGTATATCCCAGATTTCCCGTCTTGCATTGGGATCGAGACCTGTGGTTGGTTCATCAAGCAAAAGGATTGCAGGATCGTTGATCAGGGCTATGCCGATTGCAAGTCTCTGTCTCTGGCCACCTGAGAGATTTACAACATATGATTTCCTTTTTTCTTTCAGACCTACGATCTCGATAATTTCATCAACCTTATGCTTCCCAATGTTGAAAAACCCTGCAAAAAGCATCAGAGTTTCCGTAACCCTCAGTTTGTCGATGAATCTTGTCTCCTGAAGTGAAAGGCCAATAATACGATGAAGTTCATCTTCATTGCCTTTCCATTTTTTCCCCATTATAGTGATTTCTCCTGAGTCAGGCTTCTGTATACCTTCAATCATCTCCACAAGTGTGGTTTTCCCTGCTCCGTTGGGTCCCAGAAGCGCAACAAACTGACCCTTGCAAATATTCAGGGTAATGCCTTTTACAGCCTGAATTGTCTTGAATGATTTCCAGACATTCTTAACTTCTATGACGTTATTAAAAGGCATGACAGAATAACATTTATGAAGAAGTATTTGTTTATATGAGTGGCTGGGCGCAACGGCACAATGGCACAATGGCACAACGGAAAAGTATAGTTATTTCTATTTTGTACCGAAGAGCCTGTCGCCTGCATCGCCAAGTCCGGGAACAATATATCCGGAATCATTCAGCCTCTCATCGAGACCTGCAATAAAGATCTGGACGTCAGGATGATCCCTGGTTATCCGGTCAATACCTTCCGGTGCTCCTATAATACAGACAAGTTTTATGTTCTTTGCTCCATGATCCTTCAGGACCTTAATGGCATCAGAAGAACTTCCGCCTGTGGCAAGCATGGGATCGAGCACCATAACGATTGATCCTGAAAGGTTTTCAGGGAATTTGGAATAATATGTTATGGGCTTTAGTGTTTCATGGTCACGATAAATACCTATATGACCAATCCTCGCTCCGGGGATCAGTCCGGATATTCCGTCAACCATGCCCAGACCTGCCCTCAGAACAGGCACAAGAACGATATCAATTGCCAGTTCCTGGGTACAGCATGGGCCAAGAGGTGTCTCAACAGTTATATTTTTTACCGGCAAGTCCCTGGTTATCTCATACGCCATCAGACCCGAGATCTCCTTAAGTGTTTCACGAAACTCATTGGTTGCTGTTTCTTTGCGTCTCAGAATAGTCAGCTTGTGAGTCAGAAGCGGGTGTTTGAGGAGATTGACCATTATTTAATTCAGATTAGGCAACATGCTTGTATCCGGTAAATACCTGGTATTGCTGCTTCTTTAAGAAATAGACATTGAATCTGACATTAAGGACATAAAATATTCTGAAAGCTATATTTTCAAAAAATGATCGCCTATCAATTTTCGGAAGCCAGTTCCTGTACAGACTCCAGCCCTTTCTTATATGAGCGGAAATATCTTCACTTCGGGTTATCTCAAGTTCAGTTTTTTTAAACTCCTCATGATACCGGTCATGATTCCAGAAATGTTGTGACATTGATTTTCCCCATAGTTTTGTTATTCTGCTTCTTTCATTGCATGTGGAGAGAAGATCCGCGATCAGAAACTGACCACCTGGCTTTAAAACACGATGAATCTCTTTAAGAAATGCTGTTTTATCGGGGTAATGAAAAGCACTCTCTATATTGAGTACCACATCCACTGATTCAGAAGGGATATGTTTCAGGTTCTGGGCATCATCAACAATGAACCTGACCTTTTCTTCATTTGCCCTTTCTTTTTCGCTTTCAGCAATCTTAATGTTGGCTTCATTCAGATCAATTCCGGTTATCCTGGCAGGCTTGAAGTTCTGACAGATATATATCGACTGAACACCATTCCCGCAGCCTATCTCAACAACTTCCTTGTTTTCCAGAGGATCAAGCAATGAAATGCAGTAATCTGTAAGGTTCGCCTGTGCCTTCATAAAGCTGTCAGAATCATTCACATAATACGGATAGTGAAGCATAGTGTATCCGTTATTCATCCTTTTGAGAGCCATATTCATCGACTCATAATACTGATTCCTGGTCAATCCGGTTCCGGACAGCTTAAGTAATTTCCTGATTAAATTCATTATAATCTGATAATGTTAAAAATGTGCAGTCAAATTACTGATTCTCCTATGCATAGGTGATCAGTTTATCCAGGTTTTTACGTCATCCTGCGACGGGTTTTGCAATCCGAGTTTATTTTTTTTGTTATAACCGCAAAGATCCTGGTGAAGTTTTGTGTGCTTTTCTACCTCTTTAAGCTTTTCAACGGTTGTGAAACCCAGTTTTTTCAGAGGTTCGATCCATTCAGTGGGGATACCTTTGTCTGTGTATTTTTCAACCTGATCGGTTACCGCAGTTTTCTTTTCCGGTTTCATCTGTGGAAAGAGCAGAACATCCTGAATTGAAGGCTGGTTGGTCAGAAGCATTGTCAGCCTGTCAATACCGATACCCATCCCTGATGTGGGTGGCATACCATATTCAAGGGCTCTTATAAAATCCATATCGATGAACATGGCTTCATCATCACCTTTTTCTGACAGTCTGAGCTGATCCTGGAACCTTTCCATCTGGTCAATAGGGTCATTAAGTTCAGAGTATGCATTGGCTATCTCCTTGCCGTTTATCATAAGTTCAAACCTTTCGGTAACCCCGGGTTTGCTTCTGTGCATTTTTGTGAGAGGCGAAGTTTCAACAGGATAATCAATAATGAATGTTGGTTGTATATAATGGTGCTCACATTTTTCCCCGAACAGCTGGTCGATTAGCTTTCCTTTTCCCATTTCGGGCGAATTCGGAACGCTCAGTATATCACATACCTCTCTGAGCTCATTTTCATCCATTGTCGAAATATCGATGCCGGTATGCTCTTTAATTGCATCGGTCATACTGATCCTTTTATATGGAGGACTGAGATTTATTTTCTTGTCACCATAGACTATCTCTGTTGTTCCATGAAGGTCAAGAGCAGCTTTTTTTACAATCTCTTCCGTAAAGGTCATCATCCAGTTATAATCCTTGTAAGCAACATAGATCTCCATCACGGTGAATTCGGGATTATGAGTCCTGTCCATGCCTTCATTCCGGAAGTCCTTGGCAAATTCATATACCCCTTCAAAACCGCCTACAATAAGCCTCTTAAGGTAAAGTTCGTTTGCAACCCTCAGGTAAAGAGGAATATCCAGTGTGTTATGATGAGTCATAAAAGGCCTTGCAGCTGCTCCGCCGGGTATTGGCTGGAGGATAGGAGTTTCTACTTCCAGATAGCCATTTGCGTTAAAGAGTTCCCGCATCGACTGGATTATCCTGGTTCTCTTCCTGAATACATCCCGTACCTCGGGATTTACTATCAGGTCAACATATCGCTGACGGTACCTCATTTCAGGATCAGTTACAGCATCAAAAAGTATTCCGTCTTTTTCCTTAACAACCGGCAGGGGGCGAACCGATTTGCAGAGAATTTTAAATTCACCGACATGTACAGTTATTTCACCCATCTGTGTTTTGAATACATGGCCCTTTACTCCAATAATGTCGCCTATGTCGAGGTGATGCTTGAATACAGTGTTATACAGTGTCTTGTCTTCGCCGGGGCAGATATCATCGCGACGGACATATATCTGGATTCTTCCCGATGAGTCCATGATCTCTGCGAACGAAGCATTTCCCATTATGCGCCTGCTCATAATCCGTCCGGCCAGTTTCACTTCCTGAAAGTTATTCATCACCGGGTCAAATTCGTCAAGGATATTCTGTGCGAAAACGTTAGTGTTGTATTCAGCAGCAGGATAGGGGTCAATTCCAAGTTTTCTCAATTCTGCCAGAGAATCCCTTCTGATCTGCTCCTGTTCGCTTAAATGCATATTACTCATTATGATTTTAAAAATTTGTGCAAAGATAGGAAAAATCGGTTAAAGGGGCATAACAGAAGTCAACCTCTGAGAGCAGAGATCCTTTCATCGAATTTCCTGCGAAGCATTAAGGAAAGAGGTCCCGGAATACCGTCCCCGATTATGATGCCTCCCAGGTCAGTAACAGGAGTTATTTCAGCTATTGTATTTGTAATAAAAGCTTCCTGGCATGATCTGAGGGTATTTTCACTGACAGCCTGCTCCTTAATTTTTAAACCCTCTTCTTTTGCGATCCTCAGAATGTTCTTTCTTGTCACTCCTGACAGAATAAAATTTGATTCAGGGTGGGTGCAAAGTGTACCGTCAATGACAAAAAATATATTTGAATGTGATCCTTCGGTGATGACTCCGTTACGGATAAAGATGCATTCTTTCATTCCTTTCTCATATGCTTCCTGGAAACTCAGTGTATTTGCAAGAAGGGCTACTGACTTGATATCGCACCTGCTCCATCTGATATCCTCCTTCAGCATAACTTTAACTCCTTTTTCTTCCGGGATTGTTTCAGGAGTAAATCCCCATGCGAATGCATATACTGTCGGAGTAACATCCGGGGAAGGGAAATAGTGTGTCCTTCTCGCAACGCCTCTTGTAACCTGCAGATAAACAAGAGCATAAGATGCATCCAGGTCATTTAACCTGATAAGTTCATTTGCAATTGAAGGGAACCGGTCCGGATCGGTCCATCCGATCTTCAATTCCCTGAGGCTTCTTTTCAGCCTTGATACATGGCTTTCCATATCGTAGAAAAATCCACCATACCATTTTACAACCTCATAAACCCCGTCAGCGAATAAAAATCCGCGGTCATCGGGGCTTATCCTGATTATTTCGTGGGGAAGAAACTGACCGTTAATGTAAGATATTTCCATTTTAGACAGGCTTTACGGCACATTGGCGCAAGGGCACAACGGCCTTATTCCGGCAATATTGTTTCTGTTTTATAATCAATGGTTGATCTGGCTGCCTCCGGGCTTGAGAAATTTCCGCAGGCTGCCTGCACGAACAGTGAAGCACCCAGTACGGTTGTCTCCTTCTGATCGATGATTTTTACAGGAACTCCGGTATAATTTGCCCTGAGCTGGTTCCAGAGACGGTTTTTTGATCCTCCTCCCACACATATAATGCTCTCTGCACTAAAACCTCCGGCTTCTTCCAGGGCTTTCTTCCCCCCGGCAAGCCGCTCCGATAATGCCTCAACCATCGCACGGTAAATCTCATCGCGCGTTGATTCCATTGTAAGTCCGAGTATCTGACCACCCGGCTTACCGGTGAGCTCTTCATAGAATTTAGGTACTACCCTGACCCCGTTACAGCCTTGTGGTACCTTCTCAGCACCTGATATCATCACCTCATAAACATTCTCATTCAGATCGCTGTAAAGATTTTTCCTGGCCCACTCAAGAATACCTGAGGCGATCCATTGATTTCCTATATTATATAAACCCTCTCTTACGTCAAGTTCAGTGGTGATACCAAGGTTGAGCTGCTCCTTGCCAGTTCTGTATCCTTCGGACCTTACCATCAGTATTTCCCAGGTCCCTGAAGATAGTACAGGCTGGTTTATTTCAGCTCCTGATCCGAACACGGCAAATTGAGTATCATGGCCTGTTGCCACAACCGGAATACCCTCAGGAATAGAAGTCACTGATGAGGCACCGGAAGTTATCCTTCCTGTTATGGTCCCCGGTTCAGCAGGTATACCCATTTTCCCGGCAGGAAAGTTGATGCTGTTAAGTATATTATCGGAATAACCTCGTTTCACAAGGGATGTCACCATCGATGTTCCGGCCATTGTCATGTCATTTACCATCTGGCCTGTCAGAAAGAAGGAAAATATTGAAGGCATAAAAAGGAACAAGTGACTTTTTTCGACTATTTCGGATTTTTGTTCTAAAAACCAAATCAGTTTATTGATAGTATTGAAGGTAAACGGAAGAACCCCGCACTCTTTGTAAAGATCCTCAAGCGGGATATATTTTCCGATCTGAGCCATAATCGGATTTGTCCTTTCGCACTGCCATGAGATAACCGGGTAAAGCATTTTACCGGAACCATCAAAAAGAGTTCCGTCAACACCGAAGGTAGTTACCGTTACGCCGCAAATTCTTTCCGGAGGGATCTGGCTGACCACTTTTTTTGATGCCCTGCACATCTTGTCCCATATCTCATATGCATCCCATATTCTGTAGGCGGGAAAAGAAGGATCAGGACGGGTATTGTTTGGGTATGAATCAGATGCCAGAATAGCTCCCTTGCTGTCGATGGCCACACTCCTTACATTTGTGGCACCGCAGTCGAAAACAATTACAATATCCCTTTCAGGCATCTGGAAATTATTTATACAAAGGACCGTAGGTCTGACATGCCCTGTAGTCAGATCCCTCTTTGCCCATTCCGAAGGCATTCCATGAGCTTGGCCGGAATATTGCATCCTCCTCAAGGTTATGCATACAGACCGGAATTCTGAGCAGTGAAGCAAGGGTAATAAGGTCAGCTCCGATATGGCCATAGCTTGAAGCGCTGTGGTTTGCCCCCCAATTGGCCATAACGGAATATACGTCGGTAAATGCTCCTTTACCTGTTAACCTGGGTGTGAACCATGTTGTTGGCCATGTAGGATCTGTCCGGTCAGAAAGAATTTTATGAACTTTCTGAGGAAGTTCAACGGTCCATCCTTCAGCAATCTGCAAAACCGGGCCTAAACCTTTAACCAGATTGACTCTTGAAATGGTAACAGGCATATCACCTGCACTATCGAACTGGGATGAGAAACCTCCTCCCCTGAAATAACCGGTGTTTGCAGGCGGCCAGACAGTTGCTTTGAGGCATTCGGCAGCATCCTTTGAAGTTATTTCCCAGTATGGTTTGATAACAGGCTTCCCTTTGCTGGTCTGACGGCCCGAGAAGTCAAGTGCAGATGCTCCTGAGTTAATAAGGTGGATTACTCCGTTGGCTGCCATTCCTGAAGGTTTGATCTTAGTGACCCTTTTCATTGCATCAGGGCTCCAGTAGGTTCTTATGTCGGAGAACATCTGGGCTGTATTTGTAAGAAGATATCCGAACAGCATAGGCACGCCATTCATTGCATCATTTTCAGTTGCAACAAGATATGGAGGCCTTATCCCGTTCCAGTCGAATGACGAACATAATATTGACTCCAGGAAATCACCATTGGGCATATGATCTGTCCATTGCCGCTGACCCTGGAATCCCGAAAGGATTGCATTGTGCCCCATGGCTTCTTCCCCGAAGCCAAGTTTCTTTAGCCTGGGATTTCCAACCATCAGGTCACGTGCGATCATAGTCATTTTGACAACTATCTCCCACTCCCTGTCTTTCAGATTCCTTGAATGGGGTTTCCCGTTCAGGTCCTTTCCTTCCTTACAGTATTTCTTAGTCCATTCAAGCGCTTTCTTATATTCTGTCTTATCGTATATCTCCTCATTAAGCCGTCTTGTAAATTCGCTCATGTCGACATACTCATTTCTCATGCCGAGGTACTCCTGGAAAAAATCTTCTCTCACTATTGATCCGGCTATACCCATTGATACCGAACCCATTGCGAGATATGATTTTCCTTTCATATATGTTACAGCAAGACCTGCTTTAACAAACCTGAGGATCTTCTCTTTTACATCTTCAGGGATTGTCTGATCTCCGGCATCCTGAACATTGCGGCCATAAATTCCGAATGCAGGCAGACCTTTCATTGTATGCCCTGCCAGCGCTGCTGCAAGATAAACGGCACCCGGACGTTCAGTGCCGTTAAATCCCCAGATTGCCTTAGGGATATCCCGGTTAACATCAATTGTCTCACTGCCATAGCACCAGCAAGGGGTAACCGTAAGGCTTACGCCAACTCCGTTTTTTGTGAATTTCTCTTCACACATGGCTGCTTCAGCAACTCCTCCGATGCAGGTATCAGCTATTACACACTCCACAGGCTTGCCATTCGGATATTTAAGACCCGAAGAGATAAGCCTGGCTGCATTTTTTGCCATGTTCATTGTCTGGTCTTCGAGAGACTCCCTTACTCCATTCATCCTTCCATCGATGACCGGACGGATTCCTACTTTCGGAAAACTACCAATGACTGTCTTATAATCAGGATTCACTTTTAATTCACTAATTGCCATGTTAATATTATTTATGAGTTTTTGGTAAAAATGAAGTTTAACAAATATATTGATTTTTGACTATTTATAATCAATTTCTGTTTGGGTTAATCTTATAAGCTAGATATCTGCGTTTATCTGCATGATCAGCGGGAAATTCTAAATTATTTTTCCGCAGATTCCGCTGATCTTCGCAGATTGTGGTAACTTTGCTGACTGAAGTTTTATTATGCAAAACAGGAGACGATTGCCATCATGGCTTAAGATGA
Organism: Bacteroidetes bacterium GWA2_40_15; assembly: GCA_001768195.1. Lineage (GTDB taxonomy): Bacteria > Bacteroidota > Bacteroidia > Bacteroidales > VadinHA17 > LD21. The sequence continues at coordinate 29,315 of MENI01000115.1, read as the reverse complement.
AGAGAGCCAGCGGAGAGAACTACTCCATCGTTAAAAATCTTGTTGCAAAGAACCGTCTCCATACTATATGCACAAGCGGGAACTGTCCGAATATCGGAGAATGCTGGAACTCAGGCACCGCTACTTTTATGATCCTTGGCAATATATGTACCCGGGCCTGTAAATTTTGTGCCACGGTTACCGGAAGGCCTCTCCCTCCTGATACCGGCGAGCCTGAAAGACTGGCTGAAACTATCAGGATTCTGAAGCTGAAGCACTGCGTTATAACATCTGTCGACCGTGATGATCTTCCTGATAGCGGAGCTTCTCACTGGTCTGAGGCGATAAAGTATATTAAGGAGCTTAATCCAACAGTTACCATTGAATGTCTTATTCCCGATTTTGACGGCAAACCGGAGAATATTCAAAAGATTATCGATGCATCACCTGAAGTGATATCTCATAATATTGAGACAGTCAGGAGGCTTACGCCACTGATCCGTACAAAAGCCAGGTACGACAGGAGTCTTGGAGTTCTTCGTTTCATTTCGGATAAGGGGAAAACTGCAAAATCAGGATTGATGCTTGGACTTGGCGAGACTGAAGAGGAGGTTCGGGATACTATTAAGGATATTTATGATTCAGGATGTAAAGTTCTTACCATCGGGCAGTATCTGCAACCGGCTTTTGGTTTTATGGAAGTGGTGGAGTATATCACTCCGGAAAAGTTCGAAGAGTACAGGATTGCAGCTCTTGAAACAGGATTCCGGTTTGTGGAAAGCGGTCCGCTTGTGAGATCTTCCTATCATGCGGAAAAACATGTGAAGGCATTGTGAACCGGATTTATTAAAGATTTTTATTGAAAAGGTGAAATATAAAGTTGAATATAAGGATTTAGGAATCAGAGATTATAAAGAGATCTGGGATTATCAGACAGAGATCTTTGATAAACTTGTATGCAGTAAAAAAGCAGACAATACCGGTATTGTTCCGGGAGGAGAACGATTGCCGGGAGTGTTGATTTTTGTGGAACATCCTCACGTATATACGCTTGGGAAGAGCGGTTCTGAAGATAATCTCATGCTTGATTATATTCAGTTGAAGGCAAAGGATGCATCGTTTTACAGGATTGACAGGGGTGGAGATATAACATATCATGGGCCCGGGCAGATTGTCGGTTATCCTATTTTTGACCTGGATGCAATAAATGTCGGTCTGAAAGAGTATATTTACCGGATTGAGGAAGCAATTATAAGGACTATAGCAGAAAGTGGACTTACTGCTTCAAGATTTGAGGGGGGGACAGGTGTTTGGCTTGATCCGGGAATTGCCGGAAAAGCAAGAAAAATATGTGCAATTGGTGTGAGAGCCAGCAGATATGTCACCATGCACGGATTTGCTTTCAATGTCAATACCAACCTTGAGTACTTTAATTATATAAATCCCTGCGGATTCACAGATAAAGGGGTAACATCGCTTGAGAAAGAACTCGGCGTAAAACAGAATTTTGAATCAGTAAAAGACAGGGTGAAAAAATACCTGGAAGATATTTTTGACCTGGAGATTATTAATCAGTAGAGCATGGAAAAGAGATGGGTACTTAAGGATAAGGGTGAACCTGCAGTTGTTAAACAGCTGGCCGCTACTCTTGTAGTACCTGAATCGCTGGCCAACCTTATGGTACAGAGGGGAATAACAAGTGCCGGTGAGGCAAAGGCTTTTTTCAATCCAAGTCTCGATTATCTGCATGATCCCTTCCTGATGAAGGATATGAATATTGCCGTTGACAGGATATCAACCGCTGTGAAGAAGAACGAGAAGATACTTGTTTATGGTGATTATGATGTTGACGGAACCACAGCAGTGGCTCTTATGTATTCTTTCCTCAGGGAGCAGTATTCAAATGTTGAATATTATATACCGGACAGATATAAGGAGGGATATGGAGTATCATTCCAGGGACTCGATTATGCATATCAGAATAACTGCAAGGTTGTAATTACTCTCGACTGTGGCATCAAGGCAGTGGAAAAGGTTAAATATGCAAGGACAAAAGGGCTCGATGTCATAATATGCGATCATCATTATCCCGGTGATGAGATTCCTAAAGCCCTGGCGGTACTCGATCCAAAACAACCATTATGCAGTTATCCGTACAAAGAGCTTTCAGGTTGCGGTGTGGGATTTAAACTTATCCAGGCTTATGCCAGGGTGCATGGTATTCCATTTGATAAAATTTATCAATATCTCGACCTGGTTGCTGTAAGCATTGCCTCAGATATTGTTCCTATTACAGGTGAGAACAGGGTTATGGCTCAGTTTGGACTGAAACAGCTGAACGAATCACCCCGTACAGGTCTGAAGGAGATAATACGTGAATCGGATGTCAGCAGGGCACTCTCAATTGAGGATGTGGTTTTCAAGATAGGACCCAGAATAAACGCTGCCGGAAGAATGGAGACAGGCAGCAAAGCCGTTGACCTGCTTGTCTCAAGCGATTCTTTGCTTGCTACAGGAATAAGCAAGGAGATCAACAATTTTAACATTGAAAGGCGTAATATTGACCGGATTATCACAACTGAAGCTATGAGAATGATAGCTGAAGATCAGCGGACAGTAAATTCAAAGACAACTGTATTGTATAATCCCCATTGGAAGAAAGGTGTCATCGGAATTGTTGCATCAAGACTTATTGAGACATATTACAGACCCACTGTTATCCTCACTGAATCGAACGGTTTTGCCACAGGATCGGCAAGGTCAGTGCAGGGCTATGATCTCTACCAGGCCATTGAGGCCTGCAGTGACCTGCTCGAGAGTTTCGGCGGCCATATGTTTGCTGCCGGACTAACCATGAAGAAGGAGAACATCCGTCCCTTTATGGAGAGGTTTGAAAAACATGTGAATAGTACAATAACTGAGGACCAGCTTGTACCAAGGATTTTTATTGATACTGAACTCTCTTTCTCAGAGATCGGAGAGGAGTATTTTAAGGTCATGAATCAGTTCCAGCCATTTGGACCGGATAATATGTCTCCGATATTTGTCTCAAGGAATGTATTTGATACAGGCTCAGGCAAAATGGTAGGGTCAAGCGGTGAACACCTTAAACTTGACCTGTGCCAGGAATCTGCAGGCCCGAAAAGTTTCTCAGCCATAGCTTTCAGTCAGGCAAACCATTTTGAATACATAAAAGCGGGCAAACCTTTTGATGTTTGTTATTCGCTGGAAATGAATGAATTCAGGGGAGCCAGAAATCTGCAGCTGAATATCAAGGATATTAAAACTCCCGATATTATATAAATAATCTAATCTGGAGCCTGAATTCTTCGCTGTAAGCATAAATGTTACCTGTCTGAAGTTTTGACAATACCCCGTATTTAAACCTTACATCTGCTTTATCGGATAATTTCCAGCCTGCCATCAGGTAACTCCTGCTTCCCCTGCCATATAATGCAGGTATGCTGTAACTGTAGAGCAGGTCATTTTCATATGTGTAAATTCTTGTATCCCAGTCATCAGTGTTAAACAAACAATACCTTAACCATAAAGTAAGCGGAAGCTTACCGAATCTGTAATTCATCTCCTGAAGAAGTATCATACCCCTGGTATCTTTTTGTTCTGCCAGCTTGTAATATATACGTGTACCCATGGTCAGATTTTCAGATAAGGAGTACCTGAAGGTTGTCGAAAGGCTCCTTGTGGTTAGATTTTTTAATTCTGGTATCCGGTTCTTTTCGTCACTGTCAGCAGTTGTCATATTATAGTAATATGAACTCTCAATCAGCAGGTTATCATTTGGGACAAAGCGCATTCGTATCGCCCTCTTTATTCTGTACGAAGGTGAGCTGGTCCGGTACCGGAGCCATGGGAACTCCTGTACTTCGCATCCTCCGCTTATGAAGAGGTGTTTTGCTGCTTCAAACATGAAATTTCCCAGTATCGATTTCCCTGTCCCTGTATTTGAAGAGCCTCCTGGTCCGTTACCATGAAAACTGAAATATCCTTCATCATAATGCCTGAAGAAGAGATTTATACTTAACCTGTCGGAGGGCCTTATCGTCAGACCCTGTAATACTGCATGCCTCATCAGATTGTTAACTGAGAATTCGCCATATAGAAGTATCTTGTTAATCAGGCTGTTATAATATATTGAATAAACAGAATTACTGTTACCGTCAAAAGCGAATATTTTTTCCGGATCATGTAAGTCCGGTCTGACAGGCAGGGAAAACCTCTCCTCCGACCATGTTGTTCCGATCCTGAGGTTCCTTAGATTATAAGAAAGGTTAATTCCATAAACCAGATTTGTGATAACATCCTTTTTCAGCAGTGATGATGATGTGTTATGCAGTCCACTGGTATAGAACGACTTTATGTATTCTGAGTCTGGTTCTGTCGAAAGTGTGGCATCAATTGAGTTTCTGGAATAAAAGAATGATGCCGACAGGTTACTTATTGAGAACTCAGCCCCGGCTCCCCTGAAGAAATTGTTTTCGTCAGTGGAGGTGTAAGGCCTGATCTCACTCCTGGCCGACATATAACCCGGAGCATGAAGTGACAGACCGGTATGGATACTTGTGTTTATATTGGTGCCCTGCCCGAAACGGGCTGAGTAATCGCCGATAACGATCCGGCGTATAAGTCCCTTTCCGCTCCAGGCAACATGACCCGACAGCAGGTCAGGGAGAGGGGGATTCCCCTGTAATAACTCTTCCCCCTGATCTTTTTCAGCTGTTATGCCTCCGGAAAACCCGTTAGCACTGAATTTGTACTTTGTTAATATTTTTACCTGTGAACCCAGAAGGGATGAATCTTTATATTCAGGCTTCCATATAATATTTGTTATTAATGTGTTTCTCCATGCGGAATGATAAGCATTCTCCTTACGGACTTCACCGAGACTGATAAATGGGATCATCATCAATGCTGTTTCTTTTTCAAATCCGGGGAGATTGGCTAATTCATATACTGAAATTATCTTCCCTGAGGATTTGATATAACCGGACAGGATTTTAACCTGAAAATCGGTGAGAAAGAAGAGCCGGGAAATCTCATCCTGATCGGCAGAATTGATCATGACAGGGTTTTCAAACAGGTCAAAAAGCTTCTCTATATAAAGAGAAATTGCCTCCGGATCGGATTCATCTGCTGCAAGTTCCTCTGCAATGCTGATGATCGATTCCGAAAGCCTTGTCTCCTGAGAAAATGAATATACAGGGAAAAAAATTATGAAGAAAAAATAGACTCTATACTTCATATAATTAGATTATTCTGTTTCATAAGTCTTGTTTTGAAGGAAGAACAATAGAACAACGAATGCAGAAATCAGAACTATTTTGTCTGTGCTGTAACAATGCTTTTTACAAAAATGCATATGAGTTCATTACACTCTTTAATCAGATCCTGAATTTTTTGTTCAGATGGGCATAGTCTTGCTCTATGGAGTATTCTAAGGCAATTGTATGACTCACGCAATTCCTTAAGGCACAATTTCATTTTATGAATGAAATCGTTCCTGGATTCTCCACTTCTGGCTTCACCATAGTTAAGCGAAGGTGAAGTTCCAGACCTCAGAAGTTGCCCGCCAAGATGCAAAGCAGATTTTGTTCCAGGTAAGCTTTCAACAAAATTTATTACTGAAACTGCAAAGTCAATAAGACGATCCTCAAGATTAAAAACTTTCTCTTTCATTCTAAGTCAATTTTAGTATTTAGGTTTAATTCAAAACTTCGCTGTTCTTCATTCGTTTGTTCTTCATTCGTTTGTTCAAATTCAACTGCGTCTCTATGTGAACCTCGGTGGATCTCTGTGTAAGTTCTTAATTATTTGGTTTTTGCGGTTAATGTATTTAATGAATTTTAAAGATTAATGATGCAGATGAAGTAATTCCAAGTCTTTCGTGGGTTGAAAAGGCGAGATCGATTTTTATAAATTTTGCAAGGCAGCCGATGCCGAAACTGAATGAATTGTTCTCAGTACTGAATCCGCTCCGTAACCATATTTTTTTTGCCGCTTCGTATTCAAAACCCATTCTCAGGATAATTGGGTTACCGGAACTCATTTCAGTCTCTGCTCCTGCAAACAGAAGGTTATTAAGGTTTGTTCCGGCTCCGATGCGAAGTGTTGCAGGCATACTGTTTTTTGTCAGAGAGCCCGGAACGGGATTGAACAGATGAACTCCTATCAACGTATTTTCTGTAGCATGGAAAACTATCCCTGCCTCGCCTGTAACCAGATGGACATCCTCATATTCTCCCGGAACCATTTCAGCAAAATAATCCACCTGGACTCCTGCTGCCAGTTTTTCTGAAAGTTTCAGACCGCATGCCAGTCCTGTCATATTCCTCCTGTAATCCGCATATCCGAAGTGAGAGTAAATTAATCCGAGCGAAGTTTTTCCGGAAGATATTATCACTCCTGCAGTCCTTGTACCGAGCTCACTGATACCAAACCTGTCCTGGTAATTAACACCGAAAGTGAATGATTGATTATCGGCTAGCAGAGCCTGGTTATGAAAGGATGACCAGAATCCGTTCTTCATGATACATGAATAGCCTGTACCTGCTTCGCCTGCTCCTGCCGGCAGACGGTAATGATCTGCTCCAGGGGAGGTTAAAGAGATAAGAGTAATAAAGAAAGAAACAGATATCCTGTGCAGCGAGATCAACTGTTTCAAAAATTTAATACCAAGATAGTAAAAATACTTCTTGCAATAAAACTTTTTTGATGCTTCGGAATAATTTCAGATATTGTACTTCCTATTAACCAGGCAGACTAAATCTTCTTCCAATGAAAAAAATTATATTTATTGTTTCTACCATCTCAGTTTTATTGTCCCTGAACTATTGTTCAGGACCCAAAAGTGATGAAACCCTGAATATCAAAATGTCGCAGACCAGGGAGCCTGTCTCACCATATATTTATGGTCAGTTCATTGAGCACCTTGGAAGGTGCATCTACGGAGGTATCTGGGCCGAGATGCTTGAGGATCGTAAGTTTTACTATCCTGTAACAGATAAGTACAGTCCATGGGGAACTCAAACAGACGAATTCTGGAATGCAGGGGAATTCCGGATTCTTACGGCCTCTCCATGGAAAAGGACAGGACCTGAAGGAAAAATACGCATGACAAAAATCAAGCCTTTTACAGGTCAGCATACTCCTGAAATTTCACTTTCACCGTCTGTTCCAACCGGGATCTCACAGGAAGGGCTATATCTGAAAAAAGAGATGAAATATACAGGCCATATTGTTCTTTCATCTTCAGGTCCGGGTTCAAAAGTGAAGCTTGGGATCTATTCCGGAGATATTTCTGAGATAGATATAATTGAAATAGGTGATATTCCATCTGATTATAAGAGCTATCTGTTTTCTTTTTTTTCTGCAAAAGAATTGACTGATGCAACAATTATAATTACAGCAACAGGTACAGAAACTTTACGTATAGGAACCATTTCGTTGATGCCCGCAGACAACATAAATGGTTTTAACAGGGAAGTGCTGTCATATCTGAAGGAACTGAACTCTCCTGTTTACAGATGGCCGGGAGGAAATTTTGTAAGCGGGTACAACTGGAGAGATGGTATTGGTGACCGCGACAGGAGACCCCCGCGCAAGAATCCGGCATGGACGGGTATCGAACACAATGATGTTGGTATACATGAATTCATGGATCTTTGTTATCTTCTTGACACTGAGCCTTATATTGCAGTAAATACAGGGCTTGGTACAGTGGAGGAGGTAGCTCAGCAGGTTGAATATATCAACGGCGCAGTTACAACGCCCATGGGAAAACTAAGGGCCGGCAACGGGCGCAATGATCCCTATGGAGTTAAATTCTGGGCTGTAGGCAATGAAATGTACGGCGACTGGCAGCTGGGACATATTCCTTTGTCGGAATATGTTAAAAAACATATTTCCATGGTTGAGGCCATGAGGAAAACGGATCCGTCAATCAAGCTGGTTGGAGTCGGAGCTGTGGGGGATTGGAGCAAAACGATGCTTGCTGAGGGAGGCGATCACATGGATCTGCTCAGTGAACATATCTATTGCCAGGACCTGCCTGATGTAAAAGCTCATGCTGCACAAATCAGAGACAATATCAAAAGGGTGGCAGATGAACATAGAAAGTATCGACATGAGATTGCAGGGCTGAATGAAAAGGACATACGAATTGCTATGGATGAATGGAACTACTGGTACGGTGATTATATATATGGAGAACTCGGATGCAGATATCACTGGAAGGATGGATTGGGTGTTGCCGCAGGATTTCATGAGTATTTTCGCAACAGCGATATCTACTATATGGCCAACTATGCACAGACAGTAAATGTTATCGGCGCAATAAAATCTACAAAGAAAGATGTGCAGTTTGAAACAACGGGTATAATACTTAAGTTATACCGTGAGCACTTCGGTCAGATACCCCTTGAATCGGATGGATATAAAGGGCTTCTCGACATATCTGTTGCCACGGATAGTGCAAAGAAACTTCTAACAGTCGCTGTAATTAACACTGACAGCATCAGTCATGATTTTAATTTTAAATTAATTGACGGTAAGGTAAAAGGAGTTGACAGCTGTTATGAAGTCACCAATCCTGATCCGATGTCTTATAATGAACCGGGGCAGGCCAGGAAAGTTGATATTAATAAAGTAGAATGGAAATCAACTGATTATATAGCGGTTAAGCCGATGACAGTAAATCTCTATAAGTTCAGACTTAATTAGAGCGGAAATATTGAAGCTGGATGTGGCTAATTAGTCTTGTACTGGTACTTTACACCTTTCAGCTCTTCATTTGCCTGAACAATCTTCTTTTTGAGAGATTCCTTGTATTTTACGACCTCTTTCATAACTGCTTCATCACCTGTTGCGATAATCTGAGCTGCCAGGATCCCCGCATTCTGGGCAGCATTTATCCCTACTGTGGCCACCGGTATTCCAGGAGGCATCTGAACTATTGCCAGAAGGGAGTCGAGTCCTTCAAGTGAAGCTTTGATCGGAACCCCGATAACAGGTACTGAGGTCATGGAGGCAATCACCCCCGGGAGGTGAGCCGCCATTCCTGCTGCTGCAATTATCACTTTTATCCCTCTCATGGAAGCACCTTTTGCAAATTTTTCAACCTCTTCAGGCGTTCTGTGTGCCGAGAGTGCATTTATCTCAAAAGGGATACTGAAAGTGTTCAGTATTTCCGCTGCTTTTTCCATTACCGGCAGATCTGATGTGCTGCCCATTATTATGCTGACAACCGGTTCCATTTAATTTTATTTAATTTAACATGCTGAGAAGGACAAAAATAGGTATAATTTTCATATTTTCGCACCGGCTGTATTTCAAACCTGCCATCATGAAAGAAATCCGGATATTAGACAAAAATTTCAGGGAGATGATCACCGGAAATGCCATCCAGAAAAGGGTTGGTGAAATGGCCTTACAGATGAATGAGGACCTTAAAGGCAAGGATGTGGTCTTCCTTGGAATATTGAACGGAGCTTTCCTTTTTGCAGCCGACCTTTTCAGAAAGCTGGAGATCCCTGCAAAAATCTCTTTTGTGAAGCTTGCTTCATATGAAGGAACAAAATCATCGGGATCAATAAAGGAACTTATTGGCTGGAATGAGGATATTAAGGATAAGACAGTTGTTGTAATAGAGGATATTGTTGATACTGGTTATACTCTCGAAAGGATTATGGCTGAACTGGTAATGAGGAAAGCCCTGGAAATAAAGATTGCAACAGCTCTCTTTAAACCGGGAGCTTACATGAGCAATATTCCTCTTGACTACATTGGATTTGAGATACCAAATGATTTCGTTGTCGGTTATGGACTTGATTATGATGGTTATGGTCGTAATCTTCCGGCAGTTTATACTTTGATAGATTAGGGTCGGAAGACAAAAGACAAAAGACAAAAGACAAAAGACAAAAGACAAAAGACAAAAGACAAAAGACAAAAGACAAAAGACAAAAGACAAAAGACAAAAGACAAAAGACAAAAGATAAGAAAAGAGAAGTACTTCGGACTCCGGACTTCGTACTCCGGAGTCGCGACTCCGGACTGCGGGCCGAATATTTAATAAATACTATTTAAAAAAATAACTATGGTTAATTTTCTGATTTTTGGCCCTCCCGGCTCAGGCAAGGGAACCCAGTCGGTCAGGCTGGCTGAGAAGTTCAATCTTCTCCATCTTTCAACAGGCGATATGCTTCGCGCTGAGATTACAGCAGGTACAGAGCTTGGCAAAAAGATGAGCCAGATAATGTCAAAAGGGGAACTGGTTCCTGATGAGGTAGTTATTGAGATGATCGCAGTTAAGATCGACAGCACAAAAGGAAAAGCAGGATTCCTGTTTGATGGATTTCCGCGTACAGTTGCACAGACTGTTGCCCTGGAGAAGATGCTTAATGACCGGGGCATGAAGATCGACAGCATGCTGGTATTGGATGTAGAGCATGATGAACTGGTAAAAAGGCTTGTTGCCAGGGCTGAACTGTCTGGAAGGCCGGATGACAAAGATCCTGCTGTTATTGAAAACAGGATTGACGTTTATAAGGAGAAGACAGAACCCATTATTGAGTATTGCAGCAAAAAAGGCTTATATCAGCCGGTTAACGGTGTCGGAAGTATTGATGATATATTCATCAGGTTAGCGGAACATATGGGGAAGATTGTTAAATAGAGTGGGAGAGTGGGAGAACTCATCACCCCATCACCCCATCACCCCCTCACCCCTTCACCCCGTCTCCCCCTCAGCTTAGCAATTAAAATAAGTCTCGAATTACAATAGCCATGTCAGGTTCAAACTTTGTTGATTACATTAAGATCTACTGCCGGTCCGGTAAGGGCGGAGCAGGATCGGCGCACTTCCGCAGGGAGAAATTTGAGCCCAAAGGAGGTCCCGACGGTGGCGATGGCGGACGGGGCGGACATATTATCCTCCAGGGGAATGACCAGATGTGGACTCTGTTACATCTTAAATACCAGAGGCATATTTTCGCTGAGAATGGAGGTAATGGCGGAAAGCAGCAGTCGACAGGTGCCGATGGCAAGGATGTAATAGTTCAGGTTCCCCTGGGAACAATTGCCAAAAACGCTGATACGGGAGAGGTAATATTCGAAATTACCACTCACGGAGAGAAGAAGATACTGGCAATGGGAGGCCGGGGAGGCCAGGGGAATACCCATTTTAAATCGGCAACTCACCAGGCACCCCGATATGCACAACCGGGGGAACCGGGAATTGAAAAGGAGTTTATACTGGAACTTAAAATACTGGCCGATGTCGGACTTGTGGGCTTTCCAAATGCCGGTAAATCAACACTTCTCTCAGTAGTATCCGCCGCAAAACCCAAGATTGCCGACTATGCTTTTACCACACTCGTACCAAATCTTGGAATAGTTGCCTACAGGGATGACAAATCATTTGTTATGGCTGATATCCCCGGGATAATTGAAGGCGCTCATGAGGGCAAAGGTCTTGGTATCAGGTTCCTGCGGCATATAGAAAGAAATTCAATGCTTCTCTTCATGGTCCCGGCCGACAGTAAGAACATCCGTGAAGAATATGAGATACTTATAAACGAACTCAGGGAGTATAATCCTGAATTGCTTGATAAAAAGCGTCTTCTGGCAATCACAAAATCTGACATGCTCGATGAGGAACTGATGAATGAGATAAGGAAAGATCTTCCCGACCTTCCAAGGGTTTTCATTTCATCTCTCACAGGCCAGGGTATTGTTACCCTTAAGGATATGATATGGAAAGTCATGAATTTTGATTGAAAAAGTTATGATTGAGAGATTAGACCAGCAGCTCCTGCTATTCCTGAATTCAATGAGCTCTCCCTTCTGCGATCAGGTGATGTATGCAATAAGCGGAAAGCTCATCTGGGCGCCTCTTTATCTGGCTATAATGATCTACATTGGCGTGAAATTCAAACGTAAATTCCTTATTATACTACTGTTTATAATACTTGGAATAACTCTTGCTGATCAGACCTCTGTGCATCTCTTTAAGAATGTATTTCACAGGTTAAGACCCTGCCATGAGCCGGCACTTGAAGGACTGGTACATCTTGTAAAGGGCGAGTGCGGAGGTATGTATGGCTTTGTATCATCCCATGCAACAAATTCATTCTATGTTGCCCTGTTCAGCCTCCTGTTCGTAAGAAAGAGGTGGTTCACAATAATAATTGTATTATGGGCATCTGTTGTTGGGTATAGCAGGATATATCTGGGAGTTCACTATCCGGGTGATGTGATCTGCGGATCAATGCTCGGGGCATTGATAGGATGGGGGATATATAAATTATATTGTTATACAGATTACAAAATTCTTGTCCATAAAGAGTATTTTAATCTTTCTGATTAATTGCATTCCATGCCATGCCTCTGTTCTGCTTAGCCCTTCAATCTCATGACCCTTACTTTAATCTTGCGGTTGAAGAGCTTTTGCTTAAAAACAAAAAAGAGGAATATCTCATTCTTGGAATAAACAATCCATCGGTTATTATCGGAAAGCATCAGTCACCCCACCGCGAGATAGATACAAAATTTGTAACGGAACATAATATTCCCGTGATCAGAAGAATTACCGGCGGAGGAGCAGTATTTCACGACATGGGAAATCTCAATTTCACATTTATCAGACAATGTGAACCGGGAAAGCAGGTTGATTTCAGAAGATATACAGAACCTGTTATAGAATTCCTGTCATACATGGGTGTTGAGGCTAAATTTGAAGGTAAGAATGATCTGAAAGTCAATGGATTAAAAATTTCAGGAAATGCCGAACATGTCCATCGTAACAGGGTTATCCACCATGGGACCCTTCTCTTTAACTCTTCTATGGAAATGTTGAAAAGCTCTTTGCGAAAAGATACTTCCTGTTATAAGACCAGGGCCGTTGAATCGAATCCATCATCAGTTTCAAACCTGAATGGATTTTTTCCCGGGATTAAAGATGTTTTTGAATTCAGGGAGATTATGATGAATTACTTCCTGAATACCATTCCCGGAGCTGAGAGAAGTGGAATACCTGATGGAGACTTAAACGGAATATCCGTGCTGGCAGACTCAAAGTACAGATCATGGGAATGGAACTGGGCCTATGGCCCTGAATATCAATTTATTAAACAATTTGATTATCAGGAAGATAGCGTTGTGTGCAGATTGACTGTGAAAGAGGGAGTTATATGTGATAGTTTTCTGGAAGGGAATAATAGACTTGCAGTTATTTCGGAAAAGCTAATTGGTTGCCGCCATATGGTTTATGATATTAAAGATGTTTTTAGAAAAGAAAATTTAACAGATCTGGATATCTTTGACTTCTTTTAATCCACATACTCACCCCCTTGTATTCCCCCTCTCTACTGCGTAAAGAGGGGGAACAAGATTTACTTACACCCCCTCTTTGCGAAGCAGAGAGGGGGATGGGGGGTGAGTTCGTGGGAGAAGCAGAGGTTCAAATGTAGTATGGTTTTAATTTCAATTAATTTGTTATATGGATATTGTTAAGTCACTCATAGTATGGCTTGTAGGTATTTTTTACCTTGTTATTCTTTTTCCAATAACCTTCCTTATCTGGCTGCTGGTTCTGCCCTTCGACAGAGACAGAAGGGTGACACACTGGATCCTCAATTACCAGAGTCTGATATTCACTGCAATAGTGCCTGCATGGACAGCAAAGACTTCCGGCCGGGCCAAAGCTATCGCAGGCACTACTTATGTAATAATATCCAATCACCAGTCAATTCTTGATATCCTTTTTATAAACAGTCTCAGGTTCAGTTGTAAATGGATATCAAAAATTGAGAACAACAGAATTCCCTTTCTCGGCTGGTACCTGTGGATGGCCGGCTATATAACTGTAGACAGGGGCAATGAAGAGAGTAAGATTGAAATGCTTGATAAAGCATACAGGTGTCTTAAAAACGGAATTTCAATAATGCTCTTCCCTGAAGGAACCCGTTCAAGGGATAACGAAATAGGCTTTTTTAAAAGAGGAGCTTTCCAGCTTGCAATTCAGGCTAATGTACCTTTGCTACCGATAGTTATAGACGGTACGGGAGGCATACTTCCAAAACACGGACTGATTTTCGGTACAGGGCATCATGTTGATATCAGGGTGCTTGATCCAATCCTTTCTGAGTCGTTCGGAACCGATAACCCTGACGAACTTGCATTACGCGTATCATCCATGCTGAAAGAGAAACTGAATGAAATGAGAGCTAAGTAAGCAAAAGAGTGCCACACAGTATTACATACCGGCGTCTGTTAAGCAGAATGGGTTATTATGACTACCAGAATGGTCTCATTTACCGTCATCTGAACCAGGAATCGGGTTGGGACAGTCATCTTAAACATTGCAGAGACTATATTATGAAGACGGTTGATCTTTATAAGCCTGACAAGGTGACCGTTCTTGGTAGCGGCTGGCTCCTTGAACTTCCGATTGCTGAGATACTGGAGAAAACAGGAAAAGTATGCCTGATAGATATAATTCATCCTCCTGAGGTAATAAGCCAGGCAGGAAAGATCAGCAATGTTGAGCTTATAGAGAGCGATCTGACAGGAGGGTTAATTGAAGAGGTGTGGAACAAAGTACACAGTTATTCTGTTTTCAGTAAACCAGATTCGATTGAAGGTATCATCATTCCTGAATTTAAACCTGAAAGTGATCCTGGGATGATCATTTCTCTAAATATTATTACACAGCTCGAAACGATGCTTGTCAGGTACTTAAAAAGAAAGGCCCGTATAGGAGAGGAGGAGATGTCCAGGTTCCGGAAAACTGTACAGAATAGGCATATTGATTTCATATCAAAGCACAGATCAATGCTTATAACTGACTGTGAAGAGATAATAACAAAGAGATCAGGTGAGGTTAACAAAACATCCACACTTTTAGCCGCGATACCTTCGTTCAAAGACAAAGAAGAGTGGACCTGGAACTTCGATTCAAAAGGAGCTGATTACTACAGCAGCAGGAGTGTTATGAGGGTATTGGCTGTTACTTTATAAGAAAATGGGAACAGAAAGTTTATATGAGAGATGAAGGCTGACTATAAGGGAAAGATAATCAACAAGTGTTTTGAAGTGGAAATCGATGGCGAAACAATCAGCTTTGACTATTTGCTGCGCGATGGCATAACTCATAAGATGAATGCTGCCCTGCTGATGAAACAGATGGGTATTTTAGGCTGAACACTTCTCTTTTATCAACAAAATCAAGATTATTCAATAATCATTTAACAGGTTGAATCAGCTGTAAATCTAAAGGTTACAGCCTGGGATGTGCTTAATTTCAGTCAGGCTGTTGAAAAAATTGGGTAAATCGCCTGATCCTAATGCTTATATTTGCGCAAATTTCTGCAAAATGTCAGTCGGTTATTCTGAAGAACATATTAAGACCCTGGAGTGGCGCGAGCATATCAGGCTGAGGCCGGGTATGTACATTGGAAAGCTCGGAGACGGCTCTTCGCAGGATGATGGGGTGTACGTCCTTCTCAAAGAGGTGATGGATAATGCCGTTGATGAATACATGATGGGCAATGGAAAGAAAATTGATGTTTCCATTACAGGCAGGGAAGTCAGAGTGCGTGATTTTGGGCGCGGGATACCGCTGGGCAAATTGCTCGATGCCGTCTCGAAGATGAATACCGGCGCTAAATACGATTCAAAGGCATTTAAAAAATCTGTCGGGCTTAACGGAGTGGGGATAAAGGCTGTTAATGCTCTTGCGAGCAGGTTTGTGATACGATCTTTCCGCGACGGACAGGTAAAGGCCATCGAGTTTGAAAACGGGCTGACAAAGAAGGAGTATCCGCTTGCGCACTCAGATGAAGAGAATGGTGTTGAAGTAGTCTTTGAACCTGATGAAGGTATGTTCGGTAATTATTATTACATATCGGAGTACGTAGACTCGATGATAAAAAACTACGTATACCTCAACGCCGGACTCCTTATTAATTTCAATGGCAACAAGTTTATTTCGCGCAATGGGCTGGCCGATCTGCTGAATGAGAACATGAGCAAAGAGGGGCTCTACCCGCTGATCCATCTCAGTGGAGAGGATATCGAGATTGCCTTTACACATGGCCTGCAGTACGGAGAAGATTACTACAGCTTTGTCAACGGACAGAATACCACACAGGGAGGTACACACCTGATAGCTTTCAGGGAAGCTCTGGTAAAAACTATAAGAGATTTTTATAAAAAGGATTATGACCCGGCTGACATACGCTCATCCATTATTGCAGCTATAAGTATTAAGGTCGAGGAACCTATTTTTGAATCACAGACAAAAACCAAGCTTGGTTCAAAGGATATGGGGCCGGAAGGACCTTCTGTAAGGAATTTTATTACAGAATTCATTAAGAAGCAGTTAGATGATTATCTGCATAAAAACCCGGAAACTGCCAGAATAATCCTTAAGAAGATACAGGATTCAGAGAAAGAGAGAAAGGCTATATCATCCATACAGAAACTGGCCAGGGACAGGGCCAAAAAAGTCAGCCTGCACAACAAGAAGCTCCGCGATTGCCGGACACATTATAATACCAGTGATGTAAATAAACTCGATTCAACACTTTTTATAACGGAAGGAGACTCTGCAAGCGGGTCAATTACAAAATCAAGAAATGTAGAGACACAGGCGGTTTTCAGCCTGAGGGGAAAACCTTTAAACTCCTTCGGACTCACAAAAAAGATTGTTTACGAGAACGAGGAGTTTAATCTCCTGCAGGCAGCTCTCAATATAGAAGACGGAATTGAAAATCTGAGATATAACAATGTGGTTATTGCCACTGATGCTGATGTTGACGGCATGCATATCAGGCTGCTTCTGCTCACTTTTTTTCTTCAGTTCTTTCCTGATCTCGTGAAAAAAGGACATGTTTACATCCTGCAGACACCGCTTTTCAGGGTAAGAAATAAAAAAGAGACCAGATATTGCTATTCTCCTGAAGAAAGGACAAAAGCAGTTAAAGCTCTCGGACCAAATCCGGAGATAACCAGGTTCAAGGGATTGGGTGAAATATCACCTGACGAGTTTAAGCATTTCATTGGTAAAGATATGAGGCTTGAACCTGTCAGGATGAAAAAGACAGATGCCATAAACGGATATCTTGAATTTTATATGGGGAAGAATACTCCTGAAAGACAGGATTTTATAATAGAAAACCTAGTAATTGAGGATGACAGGGTCGAAGAAGAGATCACGTTATAACTCCTTTACAAAGGGCTGGGTTTAATATGGAAGACAAAGAACTGGAATTAAACGATACAGAAGGCAGGGAACCTTTGCCTGAAGGGCCGGTGGCTCTTCATTCGGTTACTGCTTTGTCAGGCATGTATAAAGACTGGTTCCTTGAATATGCCTCCTATGTAATACTGGAACGGGCTGTACCGCACCTGAATGATGGCCTGAAACCTGTGCAGAGGCGCATCCTTCATTCAATGAAAAGAATGGATGATGGCCGCTATAACAAAGTGGCCAACATCATAGGGCATACCATGCAGTTTCACC
This sequence comes from Bacteroidetes bacterium GWA2_40_15, assembly GCA_001768195.1. Lineage (GTDB taxonomy): Bacteria > Bacteroidota > Bacteroidia > Bacteroidales > VadinHA17 > LD21. The sequence continues at coordinate 11,797 of MENI01000115.1, read as the reverse complement.
CTCATGGAGATGCCTCAATAGGGGATGCTCTTGTTCAGCTCGGACAGAAAGAACTTCTTGTTGATGCTCAGGGTAACTGGGGTAACCTTCTGACCGGCGATGGCGCAGCAGCTCCGAGATATATTGAAGCAAGACTGTCGAAATTTGCCCTGGAAGTTGTTTTTAATCATAAAACAACAGAGTGGAAATTGTCATACGATGGCCGGAATAAGGAACCTGTAACACTCCCTGTGAAATTTCCGCTTCTTCTGGCTCAGGGTGGTGAAGGGATCGCGGTTGGTCTGGCGTCAAAAATCCTTCCTCATAATTTCAATGAACTCATTGATGCATCAATTGATTACCTGCAGGGGAAAGAGTTTGTTCTCTATCCCGATTTCCCCACAGGAGGGCTGATAGATGTATCAAAATACAATGACGGACAACGTGGCGGAGCTATAAAAGTAAGAGCAAAAATCGAAAAAGCTGATAAGAAAGCGCTTGTAATTACTGAGATACCTTTCGGTAAAACTACCAGTAGCCTTATTGAATCAATTATAAAGGCCAATGACAAGGGAAAGATCAAGATTAAAAAGATCGATGACAATACCTCTTCCGATGTAGAGATTGTAATACATCTTGTTCCTGGTGTTTCCCCCGATAAAACAATTGATGCACTTTATGCTCTTACCGATTGCGAATATTCTATCTCCCCGAATACATGTGTAATAGTCGATGATAAACCCTCTTTCATGGGAGTCAGCTCCATTCTGAAGCACTCGGCTGATAAAACTGTGGAACTGCTCAGGAGTGAACTTGAGATCAGGAAGGCCGAACTGCAGGAGGAATGGCATATGTCATCTCTTGAAAAGATATTTATAGAAGAGAGGATTTATCACGATATTGAGGAGTGCGAGACATGGGAAGGTGTGATTGCCGCAATTGACCAGGGACTTGATCCATTTAAAAAACTGCTGCTCAGGGAGGTAACAAGGGAGGACATTGTCCAGCTCACCGAGATCAAGATAAAACGAATCTCCAGATTTGATGTAAAAAAAGCAGATGAGCATATAAAAGGGATTGAAACCGAGCTGGAAGAGGTGAAGACTCATCTTCGCAATATCATCCCTTTCACAATCAATTATTTCAGGCAGATAAAGAAGAAATACGGCAAGGGGAAGGAGCGCAGGACAGAGATCAGGAGCTTTGATACAATTGAAGCAACAAAGGTTGTAGCAAATAATGCTAAGCTTTATATCAATTACAAGGAGGGTTTCCTGGGAACAGGACTGAAGAAGGATGAATTTATTTGCGACTGTTCGGATATAGATGACATAATAGTGATCAGGAAGGATGGAGGTTATCTGATAACAAAGGTTGCGGATAAAGTCTTCGTCGGAAGCGATATCTTATACGCCCAGGTATTCCTTAAAAACGATGAACGTACTATCTATAATATTGTCTATCAGGATGGTAAGGATGGACCTATGCTCGCAAAGAGATGTGCCATTTCAGGGCTTACACGCGATAAGGAGTATAATTTAACAAGGGGAACTCCCGGATCCAAGATTGTTTATCTGAGTGTAAATCCAAATGGAGAAGCTGAGGTGATCAAGGTTCATCATAAACCGAAGGCACGGCTCAAAAAGCTTCTCTTTGAATTCGATTTTGGCCAGATGAACATCAAGGGCAAATCATCAATGGGTAATATCCTTACCAGGAATGCTGTTCATAAGATAGCTCTTAAGGAGAAAGGGCTTTCCACACTTGGCGGAAGAAAAATATGGTTCGATGATTCTGTTTTCAGACTTAATGTTGACGGAAGAGGATTGTTCCTGGGAGAGTTCAGTGCCGATGACAAGATTCAGGTAATAACAAAGAACGGATTTTTCAGAATTACCGGTTTTGACCTTTCAAACCATTTTGAAGATAATATCCTCCTGATCGAAAAATACAGACCCGGAAAGGTATATTCAGTTGTATACTGGGATGCTGAACAGAAGTTCTATTACGTCAAGCGGTTTATGGTTGAAGAATCAGAAAAGCCACAGTGTTTCATAAATGAAGATACTGAGTCAAAGCTTATCAGCATTACCGAAGTTGAGTATCCTCGTCTCGAGATACATTTCGGAGGAAAGCATAAAACAAGGGAGAATGAGATCATTGAGGTGGCCGAATTTATCGGTGTGAAGAGCTATAAAGCAAAAGGCAAGAGACTTACAAGTTATATGGTTGACAATATCCAGGAGATTGAACCGGTGGTTAAGAAGGAGATAAATCAACCCGTCGAAAGCAGAGAGGAAAATGACGATCCGCCTCAACCCGGGGTACATGATGATCCGGCCCAGATGAAGCTTGAACTGTAATGCCGAGCAACCATATCCTCTATATTATTGGTTTCATGGGCAGCGGTAAAACAACTGCTGGCAGGAGGCTTGCATCAATGCTCAGGTGGTCCTTTGTTGATCTGGATAAAAAAATTGAGGAACATACAGGATTGAAGATACCTGAGATATTCTCCCTGCATGGAGAAGAGCATTTCCGTAAAGTGGAAGCAGAAATCCTCAGATCACTGGCAACAGACTCAAATACCGTAATAGCAACAGGAGGAGGTACACCATGCTATGATGATAACATGAAATACATGCTCGAAACCGGATTGACCATATACCTTAAAATGACTCCCGGTCAGCTTGCGGGCAGGTTAAAAGGTTCTTCCGATGAAAGACCTCTGATCAGGAATCTTTCAGGTGAAGATCTTTTGAATTTCATTGAAGATAAGCTTGCAGAACGGGCAAAATGGTATGAAAAATCCCAATTTATTATTGACGGTTTTAATCCTGACATTTCACTTCTTGATTCAATTGTGAAATTGCACTTCAGATTTAAGGGATGAAATTTGTTAACCGGTTCGTCTATTGAAATTCACAATTGGTCAAAAAAGCAGGTGTTTCCTGATCATTTCTTAATTATTTTGCTACCTTAGTCTTCATTAAATTCTAACGGAGAAATAATGAGAGATAAGCTGTTTTCTGTGCTTGGTATTGAATCCGGCGAGGAATCAATGGTATCGATGCTTTTAACTCAATCCGTCTTCCTGGGTATTTTTTTTGGAGCTTTCGATATCAGTGCACATTCACTTTTCCTCTCAATATTTGACGAGAAGATGATGGCCAAAGGATATGTGGTATCAGGTGTTGCCGGCATTATTCTTACTGCACTCTACACAGGGTTACAGACCAGGATGAAATTCAGAAGTTTTGCTATTCTCAACCTGGCAATAGTGACATTATTTAGTTTATTGCTCTGGCTTGCTATTATTTTCTCACCTTCAAAGTTGGTGATCTTCCTGGTGTTTATAATGCTGGGGCCGCTTAATATTCTTGCTGCCCTTGGTTTCTGGGGTACTGCAGGTCGTCTTTTTTCTCTCCGTCAGGGAAAAAGACTCTTCGGACTCGTTGATGCCGGGCTGGTAGTGGGCATCATAATCAGCTGTTACACCATTCCGGTTTTATTATCCTTTAAATTTGAATCACATAATATATTGCTGATAAGTGCTTTATCAGTAATGATTGCAACAGTCGTCCAGATAATTATCGGGTCAAAGTTCAGTTTTGTGACAGGAAAAGAAGAACAAAAACCTGAAAAAAGTGAAAAGAAAAGATCAGTTCTGACTGCCTTTCGCGAGGACAAATACACCAGAATTATGGGGATCTTTGTTGCTCTCTCTGTATTAACAGCCTTCTTTATCCAGTATTCTTTCATGGCTGTAACCAGGGAGCAATACCCTTCTGAGGAGGATCTTGCAAGATTCCTGGGAATATTTACAGGCAGCATGATGATCTTCACATTGCTCGTGAAGCTGCTGGTATTCTCATACCTTATCAGGAATTATGGACTCCGGACATGCCTGGCAATTTCTCCGTTACTGGTAGCCGGATTTACAGCAATGGCTATTATAATAGGAATGACAATGGGTTTCACACCTGAAGCGGCCAGCGGCTTCCTTATCTTTTTCCTGCTCCTGGCACTCAGCAGGCTCTTTTCCAAAGCTCTTAAAGACTCCATAGAATCACCCTCATTCAAGGTAATTTACCAGACAATTGATGAAAAAATCAGATATGAGATACAGTCGGGCATGGATGGAACCGTGAATGAGATTGCTGCCTTATCCTCCGGACTTATTCTTGCCGGAATGGGAGTCCTGAGCTTCATTAAGCTCATTCACTTTTCATGGGTATTGTTCATCTTTATTATCATCTGGGGATTTATTGCAATTATGCTCTATAACGAATACAGGAAATCGATAAGGAAAGCCCTTGAGACAGGCGATGAAGAGACAGTAGCAGAAGATAGCATAAAATCATTGTTCCCTGATAACAGATTTGCTGCGGAAAACGCTTTCCGGAATGATTACTTCAGACTTATATCAGGAGATTATTCTCCGGCCGAATCCAATATGAGCCCATGGTACTTCAGAAAAATTATAGATCATTCAACTTCAAACAGGGATTCAAGCCTGATACCTTTGCTTAAGAAATTGAACTCAATGGAAAGCCTTGATGAAGAAAACCGCCGTCTATCAGCTGAGATAGCGAAGAGACTGGAAGAGGTTGTTTCTGATGGAAAGGCCGAAAGTGATAAAATTGTTTCGGCAAGAAAGGTACTTTCAGGTTCCAGGTTGCCACAGACAACAGAGATTCTCAGGCTTCTCAGGGATAATTCTGTTGAAGCCAAACGGCTGGGGATTTTCATTATCGGTAAATTCAGACTTGCTGATATGTTGCCGGAAGTATGCGACTGTCTTAACATAAGAGGTCTGGAAACTGACGCATTTTCCGTGTTGAAGACTTTTGGCAATGAAGCAGGCAGTGAGCTCGAGAGGTTCTATCTGGCTTCATCAGGGAATCTTAATACAAGCAAAACTATTCTAAGGCTCCTTGGAAAGATAAAAACAAGGGAAAGCAGGATTTTTCTCTTTTCACGGCTCTGGTCAAACTCAAGAGTGTTAAAGGAATCTGCTCTTAAATGTCTTATTGAAATCGATTTTAAACCTGATGATGAAGAGAAAGACAAGCTCCACCAGATTATATCTGAAACAATTGGCATTATGACATGGAATCTTTCAGCCAGGAAAAGTATTGAGAGAAGCAATGATGCCATCCTTCTGAAAGTTATAAACACTGAGATAGTCCGATGGAGAAGTTATCTTTTTGATATCCTTTCTGTTACATATGACAGAAGTTCAATTGTAAAGATTAAGGAAAACCTGGATAGCGAAACGGTTGAGAGTGTCAATTATGCTTTGGAAATGATTGACATTGTAATAGATGAGGCAATAAAGCAAAAGCTGATCATGTTGCTTGATGCAGTTCCTGATGAGGAAAAGCTTAAGAACCTTTACCAGTTCTACCCGGTTGAGGTTCCTGAATACAATAAGCTGATAGAAGATATTATAAACCGTGATTATAACCTTGTGAGCATCTGGACGAAAGCATGCGTTCTGAGAAATATCATGGAAATCGAAGGTGAAACAATAGCTGAATCAGTAGTGGCTCTTCTGTTCAGTCCTGAGGAGATACTACAGGAAGAGTCTGCAAGAATTATCTCACAATCGGGAAGGGAGCTTTACAGATCAATTTCGCACAGGATTCCTGAATCTTACAGAAAACGACTCGGAAAGATAGCAGAGGGAGAAATGGATGATGAGGAATTTCTTCTGGCAAGGACCCTCTTCCTTCATAATTGTTTTCCTTCCGTGCCGGAAGATGAACTTCTGTCGGTAGCTGCACAATTGAAATACCATAAGGATTTCTTATCACTCTCATCACAGGCGACAGATAATACTCTGATATGGACTCTTTCAGCGTCAGGAATCCCTGCCAGAGTTTATGTTTCTTACGATGGAAAACTCAGTGAAGCGGATATTAATGCCGGGCTCAGCGGTAATATATCCTATTACACCCTCTCATTATCTGCTGCAGACGATTTTAATTATCAGTATCCCGACAGCTCATTTGAGATTTTCAGATACATCAAGAGTAACGAATTGCAGATATTTTAGATGACTTCAAGAAAGACTACCATATTCAGGCAGCTTATTTTTAATATAGCAATTCCCACACTGCTTGCACTTCTTGTTTTTGCAGGTATAAACTTTTATCGTACAAGGTCAATACTGGTTTCCGGGACAAATGAGAAAAACAGACTTCTTGCCAACGAAGTCACGAAGATTCTTAAATTCCAGGATATTGCTGTTAACCTTATAGATGTTCAATTAAATAACAGGCTGAAAGGACTAAGTTCAATTCTGGTGAATGAATATTTTACAAATACTGCTGGTATTGAGAGAGCTGATCTGACTGCAATTGCAAAAAAAATAGGAATGGATTCCATGACTGAGGCCATCTATGTGATTTCTTCTGACGGGATAATCATAAACACAACTTTCACTAAGGACCTTGGATTTAATCTCTTTAACCTGGGAGAGAATATGAAAAAATATCTTCAGGATATTCAGAAATCCGGAGAGTTTTTTGGTGAACGATTTGCAATAGAAGATGTTACAAAAAGGCCAAAAAAGTACACATACCAGCCAACACGAGACAAGAGATACATTATTGAACTGGGAGCATATTCAAAACAGGTTGATAATATTGTTCAGGAAATTGAAAAAACGAAAAATGAGCTCAAGAATGAAACTGAAGGAATAGTTGATCTGGAACTCTTCCTGATGGCAGACTATCCTTTCAGCATGAATAAGAATGTTTTGAAAGTCAATAATCAGGATGATATACTTTTGAATGCTTTTCAGGAAAAGGACACAATTGAGTTAATGCAGCAGGAGGGTGATAAATGGTATCATTACAACTACATTTATATGGAGAGGGTTGCCGCCGATGAAGTTGTTGGCGCAAGTTTTTATCAGGGTTCAGTAATTAGGATCATCTCAGACAGAACAGCTCAGATGGCTCTTTTCAGGGTAGAAGCTACCAGGTTTTTGTTTATCTTTTTAGTGACCATGCTGGTTCTTACTGCTGTTATATACCGCAAGACCAAAGTAATTACCCGTCCTATAATAAAACTGGTGGAGAATGTTGACAGAATAACCAATGGTGATCTCCATGAACGGGCAGAAGTAGCTGGTAATAATGAAATTACAAGACTCTCAGAGAAGTTTAATATGATGATTGCCCAGCTTGAAAGTTATACTTATGAGCTTGAAGAAAAAGTTAAGGAGAGAACCTTAAAGATCGAAAAACAGAAAGAGGAGATAGAGGAGCAGAAAAAGCATATCATGGACAGCATTTATTATGCCCGCAGGATACAAAACGCAATTCTGCCTTCCTACCTCCATATAGATTCATATCTTAAGGACTATTTCATTTTGTATCTGCCGAAAGACATTGTGAGCGGAGATTTTTACTGGATGCATTGCAGTGATGGCCAATGCATGATTGCTGCCGTTGACTGCACCGGTCATGGTGTGCCGGGAGCATTTATGTCGATTGTCGGATTCAATCAGCTTAATTATGCAGTAAGCGTTAAGCAGGCAAAAACAGCAGGTTCCATATTGGATGAGCTTAATGCAGGTGTTATTGCAACTCTTAATGAAAACGTAACTGACAGTTCAATTAAAGACGGTATGGATATGGCACTGTGTGTTTTCGATTTCGCTGCAAAAAAAGTTGAATTTGCGGGAGCCAATAATCCCATGATACTTATAAGAAACGGGGAAACTTTAACCTATAAAGGTGACAGGTTCCCAATCGGAGTATATGAAGGTACAGTTGTGAAACCTTTTACAAATAATGAAATAGATATTATTGACGGAGATTGTATTTATTTGTTCTCTGACGGTTATCCTGACCAGTTTGGAGGTCCTGATAACAAGAAATTCATGTTCAGGAGATTCCAGGAACTCATGCTCGAAGTACATACCCTGCCTATGGCTCAGCAGAAGGAGATATTATTGCAAAGGCTGAATGACTGGAAAGGTGAAAATGAACAGGTTGATGATATACTGGTCATTGGAATCAGAGTTACATAAGGAAAAATTAAATTATGGGTCCGATAACAGAAATCAAAAAATTCAATCCCTTTCCGGGATTGAGACCTTTTGCTCCGGAAGAGAGCGATCTCTTCTTCGGCCGTGAGACAGAGAGCGGTGAGGTATTGGAAAAACTGCTAAATAACAGGTTTGTAACGGTAATTGGCGCTTCAGGAAGCGGTAAATCATCTCTCATATATTGCGGAATTCTTCCAAGGGTCAGAAAACCTGACCTGAAAGAAACCTCAGAGTGGACGATTATTTCTTTCAGACCCGGAAGCGATCCCTATGGTAATCTTGCTGAGGCGATGGCGGAATCTGCTGTAATATCAGACGGAAATGCCGGGAGCAGGGAAACTATACTTAAAGAATTACTTTCTTCCTCCGATGGAATAACAGAGGCAGTAAGGAAACTGATCGAAAAACATGGAGGAAAAGTACTCCTGGTAGTTGACCAGTTCGAAGAATTATTCAGATACAGCTCACTCGGTAAGAGCGATTCTTCTCATGCAACAACTTCAAAATTCGTTGATTGTATTGTAAATTCCGTAAGTCAGTCCTCTGTTAATGTTTTCACAATAATTACAATGCGCTCTGATTTTATCGGTGAATGTGCGCATTATCAAGGTCTTACACAACTTATAAACAACAGCAACTACCTGGTCCCTCATATGGGAACCGATAATTATCGTGAAGCAATTGTCGGGCCGGTGAATTATGCCGGCGCAAGCATCGATCCCGGTCTGGTCAATATTCTGCTAGCAGACATTGGTGACCGGACAGATCAGCTGCCTGTTTTACAACATGCCATGATGAGGACATGGAATCGCTGGCAGGTACTTGATGAACCCGGCAGGCAAATTGATAAAACCGATTACGACTCTGTTGGAACAATGAGCGATGCAATGTCGCTGCACGCAAATGAAGCATTTGAAGAGCTTACACCGAGGGGCAGGGAGATTTGTGAGGTAATGTTCAAAACCATAACAGAGAAAGGTTCTGATAATAAGGGATTAAGGCATCCTTCAAAGGTAACTGCAATAAAATCCATTGCCGGCTGTACCAGTGAAGAGTTGTTTGAGGTAGTAGAGAAATTCAGGATCACTTCAAGATCATTTATAACGCCAAGGCAGAATGTCCCTCTGTCCGACGACTCAATTATCGATCTTTCACATGAGAGCCTTATGCGTTTGTGGGACAGGTTAAGAGAGTGGGTTGATGACGAGGCTTCATCTGTTCAGATGTACCTGCGTCTGTCAGAGGCTTCTGCCATGTACCAGCAGGGCAAGACAAGCCTCTGGAGGCCACCCGACCTTCAGCTTGCAATAAACTGGCGCGACAAGCATAAGCCTACTCTTGCCTGGGCTGAAAGGTATAATCCCGCTTTTGAACGGGCAATGGTATATCTGCGCACCAGCGAAAAGGAATATCTCGAAGAGGAGGAAAATAAGATCAGGCTTCAGAAACGGCAGATGAGGAGAACCCGGATTGTTGCGCTGATACTTGGAATAGCTGCTATCATCTCGGTAGGATTCATGCTTTTTGCATTTGTCCAGAAAATTGCTGCCGACAGACAGACAGTACTTGCCGAAGAGAGAAGAGTGGAGGCTGAGATGGAGAAAACGAGAGCCGACGCACAAACAGAGGTTGCTATTGAACAGAAAACACTTGCCGATTCAAATGCTACAGTTGCTATCAGGAATGAAGAAGAGGCACGTATGCAGAAGGAGATTGCTGACAGTCAGAGATCGCTGGCTGAGAGAAATGCTGCTGAAGCAATCAGGCAGCAAAATATTGCGATTGAACAATCCGATTCTGCCAAGATTGCAAGGATACGTGCTGATGAGAATGCAAAAGTTGCCACAGAACAAAAGAATGCCGCTCTTCGCTTAAGGATGCTGTCAATTGGCAAGTCAATGTCGATCAAATCATTGCAGGTACAGGGTCAGAAAGATCTGCAGTCTATCCTCGCCTATCAGGCTTATATCTTCAACAAGAATAATGGAGGAGTTGAAAATGATGCTGATATATATGCCGGTTTGTATAACGTGGCAAAACTGTATGGTAATGTCAATTATAAATCGTTTAAAGGCCACACAGGTGGAATAAGAAGCATTGCATTTGTTCCCGGGAAGAGAGAATTTTTCACCTCAGGTTATGACGGCAAGGTTCTCAAATGGTCTCTCGACGCCACCGATCAGGCTCTGCAGATAGTCTATTCAGGAACTGATATCATTGAAGTGCTTGGTGTTAGTCCCGACGCCTCATGGCTGGCTATGGGCAGTAGCAATTCCGCTATAAAGATGGTTTCACTTAAAGGTAGTGCCGGATATGAAATGACCGGTCACACCGGGAAGCTTAAATCGCTTATTTTCTCATTTGACGGGAAATCTCTTTATTCGGCATCACTCGACGGGAAAGTACTTAAATGGGATCTTTCTGCCCGTACAAATACCAGTCTCACTGACGGAACCATGCCAATCACTTCGATCGATGTTTCATTCAACGGGAAATTCCTTGCCGGAATTAACAGTAACGGAGGAGTTGTGGTCTGGAACGAGGAAAACAAATCTGAAACCTTCAGGGTTCCGACAACAGGTAAAAATATTAAAGCAATAAGGTTTAATCCCGGAAATAATACTCTTGCTATAGGAGATGTAAGCGGAACTGTTGAGTTATGGGATATCAGTATGCGTAAAAAGATATCAGAAGTTAAGGCCCATACTGCCCAGGTAAATGATATCCGGTTTAACAATAAGCTTAAGCAGATGGCAACCGCAGGTAATGATAACTCACTGAAGATATTCAACATCAAAGATATCACTGACCTCACGGAACCTCCGATAAATTTTTCTGATTATGAAAGGTTTGTGATGGTGATACAGTTCAGTCCCGATGGAGAAATAATATTATCAGGATCCTACAGTGACAGGGAGAATCTTATAAGTCGTCCTGCACATGTTGACAACATGGTAAAAGATATATGTACTCTGATATCGCGTAATATGACTCAGGATGAATGGAACATTTATGTAGCAAGGGACATACCGCTGGAAAATACATGTGCAGATAAGAGTTATAATATTCAGGTAAATCCAATAAAATAAAGATATCTGTGATGAAAACCCGGTTACGGTGTCTGATTCGGCGCCATCTTTTTTTGATACTGTTCGCAGGTTTTATTCCTCTTGCAGCTTTTCCCCAGGAGTCGGGAAGCTGCGCTGAGAAACTGCAAACCGCCCAGACTCTTTTTGACAGGGGCCAGGTTGAACAGGTGGCAGATTTGCTTTCCGAATGTATGAAATCAGGGTTTAACCGCGAGGAATCCCTTGCTGCTTACAAGCTTATTATTCAGACTTACCTGTTTGAGGACAGGCTGTCAGAGGCTGATTCAGCCATGCTCTATTTTCTGAATAGAAATCCGGAATACCAGCTCAGCCCTACTGATCATTCCAGCTTTGTGCATCTCTTCAATACCTTTCTGGTCAAACCAATTGTACAGATCTCATTGCATTTAGGGACGAATCTTCCCTTCATGACATTTGTTGTCTACAGGTCAGCAACAGGCTATCCTTCTGAAGGAGAATATTCCACTCCGGCAGTTAACTTCTACGGATCCCTTGAGGCAAAAATGAAGATGTCGGAAAAACTGGAGATGAACCTTGAGATAGGGTATTCACAACTGGCTTTTACAAATACTGAGGATTTCCTGGGGACAGGGACTACCACATACAAGGAAACACAGAACAGAATTGAAATACCGGTCTCAGC
>MENI01000114.1:13731-49051 GCA_001768195.1 Bacteroidetes bacterium GWA2_40_15 | reverse complement strand
TCCGTTTGCCCCTCTGGTAACACAAACCATTCCGCAGCCATACTTTTCAGCAAACCACGCAACCAGTTCTTTTTCCTCATGTTTTATATTATACCATCCTGCAATAAACCTTAGTTCGTCATCATTTAGTTTTGCGATATCCGCCTTTATTAGAAGCTGTTCGGCAACATCCCTGCTGTTAAAAGGGGGCCTCAGGTTAACATCAATTAGCTTGACCGCCTTGCTATTGAGCAACGAAAGTATTGTTTCACGTGTATAAGGATGTCTGGAGGCAAGAGTGCCGTATATTATGGCACTTGCTTCCAGTGCAGCTTCCTTAAGCTCCGCAACAGGCTCCAGCCTGTCCCAGGCAACCTGATCAACAATTTCAAACTTCACCTCGTTATTTGCACCCAGACAGACCATTACAGTGCTGGTTGGCAACAGCGGATCAACCTGAAGGAGATTAGTATCCAGACCCTGACGTTCGAGAAAATCCCTTAAATCAGCTCCCAGTTTATCATTACCAATCCTTCCTGCAAAATATGAATTAAAACCAAACTTCTTCAGGTGAAGAGCAACATTCATCGGGGCTCCTCCGGCCTTAGGACCTGTTGGAAGCATGTCCCAGAGAACCTCCCCGACACAAAGTATTTTTTTTGGATTTAAGTTTTCTCCATTTATCCTATTTTTTGGTTCTGACATTGAGGCCATATGATTTTTTTTAAGAAATGGAACTTAAGAATTATAAAATTAAGAACCATTCTTTGTCAGACAGTGGGAAAAAATGTTCAATTAGGGGGGAGTAACTGATATTGGCAGGTTAATTAACAATCAATATCGTATGAAAAACAGGTAAAAAGAGAAATATGTCAAAGATTCGGATTAAAGACTCTTAAGGCGTAAAAGCATATCGTCAACATTAATCTCCTTACTGTGATATTTTTTGATCAGATCTCCATTCTTTGAGTACAATGCCATAAAAGGGAACTGATCAATTTTATAATAATCCTTAACAAAGAGATAATTGCCCTCCGTTCCTACAAAAATATTTTTATAATCTGCCAGCTTGTTTTTTGTTACATATTGTTTGACTGTTTCGACCGGCAGATAAGTAATCATAGCTATAGAAGCTTTTTGCAACACTTTTATGTGAGATAATAACTCTTTGGTAAGTGCATGACATTCTTCACATTCCGGTGAGAAATAAATAATTAGAATTGGTTTCTCCATTGGCAGGTTTTCAGCCTTGAATACCTTACCATCTGATTGAACCATTCTAAATGGAGGAACTTTGCCTGTCTGGGCATAAATATTGGAATTAAAACAAAGAATTATATATGAAAGGAATAAAATGATAAACTTCTTTTTCACAATAAAGAATTTTATGTAAATGTTGTTTTAATAACCATCAGGTAAAAATACTAAAGTTTTCCCTTGTTAAAGAAAAGAAATTTTAATTTAATACTACTTACCGACTATAATCCGTAGATTCCGGGCAAAACGAAGTGAAGCAAATAATCTCCTCTGAATTTCATTTATTATCCATAAAATAGTAATAATTAAATATTTTATGGCGAATTAGGGCTATAATATTTATTCTATCTTTGGCCTAACAGACCATGATTTTAAATATAAAGGAAAACCTATCTCAATATTTTATTGAAAAAAGACTATTGAATTGATGAAACCTTACTTATTAATCATATTCTTAGTATTATCAGGTTGTATTAGCGACCTGGGAAAAAAGTCTGAAAAGAAAATGATTATAGGATTCTCTCAATGCACGATGGTAGATGAATGGAGGAAGGCAATGGTTGAGGAGATGAAGAGAGAAATAGTTTTTTCCCGGGATTATAAAATAGAATTCGTTTTAAAGGATGCCAATGATGATAATAATAGACAGATCAGCGATATCAATGAACTGGTAAGATACGGTATCGATCTGTTAATAGTTTCTCCAAACGAGGCAGCACAACTTACTCCTGTAGTAGAGGAAGTATTTAACAAAGGTATTCCGGTTATAGTCATCGACAGGAAAATAAATTCACCAAATTACAGCGCTTTTATTGGTGCTGATAATCTGGAGATTGGAAAAGAAGCTGGATACTTTGCCATAGAAATATTAAGAAGTAAAGGAAAAATACTTGAAATAACAGGTTTAAAGGGATCCACACCAGCAATAGAAAGGGCAAAAGGGTTTCATGAAATAGTAGATGAATATCCTAAAATGTTCACCTCAAAGGTTATTGAAGGTGCCTGGCTGGAAGAAAAAACCCTTAAAATAACTGACAGTCTGTTCCGCTCTTTTAAAGACTTTAATCTGATTTTTGCTCATAATGACTTCATGGCAAAAGCAGCTTCAAAGTCGGCGAGAAAATACAATATAAAGCCATATATTATAGGTGTGGATGGCATGAATACTGCTTCAGGGGGAGTAAATATGGTTATAAATGGTTTTATTGATGGTACAATTTTATACCCAACCGGAGGTGATAAGGCAATCCAAGTTGCAGTCCAGATACTTACAGGAATGCCATTTGAAAAAAATATCGTTTTAAATACATACCGTATCGATAATACCAATGCCAGAACCATATGGCTTCAGGGCCTTCAGTTACAGGATCAGCAAAACAAGATTGATAAACAAAGTAACCAGCTAGATAATATGCTGAAGTTGTTAAATAAACGTAAAATCCTTTTGATCCTCACGTATGCAATAATAATATTATTGATGATAATTGTTGTCATGATTTTCATTTCGTGGAAGAATAAAAACCGGATGAATAAAGTATTAGATGAAAAAAACAAAACAATCAGCCAACAATACAAGATTATCACGAAACAACAGAATGATTCATTAAATCTGCTAATAGTTGCCGAAGAGGCTAAAGAGACTAAACTCCGCCTGTTTACTGACCTGTCTCACGAGTTTAGAACTGTTGTAACACTAATAACTAATCCTATTCAGGATATTCTCAGGTTAACTCACGATGAGTCAGTTAAAACTAAATTAATGGTTCTTCAAAGAAGTGCCGACAGGTTGACCAGGCTTACAGATGGGATACTTAAATTCCGAAATATAGATGAGAACAAATACCATCTTACTTTTTTTAGTGCAAACATATCACAATTCGTTGAGAATACTATTAAGACGTTTCAGGAACAGGCAAATAATAAGGAAATCAAACTTAGTTCTGAAATTATGCAGGAAATTTATGCTGAATTTGACCTTAGTGTTATTGAAAAAGTAATGTATAATCTCATGTCAAATGCTATAAAGTTCACTAATAAATTTGGCATGATTTCAGTTTCCCTGAGAGCTGAAAGCTCAAAAATTCAAATTAAAATAATGGACACAGGTATAGGAATTGCAAAAAGTGAATTACCATACCTGTTTGATCGTTTTTACAGAGTTAGTAATTGTTTACATTCCTCTGATAACAACTCGATTGGAATAGGATTAGCTTTATGCAAGGAATTAATTCAACTCCATGGTGGTCAAATTGCTGTAGAAAGTATTGAGTACAAAGGTACCACATTTTATATCACTATACCTCAATTCCATGGACTCACCAGCGCCGAGATCGAAAGAAAATCGATAGATTTAAATAGTATTAGTTATGAGTCTTCAAATCCATTGGAAAATGGAAAAACAGTTCTTATAGTTGAGGATAATCCGGAAGTATCCAATGTTATTTCCAATGTCGTTAGCAGGTATTACAAAGTTATTACCGCACGGGATGGAATGCAAGGATTAAATCTGGCGATAAAAGAAACCCCTGATCTGATTTTAAGTGATATTCTTATGCCCGTCATGGATGGCATGCAAATGTGTATGGAGATAAAAAAGCATGTTGCAACCTGTCATATTCCTGTGATCCTTCTGACAGCAATAGATTCACAGGAATACGAAATTAAAGGATTTGACATTGGAGCTGATGCTTATGTTACTAAACCATTCAACGAATATCTATTGTTATCGAATATTAAAAACCTAATTGAGACCCGGAAAAAACTCAAAGAATATTTCTGCCCCTCTCCGCTTCTACGGGAACTTCTTCAAACCAAAAATAAGTCAGATAGAGATTTCTTGATCGAATGTCTCAATAGTATATATGAAAATATACAGGACGAGAACTATACCCTGACAAGTCTTGCAGAAAAAATGAATATGTCCAGATCTTCATTGTATCGGAAAATACGAGCGGTAACAAAGCTAAAACCAGTTAATTTTATAAAAAAGGCCAAACTTAATTATGCTGCAAAGATCCTTTTGACTAATAAGAATTATACCATAAATGAGATTTCGTGGCGCTCAGGCTTTTCTGATTCAAAATACTTTAGCAAGTGTTTTATTCAGGAATTTGGGGCTTATCCAAGCGATTATGCTGGAAAATACGGTCAAACTGAGCACTCCATTCCGGAGGAACCTGAGCAATTCAATCCGGTCCAAAATGAGCAGCCAAAAATAAGAGTCTTACCAGGCTATTGAAGTCATACTTTCGGGCTGTATAAATTTACAGCAGAGAGTATGACAAATTAAACAATAGTAAAAAGTAAAATAAGAAAGAAGATTATTATAGTCAAGACCACTGACTTCTCCAATATGCATAGATACCTCTATGAAAATTTTTAAATTTTATGTCGGCTCCTGTAACCTGAATTAATTAAAATTGTTTGCATTTTTTTTATTTTTGCTATTAAGCGTTCTTTGGATCTTTTATATTCAGGTGAACCAACAGATGAACTTATATCTCAGGAAGCTGCAAATAGGATCAGGCTTGCCTGAATATAAAAGCTATTATAAACTTGAATGTATTTTTCAATTATCTTCTGGTATAATTTATTTTTCATATCGAAAGCTATTTCGGAATGATTCTTTTACAGTACATAACGGGAGTCTGTCTGATAACTGACCGGATTGGGTTTAATATCCGGATACCCATCCGGGAATTTTGTCAAATATGCGATTTTCCGAGACTTCATTCCGGTTTTTAGACAATCTGTCGGTCCGTCGGTATAATTAGTAAGCTTTACCCGACGCAACACAGGGAAATCCAACAGGCTATCGGGACCTGGTACTTTAGTCCGCCAAGTGGTGGTGGAGTCGAGAATCTCATAAAGTCTTATTTTAACTCTGTGTGACCAGACTATCTTGCTTTTAGCCATTGACGCACCTCTTTGTCAAGAACACTATTTTCGATAAATAATCCTTGCTCGATCTCCTTTTTTGATGCTATAATGTCTTCAAGTTGATCTTGCGTCAACTGGATTACTCCAGAATCAGTTTTTGAATCCAGGATTGTTTTTAAAGCCTTGAGAAACTAAAAATCGTTTATTTCAGAGATTCGGGGGATCAATAATTTCTTAAGTTCTATCGCTGTCGTTGTAACGAATGTATTTTACAAAGATAAGGAATTCATGATAATTTTCTTTACAGTACTGTAGTAATTCCATTCCCTCTTTCTACGCCAAAGAAATCAGATTAATCCCTTCGCATCAGCGAAGAGATTTTTATTTTATGATAAAGCCGAACCAGACTTGCCTGAGTGAGGGTTTAGAATAAAATATTGGGGCCGGGGGGCTCTCCCCTGAGGCTGGCTTATATGTTTGACTTAAAAGTATCTTCTTCTTCTAAATCACTTTTAGAAGTATTACATCAGATCAGTCTACTTTGGAAGAGAAACTCTCAGCCAAAAATATCCGGCAATACCTGATATTATTGAAGCTACCAGGATTGCGATTTTGGCCTTATCTATCATTAAGCCATTATCAAGCCCGACAATCGCTATAAAAATCGACATCGTGAACCCGATTCCTCCAAGCATACCTGCACCAATAACGTTTTTCCATTTCATGTCATAAGGCAATGCACATAATCCAAGAGCTACAGCAAGCAATGAGAATAGCGCTATTCCCAGGGGTTTCCCAATAACAAGACCGGCGATTATACCCAGGCTTAAAGGCTGATCGAGACCTGTATACCAGTTTCCACCAAGAACAATACAGGTATTTGCTAATGCAAACAGAGGCAATATTATAAAAGCTACCGGTTTGTGAAGATGATGCTGAAGAATATCTGACGGAGATTTCTCTTCAACCTCTCCATAAGGAACCACAAAGGCGAGTAAAACCCCTGCAATTGAAGCATGCACACCTGAATGCAGCGTGAAATACCACATCAATATCCCCAGGACAAGATAGGGGATAAGATTCCTTACTCCAAGCCTGTTCAGAATGATGAGTAAGAAAAATATCCCCAGGGCTATTAAAAGATTTGCATATAGCAGGGTGGCTGTGTAGAAGACTGCTATTAGTATTATTGCTCCAAGGTCATCAAAAATAGCGAGCGCTGTCAGAAATATCTTCAGAGAAGCAGGGACCCTGCTTCCCAGAAGAGAAAGAATCCCTATGGCAAAAGCAATGTCAGTTGCCATTGGGATGCCCGTTCCGGCAATAGTTTCTTTTCCATAGTTAAGAGCGATAAAGATACCAGCAGGTATAATCATACCTCCCAGGGCACTGAAAACAGGTAAAAGAGCTGTCCTTAAGTTTGAAAGTTCACCTTCATAGAACTCTCTTTCAAGCTCAAGACCAATAAGAAGGAAAAAGATGGTCATTAGTCCGTCATTGATCCAGTGAACCAGACTATGTCCGCCCAAATCATAATTCCATATTTCAATATACGTATTACCAAGTTTTGAATTTGCAAGAACAATGGATACTATTGTTGCCAGAACCAGAACTATGCCTCCGGCTTTTTCACTGTTAAAGAATTCATTGAAGAGTCTGGTTGTTTCAATCTTCCCTTCTATTATTTTCGTATACATCCAAAAAATATTTAATCAAAAAATGAATTACAAAAATACTTCATTTAATCTTCAAATTATCTGAAAACGGCACTCCCTATGACTGGAAAATTGCTTTCTTACCAAATATTTTTCCCCGGAATAGTAATTCATATCTTTCAGGAAATGATTCAACCGTAACATTTTATGTATAATAAAAAAAAATTAGTATATTTCAGCTTCAGGTGGAGACCAGAGACCACTTAAAAAACGGGGCGTATCCGAAAAGCCTAAAGAGTAGGGATTATTAATAATCTTTCAAATGGAAACAAGTAACAATTTTACAGTTATTATTGTGATTTATGTGGCAGTGTTTCTACTTATGATTGTATCTATGTGGAAAATCTTCACAAAAGCCGGCAAACCGGGATGGGCATGTATCATTCCGATCTACAACATTATTGTTCTCCTGGAGATAGTTGGCAAACCATGGTGGTGGCTATTACTTATGCTTATTCCATTTGTGGGTATTGTCATGGGTATCTGGATGCTCAACCTGCTTTCAAAAAGTTTCGGACATGGAGTTGGATTTACAATCGGAATGCTCTTTCTCTCTTTTGTTTTCCTTCCAATTCTGGGTCTGGGTGAATCAAAATATGTTGGTCCTGCCGGTCAGGCACAAGCACCTCAGGCACCTTCTGCTACATAATAAATATAATATCTGCGAAAATCAGCGGGATCAGCGGGAAAATAATTTTAGTTTCCCGCAGATTTCGCAGATTGCCGCGGAAACAATCTACCTCTTTAGTATTTTAATGGAATTGTCCCTGTAGATCTTTTTCAGAACCGCGTCATTCAGGCCGAGTCCATATAACGGCCAGTGATACCCAAAGAGATCAGTCTCGTAGAAGTGTTCATCAGATGATTCCAGAATTCTGAAAGTTACCTTGTAAATACTTTCGTTAAACGTCATATCGGTACCATATACGAGCCTGTCCTGATATTTTTCAAAGAATTTCCTTACAAAAACCGGAATGGGAGCTATCTCACCATACCTGGCCGATATGTCTGCATAAAGATTAGGATAAGAGTCAAAGCATCGTCCAAGATAGGAAAGATCGGCACAGCAGTTTAAAAGATGTGCTGCCACAAAGATTGTTTCCGGATGTTTTTTTAAAGTATTCTCAAACCGTTCAAGCATCTCCTCATGACTCTTGCTTCCATTATCGGTACTGATATGCCACGTAGCTGCATTCATCAGGCCGTCATTTGTTGAATCGATTTTCTCATACATCCATTTGTCCTCGGAAATATGAATATTTACCGGTACCTTGAGTTCAGCGCACTTTTTAAACAACGCATCAAAACGGGGGTCATCAGGCAGCCTTATCGACCTCTCCCTTGAACCCGCAGTAACCGCCTTTCCCTTGAACATCACCTCTCCTACACCTCGGGCTCCTTTCTTAACACATCTTTCAAGCTCCTTTACCGCTTCCGGTCCATAGCCTGGCTGGTCAAATCCATTATAATCAAATCCACACCAAAGCTCAAAACGGTCCTGGTACTTCGAATAAAGGTTGTATATAGAATCAAACCTTGAGCCTGTTGCCCCGGTAAAGACAATCGATTTCTCGATTCCGCAGGCATCCATTGCCTTAATCCATTTCTGAATCGTTGCTTCATCCCTTGCATATACATGAGTGTGCATATCATATGCTTTGTACTTAGCCTTACTGATATCTGTTACAGGTATTTTATATATCGATACCGGACTGTAATCTTTCAGCAAAATATCTTTACCGGCCTGTGAGTATAATGAAAAAAAGGGACACAGAGTCACAATAAACAAGTTGACAACAGAATTCATTATTACGCGCTTTTTAAAATGCTTTTTCATGATATCAGAAATAAATGAACTAATAATACTGTATGATTCAATGATGCTTTTCTGCCCTTTCGATTATCTCAAGACACATCCGTCCGTTGTGGTAAGGAGCCACCCAATGACCGGCCTTATCTCCCCTGCCCGGTACCCCCGTCTCCGATACATTTGGGAACCAGCCACCGTTAATATGATCAACATGGTAATCGTCAATAAAATTCCAGCAATTGACAGCATAGTCAAGAAACTTCTCGTTTCCCGAAATCTCATAAGCGTTAAAATAACCTACTACTGTCTCGACCTGTGCCCACCAGCTGCGGCTGGTCTGTACATGCCCTGTCGCAAGGTCTTTTTCATAAACTATACTTCCGTCGGGCTGAATAGCCTCTTCAACTGTTTCTGCCATCTTTATGGATGATTCCTCCACCCTCTTAAGGAGCTGAGGATCACCGAGCAGGCTTGCTGCCTCATGCAAAAGCCACGATGCTTCAATATCGTGCCCATACGAATCGACCTGCGATGTCCTGTTCCAGTTCCTGTCCATAAAGTTGATAAGGTGGTATGTGTTCTTATCTATAATCTTTTCGAGAAATATCTCCACAATGTTTCTCAGGCGGTCTGCCATCCTGAGATCGGGCCATACACGATAGAGGTTGGCATAGGCCTCCATGAGGTGAAGGGAGGTATTCATAGTTTTTTCATCATTATCTGACGATTCTCCTATCATTCTGTCGCGAATTCGCTGCCAATCCTGGCTGAAGACTTCAAAATAGCCGTTTGACTCCTTGTCAAGGGCATGTTTCTCAAAGAGTTCAAAGATCGCTTTTGCTGCTTCGAGGGATTCCTTATCACCGGTTGCTCTCGAATATTCTGCCAGTCCGTAAATAAAGAATGCGTTGGTATACACCTGTTTTCGTGTGTTTACAGGCTGCCCTTTTGCATCGAGACTCCAGTAGGCGCCTCCGTACTGTTTATCAATGAAATGTTCAAGGATATAATCTTTTGCCCTGGTTGCCAGACGCAGGTATGCTGTATCTTTCAATACCCTGTATGCGGCAGAATAGGTCCAGAGTATCCTGGCATTCATTATTCCCCCTTTATTTGCATCCGCAATTACAGAGTCTTTGCTGTTAATACGTCCATAGAATCCGCCATTTACATAATCAACTGATTTTGCAGACCACCATGATAGCAGGTTTTTGGTCAGATTTTCTTCGACTTCATTTTTCAGAAGCTCAATACGGAGCTCCGCATCAGGTTTCTGATCTGTTTTCTTCCCCTTACAACCAGAATTGAGCGTAAGCAATAAGGCAGCCAGCAGTAAAAGATATCCTCTCATATTTTTTAAGGTTTTACATGATTAGTAATTTGTCTTTAAAATAAAATATCCCTGAAACGGTATGCTAATCAGCAGATAGATTAATTATGCAAATTACAAATAATAACCGAAAATCAAAATGGAGGAAAATCCTTCCGAATTATCTTCTTATGTTCCTTCGGTCAGGAAAAGGAGTCCTGGGAGTGAATGACCTTGGACGGTTATGATTTCCGCGCTGCTGCTTAGGTGCCTTTACCGGATCAAAATCGACAAGGGGGTAGGGATGATCTTTCACAACCTGGATCTTTTTTGTGATCAGCTTTTCAATATCCTTCAGATAGTCCATTTCGCCGGCATCACAAAATGAGATAGCAGTTCCGTTCGCTCCTGCCCTGCCTGTCCGGCCAATACGGTGGACATATGTTTCGGAGATATTGGGTATCTCATAATTTATTACGAACTCAAGATCGTCAACATCGATACCACGCGCTGCAATATCGGTAGCAACCAGCACGCGTGTTGTCTGTGCCTTGAAACCTGAAAGTGCCCTTTGCCTTGCATTCTGAGCCTTATCGCCATGTATTGCTTCTGCACTGATATTTTTTCTTTTCAAAACCTTTGTGACCTTTTCGGCGCCATATTTCGTTCTTGTAAATACCAGTGCTGTTTTAATGTTTTCATCCTTAAGCAAATCAATCAGCATTGCGTTTTTATTCCCTTTATCAATGAAGTATACATACTGATTGATAATATCAACTGTTGATGCTGAGGGGGTAACTTCCACTTTAACAGGCTTATATACAATTGTATTTGCCAATTTTACAATCTCAGGAGGCATTGTCGCTGAAAAGAAAAGTGATTGCCTTTTCTCAGGAAGAGATGCTATTATTCTGCGCACATCATGTATAAATCCCATATCGAGCATCCTGTCTGCTTCATCAAGAACGAATATTTCAATATCCTTCAGGGAAATATAACCCTGATTCATAAGATCGAGCAATCTGCCAGGGGTGGCAACAAGTATGTCAATCCCGCTTCTTAAAGTACTTGTCTGGGAATTCTGATTAACTCCTCCGAAAACAACGGTACAGGTCAATCCTGTATAACGACCGTATGTCTTAAAACTCTCCTCTATCTGTATTGCCAGTTCTCTGGTTGGAGTAACTATAAGGCTCCTGATCCTTTTTTTCCTCTCAAATGATTTGCTTGCTCCTAACAGCTGAAGAATGGGAACTGCAAATGCAGCTGTCTTCCCTGTGCCTGTCTGAGCACAGCCGATCAGGTCGGTTCCTTTCAGAATAATTGGTATAGCCTGTACCTGTATTGGTGTTGGTATCTTATAACCTTCCTCTTTTAATGATTTTAAAATTGGTTCAAAAATGTTTAATGATTCAAAATTCATGTATTAATATTTATATAAAAAAGTCCGGATCATGTATATCTATCCGGATTGAATGGCTGCGAAGGTAGCGTTTATTAACGAGAGTACCGGAAATAAATGTTAATCTGCTGATAACCTGGTTCCTGGTTCCCGGGTTAAGCGAAGTTTGTAATTTCGCCCCGTGCTAAGCGAAGTTTGTAACTTCGCTTCACTATTAAATAGTCTCAGACTATTTTGTATTTATGGCGAAGTCACAGACTTCGCCAAGCTAAGAATCGATCGCCAAGCTAAGAATCAATCCCCAAGCTAAGAATCGATCCCCAACACCCGGCACTTCATCTATGCCTTCCCTCCTGAATTTTTCTTACAATTCTGACAATAGCCCAATTCGGGAGAAACCATATCAGGCTAACCAGCAATTTGTTATCGAAGCCGGGCACTGCAACCACCCTGCCATTCATCATCGACCTGTAACCATAAAGGGCAACATCCCTCGAAGAGGGCATTTTACGTTCCTTTGTCTTCTTCCCGTCGTGGGCAACAAGATGAAAGTTACTCTCCGTCGGTCCCGGGCACAACGCAGTAACTGTTATCCCTTTACCTCTGAGTTCCTCGGCAACAGCTTCAGAGAAACTTAATACATAAGCTTTTGATGCAAAATATACCGACATGGTCGGACCCGGAACGAAGGATGCAACAGAAGCCACATTCATGATTTTACCCGAGCCTCTTGTTATCATCTGAGGTAAAAAGAGTCGTGTAAAATGTGTTAGTGTTGTTACATTCAGATTTATCATTCTCTCCTGCTTTGGCCAGTCGGTTTCGGAGAAAAGCTTCACATCACCGAAACCTGCGTTATTCATAAGGTAATCAACACTGAGGTTAAGATCGTTTACCTTATTATATACTTCATAAGCCGAACCGTGAAGAGACAGGTCTTTTTGAATTGTATTAACCGTTACACCGAAAGTCCTTTCCAGGTCATTTTTAATCTCATCCAGCTTCTCTTTGTTCCTGGCAACCAGAATAAGGTCTCCTCCTTTTTCCGCATGTATCCTGGCAAGTTCATACCCGATTCCCTCAGTGGCTCCTGTTATTAAGGCTGTTTTGTTCATTTATTGCTCGTGTTTATGTCTGGATAATGACAAAAGTACTTCTTATAAAATTAAAGTGATCCAAAACATCGGAATTAATATTCCAGTTTGCCACAGCTTCCCATATAGCAATCCTGACTGATATCTCCCCTGAGTTGTATTGAATTGGCAGGAAGATTATTCCAGTTTATTGATCCCGGGGAAGTTACTGTATGAAATAAGCCATTTGAAATCATCACCGTAATATTATAGAAATCAGACTGATATGGCTGTCTGTATTTTTTCGCTGATATCTCTTTCCCATTAAGTAAAGCTGATCTGACCAATCCAAGTTCTGCCAGGCTCACACCTGATGGTACAGGATGATCGAACCAGGAGGCATATACAGTTCTGAAATCTTCACCATGCGACTCCACCCATTTTTCACCATCCATGAATGACAGAAGATATTGCTCAAAAATATTCATCGGATGCTGCCACTCAGGATCACTTTCGCGGAGCATTGTAATTGCAGTAAACAGGGCAGCAGCATCTGAAAGAAATCCCTGTTGCTGAAGAATATCCTTATAATATGAGTGTGCAAGGGTTGTCCCATCCCAGAACCTGTCTGTAAGCCTGTTAACCAGCGCGCCGGCTTTGACTTCAAGATCAGGACGTCCCAGAAACCTTCCTGCCTGAGTATATGCAATGGCAACCAGAGCATTTTGTCCGCATAAGATCTTATCATCGTCCGAAGGCTGCTTCCTGGCTTTTCTAAGTGCGAGGAGTTTTTCTTCAATTTCTTTAACAGGTTCATCATTATTTCTTATAAGATGGTTGCCTCCTTCAAAATTGCCTTCTGCAGTAAAATGGTAAGCATTTTGAAAGCCTGAGAATTCTTCATCCGTAAGGGCCTCTCTGAGTTCATTAAAACTCCATATGTAAGTTGCTCCCTCCACATGACCTGTATCAGCATCATGAGCTGTTATATAGAAACCATCCTGTTCAAAACTCTCTTCAAGACATCTTAAAACATTCTCAGCCATTTCTATATATGCTGTGTTCCCTAAAACCCTGTACGCTAGTGAATAGATCCAGAGCGCCATGGCCTGATCATAAAGCATCTTCTCGAAATGAGGAATTGTCCACTTTGCATCAACACAGTACCTGAAAATACCACCCTGGAGATGATCATTCAGTCCGCGCAATCGCATTGCTTCGAGTGTTTTTGAACACATATCCCGTGTTAACGGATCATTTCCGACAGCTAACTGATAAAGGAGAAAAAGCAATGTGGAATGAGAAGGAAACTTCTGACTGTTGCCAAAACCTCCATTCATCCGATCGAAATATCCTGAGAGCGCTTTGATAAGTGAATCTTCTTCTGCTACTTCAGGTATTTCTGCTGCAGGAATAAATGACGGTGTATCAACACTATGCTTCTGATAGTATGTATACACCTGCTGAACAATTGCCAGAAAAGAATTCATTGCACCTGTCTGGCTTGCAGGGGCATAAGTAAGAGCAAAGATGGGATCAAGCGAAGGTGTCAGGAACACATTGAGAGGCCAGCCTCCCCTTCCTGTCTGCTTCTGGATAAAGTCCATAAGATACTGGTCGATATCAGGACGTTGTTCCCTGTCGACCTTTATGCAAACAAAATTATCATTCAGGAAATTTGCAGTTCTCTCATCAGAGAATGCTTCCGAAGCCATTACATGGCACCAGTGGCAGGTTGAATAACCAACTGAAACCAAAAGGGGTTTTCCTGTCTCTGAGGAATATTTAATGACATTCTCACTCCACTCCTGCCACCAAACAGGATTAACATGATGCTGGAGAAGGTATGGTGAAGAGGATTTTTCCAGATTATTTTTATTGTATTTCTTCATGACTCAAATAATAAGCCTTAGTTACTTTGGAAACGGAAATAAGTTCATTTTGTTCACCATATGATAATCCATGAATAATTCAGCCGGTATTGATAAGGTAATAACTCATAAGTTACAAGGCTATCAGAACAATTCCTCTAATTGTCTGTTTAGATTATATATTAAATATCAGACTATGAAAACAATTAATTTAGTTATGATGTCTGATTTATCGAAGACCTTCAGGCATATCTCGATACTTATATTATTAGCTGCACTCAGTTTCATCTCATGCAAAAAAGAGGATGATCAGATGGAACCACTTATTGGTGATGCTCCTGATTTTTCAGCAGTTACCCTGGATGGAAAACAGTTGATGCTATCTGCTTATAAAAATAAAGTAATAGTACTTTTCTTTTTTGGGAATAATTGCCCTTCTTGTAAAGCAGCAGCACCATCGGTTGAAAGCATGCTTATCGAACCTTTTACATCAAGAAGTGATTACCAGGTACTCGGGCTTGATCAATGGGATGGTAATTCAGCTTCAGTGCAGGCTTTCAAGGATATTACCGGGGTTTCATTTCCCTTATTGCTGAATGCTTCCGGCATAGCTGCTAAGTATCAGACTACTTATGACAGGTTGGTCATAATTGACAGGGATGGTTCAATTGTATTTTCCGGCACACAGGGTGCTGCCAATGATATTGCCACTGTTAAAGAAAAAGTGGAAATAATTCTTGGACCTCAGGATGAAATTAAAGGAGATGCCCCTGGTTTTAATCTGAAATCACTTAATGGTATTGATACAAAACTGGCTGACTTCAATAACAAAGTGGTAGTTCTGTTCTTCTTTGGTTATAATTGCCCCTCATGCAAAGCTGCTTCTCCCGGGGTACAGAGTAACCTCGTTGTCCCATTTGAATCAAGAACCGATTATCAGGTTCTTGGTTTAGATCAGTGGAATGGAAATCAGGCATCTGTTGAAGCTTTTAAGACCGTAACCGGAGTTACTTTTCCTTTACTTCTGAATGCAGCAGGTGTTGCATCAGATTATAAAACCACCTATGACAGACTGGTTGTGATCGATAAAAAAGGAAATATTGCATTCTCAGGAAAACAGAGCGCATCGTCAGATATTGCAGCAGTTAAATCAAAAGTAGAGCTCCTGCTTTCCGGAAAGTAAATTAATGATCAATTGTCCCACTATTATATCATGACGGCATAAATTACCAGCAATGAAAAGAATTACTGGATTATTAGTATTGAATTTTATATTTTATGCTTTAAATGCACAGACAGTCAATAATTTTCAACTTAAGGATATCAATAATTCATCACGGTCCTTTACTGAATTGAAAGGGGAGAAACTTACACTTATTGATTTTTGGGCAACATGGTGTAAACCATGCAATAAAGCAATCCCGGAACTTAATAAAATATATCAGCAGTATATAGAAAAAGGTGTACAGATAATAGGTATCAATTGTGATGGGCCAAGAAGTATTTCTAAAGTGGCTCCATTTACAAAATCTTTACAGATAAAATATCCTGTATTATTAGATATAAATTCAGAAGTAATGAATAACCTTAACATTTCTGCCTTCCCTACGCTTATTATTGTTAATTCCAGGGGTAAGATTGTGTGGATACATGAAGGATATGCCGAAGGAGATAATCTGAGAATAACAGCTGAAATCGATAAGTATTTAAGTACCAACTAGAAATGCGGAGTTTAAGTAAATTCTTAATTCTGGTTAGTATCTTTTCAACTCTATCTTTGTTTTCATATTCTCAATTCAATGGAACAAACCTGATGGAATATCAGTATGGGAAAGTCCCCGGTGATACCAATGCAATATCAACACTTTATGACAGAACCGTTTTTAACTATAACTACAAAGATATAAAGGCGGGGCTTGCCCTGGAGCAGTTCTATACCAGGTATGATAACAGGAATTATATAAAACCAACTCAATACTATCTTCAGTATAGTAAGGATTTTATGGATATCAAAGCTGGTAACTTCTATGAAACAATAGGTCGTGGTTTGCTATTGCGTTCATTTGAGATCCCGGGAGCAATTCTTGAGGATTTAAGTTATCGGTCGCGAAGCTATTTCCAGCGCGACGTTATTGGAGTAAGCACCAGATTAAGATATAAAGATCTATCAGTAAAACTACTATATGGCAAGCCCTTAAACAATGTTTTCCCCCCTTCACAACCTGACAGCTTAAGGAGAACTGATAAGATTGCAGCTGTCGCTCCGGAGTATACATTCGCGAAACAGACTTTAGGGGCGTCACTACTGAATCTGAAAAATAGCAATAAAAGTACATTATACGGCATGTTTACCTCCTCCGGCATCATTTCACAATATTTTTCCTATTATTCTGAACTCGCTAAAGACCTGAGTAACTATTCCTTATCCGATTTCTCTGATAAGGCAGCATATGCAATGTATGCCAGCATTAACCTGTCTATCAACAATCTGGGCGTAAGTGCTGAATATAAGAGCTATAAAAACTTTTCGTTAGGTGCAGGGATAAATGAACCTCCGGCTTTAGTTAAAGAACATAGTTATAAAGTACTCAACAGGAGCACTCACGTACTTCAACCAATAAATGAGTCGGGTTATCAGATTGAGGCCTTCTATACATTTGCTGACTTGTCAACTTTGACATTAAACAACACTATTGCCGTTAATAATCTGAATGACAAGTTTGTTTTCCAGGAGTATTTCGCGGAGTATGATTTTTCAATAAAGGATAACCTTGATGCAAAGATATTTGCCGACTATGCAGAGGATCCATTTAAACTTGAAATGAACCGGATTTCAACGGGTGCATATCTTAAACTAGGAATACCTGACGGGTCCTCCATTAAGACCGATTATGAATTTCAGACTTTCCATCGATCAGGGGATAAGGTTTATAACCATGTCTTGTCCTTAGGTTATAATCATAAATCAAAGCTGCTATTCAACATCACCGGTGAGATCAGTAATGATCCCTTTCTTGTTGAAGAGGAAGTAAAAACCTGGATTGGAACAAATATTAAATACCAGATCAACAGTAAACACAGCCTTCTTCTTTTTGCAGGTCAAAGACGCGGAGGCCCGGCGTGCAATGCAGGAGTGTGTTATGAAGTCCTCGACTTCAATGGCATTGAAGTCAGAATCACAAGCAGGTTCTGATTGTTTTCATAAAATACCGGAGAAATAGAGTCAGTCCTACCACTTTTCGTTTTCAACTAAATTTATACATTTGTGTTGAAAATCTAAAACAATGACTTTATGAAAGAGCTTGTACGTTGCCGCCCATGCGGATATGTAATGGAAGCAGACAAATTAGGAGATGTATGTCCTGCCTGCGGGCTGCCCAGAAAGGTTTTTGAACCCTACAGGGAAAGAGTCTCAGCAAACAGGCTGCTTGTTCTCAGCTTCGACCTTCATCCCATAGTCATTCACCTTTCACAGGCATTTGTTATTGCAATACCTGTTCTGGCCATCCTGAAAAACTTCTTCAGTGAATTTCAACCGGATATGGTTCAGCATGTTCTTATTTTTTCTGTCTTTTTGTTCCCGTTTACGCTGGTGTTCGCAATAATAACAGGTATTATTGACGGACTCACACGTTTTAAAACTCTTAAAACCCCGCTTCTGAGGGTCAAAATCATATTCAGCATTATTATTCTTACATTATCAATTGGGATGTTTTTTATAGGCCCGCGTGAGAATTATTACTGGATAACCATAATCCTGAGTGTTTTGAGCCTTGGAGCAGGTGTTCAGCTTGGCCTCTGGGGAAAGAAACTTATCAACGTTATCCTGCCAGGCACCTACCCGCAGAAGAAAGCTTCAAAAGATAAGAAAACGGCTGAAGAAGAGGCAAAACCTGCAGCTGAATAATGCTGTTGAAATTTAATATTTATAAGTGTATATATTACACTTATTTGACATTTCAGACATATAATAATTCTGAGACAGGAATGTCTGCACTGAACATTTAATTACCATAAGCTATGAGAATTAAAAGCATTGTTTTTGTCACATTAATTTTCCTGATTGTACCGGAAGAGCTCCGGTCACAGGATATTCAGCCTCAGGCAGTAGCTCAGGGACAGCTCGATGCCTACAACAACCAGGATATTGAAGCATTCCTCAGCTGGTATTCCGACGATGTGCAGGTTTTCAATTTTCCTGATGAAATGATCTATAAGGGCAAAGATAAAATGCGTGAGCGTTATACCAATGCCTGGAACCAGAATCCGAACCAGAAGGCAAAAGTTCTGAACAGGATAGTAAACGGCAACACTGTTATCGACAAGGAATATGTTACCGGAAGAGCTAACGGCATAGAAAACCATGTGATAGCTATCTATAAAATAGAAAACGGAAAGATCAGAAGAGTGTATTTTATAAGGGATTAATCTGATACCAGATAAATAAATCACTTATAAACTTAATTAAAATACACAGAACCACTTATTTTTTGAAATTTCTGAATTTTATCAGATTCTCAGCTGTTACTCTGACAATCCTCTGAACAGCAAGTCCGTGCTCAATATCAGGTACAAATACCTCTGTTTTGTTACCCGTAAGAAATATATAGTGGGCGTGCACCATTGCCCTGAGCCATCCCGGAGGAACATGCCCGGATGGGAATGAAGTTACAGGTTTATAACTGCTACCAACCATCTTCCTGTTCCACGTACCTGACTCTTCAGTAAAATACTCAAAGTAATCGGCTGATGCGGAAGAATAACGGATAGCTCCTTTTTCAGCATATATTTCAAGCATAATATCATCTCCTGATCCTGAACTTATACGGCTTGCAGAAAGTGAGCCAACTGCACCTGAGGTTTTATCATAAAGTGATATCTGGCTGAAAAGATCCGATCCCTTGTCAACATCATCAAAATGACCTGATTGTAGGGCACTTGTTATGGTAATCCCGTTTCCGAGGAAAGCAATCATCAGGCTGATAATATGCGATCCAAGATCAGCCATTGCACCTCCGTCGGGAGCAGGAGTAAGCCGGTTAGTCCTTCGATCGCGATAATCTTTTTTCAGATAATCGCTGTGGTAATACTTCAGATCGAAATGGATAGCTTTCCCTAATTTTCCTGTTCTCCAGAATGCAAGAGCCTCCCTGATCGCTGATGAAAAGAGGTACTGAAATCCGACCTGAACCTTTATTACGTGGTGTTTAACTATCAGTTCAGTGATTGCCTTTTCTTCCTCAACACCCGAGCATACCGGTTTCTCGAGATAAATCCGATTTACAGACACCATTTCCATTGCAGCCTTCAGGTGTTCGAAATGTACCTTATTCGGACCAAGTATATAAACCGTATTGATCCTTTTATCGAAAGCAAATTCCTCAATATCACATGCTTTTCCAAAACCAAACTGTTTTGCAAAAGAGTCGCGGCTCTCTTTCCTGGCTGAACATACTGCAGCAAGTTCAATTTCAGGAATATCATTATAATAATATTTCAGAGAATTAAGGGAATAGGCATGAGAGCGGGCTATCCCCCCCGCCCCTATGAATCCGGCAACTATCTTTTCAGATTTCATTTCAGTATCAATAAATATTTCAAATTTAAATATAATTTATCAAGGCTTAAACATCCCCCTAACCCCCTTCAAAGGCATAGCCGTCAAGTTAAGCATAGTTTTGTTGCAGGAAAGAATAGAAGAAGTTTCCCCTCCTTTTGAAGGAGGGGTGGCCGGGATGATTGATGATCTGACGTTTACAAGGTTCATTTCCCGGCCGGGGTGGTTGATTAGTCTGTCCGCTCGATTCATTTCTTTTATTTAAAACTTTTCTTATCTCAATTTTCAAATATTCAGGATACCAAACACAAATCTGTTTTCAAACTTTAACACAGTGAATCCTAAGCTCTCCAGGTAGCTATCCCAATTTTCATATTCCTGAACCTTATGATATTCGCCGTAGGGATCATCGCAAAGTTGAATTATAAGTTTTTCTGAAGGACAACAGAAGTCAGCAATGCAGCAAAAAAAATACAATTAAATCAACCACCCCGGCCGCAAGCAATCATTGTAACATATTAATTATCTTTGTGCTGCGGCCACCCCTCCTTCAAAAGGAGGGGAAACTTTAATTACCAAACTACATCTCAATATTTTAATCCGTTTGCCTTTATTGACCTGCCATGTAATTCCTTTCTCAGACTCCTTAGCTTGACGGCTATGCCTTCAAAGGGGGAATAAAAACCAGGAACATGCAACATTTTTTAACCCACCCCTAGCCTCCCGCTGAGGCGGGACAGGCTCTCCCAAGAGGGGAACCTGTTAACCTGGTACCCAGCAACCAGCACCAGATCCTATTTAGTAAAGTTAATATCTATTACCATTATTTCTGATTTTCCGGTGGTTCTGACCGGAAAGCGCCATTGACGGATACCGCTGGTAACAAAGAAATGAGTATTGCCAATCTTGCGATACCCTTTGCTGAGCAGATAAACCTTCCGTGTTATCAGGTTGATAGGGAACATTTGCCCGTGGTGGGTATGCCCCGAAAGCTGAACATCGGCCCTGGTCCTGCTTGCCTCCAATAATTCAGTCGGACGATGATCAAGCAGGATTACAGGCAATGAATCGACCGCACTTTCAAGAAGTTCTCCAACCTGCTTCCTGGATCTGAAATGGCTGTCGAGCCTGCCTGCAAGACTAAATGAATTTCCGATCACTATTACAGTATCCTGAAGGATCTCAATACCCGCTCTATCAAAAAAACTCCCTTTGTCCTGTCCCCTGTAATACTCATGATTACCAAGAACCCCATAAACACCATATTTGGTTGTTATCTGACTCAGCAATTTCTCATGTTCAGCCATACCCATATCGGTATGATGGCCTTCCGCAATATCACCTCCGTACAACATCAGATCGGGAGCCATGGATTGAACCTTCCTTGTGAATCTTCTTACAAAACCGATTTCCGTTTCCGGGTCAATATGAAAATCTGCGGCAAATGCAATCCTCAGATTTCTGATCTCTGATGACCTTGCGGGAACATCAATCTGATATATAGATGTCCTGATGGTTCTGAAGTTTATTACGCCTCCGGTTACCACGAGCGCTGAGAGGGCTAAAATAGCCGTAAGGCAGTACTTTCTAAAGTCGTAATTTTTTCTTGTTTTGGCAGGCAATACTTTAATTATCAGATTTATCAGAAGAAAAATATCAAACAGCAGAACAAACAGGAAGAGATAGAGACAGAACGGAAGTAAATAATCAGAAATGGTACTCAGTATCGCTCCAATGAACCCGAACCTGCCATCATTGAAACTCTCACTTACCGGATAGATGGCTGCAAAGAAAAGGTAAACTGCAGCATAATGTAGTTTGTATCCCTTGCTGATGAACAGTTGCCATACCCGGATGAAGACATAAATGTTCGGGATCGTATAAGCCAACAGCATCATAGTATGGAAGGAGAGATTCATGATGTAAAAATATGTTTTTTAATTTATCAAATCAGTTCTATATTAGGGCGCAAAGGCACAATGGCGCAAAGGCGAAAGGCGGAAGGAAAAAGGATCTGGAACTTGTAGATTCCCCCTTTGAAGAGCCTGTCCCGCCTAAGCGGGAGGGACAGGGGAATGTTTGAATTAGTTAAATATTTCTTATACTTTTATAAATTAACTTTTAATGCAATCATATTATGAAATCACTAAGAATATTTGCTACAGCATTAATAATCATATTATTACCTGTAATTGCCATGTGCCAGAGTAATCCTAAGAATCCACAAACTGCATCATCTGTAATAGATTTAATACTAAAAACCACAGGAGCGCCATTATTATCACAAACAGTTGATGTGATAAAAGAAGGAAATCCGGAAACGCCTGTTACCGGAATAGTTACCAGCATGTTTGCAACAATGGAGGTTCTCAAAAAAGCTGTTGAAATGAATTGTAATCTCCTTGTTGTTCATGAGCCTCTCTATTATAACCATCTTGATAATACAAAACAGTTTCAGAATGACCCGGTATTTATTGAAAACCAGCGTTTTATAAAGGAGAATGGTCTTGTTATATGGCGATTTCATGACCATATACATATGATGAGACCCGATGGCATAGGAACAGGAATGATAGAAAAGCTGGGATGGAAAAATAATGCTACATGAATTGGCTTTATGATTTATTATGGCATGAAACCGTAGCTCACACTATACTTATCTATTGTTTGGTTATTGTTGTGGGTGTTTTTCTTGGTAAAATCAGGTTTTTCGGTGTATCGCTCGGAATTACTTTTGTACTTTTCGCCGGCCTGACAGCCGGCCATTTCGGATTATCTGCAAATCACAGGGTAATTGATTTCATCAGGGATTTTGGTCTGATTTTGTTCGTTTTCTCCATCGGACTGCAGGTTGGTCCGGGATTCTTTTCTTCCTTCAGGAAAGGAGGACTCTCATTAAATATTTTAGCTTTGATCATAGTCCTTGCCGGAGGTCTGACCACAGTTACTATTCATTTTATTACCGGCGCATCACTGCCAATGCTTGTTGGCGTGATGTCAGGAGCTGTTACCAACACTCCTGGACTTGGAGCTGCCCAACAGGCTTTAGCACAGGTTTCAGAAGGTATTCAGTCAACCGGACTGCCGGATATTGCACTCGGATATGCAGTTGCCTACCCTTTTGGCGTCCTGGGCATTATTCTTACAATGCTGATTATTAAGAAAGTATTATCAGTAAACATCCGGGATGAAGTGATGAGCTTTAATCAGGTTCAGCATCCGTCCGATACCTTTCCTGAGAAAATAAGTATACAGGTTACCAATCCTCAAATTTTCAATAAATCAATACATGAGATATCAAAACTTATTAAATCTGAGATTGTCGTATCACGGGTATTACATAATGGAGAACTGATAGCAGCATCATCCGATACATTAATTTATGAAAATGACATAATCCTTGTTGTGACCCAGAAAGGCATAATACCGGAAGTGATAAGAGAGTTTGGAACAGAGAGTGATATGGATCTTACTGCAAAATCAGGCAGGCTTGTTACAAGACGAATTATGGTAACAAACCATGATGTATTTGGTAAAAAGCTGGGATACCTGAAGCTGAGAACAAGGTACAATATAAACATCACCAGAGTTTACAGGTCTGGAATTGAACTTCTTGCCTCACCTCAGCTCAGACTTCAGATGGGGGACCGGCTTACAATTGTAGGTGATGAAAAATCGATGGAGAAAGTAATTGAAGAATTGGGAAATTCAATCAAACGTTTGAATGAACCAAATCTCGTGCCCATCTTTCTGGGAATTCTTGCAGGCGTTGTACTGGGCAGTATTCCCATACACATTCCGGGTATTGTAAATCCTGTAAAACTCGGCCTTGCAGGAGGACCTTTAATTGTTGCAATCTTGTTGAGCAAATATGGATATAAATTCTCATTGGTTTCATATACTACTCCGAGCTCCAATTTAATGATCCGCGAAATAGGCATTGTTCTGTTCCTTGCAAGTGTTGGAATAGCTTCGGGAGAAAAGTTCATGTCAACTCTGGTTTCAGGTGATGGCGTCAGATGGATGGGTTATGGTGCAGTTATAACCTTTCTGCCATTAATTCTTGTTGGCCTCATTTCCCGTATAATACTTAAAAAGAACTATCTTGAGATTTGCGGCTTATTATCGGGCGGCATGACTGATCCCCCGGCGCTGGCCTATGCTAACAGCATCGCACAGTCTGAGGCTCCGTCTGTAGCTTACGCCACAGTATATCCGCTGGTAATGTTCCTTCGCATTTTTGTTGCCCAACTGTTAATCCTGCTGTTTGTTCAATAAGTTAATAGCTCTTAAATGCATATATTTGATATCCTTTTACTTTATCTTTCATTGCCATGATTAAATACCTGAATCTGCTCTTTTTTTGTAAGATACCTGGTATAGTCTGATAATGAATTAACTAACCATATCCGCCAATTCAAGGCTCTTCTGCCAGAGCACTTTCCTGTTTTCCTCAGTCAGATACTGATTCTTAAGTCTTACAGTCTTACATTTTGCAAAATATTTGCCTGATACATACTTTACATGATCAGATGAAGCAAGATACAAAGAGGTTACCGATCCTTTTTCAGGTGTAATCATAAAGGGTTTTCCAAGTTTGTAAAGTATTTTGAATACTCCGCCAAATTCATGAGCGAAATTTGTACTGACAACACCGGGATGTAAGGCATTCACAGAAATCCCCGAATCTTTTAACCTTTCTGCCAGTTCAAGCGTAAACATAATATTAATCAGTTTTGTATCAGCATAGGCTCTGAAAGGGCTGTATCCTTTTTCACCCTGGAGATTATCAGGATCAAATCTGCCGGCAGCGTGTGCAGCAGAACTTACATTAATAATCCGTGGATCATCACTTTTTTTAAGTTCATCAAGCAAGAGGTTTGTAAGGATAAAATGTGAAAGATGGTTTATCTGGAATGACTCTTCCAATCCATCTGCTGTAATCCTCCGCTCAGGCAGACATACATCTGCATTATTAATCAGAATATCGAGTTTCGGATAATTCTTCTTAAAGGTTTCAGCGCAGGTACGCACCTCCCTTTTTGATGTAAAATCAGCCAGGATATAATCGATGTTCTTATTACCGGTTGAAAGAATAACTTCTCTCTTTACCTTATCTGCTTTCTCTTTGTCGCTGGCCTGGAAAACTACCTGGTAATCACCGGCTGCCAGACCGGCAACTGTCGCTTTTCCGATTCCTGACGTTCCTCCTGTTACTAAAGCGTTTTTCATCAGTATCAACAATTACAAAATGGTTAAAAAGCAAAATGCATCATAAATTTACGATTTTTCATAACAATCACATATATTAACCAATAACAAAGTAAATTGTTCAGGCTGATTATTGAGTTTCGGAAACCATCTGATGTTATTATTATGTTTAATGAGTATCAGGAATCATACATATAACTTCAATGATTTTCTTCGTTTACCCCGACCCCAAGGGGAGCGAAGAAAATCAATTTACTCCCCTCGGGGCTGGGGTAAATAAATTGATTTTCAAGCGTTTTTGGATTTTGTATGTATCATTACCGATAGTCATATTATGTTTTATATATTTAGAAAAATAAAAACCAGGTAAAATGAACATAAAATCCAAGTCACTGAAAGGACTTCTGATGTCCATGGCATTATTATTTATTCTCAACTCTTTTAACCTTTCTGCACAGGTTAAAATGTCAGAGGATAAGTGGGTTCTTCCCACTTATAAGGTAAGTCCTGCCGACAAAAATCCAATGTTCTTCAAGGGAGAATCATACCAGGGAGCGTCGAAATACATCTACCCCTATGGGATGAATGATGTCATTTCAAATGAGAAGACGGACCAGACCTGGAAGGCCCTGATACTTGAAAATGAATATATAAAGCTTTGTGTAACTCCGGAAATCGGAGGTAAGCTTTACTATGGTACGGACAAAACAAACGGTTACAACTTTCTTTATAAAAACAATGTTGTAAGGCCCTCCAATATCGGGATGCTTGGTGCATGGGTTTCAGGAGGAATTGAATGGTGCGTTATTCACCATCACAGGGCTTCAACTTTTCTTCCCATGGATTATGACCTGGCAGAGAATGCAGACGGGAGCAAGACTATCTGGATTGGAGAGACAGAGCCACGCCACAGGATGAGATGGACAATTGGTATAACAGCCTATCCGGGAAAATCATATTATTCTGCCGAGGTTAAGATCCATAACCCCACACCGCTTACCCACACAATGCTATTCTGGGCCAATGTTGCAACACATACAAACAAGGATTACCAGGTAGTATTTCCACCCAGCGTACAGTTTGCTACATTTCATGCCAAAAACAGCTTCACCAGATGGCCTTATTCCACCCAGGTATATAATGGACAGGACTTTACAAAAGGTGTGGATTTAAGCTGGTGGATTAACTCACCAAGGGCCAATTCATATTTTGCCTATGATCTTAAAGAGGATTTCATGGGAGGATATGACCATGGTAAAGAAACAGGGACAGTACATATTGGCGATCACAATATTGTAAAAGGTTCTAAATTGTGGGAATGGGGATCAGGTCCTGCAGGACAGGCAACTGAAGCTGTACTTACAGAAAAAGATGGCCCCTATGTTGAAATAATGGTCGGTGCCTATTCTGACAACCAGCCTGACTACAGCTGGATAAAACCCTATGAGGTAAAAACCTGGAAACAATACTGGTATCCGATAAAGGATATAAAAGGATTTAAAAATGCAAATCTTAACGGAGCTGTTAATCTTGAACTAAAAGATGGAAACAGTGTATTCCTTGGCTACTACTCAACACAGAAAGTAAACAAGGCAAAGATTGTCCTTAAGAACAGGGAAAAAGTCATTTATGAAAAGACTATGGAGATATCTCCTGCAATCACTTTTACCGGAACAATAAAAGTAGAAGGAGAGTTTAAACTTACTGATCTTTCAACAGAGATGGTTAACACTGAGACAAATGAGGTACTTGTTGCTTACCAGCCTGTTGAACAAAAAGCAGCCGGAAATCTGCCTGAAGAGGTAAAGCGACCTGATCTTCCTGAAAAGATGGCTACTGTTGAAGAATTATACCTGACCGGCAGCCGTATCCTGCAATTTTACAACCCCACTCTCAAAGCCATGGATTACTTTACAGAGGCTCTTAAGCGTGATCCATCTGACATCAGGACAAATACAGCCGTTGGGAACATTCATCTTAAAAATGGTGAATATGCGATTGCCAGGAGTTACTTCAGCAGAGCAATAAAAAGACTCACGAAAGATTATACACGGCCTGAAAACTGTGAGGCACTCTATCTGCAGGGTTTGACACTTAAGGCTTTGGGCCTGTACGATGAGGCAACCGACACACTTTATCGTGCAACATGGGATTATTCATGGCATGCAGCTGCATATCTGGAACTTGCAAGGATCTCATGCCTTAAAGGTGATTTTGATAAAGCTCTGGAACAGATCAATGAATCGCTTTCAACTAATACCAGGAATAACAGTGCAATCACTCTTAAAGCATCCATTATGAGAAGGCTTGGCGACAAGGAGGGAGCAATGCAGATCCTTACAGGTATTGCTAAAAATGATCCTCTCGATCTAAGGGCTGCCAATGAAATGTACCTGATAGCTGTTGAAGCTGGAAAGAAGAAGGAGAGTGAAGCACTGCTGAGTGGAGTAAACAGGAAGATGCGCGATTTTGATCAGAACTATCTTGAGCTGGCTGTCGGATATCTGAATGACGGTATGACCGGGGAAGCAGAAGATGTTCTTAAGAGGTTTAAAGGAAAAAATCAGGAGATTAGCTATTATCTGGGATTCATAAATGATGGCAGGGGTAATAAATCAGAAGCCGGGAAATATTTCAAAGAGGGATCGGCCCAACCGGTTGATTACGGATTCCCTTTCAGACTTGAATCTGAAAAAGTATTTCAGACAGCAGCAAAATTCGATCCTGCTGATGCAAAACCGCACTATTATCTTGGCAACCTTTTATATGACAAGCAACCCGGAAGGGCAATAAAAAGCTGGGAAAAGGCTGTTGAGCTCGATCCAACCCTCGCAATTGCCTGGCGAAATCTTGGCTTTGGCTATTACCAGCATGCAAATGACCCTGTGAAAGCAGTCTCAGCCTATGAGAAAGCTGTGTCGTACAAAAATGACGACCCTGTATATTACGCAGAGCTTGATCCTCTGTATGAGATGATCAATGCTCCGGTAGAAAAAAGGGCAAAGCTATTTGAAAGAAAGAATGATGTTGTCAAGCAACGTGATGATTCATTTGTCCGCCAGATAATTGTACTTAACCTGTCAGGTCAGTACGAAAAGGCCGTTGAATATCTTGCTGGAAGCACCTTCCATTTCCGTGAAGGCAGCTCAAGGGTACGTGATATTACCGTGGATGCAAAACTGCTTTACGGGAAAAAGCTTCTTGCTGAAAAGAAAAATGACCAGGCGCTTCAACAATTCCTGTCAGCTGTGGAATCACAAGCGGCCTCCAGAAGAGAGGACAGGAGAAGCCCACAGATCAACTATTATATCGGAATGGCTTATGAAACCATGGAAAAAAAGAAGGAGGCAAAGTCATATTTCACCATGGCCACAGACCAGCAGGTTGAAGCTTCCGATTTCGTAAGCTATTACAAGGGTTTAAGTTATCAGAAGCTTGGTAACAAGGAGAAGGCTGCAGCAAGTTTCAATGCCATGATAGCTGAGGGAAACAAGCGGATCAGCAAGGGATCAGAGATCGATTTCTTTGCCAAGTTCGGAGAGCAGGAGACTGAAAACATGCAACTATCAAACGCATATCTGCTGAAAGGACTTGGCTATAAAGGACTCGGGGATACTAAATCGGCTGAAGAAAATCTGCGCAAAGCCCTTGAATTATCGGTGAGTAACCTGAATGCGAAAACACAGATAAAATAAACAGTTTATCATTTTATCTATCCGGCTGATCTTCCTGTCCGAACCTGAATTTCAGTGACAGGCCTCCATAACGGATACGGACATTGAAACTTGTAAGGTCGCTTACAGGAAGCTGAACGAAAGGTTCAATAAGCATATTGCCTCCCTTTTTCAACGGCAATGAATAGCCTGCCGAGAGGTTGGTAAGGCTGAAGTAATCGACATGGCTGAACGCCTTTTCATCGCTCTCGACATTTACATCCTGCGAGCGGGTCTCCAGATAAGCATTTCCTGAAGCAAGATCAACTTTCTGCTCTGTGTAAACATTGGTAAAACTACTGCTGAAGCTCTGGTCAAGATAAACCATGGTGGAGACTCCGGCAGAAACAAAAAGGCTTGACTTACCTCTTTCAAGTAAAGTATATACTAAGTTTAAAGGCACTTCCACTGTTACCATGTCAAGCTGGTTCTCATAGGAACCGACAGATCCGGTCATGCTTCCGGTGCTGGTAACAGAATTCATAAAAACCTTTCCGTCAGATACATTTGTTGAAGAGTAGGAGTGTTTTGCCAGGGCAAGACCGGGACGAACAGATAATTTTCTGGTGAGCTTATGTTCCAGATAAAACCCGACTGAGACTCCGGGGGAATTAATCATCACATCCTCAATGTTTGACATCATTCCTGAAAAACCTGCAATAAGACTTGTCTTTTTGCCAGCCGGTGTTTCATCCGTAATTTCAACCGGAGAAATCTCCGTTTTTTCATCAGCAGCCAGGATGTTTTCAGCAACCTTCTCTTCATTTGCAGACTCATCGACAGGAATATCAGATACCCGTTCTGAAGATTTTATTTCACCGGTAACCACGGGATCTTTCATATCCACCGCTTCAGCAGCTGCTTTTTTCTCTGCGAACAACTCTACCGTCAGTTTATCTTGAACCTCACCATCAGATGATAATTGAGCATTAAGGCTGATTTTGTCCGAAACAACCGGAATTTGAAGTTCATTCGCCGGAGCCGGAACAAATTCTTTTTGTGCAATATAACTTTCAGGTTGATTATGAAACGACTGATATAGGAAGAGACCTCCGACTGAAACAATAACAGCAACTGAAGCAGCTTTAGCCCAGAATGGGATTACAATGGCAAAACGTTTTTTACCTTTTTGTTTATTGACAAATAAGTTCCATCCCTCCCCTGCCAGATGATCGGCGTTATAGGTGCTGAAGGCTTTCTCTGCCTGTTGCCGGAATATCTGATCAAACTGCTTCATGTCGTTTTGCAGAACTGTTAAATTCTTTCATATAGATCGCCCGTACCATTTTTTTTGCCCTTGCAAGATTCGAACGCGATGTAGAAGTTGTTACACCCAATAACTTGCCAATTTCCTCATGCGAATAGCCTTCTATTTCGAAAAGGCTGAAAGTAACCTTATAGTTTTCAGGAAGATGGCT
The DNA here is from genome assembly GCA_001768195.1 of Bacteroidetes bacterium GWA2_40_15. GTDB lineage: Bacteria > Bacteroidota > Bacteroidia > Bacteroidales > VadinHA17 > LD21. Next base: position 18,857 of record MENI01000114.1, on the reverse strand, counting down.
GAAAATCTTCAATATGTCATTTACCGATAATTCAATATCAATATCCGGTTCGTGCTCCCCTGTTTCGATAATATTTTCAATTGATAAGTTATTGGTGTGTTTCAGATTTTTCCTGTAATTGTCAATGGAGGTATTTACCAGAATTCTTGAATACCAGGCTTTGAATGATTTTGAAGAGTCATACTCACCCAGATTTTCGAGAACCTTCATATAGCTGTCATTCACAATTTCCATAGCCTCGTTCCTGTCTTTTGTATACCTGATGCAAATTGAGATGGCAAATGAGAAGTAGCGCTTATAGAGGACCTCCTGGTGAAGTTCCTTCCCCTTCAGGCATCCTGCAATCAGATCAGAATCAGAATATTCCTGAACCTGTAAACGCTTTTCGTTCATTTATTTATCCAAATATTGCTCCATATTATAACTTATTTCAGACATTTTTATGATTTACCACAAGCAAAATATTTAATTCTATCTGAATACAAATCCCAGTTGCAACTCCAGCCTGTTAAACCGGGTAACATATTCCGTAGCGTAGGAAGATCTGCTCCAATTGTTGTTTTCTGTTACCGATACCTGCTGGAATCTGTACCCTAATGCAATATTTATTCCCACATTTTCCCATGTATTCAATAAAATACCGGCACCGGCATTTAACAGGAAACCCCCTTGTGCCTCCTTTGTATATCCATACCAGTAATTGTTTTCCTCATCCTCCATTAAGGAAAAAGCATAACCGCTTTTAAGAAAAATAAATGGAGAAACATGTGAATTAAAGGGATGATAGTTTAGTTCAGCATAAAGAGGCAGGAGCGGCATATCCATCTCCTCAATACCGGTTCCCAATCCAATCATCAGACCGTTTCTGAACTTATATCCATTTGAAAGACTAATACTTATCATGCTTGTACTGCTCTCATCGCTTTTTCCATACAGGATACTTGCCCCAAAACGAAGATAATATCCGCTGCTTTGTGAAAGGCGTTCCTGCTTATTATTTATTCTTTGTACCGAGGAAACATAAGTTTTAGGAATTGAAATAACCTGAGGCGTAACCACTTTAACATAATAATTTTCAGATGAGTCATTAACAATGATTCCCGATAAACGGGAACCATTGTTAAGCACCAGAGTCTGTTCATGCCCTTTCTGGGAAAGTGCCGGAAAAGCAAGCGCAATGAAAATCACTGGAACTATTATCCTAATCATCTGTTTTATAATTACTTATCACTTTCCCACAACCTTTAAGTGGCTTATCTGTCTGATATTTTTCGGATCACTGTAATCATACTGGTAAATACCATCTTCGCCTATCAGCATCAATATGTTATTAAAAGGGATAACATCAAATGTATTGAAGTCTTTATAGTGAGCAACCTGGTTATTGAGTATCTGAAGCGGATCTGATTTGTCATATACCTTAAGTCCTGCATCACCATCACAGATAAAAAGCAGATCCCCATCCACACCCAATCCGTGCGGATTATACATAGGGTATGATTTAACCATGTATGGATTGGCTATTGATGAAATATCAATAACCTCCAACAGGTTGCTTCCATTGGTACATCTGTTTCCGGTCCGCAGGGTAACGTATGCATATTTATCATCAACAACTACAGGATCACAGGCAGTTATGTGGTTGTATGAAGAGATCTGAACAGGCTTTTCAGGAATATTTATATCATAGATCAGCATCCCTGTCGTTGTTCCAATGAAGAGCTTATTGCCCATCCTGTATAGGGTCTCCATACTCCGTGGAACATCTACGCTATCCTTAACTATTAACTGTGAAGGAGTTGTAACATCAACGGTCTTTAGCCGCCAGGGAAGTGCAATGAGATAGAGATACTGATCGTTGAGCATAAAACGAGCCATTGATCCTGCTACTCCCGTGCTGCCATTAAAATTTCCGGCGGTTTCAGCAGATGCCATAAAACTGATAAAATCGCCACGCATCAGTTTCCAGCCATAATCACCTGGTTCACGCTCCTCAGTAATGGTTTTAACTTCCCAGTCAACAATAACTCCCTTCGTTTTATCCACATTTAAATAAGGATACCATTTATCTCCTTCAGGAACGATCTCAGGGAATATATTCTTCAGGCGGCCTTTCTCCACCGGATTATTTATATCTGTTATATCAATGGAAACCAGGTCAATATAACTGTCGGTAAAAAGTGTATTTCCCCGGATAGCCATATCTATATTGCCAAGGATCTTATAGAATCCGATCTTTTTCGGATCGGAGGGATCTGAATTGTCAATTATATGTATCCCTTTTGCATATTCATTAACAAAAAGGTAATTGTCCTTAAAGTAGATCTTCCCGGGCACTTTGATCTCCTGAGGTTCACTTTTTGCAAAGCTGGTGCGGAAATCGCTGAATGACATATATACCGGTACATTTGCTTCATAAGTAACTCTTTCAAAAGTATTGTCCTTACAACCTGAAAATGCAGCAGTAAGCAACGCTAAAGTGATTGTCCTGTACAATAGATTTTTCATTTTGATAATTTTATGATGAATTTATGTTTTATAACATATTTCTGATATTATGCTTCATATAAATCTTAATGTTAATCAAGTGGATTTACAACCTGCCCTATGAAAAGCAAGGTGTTCGTGGTTCGTTCCCTGATTGCAAAAAAGAAAGGCCTGTCAATTACGAATGTTGGAGTCTGCTGAGGACCGGCACTTGTCAGGTTGATTCCTATAGTTGTTACAGCGGCTGCTTCAGTACCTTCTTCATTGACTTCAACGAATGTATTCTGCTTCACGAAATCCACAAAGATATTGTCATCGGATATCCCCGACAGGTTTGCGAGATTATCATCGAAAGCGTCGGTCATACCCAGGCTCTTCAGCTGACTGTTAAGCAGCTTTTCGTATGAGAATTTAAATTTCGGCATGAAAACAACGGTTTTTCCATAACCGGTCATTCCGTCAAGGGAGGAGGTCAGGCTGTTCCATACTGCAGCATTGAAGGATCCTCTGAGAGCTTCAATTGATTGGTCAGGAACTATTGCGATCATAGAAAAGTTAGTTCGCCCATAAGTAAGTTCAAGTACCCTGAACGAATCTCCATTCACAACCTTTGCACCTACCTCCCCTGTCATTGTGCTGACATTGACAGAACTCCCTCCTGGAAGGTAAAAAGGCCTCTCATCAGTAAGTGATTTATCAAACTGATAACTCCAGTTTCCTTTGAAATAGAGTGCATTCATAAGAAACATGACTGCGTCAGAAGAAATTTGGTCCAGCACCTTCGGGATCTTTCCATATGTATTATCACTTGCCCATTTGTTGATGGTCAGCAAGGCAGAAGGCGCCATAAAATCAAGTCCTTCAATATGTGCTGCGAAGTCATCCTCCATTGTGCCGATAAACGGATTTTTAACAGTAAAACCTTTCCTGTAAAAAACGGCATTTGCAAGAGCAAGCTTTACCTTCGGATCAGCTTCCAGTAACTGGCTTATCAGACTCTTATAAGCTCCGTTTACCTCACCAATAGTCATTGTTGCAGGAAATTTAAGCATGCCCTTAATCTGGTCGTATGTGTTTCCTCTGCACCCATTCAGCAGCATTGTGAGAGCCGTACCTGCACTTAAGGGTGATATCATCATGTTCCCATTTTCTTCACCGGCAGTTTTGACAAAAAGATCAACACCAAACTCATTGTTGCCGGTAATCACTGCCGGGGCTTTTGCTGTAAGGTCTATATTCTTAGGTATAAGATTTTGCTCCGGGTTAGTGTCATCTTTATTGCAGGAAGCATATCCCAGCGAAAGGGATATAATGAGGATAATTGATAGCTTATTCATAATACTAATCAGTGGTTTTATCATCTAATACGGATGAATTGATGAAAACGCTGCAGCGGTGAGGAAGAAAAACAATTAGTAGGCAGTAGGTAGTTGGCAACAACTAAAATTGCTGGCGCGGATTTAGCGAAGCGTAATCCGTGCCTTGTATGTTTTGGGGCTTATATAATACAATTGAAAATAATTCTTCTCCCGTCCGAAGTCCTCATAAAATAACGCTTTAAGGAAAACAGATCATTAACTTTTGAGGTTAGATACTGACGTTTTTCAGTATCAATTGACAAAAGGTACAACTTTTTCTAATCAAATTTTATGAGTTATGGTTGTCCAGGAGGGACTTATTTAGCAATCTTGACACACATTAAACGATTTTGATCCCTGAGAAGCAGCTTGCCATCAGAAAGCGCCAAAGGACCCCAGTTCTGGCCCTCTCCAAGCATCTCAGCAGAAGCCAGAGGCTTGAATCCTGAAGGATCCGGCTGTATAAGATACAGGGTTTTTCGGCCATCAGTTGCCAGTATCAGCCCGTCGGAAAGGATCATACTGCCTTTATCGAACAGAGGGGAACGCATTGTTTTCCACATAACCTTGCCATCCATACTCATACAGCACAGACCATCGCGTTTGCTGTTTGTCGAGAACTGGGCATAGAAATAACCCTTAAACAATATTGGTGATTTGGTATGATCTCCAAAATCGTTATGCTTGAAAAGCTCCTCTACACTATAGCCTTCATCAGTCTTCTTTCCTACTTTTATCATTGCTGTTCCAAGCTCATAGCCCCCAACAACAATTATTCTTCCTTCGCCGGCATCAAGAGCTGAAGCTACCTGAATCATATTATCCCAGTTATTGTATTCCCAGAGAATTTCCCCAGTTTGTGGTTTTAGCCCAATTATCCTGCCCTTGGATGTGTTAGCTTCCTTGTGCATAAAGGTATTCGTGGATGAAAATACCATTACGATATTATCCTCTCGTGCAATCTTTGCGACAGACGGGCTGGCATAAGATTCATTTCCGATGGATTCTGTCTTCCATATGATGTCTCCTGTCAGTTTGTTAAAGGCAACCAATCCGGCGTTAGGATCCTTTGAGTAAGAAACAATAAGCAAGTTGCCGTATATAAGCGGACATTGGGTTATCGCCCATACAGGTATTTTGATTCCACTGAAATCTTTCATGATGTTCTTGTTCCATATCGGTTTATGTGTGTTGATATCAATGCAGTACATGTCTCCGTAAGGACCGCAGGAATAGACCCTGTTGCCATCGATAGCCGGAACACTTCTGGAACCCGGATAC
>MENI01000114.1:10407-13688 GCA_001768195.1 Bacteroidetes bacterium GWA2_40_15 | reverse complement strand
TACCATTGTTAAAGTCAAAACACCGCATAATGTCACCGGTTTTATCATCCCTATCAAGCAAATATACCTTTCCGTCCTTTATAACAGGTCCGCCGAAGCCGGGACCAACGTTGGTTGTCCATAGTAAATCCGGTCCAGATGCAGGCCATGATCTTAAAATGCCTTTTTGAGGAGACGTACTATTCCTACTTGGACCAAGATATTGTGGCCAGTCCTGTGCGCATACATTCGAAATGCAGGCGAATAAAACACCTGATATTAAAAGGAGATTAATTCTTTTCATAGTAATCGTATTAAAGAGTTTTAATTGGTAAGTTAATGTCAACTTGTCTAATAAACTAACGATTTATCAATTTTGCACTGCCGTAACAACCGCAATGGTTAGCTCCTGTTAAATTTTTCATGGATCAAGGCCGGCAACTTTAATATTATTATACTCTTCATCCGAAACCGGTTCCAACCATATTACACTTCCTTTATCGGTATTGGGACTTATGGCAATATGGGTAAGACTGCATTCGGGAGCGGCACCGTGCCAGTGTTCTGCATCAGGGGGAATTCTTACGATATCTCCTTTTTGCAATAATTGTGCAGGTTTACCCTTTTCCTGATAATAGCCCCGTCCGTCTGTAATAAGGAGTATTTGTCCTGCCGGATGTTTGTGCCAGTTGGTTCTTGCACGGGGTTCAAAGGTTACGTTTCCAATTGAGGTATTGTAAGTACTGTCATTGTTTACAAGCATCTGAAGCCATGCAGTACCTGTAAAGTTATTACTGGTGATTATATCTCCTTTTGGAAAAACATTTTCAGTGTTCTTTTCACCAGCCGTCTCAGGCTGTTTATTATTGCAGGCAACAAATAAAATCGCCAGAAACAATAAGCTGAATTTAATAATACTATTCATCGTTATAATTTTTTGAGTTCAATTACTGCTGGTTATTCAGTACCTCATTTAGAACTGCCTGTGCATCTTCAGCTTCTTTTTCTCCCAAAGTTGATTTTATAATGCCTACAAATTCGTTCAACTGTGCGGGAGTTAAACCCATATTCAGCGAAATTGACAAATGACTTCTGAGCATGGGCTCCACACCTCCGATGGCACTGAGTACCGATATTGTGACCAGTTCACGTTCAGTATAGGTTAAAACATCCCGTTCAAAAATATCGGCAAACAAATGCTCTTTCAGAAAAGTATCAATTACCGGGGCAAAAGCAGCGTAACCGGTCAGGGTGCCCTCTTGAGGCGCTTTTGTGAGTTCGTCCAAAACCTTTTTACCACGTTCATATTTGGGTTGTTCCCATGGAATGGGTGATGCATCAGCGCCCATTTTATCATTGATTCCCCTGGCTTTGCGTACCTCAAGCACTTCCATAAAAGTTTGCAATCCGCGAATACTTCTCGGAAACCCGCAATACGCATAAAGGTGTACAATTACTTCTTTAATTTCATTGATGCTCAGTCCGGCATCCAATCCTTTATTCAGTGCCGGTTTTAAGTAAGACAGGTCCCCTTTGGCAGTATAGGCCGCAATCGAAATAATGCTTTTAAGTCTGGCAGTCAATGCCTGATTAGATTCAACCTTGCTTTGAGAATAAAGGTTTCCGGACAAAAAACTAATAACGATTAATCCCATGAGTATTCTGACTGTCAATCTTTTCATGATATTGCTTTTTGTTGTTTTATCCTTTGTATTCCTGCAATTGTATAAATTTTCCTGAGATTAGCTTTTCTTCATTGCACAACATTGCCGGTTAAATGCCATTTGGTTGTAGTTTATCCCCCATGTTCACTGCCTTTTCAATCACGTCCAGTCTCGCTTTTCTTGGATCAGGTTTACCAACTGGTTTACCATCGGATTGTATCTCGAGTATCCCATTCTTTTTAGGATTGTATACAGGCCATTTCGGCAACCCCTTACCATTCGGATCGCCGGTTTTGGCAAAGTTCACCCAATAGGTGTTCATCATCCTGGCGACCTCTTTATCCTCAGGTGCCACTGTTGCTCCATTTGGAGCCCTGAGATTGTCGAACGCATATGAAACATCGGTTCCATGTCCTGGGCCAAAGCGCATCCGCTCCTTCATCGAAGCGGGTACATAAGAGAAAAGAAAGATGTAGGCCGGATCGCCCTTTGCGGCAAACATACCTGCGGTAAAGCGGGCAGGCTCTGCCCATACCTTGTCGGTGTTAAACATTGTTATTACCTCAGCTAATTCCTTATTACCATCTGGATCATAGGCAGCCTTAGCCTCATCTTTCAGTTTCCCGAATAGTGAAAACAGTTCTTCCTTTGTACTACTGGCATTAACAAATGGTCCGCCTATTTCTGCACTACAATTCCCGATCATTAGCGGAACGCTTGCCTGCCTGCCTGCCTTGTATGCACCCCCGGCAGACTCTACAACAAACTTACCGTCGAGAATCGGACCTGAATATATACGAGGACCTCCTTGTCCGTCATTTTCCTGTCCTCCATCCACAATCTCTTCAACTTTGAGTGCCCGTAGTTTGTCAAGTGCGTCCTCATCTGTGCCCTCGATTCCATGTTTACGGGCAAAATTTATTCCGATCGTCTCAGCTGAAACCGGATAGTATTGACTTACATTTTCTTTGTTGATCGGTCTGCCGGTCAAAACACCATCCCGGCCACCGCCGGAATGACTGATTGCCTTGTGGAAAAGACCTCTTGCTGCTGGTATAGTAAGGAGTGAATGTATCGAAACGCCACCTGCAGAGAAACCGAAAATAGCAACATTTTCAGGATCGCCCCCGAATGCTGCAATGTTTTGCTGTACCCACCTGAGGGCCGCTATTTGGTCCATGAATGCGTAACTGCCTTTGGGTTCTTCCGGATGCTCCTCGCTCAACGCAGGGAATGCAAAATGGCCGAGCCGTCCCAGACGATAGTTGAAGGTCACCAGGATGACACCCTGTTTTGCAAATTGATTTCCTGCATCAGGATCGGAGCCGCTTCCTCCCACGAATGCGCCACCATGTATCCACACCATAACTGGTAGCTTTGCTCCCGGCCTGGCACTGACAGAGCGCCATACATTGAGAAACAGGCAATCTTCCGAGGAACCTTCCGCAATTTTTCCGGAACTGCGTGGCCAACCTGCCTGTGCACAATTTGCGCCAAACCTCGTTGCATCAAGTTCTCCCTGCCAGGCGGCAATGGGTTGAGGAGGTCGCCAGCGATATTCACCAACCGGTGCGGCAGCATAGGGAATCCCCCTGAAGATTGAGACATCCCCTTCCGTCACACCACGCACGACTCCGG
>MENI01000114.1:0-10400 GCA_001768195.1 Bacteroidetes bacterium GWA2_40_15 | reverse complement strand
ACGAACCGTCGGCGATGTGCCCGGGGCACTATTGACAACTGTTTGTTGAGCATGCAACGAACAACTCATGATGATTATAAATAGTCCGGGAATTGTTGCTTTCATAGTGTTGGTTTTTATTTGATAATCATAAATAATATTTTTGCTTGATCCTTGACCTGCTGCTAAAATCTGCTCAATAGAGTTGCATCTTCTTTACAAAAATTTACCGAAGAATCCGTTGAGTTTGTTCATAGCCTGAGCAACATATTCAGGAACATAATAGGTTTGAATGTGGGTTGCTCCCGGAATCAGGAATAATTCCTTCTCTTTTGTGCCTGTGGCAAGATTGAATGCATTGTCAGTCATGTAATAAGTGTCGGCTTTGCTTCCGGCAATCATCAAAAGCGGCTGATTGATTAAATCCATGTTGGTGGCTGCATCAAATTCCATCAGGTCGAGCAGACTGCTCAAGGTGTATCTGAAAGTGGAATTTGGGTGAGCATGGGTTTTATTGTAATAGTAATAGCCTTCGCGATACAAATCAAACGGCATTTTGTCTGCCCTTTCATCGGTCACTTTCGTATCGGCAGCATAACGTATTTCCCCACCCGCCGCCTCTAAGGCACGTGCTTCAGAAGCCTCTTTTAAACGTTGCTGAATGGTGGTCAGGCCTGTATTCATGAATCCGTTGCGCCTTACCAGGCCGGAATTAAACATGCTCAGGGTGGCCACGACTTTAAAACGTTTATCGGTCTGAGCTGCCTTTAACGAATAGCCGCCTCCTCCGCAGATACCCAATAAGCCAAGGTGGCTGGCATCTACTCCTTCATATTGGGTGATAAAATCTGCCATCCCGCGAATGTCTTCAATACGAAAGGCCGGCTTATCCACATTACGAGGATATCCGCCGCTGGCCCCCTGGTACGACGCATCGGCAGCAATGGTTATATAACCCGATTCGGCCAAACACTGTGCGTATAATCCGGCAACCTGCTCTTTAACACCTCTGTTGGGGTGAGCCACCACCACTGCCGGATATTTCTTTGACGGATCATAGTTGGCAGGAGTGTAAATATTGGCAGAAATATCAATGCCATTCAGTTTATAGGTTACAGTATGGATATTCACTTCACCCGACACACTTTTTGTAATCGCATCCTGATAAACCAGACCAAAAGGATTTACAGGCTTGGTTTGACCTGATACAATAATGTTTGTTGACATAACCACAGCTATTAAAAAATAGTTTTTAGTTTTTCTTTTCATCTATAATTTCCCCTCTGCATGTTTCAATTTTTCACATTATTACTTGTTTCAACTCAGCCTGAATCCGGATCACTTATCCAACCCTTTTTTCTTTAACCATTCCGACATCAGGTCGGCTATTTCCAGATTGTTTAGGTCGGAAAAGGGAAAATGCGTATTGCCTCTGATACCTATTTCGGGCAGATGCACCACTGTTACATCACCACCATGCCTGTTTACTGCATCCCTCCATAACCTTGCCATCTCAAGACGCGCCCGCCATCCATCCTGACCAGGGTTAGGATTTGGTTTATCAGGAATATTATCACCATAATAAACAATGATTGGGATTTTAATAAGCTGCATAAACTCTGACAGCGGGACTGCAACAGCTCCGAGTGTACCGCCTGAACTTGGTATGGGTGCAGGCACTTCTCCTTCCGGGAAAAGGAACCCGCTTCCCGGCTCATAGGAAACTATCGCTTTTACATTTTGATTTTTAATTGCTGTGCGCCAGCCCATTCCACCTGAATGTGAATGTGTGACAAGAATTGCCGGTCCAATTTTCTTGAACAGTTCCGAGATTGCTTCGACATTGAGATTGATATCGATAGGTCCGATGTTGGGTGTCATTGCACGGAAATACTGATTAAGGGTTTCGGGGTCACGGGCGAACTGCACTCCTTCAAAATAGTCTGGCCATATACCGATGCGGAAAGTGCCAAACCATCCTTGTTCGTCCGGGGTTGGTGCAATGGTGCCGGCGACCGTACTGCGGCCGGCTTTGCCTCTTCTCGGTTGATCAATGAGGTAAACAGGAAAACCTCTGCGTAAAAATATATTCTGAAATCCTTCCCTCCCGTCTGGTGTGGTTTCCCATGTTTTTGAAAACTGTCCTATGCCATGCCACATAACCAATGGAAATTTGCGGGCTTTAACCGGGATTTGATAAAATACATAAGCATGGTCGCCATGATAGGTTTGTCCTGCAGGGGTTTGATTATACGGATCGAATGTGCCTGGGCTGGTAATAACTGTTCCACCTACAGGAAAGCTGCCCTGTATTTCAATCAGAATGGGTTTTTGTTTTTCGGATTTTTGAGCAGAAGCCGGTATAACTACAAGTAATAGAGTAACTAAGAATAGAAAATTTCTGTTACCTCGTAATTGCATCCATTTTAATACAGGTGATGACTTTGTACTTTTTTGGTCTATAAACTGAAATACTCCGGAAACCGACCGAGGAAATTCACCACACTGATTTAAGACGACTTTCTCCATAATTGTTAATTTCTATTAGTATTCATTGAGGGGAATAGAATTTACAATGCAAAGTTGAGATAAAAAAGCCAACAGGATTGTATATAGATTACTGTATTACCTACCAGAATTACTGATATTTGATTTTACCTGTAACCAGTTAAGAAATAAGCAGTAAATTTGCTTCAAAATAACAATAATTTTATGGATGAAATATTAAAACTGGAGCATATAAATCAATACAATACCCTCAGAGGGATAGAAACTTGTCACCCGCTGGTAAACGTATTTGAGTTCTCAAAAATGAAGCTTATTCCGGAAGCAAGGGCACATTATGGCTTTTATTGTGTTTTCCTGAAAGAAGCTGTGTGCGGCGATTTAAAATATGGGTGTAATTATTACGATTACCAGGAAGGCACGCTCGTTTTTATCGCTCCGGGCCAGGTTGTTGGAATAGGAAGCAAAACCGGAATCATAATGCCGAAAGGATGGGGACTGCTTTTCCATCCTGATCTGATCAGGGGCACTTCACTTGGCCGGAATATAAAAGAGTATACATATTTCTCATACGAGGCAAATGAAGCCCTGCATTTGTCTGAAAAAGAACGACAAATCATTTTAGACTGCCTGAATAAAATCGATCACGAACTTCATCAATCCATTGACAAACACAGTAAAAAGCTAATTGCAAATAACATCGAGCTACTACTCAACTATTGCATGAGATTCTATGACAGGCAATTTATTACACGGAACCATATTAATAAAGACATTCTGGTAAGGTTCGAAAATTTGCTTGATAATTATATAGATTCTGAAATAACAAAAACCTTAGGCTTGCCAACGGTAAAACATTGTGCCGACCAGTTGCATCTTTCAGCAAACTACTTTGGTGATTTAATTAAAAAGGAAACTGGAAAATCGGCCCAGGAACATATCCAGTTAAAGCTGATAAATATTGCCAAAGAGCGGATATTCGACACAAGTAAATCGGTCAGTGAAATAGCTTATGAATTAGGTTTTAAGCACCCACAGCATTTCAGTCGCATGTTTAAGAACGAAACAGGCTATTCTCCTAATGAATATCGGTCATTAAATTAAGCACAAACCTATCAACGAAGCAGGTGCGGTGGCAAAAAAGCAAGTGATATATAGCAGAACAGAGCTCCTTACCTGGCAGGTCTTACTTTGAAAGTATACTCATATTTCTGAGGCATGACCTGGTATTCAGGAAATACCGACAGAGCAGTACATCCCACACCACTGGTGGCATAATCGAAATTAAAAGTAATTCCGTCAGATGGAGTAAGCTGGTAAGTGTATAGTGCCCTTGTAAGGTTCTCTTTAGAATATGGATGTGCACTGAAGTTGAATAGCTTATCGCTTCTGAACTCCAGTCCGATGCCATCCTGTGAAGTCATTCTTACCCACCTGTTATCACATCTTAATCCGTAATCCTGAGGTATCAGATAAGGTTCATACATCTCTGAAACAGTCGATTTGTAAATATCTGTTTTATAACCGGACTTTCTGTCGGGATAATTCTCCTGAGGGCCGCGTCCATACCATTGTACATTCTCCAGCGATTTGTCGAGTATCCACTCCGTTCCTGCTCTGGGCAGCCATGAAGGCATGTCGCCGTCAGGTATAATTGTATGAGATATTATCATTTCTCCATCGCCTTTAATATTATACCGGTAGAAGTTCCGGAATACTCCGTTCCCTGTTGCCAGCACGTCAATACTGCTTACCTCAACTGTTATGCTTCTATCGTTATTATGTTCGAATGAGAACTTCTCAGTTATACATTTCATCCTGTCAAGTCCTGCTGAATACCATTCTGTTGCTGCAAATCTTCCGTAACCTTCTGTTCTGTGCTTCTTATTTGAACGCCAGTATGCCCATTCATCGGTTTCATTTGCAAGGGGAGCACGCCAGACATTCAATTCGGGACCCTGCTGTATCATCTCCTTATTCTGGTACAGGATTGAGATGAGATTGCCTGAAGTTTTATCAAAACTATAACTGAAATCACTACCTTTGACTATCAGCCTTTTATCTTCATCCTGCACAACAGGAGGCAGCATAGAAGGATCAGGCAATTTAACAAGCGGGGTAAACCAAGGAAGATCCAGTTCATCCCATGCAATTTCAAACCCCTTTTCAGCCCATATTGTCTTTTCCTTCTGTCTGAAACTCAAATAAAGCCTGTACTCCTTTCCTTCTTTTATCAATGGTTTCTTATAAGGGACAGTAATAACATTTTTATTCTGCGGTTTAAGGTCAATTACCAGCTCACCTTTTTCAACAACTTCATTATCAGCCTTAAGCACCCATACTGTCTGAAGATCCCTCAGATTGGTAAAGAGATACCTGTTGGTTACTTCAACTTTTCCTCCCGTTACCGATACCATTTTAGCAGTAACCGGCTGAGCAGATTTCTTAATCTGCCACATCTCGGGTTGCGGACGGCGGTCGGGCCAGATTGATCCGTAAGTCCTGGCACCTATGCCATAACTGAAGAACTCACCTTCAGTTGTAAGAGACTCAAAATCAAGCCATAATGAAGATCTCTTTTTCAGATCAGCTGTTGGATTCTGCAGCTGGTTAAGCGGAACCTCAGTTGTGAATATGGCTGCCTGATCAATAATTGCATCACATATATATACGTCAGTCTCCTGTCCGTGAATCTCAGCATTTCTACCGAAATTTACCTGGAACGGTGTATTCCTGATATTCCCGGTAACAGGAACTGCAACACTCTTGATCCCATCGACTGATACCACAATTTCACTGTTATTGTACCATGCTGCTATATGATGCCATTTATTTTCCCAGTCACCGGGAAGAGCAAGCTGAACTCTATATTTGTTGTCTGTTGTTATATAGAATTCAAGCGAATCGCTTCTGACCTGAATTATACCGAATTGCCAGTTGCCTTTTGTAATGTATGTTCCGGCTGAACTGCTTAGTGAACGGGGGAAAACCTTAAGTGATAAAGTAAGGCTGTTCCCGCTTATTTCAAGCGCTTCATCCCTGTAAACCTCCACCCACTGATCGTGTCCGTTAAGGTCGATTCCTTTGCCATCAGCAGCGGGTACAAGCTTTGCACGTCCCATAACATTTACCTGCACTTTGTTCTCAGAAGAATCTGTAAGTGCAGTGATCTTTTCAGTAATCCCGGTGCTTACAAAATCCCAGATTGCACCGCCCATGCTTCGGGGGTGATTATAAAATATCTCCCAATAGTCATCCAGAGCTCCTGCCCCGTTCCCTGTTACTGCCAGGTATTCATCAAGAAATGATGGCCGGGGATCGATGCCGGCAGGCACCAGCATTACATCTGTTATCAGGTTATGTAGTTTAGGGTAACGCGGACCAATTATATCCTCGCACTTATGGGCAAAGGCATTGCCGCCATACATCCAGTAACGCGTTTTATCGTACTTTTTACCTTCATCAATTACTGCACAGATGTTATCACCTTCCCCGCTTTCATTGCCTGCGCTCCAGAAAAGCACCGAAGGATGATTCCTGTCGCGTAATACCATTTTCCTGGCCCTTTCACGGTACATCTCCTCCCACTCTTTTTTTTCTGATACATATTCTGTTGCGTGCGCTTCATCACCTGTTTCATCAACGATATATAATCCATATTCATCCGCCAGTTCGAGGTAACGGATTACCGGCGGATAATGCGATGTCCTTACGCAATTGATATTGAACTGCTTCAGGAGGGTCATATCTTTTCTGATAGTCTCCTCATTCATTGTATGCCCCAGCAGGGGATGCTGCATATGAGTATTGGTACCGTTAAGCTTAACCGGAACTCCGTTCAGATAAAAAACCTGATTCCTGATTTCTGTCTCCTTGAATCCAATCCTGCCGGATACTACCTCCAAAGAGACTCCCTGAGAGGTTTTAAGTTCAAATGTCAGATAATAAAGGTTAGGAAATTCCGCCGACCATTTGGCCGGATTATTAATATTATCAGATAGTTGCAGTGATGTATTACCTGAAGGTTCGATGGATATCCTGTCTGAGGAGATTGACGTAATTTTATTTTTTTGCTGATCGTACAGAGAAGCAGTTACTGTTAAATCATTAACAGAAGATGATGAATAGTTTTTTACATCAACACTTATATCAAGCCTCGCATCAATGTAGTTTTCATCAAGGTCAGTTGTGGCATGCCAGTCGAAAATGTGTGTTTTGGGTGCCGCAAAAAGCCATACATCATCAAATATGCCTGCAAGACGCCAGTAATCCTGGTCTTCGAGATAATAACCATCAGAATACTTGTATACATTGACAGCAATTATATTCTTTCCTTTCTTCAGATACCTGGTGATATTATATTCAGCAGGCTCCTGACCGCCTTCGTTGTAACCAACTTCCTTCCCGTTTATCCATATAAAGGAAGCCGAGGCTGTCTTCTCCATTCTCAGGAATATCTCCTTTTCCTTCCACGAACCGGGAATATTAAAGCTTCTCCTGTAAGAGCCTGTTGGATTATATTCCCTTGGTACAAAGGGAGGATTAGGCTTGAAGGGTGTACTGACATTACGGAAGAGAGGATCACCATAACCCTGCATCTCCCAGTTTGATGGTACATGGATTGTATCCCAGTTCTTATCATTATAATCATCCCTGAAGAATTCTGAAGGAGTTCCCTCAGGAATATCTGAGTAATAAAATTTCCATCGGCCATTCAGGGAAAGAAAGGATGATGACTTTGTACGGTTATTGATAAGCGCCTCATCCACTGAAATATATGGCACCAGAGGAACATGTCCCTCTTCCTGGTTAAGCTCGAAAACCGTTGTATTTTCAATGTAATGATAAACATCTGAAAGGAATGGCTTATCCTGTGCTGATGCTACCAGAGAGGCAGACAGGAACATAAGAAATGAAATTGTATACTTCATAGCATATATATTATAAAAGAGTGGTGAATTTATGATAATTACCAGAAAAATCCTTCAAAAGTTTAAATTTTACTACTTTTGAAGACTTAATTAATTAACATTCACATAAACCAAATGAATCTTAAACGAAGGGAATTCATCAGGTTAGGTGGTATAACAGTTGCAGGCTCTATGGTAATTCCAACACTATTCAATTCTTGCAAAAGCATTCCGGTTTCGGATAGTGCTGCGGGTTACATGGATCATTTTGAAGTATCACCTGAACAACTACAAAAATTGCTGGCTACGGCTCTTGGAAAAGGGGCAGACTATGCGGACCTTTATTTTGAGCATACTGTAACCAATGCTACCTCTTTGCAGGATAAAAAAGTAAACAGTGCATATTCCGATATCATATTTGGTGTTGGAATAAGAGTACTTAAAGGCGACCAGACTGGTTTCGCCTACTCTGAGAACACATCGATGGATGCTATGCTTAAAGCTGCCCGGACAGCGGCCAGTATTGCAGACAGCAATTCATCATGGCAGCCTGCCGGATTAAATGAGCTTATTCCGGCCTCCTACTATAAAATCTCAACTCCCTGGGAAGAGATACAGATAAAGGATAAGATTCCTTTCATAACCAGCCTTAATGACAAGATATTTGCCGGTGATACAAGAGTTACAAAAGTGAATATTTCTCTTTCTGATTCATCATCGTATATTCTCTTCTGCAATTCAGAGGGAGTACTATCATGGGATTACAGGCCGCTTACCTATTTATCAGCCAGGACGGTTATGGAAGAGAATGGCCGTATTGAAAACGGTAGTGTATCTCAGTCGTTCAGAAGAGGATTCGAATTCCTGACAACTGAAATCGTGGATAAGCTCTCTTCCGATGCTATTCAAAAAACATCCCGGCTGTTCAAAGCTTCCAAACCAAAAGCAGGTGAGATGGAAGTGGTTATGGCTGCCGGCAGTTCAGGCATACTGCTCCATGAAGCTATGGGTCATTCTTTTGAAGCAGATTTCAATCGAAAGAACACTTCTATCTTTTCTGACAAGATGGGCCGGAAGATAGCCGAGAACTTTGTAACAGTAGTTGATGATGGCACACTGCCAAATGACAGAGGAGCTCTTAACATTGATGATGAAGGTGTTACAACTGAAAAAACAATTCTTGTAAACAATGGTGTTCTTACCAGCTATATTCACGACAGAATAAGCGCGAAGCACTATAATGTAAACCCGACAGGCAATGGCAGGCGCCAGGACTTCAGAAATGTTCCCATTCCAAGAATGCGTTCGACATATATGGAAAATGGTCCCCACAAAAGAGAGGAAATCATTGATAGTGTTAAGAAAGGAATATTTGTAGAAGATTTCAGCAATGGACAGGTTAACATCGGACCAGGTGATTTCACCTTCTTTGTAAAATTCGGATATATAGTTGAAAACGGTAAGATCACAAAGCCGATAAAAGACATAAATATTATCGGGAACGGTCCTCAGGCCCTGGCTGATATAACAATGGTGGCTGATGATATGGAGATTGACCATGGTACCTGGACCTGTGGCAAAGACGGACAGGGTGTTCCTGTTTCGATGGGGCTGCCAACAGTTAAAATCAAAAAGCTCACTGTTGGCGGATTGAATGCTTAATCACTAATAATCTGAATTTCACAATGAATATAAGCGAAAAATATGAAATTGCCGGCCTTGTAATAAAGCATGCGCTGAAATGCGGTGCCGACGAGGTAGCTGTTGCAATAAGCGACAGTGCCAGCAGTCACATCGAAATACGTGAACAAAAGATCGACAGACTACAGGAATCAATAAGCAATGGTTTATCTCTCACATTGTATGTTGAAAAGAAATACTCATCCCACTCCACAAATCACCTGAAGAAAACCGAATTGCTGAAGTTTGTTGAAGGAGCTGTGGCTGCAACAAAATTTCTCTCGGAGGATGAATTCAGGTACCTCCCTGATCCTGAACGCTATTACAAGGGAGGCGGAGAAGATCTCAAAACACTGGATTCAAGCATTAATACGCTGGATGCTAAAACCAAGATCGATCTTGCCCGTCAGGCTGAGAATGAGATTTACGGTTCAGATGACAGGATCGTCTCAATCACTGCGAGTTATGACGATAGTATCAGCAGAGATGTATTTGTAACCAGTAACGGTTTTAAAGGTGAAAGCGATGGCAGCTTTGCCGGTATTTCAGCTTCAGTCTCTGTGAAGGGAGAGACAGGCCGGCCTTCGGATTACTGGGGAGAATACAGTTTACATTTTGCTGACCTGATAAAAACAGGCATCGGAAAAACAGCTCTTGAAAGAACCCTTAAAAAGCTTGACCCAAAAAAGATATCATCAGGAAAATACACCATGATTGTTGACAATATGGTCGTAGGAAACCTTCTCGGGCCGTTTATTGCCGCACTTTACGGATCATCTATGTATCAGAAAAACTCATTCCTGATCGGAAAAACCAACACAAAAGTTTCAGCTGAAGTGCTGTCCATCACAGATGATCCTCTTATGGTACGAGGTTTTGGCTCAAGGCACTTCGACCAGGAAGGCATCAGGGCGGAAAAGAGGGAAGTAATTGAAAATGGCATTTTGCGTAACTATTTTATCGGTACATATTATGGCAGGAAGCTTAACCTTCCGCCTACCACTATAAGCCCGTCAAACCTGGTATTCAGGACAGGGGCAAAAGATCAGCAGGCTTTGATAAAATTGGTCAGCAAGGGAGTTCTTGTAACAGGTTTTAATGGAGGCAACTGCAACGGATCAACAGGCGATTTCTCATACGGAATTGAGGGGTTCCTTATTGAAAAGGGAGAGATTGTTCACCCTGTAAATGAAATGAACATCTCAGGTAACATGATTGATTTCTGGAATACACTTGCAGAGATTGGAAATGATCCATATAAGTACGGATCATATCTTACCCCTTCGATGCTATTTGATAATACGGATTTTAGCGGACTTTAAGACA
>MENI01000113.1:14194-20251 GCA_001768195.1 Bacteroidetes bacterium GWA2_40_15 | reverse complement strand
ATGTAAGAAAATGAATTCTTCTTTCCAAAATAACCTGAATTAATTTTGGGTAAAGAATTACTCAATATCTGTTTCAATTACCCATTTAATAGAAGCATGCAATCTGTTTATATCAATCTTATGATATGATTATAAACGTTTTAAATCTTTTGGCATAAGTATTGTAAAAAGAAGCTTTGTTTAACGAGCTTCCATTTAAAAAACCAGAAGTGAAAGGGTTGAAGATCCTGATTTTAGTACTAATAATGTTACCGGGAGCGGTAAATTCACAAGACACTCTCTTTCTTACCTGCTCCAGCGCTATTGAAATTGCTCTTGGCGAAAGTTATTCTTCCCGGTCATTTGAGATAGATAAGCAGGCTATGCAATATTATTTCAGCTATTATAAGGCAATGTTTAAACCAAGGCTCGACCTTAACTTATTTGCGCCATCCTGGCTGGAGACAGTGACAGAAATACAACAGGCAGATGGATTGCCGGTTTATAATTCTACCGGATCTCTTCAGGTTGGTGGCGACTTAAGATTCACATATGTTTTACCTACCGGCGGAAATTTATATTTATCCACAAACCCGTTTCGCCAGAACTATTCTACTGTTCTTGCAAGTAATAACAGTACTCTGAAAAACGACCTGTTTAACAGTCAATTTACGTTAAATTTTACCCAGCCGATATTCACTAAAAATAAATTACGGGAAAACCTTTATGAAGCCGAATACAGATATCAGAAGTCGGAACATTACTATACCCGCGCTCAAATGGACATCGTATATGATGTTACTGCAGAATTTTACGCTTTATATCACAATAAGAAACAAGTGGAGATTGCCCTGGAGAAACTAACAAATTCAGAAGAATCATTCCGTATTGCCAGGTTAAAACTGGAAGGCGGACGCATAGCCCAGGGCGATGTGATGAGCGCTGAAGTTTCGGTAGCACAGAATAAAGCTGCTTATCTGAAAGCCATTAACGAAATGCAAAACGAGGAAGACCGGTTTAAGCAACTTATCGGTCTTGATCTTGACCAGAAAATAGGGATTGTAACAAACCTTGAGTATATGCCTGTTCTGATCGATGTACAAAGAGCCACTGATGAAGCCCTGAAGAACAGACTCGAAATCAAGGAGACTGAAATGGACATTAACCTTTTGAAAATTGAGGTTGACAGAGCCAAACGTTTAAGGGAATTTCAGGGGAATATCTCAGCATATTACGACTTAACAGGTATAAGCACACTTGGAGAAGGGACGACTTCTCAATTGTTCCGGTCGTCTTTGGATAATATTCAGGACCGGCCGCCCAACAGGGGTATTGCTCTAACGCTTTCGGTGCCCATTTACGATTGGGGAAGGGGCTCTTCAAAAGTAAAGCAGGCGAAGCTGAATCTCCAATCAAAAGAATTATATAAAGAAGATCAGGAAGTAACGATACGCAGAGAAGTGCGCGAAATCATACGTTCAGTAACTGAATCGTCTGAACAGCTTAATATTCACCAGAAAAATCTTGACCTGGCCCGGCAAACTTACAAGATAAACCAGATCCGTTTTGAAAATGGAGATATTTCTAACCAGGATCTCACAAGAGAACAGGAAATACTTGCAACCATTCAGCTGGATTATCTTAATGCATTTATCGGTTACCAGCTTTCAATAAACAATTTAAAACGAAAAACGATGTGGGATTTTGAAAACAATAAAAGTTATGTGGTGGATAGTGAGTTAAAGGGTAATTAACTCAAGTTGCTAGTTATTGTTTGTTGTAAGATATTTTAAAGTATTGTAAATCAATTAAATATGTTGATAAATAATGTTAATATGTTGATAATCAAGTGTATATAAATTAGTTATAACGAAAAAAATCCTCCAGGTTTAAGTCGCCAAACCATATAACCTGAAGGATATGATAGAAAAATTTATTGCAATTTACGTTTTTATTGATGATATCATGATAGAAATTGGTCATAAAGAACCGGTTAACCGTAATTCTTCTGATTCCGAGTTGATTGCAGTGGCTCTGATTGCTGCAAAATATTTTCATGGGAATATCGATCATGCCATCAATTTTGTAAAGTGTACCAATCTTCTTCCCGGAATGCTCAGCAAAAGCCGCTTTAACAGACGAATACACTCAATCTTCGAGTTAATTATCGACCTGTTTTTGAACACTGCTGACATAATCAAAAGATTAAACATATCGTCTGAATATATTATTGACAGTTTCCCGGTAGCTACCTGTGAAAACATTCGTATCTGCAGATCCAAACTTATTAAGGGGAAGCAATACCGGGGTTATAAACCTTCTATGAGAAAATACTTCTATGGGTTCACCGTTCAGGTAATTACAACAGTGGATGGAATACCAGTTGAATTTGCGATGCTTCCTGGGTGCTATCACGACATTGATGGAATGAAAAACATGTTCTTTAATCTGCCAGAAGATAGCACTGTATATGGCGATAGTGCGTATACGGATTACTACAATGAACAAGTATGCAGCGAGGCAGCAGATATAAATTTGATGATTGCCAGAAAAAGTAACACCAAGCTGCCTCATGAACCGTGGCAGAACTTTTTGATCTCTGATTCCAGGAAAAGAATCGAGACTACATTCAGTCAGATATCCAGTATGTTGCCGAAGCGCATTCATGCAGTAACAGTTGATGGATTTTTGATGAAAGTGATCCTCTTTATATTCGTTTTCACCATAAATGAAAAGTTTTTATAGATAGCAACTTAAGTTAATTAGTAATTAGTGTTAAAAAACTATACCATGAAAATAATCATAGCATTTACCCTTCTATTGAGTTTAATCATACCCGGACATTCACAGGAAGACCAGGCAAGCATCGCCCTTGATCTTAAAAAGGCTCGTGCCGCGTATGAAATTGCAAAACAAAAGTACGAAAACGATAAAGAACTTTATGATCAGAAAGCCATTTCGCTGGCTGAGTTCAATAATACCAAAAATGAGTCCTTGGCTAAAGAGGTTGATTATCAAAAACTTATCCTGAGGCTCATATCACAACAATCATACATCATTATAGAAAAAGCTGTGAAATATCAGAATAGTAAAGCTGAAAAACACGTACAAATAACACTTCGTAGTTCAACGGAAGGGAATCAGGATTACCTGCAACAGTTTGAACAGCATTTCGACATATTTACACCGGAAATGAGAACAGCCAAGGTGTATAACGTCTTTGTATCAATCAATAATATAACTGACAATACAATCATAGGGTCGCCTTATGAAATTCGTATTCCATATATCGACAATGGAGCAACGGCGCTGGCTGATTTTAATCTGTTGAGGGATGCCGAAAGTGTTCAGGTAGTACTAAACTACAATGGTAAAAAAGATACAAAGAATATTTATCTCGAAAAAGATGCTTCTGCCAATATGGTAGCTGTCACTTCTTCTCAGTTCGCACAGGAGACCGATTTGGGTTCATCTGCTTCATATGACCTGGGTCTGGAACGTTTTTCTTCATCAGACGATGTGTACAGATTCATGGTGGTTAATCTTCCCCGGCAGGTATCGTACGATCTTTATGACGCTGATAACAATGCCCGGTTGTCACAGCTTAAATTCAACCAGGGAGTAAATCTTCGCAAACTTTCATTGAAAGCTTACCTGCCTGACCGTGAAGACGATGATATTAAGATTGACAAACCCATCGATTTCTATTTACTTGTTCTAAGCGATGCTGAATATACAAGACTGGGAGAATCGCGTAATATGACCCAAAAAGAAATTGATCAGATTCAGTCAGGGAAGATCAAGCTTGAGCTTATTCCAAAAGGTGTTGGTCGTATTACAGTAAAAGCCCCCTCACTTTACCACGAAATTAAGACAGGCGACAGCCTCTCAATGAAAATCACAGTGATGAATGATGGTACGCGTGTACTTGATAATATTAAAATCACCACTGAAAATCCCCTCAACTGGAAGTCGTTAATAGTGCCAGACATTATAGCTACTCTGGCTCCCGGGAAGGAACAGGAAGTTAAATTGAACATATTACCCCCCGAAGATGTGAATGTCGGTGCACAGGAGGTGAAAATCAAAACACAGGCCACTGCCAATAACAGGACAGTTGAGACCGAGGACAAAACAGTCCGTATTCAGGTGGAAGCACGCACACCCATATTTGGAACTATTATGCTGATCCTGCTTTTGATAGGAGTTTTGGGTGGGATAGTTGTGTTTGGGATTAGGATAAGTAAGAGGTAAACGGTAATCGGTAATCAGTATTCGGTGTTTAATATATTAAAACCAAAAGATGTTCAGACACTTAATAATTAAAGAGATACAGGAAATTGTTACAAACACTCGTTCTCTGTTTGTCCTGTTAATATGTGTATTGCTTATTCCTCTTGGTCTGTATGTATCCACAAAGGAATATGAGCAAAACAAAGCTGCTTATAAAGACGCAAAACAAATGTATGAGGAACATAACATAGACAATAAGCGCATGAATTTCATCGCTGAAGGATACATTTCCCCTTCTCCACTGAGTATTTTTTCAAGTGGATTATCCGGTTACTTACCAAATAAAATCACTACCGATTCCAAAGGGGTATGGCATACAGAAAATGAGTACGGAATAAATAATCCTGTGGCCCTGCTTTTTGGGAAAATCGACTTCTATTTTATCATTACAATTATTCTTTCATTGTTAGCCTTTATTGTTACATTTAACAGTATTACCGGCGAAAAGGAAAGTGGTACGCTAAGGCTTACGGTTGCTAATGCTGTACCACGATGGAAAATTATCTTGTCTAAAATTACCGGCAGCTATATTGTATTTCTTGTTTCATTTTTGGCTGGCACCATTTTGGGATTGGTATTACTTACATTAACAACCTCAGTACCAATTTTATCGAAAAACTATTTGGTTCCGTTTTTGGTAATTTTAATAATAAGCCTTCTATTTCTCTTTATCTTTTTTAATATGGGGATATTATTGTCTATTTCGACAAGAAGCTCCGGCGCTTCAATTACTGCTTCACTTTTGATATGGGTGATGATAGCCATTATAATCCCTAAAGTCAGTCCTATGATTGCCCAGATAATTTATCCGATTGAAACGGAAGAGGTTGTAAACAAGCAAAAAAACATGAAACGTGATGAAATAAGGATTGAGTTTAATAAAGCTCAGGGTGAGTTGATGAAGAGTGTTTTAAGTGACAGGGGAATTAATGCCGAAACTATGGAATTATGGAAAATTGTGAGTGATCCTGAATCGAAAGCAGCCATAAACGACTATGATGAAAAGATTGTTGAAGTAAAAAGGAAATATGAGGAAATGGAAAATACTGCAATAGCCATAATTGAAAAGGACTATAATAGTCAACAACTTGTTCAACAAAATATATCGAAAAACATTTCAAGAATAAGTCCAATCGGCTGCTATACTTATTTAGTCAGTGACCTGACTAATACAGGCTTAACAGAGTTGTCGAATATCGAATCTAATGCCAGGCAGTTTAGTGGTTTTGCAGAGTCAGAGTACTATAGTAAAATGCGAAAGTATTATAAAGAATATCGCCTTGGAGGGAGTACATCGGCTGGTATATTTGGTACTATTGAATGGAGTACTGTTAAGATTCCAACATTAAATACTTACAATTATCCAAAGCTTGCAACCGCGATTAATACTAACTGGACCGATCTTTTATTGATCTGTTTTTATGCCATTCTATTTTTTGCTTTGAGCGTATTCCAGTTCATTAAATATGATGTAAGGTGAGGTGTAATCGGTGATCGGTGATCAGAATACAGGAGTGAAGGGAAAATCAGATGAAGAATTGTATTGGATGTAAAACCATTAAGAATTAAGGAAAATGTTTGTAAATATTTTTACGATGGTCTATATCAACAAAAAAAACGATATTATTTACGATTTTCAAACCAATTCGGTAATTGGCAATTCGAATCCGGTAACAATCTTTAAACCCTTTCAGTTTTTTTATGTTAGTTATATTTCTTATTCCTGTTGCTTTTTCAACATTCTCAATAACATCGGCAATATCAGATTTAATTTGTTCGTCCCTT
>MENI01000113.1:0-14174 GCA_001768195.1 Bacteroidetes bacterium GWA2_40_15 | reverse complement strand
CAGTATTAACAGCTTTTGCACGGGTTCCGGTCTTTTTTGCCAGTTCAAGCCAGAACTTGGTTTCAGCTTTGCTTTTAGTTTGTAATACTATTGCTTCCATTATCCTTAATTATTCTGCAAACTTACAAAAAATAAATCATGCACCTATAGTTTTGCCTGTCTGCTATCGACTCAAATTATAAATTTTAACCCAAATACTTATGTTACAAGCCATCGATTTAACAAAACGTTACGAGGACCAGCAACTGGCACTCGATGCACTGAACCTCGAAATTAAAGAAGGTGAGATTTTCTTTCTGCTGGGCGCCAATGGCGCCGGGAAAACAACTACAATAAACCTGTTCCTGAACTTCATTGAACCCACCGGGGGTAAAGCTTTGATTAACGGGATTGATGTGACCAAAGAGCCTCTTGAATCGAAGAAATATGTTTCGTATGTAAGCGAAAACGTGATGCTGTACGGGAATTTTACTGCCAGGCAGAATCTCGATTTCTTTGCCAAACTTGGAGGAAAACCCAATCTCACAAAAGAAGACTATTACATGCGTATGCGTGAGGTGGGTCTTCAGGAGGAAGCCTTTGAAAAAAAACTGAAGACTTTTTCAAAAGGTATGCGTCAGAAAGTAGGGCTTACAATTGCCATTATCAAGGATGCGCCGAATATCCTTCTCGATGAACCTACTGCAGGCCTCGATCCCAAAGCGGCAGCAGAACTGATGCAGATACTTGTGAACCTTAAACGGCAGGGCAAATCCATTCTCATGTGTACCCACGATATCTTTCGTGCAAAAAACATCGCCGACCGTGTCGGCATAATGAAAGAAGGTAGGTTGGTGATGGTACGCACCCGCTCGGAGTTCCTCGAAGACGATCTTGAAAAGATATATATGAACTACATGCAGGAGATGGTTATTGAGAACCGGTAACCGGTGAGTTAATCGGTGTGACTTCCGGATACCTGACAATTTACTTGTAAGAAGTTTAAATGAACAATTTAAAACAAGAGAAATGATCCTGCGCATTGCAACCAAAGAACTATATCATAATATAACCACTCCACGGTTTATCACTGGTTTTGTGTTATCCCTGCTTCTTATCCCTTTCTCAATTGTCATCAGCATCAATGAGTACAAAAGCAAAATAAACGTATTTCAGACAGAACAAAAACAAGCGGATATAGAAAATCAGGCGAATGTTTATTCAGCCTATAGGCCGGTTATTGTTAAGAAGCCTACTCCGCTCAGTATTTTTGCACGCGGTGTAAGTTACAATCTTGGCGATAGGGTAAAAATCCTTTTCGGCGATATACCAATGATGAGCGAAGGAAAAGCCGAAAGTCGCGATAATCCCTTCCTGAACCGGTTTTTTACCTTCGACTTTATTTCCGTGCTCATCATCATAATCTCGCTTATGTCATTCCTTTTCACCTACGATATTTGTACATGGGAGAGGGAAACAGGCACACTGAAAATCATGCTCTCAAACCCTGTGAGCCGTGCATCGGTTCTGACCGGGAAAATGCTGGGAACATTTCTTACCCTGTTGCCAATGTTATTGTTCAGTTACGGATTATGTATCTTGGTCATAATGTTTTTCCCATTTATTCACTTTACATCTTCCGAATGGGTACGAATAGGGCTTATCTTCCTGCTTAGCGTTGTCTTTCTTGTACTTTTCATGAT
The DNA here is from genome assembly GCA_001768195.1 of Bacteroidetes bacterium GWA2_40_15. GTDB lineage: Bacteria > Bacteroidota > Bacteroidia > Bacteroidales > VadinHA17 > LD21. The sequence goes on along the minus strand of MENI01000113.1, from coordinate 12,492 downwards.
TATCGGTCTGTTTGTATCGTCTCGGGTAAAACATTCCGGAACAGCCATTGTAATTTGCCTGGTACTATGGGTTACCTTTTTGTTTATCATACCCAATCTTGCAAATTATTCTGCGAAAAGTTTTGTGAAAGTCCGGTCAGTTGAAAACTTAAATTTTGACATTCAGGAAATTGATAAAGAGTTTTATATGAAGTTTGTAGAGTATAATCAAAAGCTGCCAAAGGCAGATTGGAATATGACATGGATGGTTATAGGGGGGGGTGAAGGAAACAGGATTGCTGGTGCATCTCAAAGCTATTTCGAAAAGGAAAGACTAATGAACATCTTCAGAGAACCATTAAGGATTGATTATGCTGATAAAAAGTGGAGTATTCGTAAAGTTTATATTACAAAACTTGGGAAACAGGAAAAAACGGCACAATATTTATCTTTTCTGTCTCCGTCTGAAATATTCAAAAAATCAATCAATAGCTTATGTGCCACCGGTGCAGAAAGCCATTATAGATTTCTTGACCAGGCCCGCAAGTATCGCGAAGACCTTATCAGATACTATAAAGAAAACAAATTTTTCAGTTCATACCTTTATTTTACCCAGCAAGATCCAAAGAGTTTTATGACCGCTGATGAGATGGTAAACACCTTAACAAATGGTGAAATAAAAACATTAGCCGATTTAAATGCAAAAAATGATCCGTGGGTATTCAAATATTTTAAAAATTCACCTCCAGATTGGGATATTAATGTTTGGAAATTCATGGACCTTTCACAATTTCCTCAATTTGTATATCAACCTGCCAAGGTTTCGAATGATATTGAAGATTCACTGCTTCAGATAGGCATGTTAACTACCCTGGCATTGATCCTTTTTTATTTCTCATACAGAGCATTTATCAGGTATGATGTGAGGTAAATTTTACCCTTCATTGCTTTCTATAACAATTAATTTTTTAATGACATGCTTAATACAATAATTCTTACCGATATAAAACAAAATATCCAGAGCCTTAAGCTCCAGGTTATATTTATTATTATACTGGTGGTTTTTACGGTTGGGAGTGTCGCGTATGTTTTTCAATACCGCGATGCAATGGAAGATTATCACAATTATTCATTAAAAATGCAGGAAGAAATAAGAAAAGATGCAGATATAAATATAACAAGGGTCGCTGTTTACAAAAGAGATCATCTGCTTGCGCCGGAAAATAACGGCTTTATTGATGATTCCAAATCTCAGTTTACACCTAACAACATACAATATAATGCGTTTAATGTGTTTGGATACTCAATCAGCCGTATGACAAGTAATCCATATCTCTATCTTTCAAACGACCTGAATTGGGTCTTCATTCTTTCAATAATAGCCAGCTTCGCTATTTTATTACTTTCATACGATACCATATCAGGCGAACGGGAACAACAAACTCTAAAGCTCATCCTGTCAAACAGCATTCCACGAGGAGTTTTACTTTTTGGAAAATTTATGAGTATCGTAATATCCAGTGTAATTATGTTACTACCTGGATTACTTATAAGTCTAATCATTCTGCTAATTTCAGGAATTTTAAAAATAAGTGCTCTTCAGGCTTTTGAAATTACAATGTTCATTGTAGCCGCGATTCTTTTCATCTCAACGATTTCGGCACTGGGAATGTTTTGTTCTGTAGTCTCACGTTCATCCAGCGTGAGCTTGTTAATCGGAATCATTTTATGGTCAGTATTCCTTATATTCTCACCCAACATAGCTGTATTTACCGCCGATCAGATTTTCAAAATAAAAAATTCAGAAACCGTTCAGGAGGAAGTAAAAATGACAAAGGATGCTATCAATAAAGCAGCACCTGAAGGAAGCTGGTCGGGGAGTGACAATCCTTTCTTTCCCAGACATGAATTGAGGGCTAAAAATCAAACTAACCTTATGAATGCCGAAAAGCAGATTAAAGACGAATGGTATAACAGCCAGTTCAGACAATATGAGAAAGCGAGCCGGTTTACATACCTTTCTCCAATTTCGATATTTGGGATGGTGAACGAGTCGCTGATTGGAAGCGGTTATCCTCGTTTTCGAAAGAATTGGGAAGATTTACATACTTATCAGAACCAGTTTCTTTCATGGTTTAAAGCAATTGATTCAAAAGATACGAAAAGTCCGCACTGGTATAATCCTTATGAGGATTATTCCACAAGCCGCGAAAAAATAAGATTTGAAGAGATACCCTTATATACAGAAAAGTTGATGACCATACCGCAACGGTTAGCTTCGGCTTTCCCCGGGATTATACTGTTGGTGATATATTCTTTTTTGTTGTTTGGGATTTCGGTTTTGATGTTTAACAGGTATGATGTTAGGTGAAGAAAGGTAAACGGTAAACGGTAAACGGTAATCAGTAATCAGGAATCAATAATCGATGCCTACGGTTTCCTGTTTAACGAACACTGGTTACCATTTGAATATATTTAACATAATTTTTAAAATCATGATCTTGCACATTGCAAAAAAAGACTTCCTCGACAATTTTACTTCGGCCCGTTTTGTGGCAGGTTTCCTGCTTTGTTTATTCCTGGTGCCATTCACAGTGTATACCGGAACCAGACTATATGAAAGCAGGGTAGATAAATATCAGCGTGATGCCCGGGAAGCTGATGAGATATTTACCAAAGCTCAGGTCTATGCTCAAATACAGCCGGTGGCAGTGATTCAGCCCAGTCCCTTAACAATTTTTTCAAAGGGAATCAGTGAGCAGGTAGGCAGCAAGGCGAGTCTCAGCAATAGTGAAATACCAACTTTTGCTACCGGTATCACCACAATGTATGAGAACCAGTTTCTAAACCGTTTTGTCAGCCTGGATTTTATAAACATCCTTGCAATTATATTATCATTGATAGGTGTATTCTTATCCTACGATATTTTTTCGCGGGAAAAGGAAGACGGTACGCTTAAATTATTATTAAGCAACAATGTAAAACGATCTGATTTCTTTCTGGGAAAAGTAAGTGGAATCCTCCTGACTTTTATTCCCTTATTGCTGGTTTGTTATATACTTGTATTTATAATCCTCTGGATCTCTCCTTCTGTAAGCCTTTCTGCTGATGATTATGCAAGGATACTTTTGTTATTTGTATTCAGCCTTCTCTATCTTTCGTTTTTTATCTTACTGGGAAGCTATATATCCAGCAAAGCCGGAACATCTTCCACCAGTCTGATAATTAACCTCTTCATTTGGTGTTTTTTATTGTTTCTACTTCCCAATTCCATGTCTTATCTGGGAAAAAACATTGTTAAAAGCGATAATTACAGTATTGTCAGAATGAACACAATGGATCTCGATAATGAGTTCTGGAAAAAATATGGTGAATTACAGAAACAGGTAAAAGCTGAAACAGGAATGGTATATACTAACTGGAACCTTTGTGCCGGCTGGAATTATGGTCCTGTATTGTTATGCTTTACCACTCATGATGTTATGAAATACGAACGAAGGATGCATGAATTGACAGCTCCGATGGTATTAGATTATGCAGGTAAAAAATGGCATTTACAGGAGGTTTATTTGAACCAGTTGTTTCATCAGCAGAAAATTGTAAAATACCTATCCTGTCTTTCACCTTCGGAGATTTTAAAATATGTATCGTCATCTCTTTGTAAATCAGATATGGAAAATCATGTTGATTTCATGAATCAGGCCAGGAACTATCGGGAACAATTTTTTAATTATTATAAGGAAAATAAAATCTTTTCATCCTATAATTATTTCTCACCCCATAAAGAATCAGAGATTCCGAAAACACAGGAAGAAGCCATGAAAATGGTGGCACAATGGAGATCGACGGCCAAACCTGAATCAACCTTCGATTTGTCTTCGCTTGGCTTTATTTCCACAGCAGGGTTACCCCGGTTTACATACAATGAAAGAGGAATTATCGACGGATTGTCAGATCAGCTATGGATATTTGCGGGGTTGATTTCAGCTTGTGTTGTATTAATATGGATCACCTACAGTTCATTAATAAAATATGATATCCGGTAATTTAAAATTTCAGATTATGCTTAAAACTATTATCATTCGCGAACTACAAAACCATCTGTATAGTCTACGGTTCATTTTTGCCTTAATACTTACACTTTTTTTGTTTGGAGTTTCATCAATGTCTTTCATAGCGGAATATAAAGAACAGAAAAATACACATGAACAGGGAATGGTAAAATTTCAGGAATATAAAAAAGATCTTGCCAAAAATGCTTCCAGGTTTGCTCAAAACCGTACTTATCTTCCACTGGCTCCGCGAAACTCCGGATTTATTGCATCATGTCAGGAAGAGAATATTCCTAATACAATCATTTATAGCGCTTTTAATGTATTTAATTACGATATTTCAGAAGGTAACAAAAATCCATTTGTATTGCCCTTAAAAAGTGTAAACTGGGAATTCATACTGGTACTGTTGTTCAGTTTTCTTGCCATCATTTTCACTTTCGATGCCGTCTCCGGTGAAAAGGAAATGCGAACATTGGCATTGGGATTATCTAATCCGGTATCAAGGGGTATTTTGTGTGCCGGTAAGTTAATAGGTACTGTTATTATATTGACCATGTTTGTAGTCCTTGGAATAATTGTAAGTGTATTGATATTGTTGTTTTCCGGTCAGACAATGATTACTTATACAACAGTAGCTGAAATCGGGGGCTTCCTGTTATTATCCTTACTCCTTATAGCATGTTCAAGTTGTGTCGGACTTTTAACATCAGTATTAAGTTACCGCTCCAATACTTCTCTTCTTATCGGATTAATGGTGTGGTTGATACTATTATTAATAATACCCCACACAACCCTCTTATTATCAAACAGATTATTTCCGGTTGAATCTTCAGAAGTAATTATACAAAACACTAATAACTCCCGTAAAACAATTGAGGCAGGCTTTCCTGAAGGTAAATGGCGTAGCGAAAGTAACAATCCTTTTACTCCCGATCATCAGATCAGGGCTAACATGCAGATGGAATTTATGCTTGGGGAAAAGAAAATCAGAGATAACTGGTATAACTCCCAGTTTTCGCAGTATTTAAACACAAGTAAAATGACATTGATTTCTCCAATGTTCATCTTTGAAATGGGGAATGAACACATGTTGAATGGTGGATTTCAACGGTTTATAAACAACTGGAATGATCTGCATACTTATCAGGAACAATTTTTAACCTGGTTTAAAGCTTTTGATTCAAAGGATGATAAAAGCCCACACTGGTATAATCCTTATGAAGACTACTCAACATCAAAGAGTAAGGTAAATATTGATGAAGTGCCTGTATACTCCGAAAGAATTGTTCCCTTTACACAGAGATTATCCCGAAGCGGAATATATATAGCCCTCTTGTCAATCTATACTGCTATATTATTTTATATATCGTTTGTGTTGTTCATAAGGTATGATGTGAGATGAGCACAGGTAATCAGTAACCGGTGATGAATACCATTTACCGAATACCGAACACCGTTTACCGTTTACCGTTTACCGATTACCCTTTTCAGATATATAACTTAAATTTCTAAAACATGATCTGGCATATTGCAAAAAAAGACTTCCTCGACAATTTTACTTCTGATCTGATTTATTAAACGGATAACAGTAATATGAATTTATGATTTGCCTGAGTTCATGTATCCGGAACGGTTTGGATATATATTCAGATAAAGCCGCCAATTCACATTTTAAGGCTAGTTCCTGAGGAGAAACTGCTGAGAGAGCAATAACAGGGACCCGCGGATTAACCTGTCTGAACTTCGGGATCAGGGTCCAGCCATCATAAACGGGAAGCCGGATATCAAGTATCACAAGGAAAATTTCGTTCGAGAAATTACTGAACAGATCAAATGCCTCCCTGCCGCATCCGGTTTCGATAATTGTTATTTTTGTGTCACTCATAATTTTTTTAATGAGTAAACGGGTATTGTTATCATCATCGATAATAAGAAGTTTATCCCTGGCATTAATATGGTTTTGTTTAATATAATTCAATCCTGCTCAGGTTATACACTAAAATTATGTTTGCTCTCAGACTTTTTATCTGACACTATTGTGAATTATTGCAAATCAAATATATGAAATTATAGCATATATGCTATAATTATTTGTTTCTTTTTTACGGATATTAACCGAGTGGAAAGAAAATTTATATTTGATGAAGCGGGTCTTAAGGCTTTTGCTAAAAGACTAAAGAAGGTAAGAAAGATGAAAAGCCTGTCCCAGGAAGAACTTGCATTGAGGACTGAATTAACGTTGAGCCAGATAGCCCGGATTGAAACAGCAAAAATAAACACGACACTAAGTACGGTTTTCAGAATTGCGCGGATTTTGGATATTGAATTGCCGGAATTATTCGATTTTAAGCTGCCGGCTAATGACAATTCACGAGGAAAATATATAATCAAAGATGATAATTTTAATATTGCAGCAGAGGAATAGAATATAAAATTCAATAATGCCGCTATCTGAAAATGCTTTATTCCTCTGATTCCTTTGACAAAATTTCGTTTGGAGGCTATCCCTGAATTCCTTTCATCCGGCAATGTAATGAACCTGTCCCTGTCAGGCACATTACTCAAATGTAATAATACTTATTTAAGGTAATTCAGGTGTTTGTGTAAAGAGCCTTCAAACCCAAACATGTCGTCTGTAATAGTTATATTAGCAATCTAAAATTTTATTAAGTTAATTGTTATAAAGCATGTTTTATTTAGCTGTATATTAATATTTTATGACTAATTATAATTTTAAAATAAGATCATTCTTTAAAGATGTTGCAGAAGCAGTATCGGGAACAGAACAGGATTTCACTGAAGGAAGACTGAGCCGTGCAATTCTGCTGCTTTCAATTCCGGCAGTTCTTGAAATGGTAATGGAATCTATCTTTGTCATTGTTGATATATTCTTCGTCTCCCGACTCGGCGCTGATGCTGTTGCAACTGTTGGCCTGACAGAAACTGTATTAACTATTTTATATGCCATTTCACTTGGACTTGGGACTGCAACAACATCCATTGTATCGCGCAGGATAGGGGAGAAAAATCCGGATGCAGCATCACGCGCTGCTTTTCAGGCAATTCTGACCGGACTGACAGTTTCGCTTATTATTGGAATCCCGGGATTTCTTTTTGCTGAGAATCTTCTTGATATGATGGGTGCCTCAGCTTCGATAGTTGATAACATGTCAGGATACGCCAGGATAATGATAGGAGGGAACGTTGTCATAATGCTGCTCTTTATTATAAATGCTATATTCAGAAGTGCGGGAGATGCTGCAGTAGCAATGAAAGTATTATGGATCGGAAATATTATAAATATTATACTTGATCCTTGTCTTATTTTCGGATTGGGTCCATTCCCTCAAATGGGGATAACCGGTGCTGCAACAGCTACCATAATTGGAAGAGGGACCGCTGTCCTTGTTCAGTTGTATCTGTTATTCTATGGAAAGAAACGAATCCGGCTTTCAATTAATCATTTATCAGTCGACTTCAGGGTTATTCTTAAACTTATAAGGTTATCCTTTGGAAGCATTGGTCAGAATCTGATTTCAACAACAAGCTGGGTAGCCCTTGTGAGAATAATATCAATCTTCGGGAGTGAAGTAGTAGCAGGTTATACAATTGCTATTCGCATTATAGGTTTTACAATTCTTCCATCATGGGGTATCAGTAATGCAGCATCAACTCTCGTTGGGCAGAATCTTGGTGCAAAAAAACCTGACAGAGCTGAAAGAGCAGTATGGGTAACAGGATGGGTAAACATGATATTACTTGGTGTAATAGGCTTGATACTTGTCCTGTTCCCTGAACCCTTCATCAGTTTCTTTATTGAAGGATCTGAGGCTTATGTCACAGGAGTTCAGGGCCTGAGGATCATAAGCATCGGATTTATTGCATACGGACTCGGGATGGTACTCGTCAATTCTTTCAACGGAGCTGGTGATACGACTACTCCTCTGAAAATAAATATATTCGCTTTCTGGATGGTTGAAATACCTCTTGCATGGGTGCTTGCAATAAAAGGTCAGATGAATGAAAACGGAGTCTTTATTGCAATAGTGGTTGCTGAATCACTTATGACCCTTATTGCCTGGCTGGTATTCCGCAGAGGGAAATGGAAATTAAAAGAGGTATAGATTCAGATTTCATCAGATACGTGCCCTGTATTTCTCAGCTTTTTTACATTGCTGCGAATCTTCTTGGATTCAAGCCGTTTGATCCTTGAAGACAGGGTAGGTCTTGTGGGCCACCTTTTTTCAGGAAGCGTAAGAGCCTTTGAAACAAGTTCATAAAATTTTTCTGTGACAAGTATTTTATTCTGTAACTGAGTTCTTGCTTTCTGGGAAACCAATACCAGCTCCATTTCCCTGTTGATTTTCTTCTTCAGTTTTTTATAAATAATCTCCTTTTCAGCATCGGACAAAAGAGTAGTAGTGTCAATACGGAACCTGAGCTCAACCTTCGAGCTCACTTTATTTACATTCTGACCTCCCGGTCCGCTGCTCCTCGACGCTGAGTATATAAGCTCACTACCGAAGCTGCGTTTTATAAGTTCATCCTGATGCATTCTGAACTATCTTGTTAAATAAAGAATAATGCAACACCTCCCACACTCAGAACAGAGCCTGCAATTTCAGCAAAGGTAACTTTCTGTTTATATAAGATAACAGCAGGAATAATTATGAATACAGGAACCAGCGCCATTATCGTAGAAGCGATACCAGCTTCAGTGTACTTAACTGATATAAGCGAAAATGAAACACCCAGGAATGGCCCGAAGAAAGCACCCAGTCCTGTAAGAAACATTCCTTTCCTGTCTGATACTGCAATTGATACATTTGACCACCTTTTAAGAACGGTTATGAGAATTGCAAAACCGAAAATCCCTGCAATTATCCTTATCTGGGTTGCAGCAAAAGGATCATAATCATCCATCCCAAATTTGCTGAGAACCAATCCAAGAGCCTGACCTGCCGCTCCTCCGAGAGCATACAAGACTCCCCGGGGGGCAAGTTTGAGGGATAGCTTTTCATTTTTCCCCTTACGGCTTAATACAGCCATCGCAATACCTGAAAATGTAAGAGTCATCCCAAGATAATTGAGCAGGGTAAGGCGTTCACCGAGAATGATAAAACTAAATAAAGCAGTTATGGGAGGAACCAGAGTCATAATGAGCATGGAGAACCTTGATCCTATTATCGTGTATGACTTGAACAGAAAAAGATCACCAAAAACAAAACCTATGAGCCCCGATAAGGAAAGCCATATCCAGTTCTCATAGCTGGCATCAAGCGGTAACACAAATCCACGGCTTATTAAGGTGTAAATGCTAAGAAATGCCATTCCGATCAGAAGCCTGAGGATGTTTACGGCCACCGATCCGATCCTGTGGCTTGCTGATTCGAATGCAAGTGCGGTTACTGTCCAGAAAACGGCTGTCAGCAAGGCTGCAAATTCGCCAGGATAGTTTTCAATAATTCCCATATATCGGTAATAAAATGAGGCTGTCTCAAAAGTTAAATCCATTAACCGCAGAGGTCGCAAAGAATTTATGCAAAGAACACAAAGATCTGTATTTCAGTGTTTTGACTTTGCACCCTTTGCTATTACTTCGTGTACTTTGCGGTTAAAAAAGACTTTTAAGACAGTCTCAGCAAAAATATTCTTTATTACAACAATTTCTTATTCTTCTGCATATTCAAATGCATAAGTTCCCGATCCTGCTTCAAATAACAATTGGTTGCCTTCCGTTCTAATATTACTGAAATTTTTATTCTCAGATATGCTTTTTCCATTATCTGTAACCATACCTGCCGAGTTTACCGGAAGTTTAATTGTTGCAATTGTATTTGCAGGTATAGTGGCTCTTACAATTATCTTTGATCCGTTTCTTTCCCATCCTGATGAGATTATTCCATATGAACTCTCGAATGAAGCTTTGGAATAGGTCAGTTTCTTTGTTGGATGTGGCTGAATGGCAATATGTTTGTAACCCGGCTTTACAATTTCAATTCCTGCTGACACCCGGTACATCCAGTCACCGATAGCTCCATAGGCATAGTGGTTGAATGAATTCATTCCGGCATCCTGGAAGGTACTGTCAGTTTTCTGTCCATCCCATCTTTCCCAGATTGTTGTTGCGCCCATCTTAACCGGATAAAGCCAGGATGGATATGACTCCTGCAACAGGAGATCATACGCTACATCAGCATACCCGTTATCTGATAAAACATGGCAGAGGTACGGTGTTCCCAGAAATCCGGTCGAAAGTCTTGTACCTCTGCTTTTAATGTCATCAACCAGAAATTTGACAGCCTGAGGCCTGAGGTTCTCAGGAAGCAGATCAAACATCAATGCCAGAACATACGATGTCTGTGAATTGGTCCCAACACGGCCTGCCTTTGTGACATACTCTTCAACAAAAACTTCTTTAATCTTCTCATGTACGGCTTTGAAAACTCCGGCATCTTCTGACTGACCAAACAGGTTTGCAGCTTCAATAAGCAGCTGTGTTGAATATGCATAAAATGCGGTAGCAATAAAATCATGATCGGTATGCCCGTCAGGTTCAGGATGATTATTTACCGGAGGATGGTAGAATAACCAGTCGCCATATACGCTTCCATTGTTCCAGATATAATCATCTCCTGAAGTCTTCTTAATATATTCGACCCATGCAAGCATACTTGGATACTGGGTCCTGAGCAGATCTTTATCACCATATACCTGGTACATTGTCCATGGTGCAATTACTGCAACATCACCCCAGCCTGCAGAAGCTTGTGCAGTAGGAGAGCCCTGCTGATTCAGTACATCAGGTATTACCACCGGAACTTCACCTCCGGCTCTCTGGTCAGCAGCTACATCCTTAAGCCACTTCGAGAAGAATCCGGCAACATTCATATTGAATGCAGCTGTCCTGCAAAATGCCTGTGCATCACCTGTCCAGCCAAGCCGCTCGTCACGCTGAGGGCAGTCAGTGGGTACGTCCACAAAGTTGCCTTTCTGTCCCCATTGAATATTGTGCTGCAGTTGATTTATCAAAGGATTTGAACACTCATAACTGCCGGTAACAGCCATGTCAGAATGGATTACAACACCTGTCAGATTATCTGCTGTAAGCTCGCCCGGAAAGCCTGTGACCTCGACAAATCTGAATCCCATAAATGTAAACCTTGGTTCATACAACTCCTCACCGGTACCTGCCAGGGTATATGTAAGCTGGCATTTCGCAGCCCGAAGATTTTCAGTGTAAAATTCACCATATTTATCCATTACCTCGGCATGTCTGAGTGTGACAACAGTCCCTTTGCTTCCTGTCACTTTTAGCCTGATCCACCCAACCATATTCTGACCCATATCAGCAATAAGACTTCCTTTAGGGGTTCTGAAAATCCTGACCGGTTTTATTTCCTGAATTTTTTTCACAGGAGGCCCTTCACTTGCTATCAGGTTGAACTTATAATTACCGATTCTCACTTTTGGCCATTTGCTGTCATCATATCCGGGTACATTCCACCCGGTGAGCTTTTTGGTTGCATCGTATGTTTCACCGTTATAAATATCATTCATTCTAATTGCTCCGTCCTGTAAAGCTTTCCATGAGTCATCAGTTGCAATAACAGACTCACTTCCGTCAGTGTGGATTATTTTGATTTGCATATATAATCCAAGTGTTTTTCCATATACCGCCCAGTTGCGGCCCCATGCCAGGGAACCTCTGTACCATCCGTCTCCGAGCACTGCACCAATTGCATTATCTCCTTTTTTAATCATATCAGTTACATCATAAACCTGGTATTGAAGTCTCTTTCCATAAGAGGTCCATCCGGGTGTAAGCACCTGGTCGCCTGCTTTTTTCCCATTCAGATGCAACTCATAAAAGCCATGTGATGTAACATAAATCCTTGCACTTTTTATGCTTTTTCCAATATTGAATTCCTTCCTGAAATGAGGTGATGGTGAATATTGTAACGTATCAACTTCTATCTCAATCCATTTAGCTTTCCAGTCAGCTTCGGCAAGCAATCCCGTCTCGAACAAGGCTGTTTCACTCCATTTCGAAACCCTCCCTTTATTGTCCCATATTCTGACCTGCCAGTAGTATCTCTGTCCGGATTTAAGTTCGTTCCCATTATAAACCAGGTGTATCGACTGGTCCGATTCAACTTTGCCGGTCTGCCAGACTATCTTGTCAGATTGAAATTTTCTGTCGGTCGATACCCTGAGAGAGTAGGCCGTCTGCATAATGCTGTTTCCGCTTCCGGATAGTTTCCAGGAAAAACCCGGACTGACATTATCTATGCCAAGGGGGTTTACTTTATGATCGCATGTAAGATCCTTTACTGCAAGGTCCTGAGACGAAGAGGCAACAGCAAGCAAAACGATGGCAAAAGTCAGGATGATTTTTTTCATGATAAAAAGAGGTATGTTAATAATTATCCAAGATTATGAAAAAATGATGAATAAA
>MENI01000112.1 GCA_001768195.1 Bacteroidetes bacterium GWA2_40_15 | reverse complement strand
GAGACACCCAAATTTACAATAAATAATTCTCTTATTTGCTACTTATCAAATAGTTATGTTTTCATGGGACTATAAACCGCTCAAAACAGGAAGAAATACGGGATAAATATTAAGGTAATATATTGAAGTTTTCGTATCTGATCACCCATTGGCCATTCTTAGGAAATACCAGAGCAGAATTATTGCTGATTATTTCAATAACGGATGAATGCAGATCAGGCTTATCATAATCGCCAACGTAATCAGCCATCTGTTCTGAACCGGCATAAGGAAAATCAAAAAAAATTAATCCTCCGAAGCGAAATGCTTCATAAACTGGTTTCTTTCGAAAACTGCCGGTTTGCTGTAATTCACCCAGTTCAGCTTTCCTCTGAAATCACTTATACTGTTGAAATTATGTTTTGTCATCCAGTCAGATATCTCCCTGTTAAGAGTATTAAGGTATGGCAATCCTTTTTGATAAAGCACTGAACATACCTGAACCGTTGAAGCTCCTGCAAGAAGGTATCGGATAGCATCTTCGCCGTCTTTCACTCCGGTGGATGCTGAAATGTCTATTTTAATATCCTGCGCGCTGGCCATGGCTATCCAGCGAAGGACATAGCGTCTTTCCTCTGCTGTGCTGAACACTGGTGCCGGGACGATTTCAAGCTTTTCAACATCAATATCGGGTTCGTAGAACCTGTTGAACATCACCACTCCCTTTATTCCACGGATGTAAAACTGATCTATCATATAAAGGATATTGGAGAATCTGTTTCCTATCTTGAAAGCCAGAGGGATATTTACGGCCTTTTTAAGTTTCGTGATAAGGTCAAAGTACACCTTTTCGGAATCTGAAGCGGATCTCTTTCTGTCGAGGGGCATAAAAAAGACATTTATCTCAAGCGCATCGGCTCCCGAACCGGCAATCTTCCGGGCAAAGTCAATCCATCCCTCAGAGGAGAAACAGTTTATACTGGGAATAACAGGAATGGACAGATTTTTCTTTGCCTTCACAATCAAATCAATGTACTCATCAACCGAATGTGATTTTATATAATAGTCTATATAGTCATCTGCTTCAGGATAACCGGCAGAAACGGACAATGAATTTGCGCTGCTGATGATCTGTTCCTCAAACAGTGATTTCAGGACTACCGCACCGGCACCGTTTTCTTCAGCTTCAACAAGATTTTCAACAGTGGATGTAAGTCTGCTGCTGCTGACAATGATCGGGCTCCTCAAAGTAAGCCCCATGTAACTTGATGTAAGATTCTTCATTGTTAGTTATTGTTGTTTTTTCACTCTCTCTCCGAAAACAAGGCTTCCAATTCTTACCATGGTACTGCCCGCTTCAATTGCTATCTGATAGTCTCCCGACATTCCCATAGATATCTCCCTGAAATGATGGCTGGCGTTGAAACAATTGTTCTTAAGAATATTAAAGCACTCTTTAAGATAAGAGAACTCTCTCTTAACCTGATCATAGTCTGTTGTATAGGTTGCCATTCCCATTACACCGCATATCCTTACAAAATTCATTTGCCCAAACTCGCTGATTCCATCAGTATCAGTCATCTCTTCGATGCTGAAACCGAATTTTGAATCCTCAGAAGCGATATGTATCTGCAAGAGGCAATTAACCACCCTGTTGATTCCTGAGGCTTCACGATTGATCAGTCTTAGCAGCCTGAATGAATCAACTGACTGAATCATACTAATAAACGGCACGATAAATTTCACCTTGTTACTTTGCAGGTGCCCGATAAGGTGCCATTCAATATCCCATGGAACATGATCTTTTTTGCCAAGTAATTCCTGTACCCTGTTCTCTCCGAAACATCTCTGTCCTGCCGAATATGCTTCAAGTATATCATTCACAGGCTTCGTTTTGGAAACCGCTACCAGCCTGACAGCAGGGGGAAGCTGTCCTCTGATCAGGGAGATATTTGATGCTATATCAGTCACAGATTGAAACAGCAGTATGTATTTTATTCAGGTTAATAAATGTATTACAAGTCCGCTTCGCAGTTTGGGCTCGAACCATGTGGTTTTCGGAGGCATGATGTTCCCTGAATCGGCAATTGTAATAAGCTGCTTCATTGAAACCGGAAAAAGTGCGAATGCCACCTTCATTTCACCGCTGTCGACTCTCTTCTTAAGCTCCGCGGGCCCCCGGATACCTCCCACGAAATCGATCCTTTTTGATCTTCTGAGATCCTGGATATCAAGTATTGGACTTAGTATATGATTAGTAAGAATGGTTACATCAAGGACGCCGATCGGATCATTGTCGTCGTATGTTCCCTCTTTTGCAGTAAGGCTATACCATTTTCCTCCGAGATACATTGAAAAGTTATGCAGTGTTGAGGGTGTGTAAATCTTCGTTCCCTTTTCCTGAACAACAAATGATTTTCCAAGACTGGCTAAAAGTTCTTCGGGTGTAAGGCCATTAAGATCTTTTATGGTCCTGTTGTAATCCATTATCCGGAGCTGATCGTCAGGAAAATGAACTGCAAGAAAAAAGTTATACTCCTCATTACCCTTATGTTTTGGGTTGCTGTCCATTCTTTCCTTTCCAACCAGAGCCGCAGCTGCTGTTCTGTGATGTCCGTCAGCAACATATGTACAGGGAACCTTTTTTGCAAACAGCTTCTCAATCTTTTTGTTTATTTCTGCTTCCCTGACAACCCAGAACTGATGTCCGAATCCATCCTCAGCTATAAAATCATATTCCGGTTCTTCAGAGCCTGTAATCTTATTTACAATATTATCTATCTCTTTTACAGCAGGATACGCAAAAAAAACGGGCTCTATGTTTGCATTATTGACGCGGACATGAATCATCCTGTCCTGCTCTTTATCGGGTCGTGTAAGTTCATGTTTCTTAATATTGCCCTTCAGGTAATCGCTAACTGCGGCACAACCCACAATTCCGTACTGAGTGCGGCCACTCATGGTCTGTGCATATATGTAGTACATAGGGCTTGTGTCGTGAACCAGCCAGCCTTTCTCCTGCCATTTTTTAAAGTTCTCCACAGACTTGTTATACACCTCATCTGAATGCGTATCAGTATCAGCTTTAAGGTCAATCTCAGAACGGGTTATGTGAAGGAGTGAACACTCTTTGCCTTTTGCCATCTCAGCAGCCTCTTCTGAATTCATTACATCATAAGGCAGGCAGGCAAGATCTTTGGCTATAGCTCGCGGGGGTCTTAGTCCTCTGAATGGTTTTACAATTGCCATTTGTATTAAATAGTAATTACTTGTTTATTCTGAATGATTCATTCCCGGTTTCAAAATAATCAACAATCTGCCTTGCAGCAGCTACACCGGCATTAATATTTGCTTCTTCGGTTTGTGCTCCCATTTTTTTCGCTGTAAAAAGATACCTGCCCTTGTACTTCTCTTCAAAAATGGCTTTACAATCAGGCTCAACATCCGCAAGGTAACAGAAATCCGGACGTTCTTCAAATGTTTTCAGAAGACCTTCCTCATCGATTATCTCCTTTCGTGCTGTATTAACAACAATTGCAGGAGCAGGCATCTTTGAAAGCAGATCATATCCGATCGATTTCCTGGTTGCTGTATTGGAAGGAAGGTGTAGTGATATAAAATGGCATATCCTGTACATCTCCTCCGCCCTCCTGAGAACTTTAATACCATATTTCCTTATTTCAGCCTCCGGAAGAAAAGGATCGTAGGCATAAACATACATTGAAAAACCCTTTGCTATTTCAGCCACCAGTTTTCCTACATGTCCGAAAGCATGTATGCCAATGGATTTATCTCTGAGCTCTGTACCTGATTTCCCGTTGAATCCTCCTCTTACCTGGTAAAGCATCATTGCAAACACCAGTTCGGCAACAGCATTCGAATTCTGTCCCGGAGTATTCATAGCTATAACTTTTTTTTTTGTACATGCTTCAAGATCAATGTTGTCATATCCGGCTCCTGCACGTATAACAATCCTGAGATTCTTTGCAGCCCCGAGTACTTCAGCAGTCACCAGATCACTTCTGACAATCAGGCCATCAGCTCGTGATACTGAAGAAAGAAGTTCTGAAATATTCCTGTAGTTTTCCAGAATATCAATTTCATAGCCTGCAGATTCTATTACTTCACGTATCTGTGTTACAGCAACAGGCGCAAAAGGTTTCTCTGTTGCAAGCAGAATTTTCATATCATTTGCAATTTTGTTAAATTTTCAGTCCTCAGAATAAAACAAAGTCCGACAATAATATCAGTTCTTTGATTCAAACTCCTTCATAACGCTTACAAGGGCCTCAACGCTCTCTTTGGGAAGTGCATTGTATGTTGATGCCCTGAATCCGCCGACCGAACGGTGGCCCTCAATGCCCAGCATGCCTTTGGATTTGGCAAAATCGGCAAATGGTTTTTCCAGTTCTTTGTAATTATCTGCCATAACAAAGCATATGTTCATCAGCGATCTGTCTTCAGGATCAGCTATGGTAGGCTTAAACAGTTTGTTCCTCTCTATTTCATCGTAAAGTAACCCTGCCTTCTCGATATTCTTTTTCTGTATTGCCTTTACTCCACCAAGATCCTTCAGCCATTTCAATGTCTGCTGGGCAGCAAATACAGCAAATACAGGAGGGGTATTGAACATCGATTCTCCTTTAATATGTACCCGGTAATCAAGCATTGATGAAATAGGGCGGGTAACCTTTCCCAGTATATCTTCCTTAACAATTACAAATGTCACACCGGCAGGTGCAAGGTTTTTCTGGGCTCCTCCATAAATGAGAGCATATCTGGATACATCCACCGGTCTGCTGAAAATATCTGATGACATATCTGCCACAAGCGGAACTTTCACGTCCATATCTTTCTTTATCCCGGTACCATAAATTGTATTGTTCGTTGTGATGTGGAAATAGTCAGCATCAGCAGGTATGGTGTAGTTCCTGGGAATATAATTGAAAAGTTTCTCTTTTGAGGAAGCAACTTCAACAACTTCTCCGAACAATCTGGCCTCTTTAAGCGCTTTGCCTGCCCATTCTCCGGTATTCAGATAAGCGGCTTTCTTCTCCATGAGGTTCATAGGAACCATGCAGAATTGCATGCTTGCTCCGCCGCCCAGGAAAAGCACCTGGTATCCGGAAGGTATGTCAAGAAGCTCCCTGAAAAGTCCGATAGTGTCATTCATGCAAGCAACAAATTCCTTGCTCCTGTGCGAGATTTCAAGGATAGACAGACCTGTTCCGGCAAAATCTTTTATCCCCTCAATTGTTTTATCAATTGTGTATTGGGGAAGTATTGAAGGACCTGCATAAAAGTTATGTTTTTTCATAAAAAGGATTGGTTATAACTGTTAATAATGAAATTCAGAAGTCAATACTATGCAAAAATATGAAATATTTACCGATATGATCATGAGTAGTCCGACGTCACGAATATATTAAGCGAGACAGGTAAGCAGACCATCTTTCATAACCGGAATTTTGTCGGTAAAATCAGGGGTAAGGCAAAAATCGATACAGTCATCCAGATTTTTATCCTTTAACCTGGTTCGTTGAGCAACCTTTTCAATATATCCGCGGAGGTCGTGACGTGCCAGCGACCACAGATCAATAGCTGCCAGGGTTGAATCACACCGGGTTGAATAGAGACCACTCTCCAGAAGGTTATGAGCGAATGCACCGGCATAAACAGTATCCTCAAGATTAAACCTGTTTTTCCATCCTGCACAGAACAGCATTATATCCTTTTCCTGTTTTTTTATCCATATGAGCAGAGCCCCTATATTAAGGAACGATCCTATGGCAATCATATATGCCGATGAAGCAAGATTTATTATACGGGTTCCGTTTGTTGTGCTGTATACGATAGTCTTTCCTTCCACTCTTTCAGGTGTAAAGTTAAACGGGGAGTTGCCAAAATCTGCAAAGTCAAGTACAAAACCATCGCGTTCAGCTGCTACCAGGTAACCTTTTTCCTTGTACTCCTTTGCTTCATCAACACCGGCAACAGGAATTATTGAACGTGCTCCGTTTGCAAAAGCAGTGCATATTGCCGATGATGCCCTTAAAATGTCGATTACAATCACTATTGAACCGGCATGAAGTTCCGGTTCATATAGAGCCGGAGAAAAACATGTCTCAATCTTCCTGTCCGCCATTATTAATTTCAGGGTTTAGAATAGAATGGGAGATTCACCACTCTGGCCTTAAGTTCTTTGCTCCTTATCCTTATGAAAATCTCACAGTCGGGTTTCCAGTAACCTTTTGTCAGATAAGCCATTCCAATTCCCTGTTTCATCATTGGGGACATTGTACCTGAGGTAACTTCACCGATAATTTCCCCTTCAACATTCACAATTTCATAATGTTGCCTTGGAATTCCGCGATCTATCATAATGAAACCTTTAAGTCTTCTTTCAACTCCTTCCTCCTTCTGCTTCATCAAAAATGTCTTATCAATAAAGTCCTTACTGTCTGTAAACTTTGTGATCCATCCCAATCCTGCTTCAATAGGTGATGTATCATCTGTAATATCATTACCGTAGAGACAAAACCCCATTTCGAGGCGTAGTGTATCCCTGGCACCAAGGCCTATTGGTCTGATCCCAAACTCATCTCCTGCCTCGAAAACTGATTTCCATAGTGCAGGGCCATCTTCATTTTTTATATAAATCTCACAACCTCCTGCACCGGTATAACCTGATGTCGAGAATATTACATCCTTTATTCCCGCAAATTCAATCACTTTAAATGTATAATACTCCATATCCTCAACAGGAACTGAAGTAAGCTTCTGCATTGCTTTCAGGGCAAGCGGCCCCTGGATTGCCAGCTGGGCTGTTTCATTTGAAGCATTAATCAGGTCCCTGCCTGGGACAATCCCAAAACGCGATGAGTTTTTAACACACCAGTTCCAGTCCTTTTCAATATTTGCCGCATTTACAACAAGAAGATACTTCTCAGCGTTAAACCTGTAAACCAGCAGATCATCAACGATTCCGCCCTTTCCGTTCGGGAAACATGAATACTGGACCTTACCATCAGACAATACAGTTACATCGTTTGAAGTAATATACTGGATAAAGTCCATTGCTGATGGTCCTGTTACCCAGAATTCACCCATATGTGAAACATCAAAAACACCGACCTTCTTTCTGACAGCAATATGCTCGTCGTTAATACCTGTGTATTCAACAGGCATATTATAGCCGGCAAAAGGAACCATTCTGGCCCCGGCTTCCTCATGAAATTTTGTGAACGGAGTATTTTTCATATCAAAAATTTTGAATGAAATCACAATATTTGCAATAAACTATAAAGAATACAAAGCAAGTAAAGATTTTGTCCGAAATATCTGATGAATATCAGCGTTTCAGAATAATTTAATCCCCGCCAGTCTATTTTCTATCATCATTTTCAGGATTACCCTTTTCTTCAAACGGCTCTGGCTGGGGATAAACAGTTGCAGCAGCTCCGGCTGAAGGATCTGATAAGTCCGGGCCCGGAAGCATTTTTCCAATGTATATATCAAGTCCTCCGAAACCGCCGGTGCGGTTTGAAGCAAAATAAAACACATTCATTGAGGATGCGGCAGAGATATGAAAGAGCTCATCCCATTGAGTATTCAGAGGATACCCCGCGTTTCTGGCTTCTCCCCAGGTTCCATCCTGTCTCCTTACACTGTAAAAAATGTCAAAGCCACCTATTGAGTTATGGCCTTTTGAGCTGAACCAAAGAGTATCTCCCGATCCTGAATAACTAACTGATTGCTCATCATAAATTGAATTAACAGCTGATCCTGCATTTTTCGGTTTTGACCACTTTTTGTCACTTGATTTAGTAATAAAGTAAATATCATATCCACCCCTGCTTTCCTTACCTTCATTGCTCACAAAACAGATTTCATTACCAGCAGGATGGAAAGTTACCGAGGTTTCTGATCCTACACTGTTTATGCTAAAAGGCAAACTTTCAGGTGCTTTCCAATCACCTTTTTTGACTACCGACATCTTAATGTCGCCCCCATTCTCAAAACCAGAATAAATATATAGCCGGGTTCCTGACGAATCCATAAACAGAGGAGCTTCATTATATTCTGTATTCAGATCATCTCCGGCGAGCATGGCAATACTCCATGATCCGTTAAACTGACTGGAAGTATAGATATTCTCATTCGGCCGTGAGCCAGCCGACGAATTGGCAGTGTTCTTATATTTTCGACTTGATGCAAAATAGATGGTCGAACCATCAGATGTTAAGACCGGAGAAAAATCATCACCTTCGGAATTAATGTTAGCCCCGATATTGGCTATATCTATTTTCAGGGTATCTTTAGTGATGATTAAGGCAGAATTGCATTCCTCAATGAATCTTTTAGCCAATATCACATTATTCTCCGTCTTCTTAACCCTGGTTTTCAGGTATCCGGTCAGATTATCAACTGCTTCGGAATATCTTCCAGAGTACTGCAATGCCCTTCCTGTAAAGAAAAGTATATCATCAGCCACATCACTCTTTAATTCAAGTGCTTTAAGAAAGAACCCGGCTGCCTCTTCCTTACGATCTGTATAAATTGCCGTAACTCCGGTTTTATAATTCAATTCAGGATTTTTGCTGTTATAAACCAGTGCCTGGATGTAATGATTATAAGCGTTATTGTAATAGACACCTTTTCGAATATAAAAATCATCTCCGGTCACAACATGAGACCATGCCTGTTTAAAGCCTGCCTTCTCAAGCTGGAAATCGTCTTTTTTTATCCTTACATCAGATTGTGCCATCGATCTGAAGGACAGAATGAAAAAAAGAAAAATTACGGGACTAAAAAACCTGAACATATTTATAAGAGTTTAACAACTATAAATATAGTAAATTTTTCGCGTTTTAAAAGTCATTTTCCATCATTTATGAACAAGCATACATACCCTGACATAAAAATAATGTTATATTTGTTTTACTATATTTTAACATTTGTATAATCAGGTTTGTTCAATTTTCCATGGATTATAAACTGATAAATCCATCTTATCTTGATTCTGTTGCAGGTGATGATCCACAGATAATAGCAGAGATAGTATCCATGTTCAAAGAACAGTCTTCTGAAATCTATATGGAGATGAAAACACTTCATTCCAAAGATAATTTTAAAATGCTGGGGATGCTGGCTCACAAGGCTAAATCATCAGTCGCCATATTAGGAATGAGTGAGCTGGCAGCAATGCTTAAGAGATTTGAACTCTCTGCAAAAGAGGGGATAGAGCCTGAACTTTATGGATCTTTTATTGAGAGGTACCATGAAGATACCGGAAAGGCAATTACAGAACTTGATGACCTGGTAAGAACCCGTCTAAAGAAGAGTTGATGATAAATGTAGAAAAGAGGGATAAGGTTGATATAGTATCATTCACGGTCATTAAGATCAATGCCCTGATAACAGATGAGATCAGAGAAGAGATTAACAGGTTATCCGGCACATCCAATTCAAAGATTATCATTAACCTGAAAGGTGTTGAATATATCGACAGTTCAGGTTTCAGCTGTCTGCTGTCAATTATGAGGAGTGTAAGGAATAATTACGGTATCATTAAATTTGTCAACCCCGAACCCGGAGTGCTTGAATTATTAAATATGCTTCATCTGGATACCGTATTCCATATCTTTAATGATCTGGATGAATGTCTCATTTCATTCAGATAGATATTTATTTCTTTTCCTCACGGGCAAAGGTCAGCCTGCCATCCTTTTCATCAATTATTACCAAGTCATTTCCTGACACCTTGCCCCCGATTATCTCTTTGGACAGTTCATTTACTATCTCCCTCTGAATAAGACGTTTTACAGGCCTTGCACCAGACTGAGGATCGTATCCGTGCTCAGTCAGCCAGCCGATAGCTGCATCAGTGACACTGAGCTCCAGATTATATTCCTTAACCATTTTCTCAATCTTCTTAAGCTGGATCTGCACTATCTCCCTGATCTGTTCAATATTAAGGGGTCTGAACATTACTATTTCATCGACTCTGTTCAGAAATTCCGGTTTAAGTGTTCTTCTCAGAAGCGTGAATATCTCATTCTTTAGCAGCTCCTCATTCCTATCAGTTATATTATTGCCCCATTTATCCATCCTTTCACGTATAATATCCGATCCAAGGTTAGAAGTCATAATGACTATGACATTTCTGAAATTGATAGTACGTCCCTTGTTATCAGTCAGTCTGCCTTCATCCAGTACCTGGAGAAGCAAATTAAAAAGGTCCGGATGCGCCTTTTCAATCTCGTCGAGCAGAACTACTGAATATGGTTTATGCCTGACTGCTTCGGTGAGCTGGCCTCCTTCATCATATCCGATGTATCCGGGAGGTGCACCTATCAGTCGCGAAACAGAATGCCGTTCCTGGTATTCCGACATATCAATACGGGTTATCAGGTTCTCATCATTGAAGAGAAACTCAGCGAGTGCTCTGGCAAGTTCAGTTTTACCAACTCCTGTTGTTCCCAGGAAGATAAAGGAGCCTACGGGTCTGTTCTTATCCTGCAAACCCGCACGGGAACGTCGTACAGCATCAGAAACCGCAGCAATGGCTTCGTCCTGCCCCACTACCCTCTTATGAAGTTCATCCTCGAGTCTGAGAAGTTTATCCTTTTCACTTTCCAGCATTTTCGATACCGGTATTCCTGTCCATTTCGAGACGATCGAGGCAACGTCCTCCGATCTTACCTCTTCCTGTATCAGCGATCCTCTGCTCCTTTTCTTTTCAATCTGATCTTTTAAAACTGTAATCTCCTTTTCAAGTTCAACAATCTTCCCATACCGGATCTCTGCCACTTTGCCATAATCTCCGCTTCTTTCTGCCTTTTCTGCTTCGAAACGCAACGATTCAACTGCCTCCTTCTTTACCTGAACTGCTTCGATCATCTCCTTTTCGGACCTCCAGTCTGCCTTCAATTCATCCCTTCGCGACTGCATTTCAGCAAGCTCCCTTGAAATTTTGTCCACTTTGATCGTATCTCCGTCTCTTCTGAGAGCCTCCTTTTCAATCTCAAGCCTGGTAATCGTTCTCTCGGCCTCATCGATCTCTTCAGGTACTGAATTCATTTCAAGCCTGAGCCTCGAAGCAGCTTCATCGATAAGGTCAATGGCCTTGTCGGGAAGAAAACGGTCGGTAATATATCTGGAAGAAAGGTCAACAGCGGCTATAATAGCTTCATCACGGATTATTACTTTATGATGGGTTTCATATTTTTCGCGCACACCTCTCAGTATAGATATGGCATCTTCCCTGCCGGGTTCATCTACCATGACAACCTGGAATCTCCTCTCCAGAGCTTTGTCTTTTTCAAAATATTTCTGATACTCATTCAGGGTAGTTGCACCAATTGCCCTGAGCTCTCCTCTGGCCAGGGCAGGTTTCAGTATATTGGCAGCATCCATTGCTCCCTCTGATTTACCTGCACCCACCAGTGTATGTAT
Organism: Bacteroidetes bacterium GWA2_40_15; assembly: GCA_001768195.1. Taxonomy (GTDB): domain Bacteria; phylum Bacteroidota; class Bacteroidia; order Bacteroidales; family VadinHA17; genus LD21. The sequence continues at coordinate 157,380 of MENI01000112.1, read as the reverse complement.
CTCATCAATAAAAAGTACAATATCGCCATTCGAACCGATTACTTCATTTACCACTGATTTGAGCCTCTCTTCAAACTCTCCTTTGTATTTTGCTCCTGCAATAAGCGCACCCATATCCAGAGAGAAGATGGTCTTTGATTTGATATCTTCAGGTACATCACCTCTTATAATCCTGTGAGCAAGGCCTTCTGCAATTGCAGTTTTTCCGACACCAGGTTCTCCTATAAGCAGTGGATTGTTTTTTGTACGGCGGGTAAGTATCTGAAGTATCCTCCTTATCTCATCATCCCGTCCTATGACCGGATCGAGCCTGCCTGACCTTGCCATCTCATTAAGATTTATGGCATACCTGCCAAGGGAGTTAAAAGTATCGTCTGCCGACTGGCTCTCCACCGATGAACCTTTCCTCAGCCCGGCAATGGCTGCTTTAATTTCCTTCATTGAAATCCCATGGTCTTTAAGAATACGGGAAGTTATGTCTTCAGTATCCAGAATGCCCATTAAAAGATGTTCGGCAGTTACAAATTTATCCTTCATGGCAGAAGCATGACCTTCTGCCTTTCGAAACGCCTCTGATGCATTTGAAGATATATATGTATCTGCTCCTGAGACCTTCGGATAAGTATCAATCAGCTTATCGATCTGCTTTTCAAGTGAAATCTTGTTCACGCCCATCTTTCCGAACAGAAAATCAGTAATGCTCTCTGCTTCGCTTATTATTCCCTTTAATACATGAGCGCATTCAACAGCCTGTTGACCCTTTGCTTTAGCTATATCAAAAGACTTCTGTACAGATTCCTGGGCTTTTAATGTAAAATTACTGAAGTTCATTTTTTATTTCTTTTGTTTAAGACCCGATACAAATTCCCTGCCATGCGGATGTCCTGGTCGTTCATTGACGTTTTGACATCCAGCCCTCCTTATTCATATGCCAAACTGGCAATAAATTGGAGGCTTAAGTAAACATGCCAACCAACCCGGCACCATTTGAAGTTTTAGGAGTATATTTGGTGAAAAACAAAGCAATTATGAGCAAACTGGTCTGGAAACCGGGCACAATGATCTATCCTATTCCTGCGGTGATGGTAAGTTGCGGATCGGTGCCTGAAGAGTACAACATCATTACCATTTCATGGACAGGAACCATCTGTACTGATCCTGCCATGTGTTATATCTCTGTCAGGCCCGGCAGACATTCCTATAAGATAATAAGGAAGAATGGTGAATATGTAATCAATCTGACAACCAGGGATCTTGCTTTTGCCACGGACTGGTGCGGAGTAAAATCAGGTGCCAGACACAGGAAGTTTGAAGAGATGAAGCTTACTCCTGTGCCAGCCTCAAAAGTAAATGCACCCATGATACTGGAATCTCCTGTAAATCTTGAATGTGTGGTTAAGGAGATAAAAGAACTCGGATCGCATCATATGTTCATCTCAGAAATTGTCGCAGTAAATGCTGATGAAGCTCTTGTTGATAATAAAACAGGACTTTTCAAACTCAGCGATTCTGTACCAATATGCTATTCGCACGGAAAGTATTATGAAACCGGTCCGCTAATTGGCAAATTCGGATTCTCTGTTGAGAAGAAAAAGAAATGAATAAGGCTTTCAAATCCCTGTTTTACTCATATTGTCAGAAAACAATTACAACAACTATTTGAACCAAATAACTAATTTCATATCTTCAATGCGGAAATAAATGTGATTTATCATGAGTGAGAAGATACTGGAAACCCTTATGCAATTGTTCGCGATTATTGCTAAGCCTCAGAGCAATGACAGTGAGAGAAGAGGTGTTGTTGAAGCATTTCTGAAACGGCTTCTGAACCAGGAGCTTGTACAGAAATATCTTACCACCTACGATAATGCATATGAGGAAGCAAGAAAAAAGCTTGAAAAGAGCAGCGCTGAAAGACGTGAAGGGGCAATTGCAATAAGGATCAGGAAACTCTGCAAAGAAATAAACGAACAGGGCCAGCTTGCACAGGATCAGAGGATAGTTGTTGTAATTCAGGTTCTCGAATTCTGCAAATCAGGCGGCGGAGAAGTAAGCCAGCTTGAACTGGGTTTTATCAGCACTCTGGCTGAAGGCCTGAATATTACCTCTGACGAATATGAGTTTATTGAAAAGTTTGTTCTCAATCATTTCTCAAAAATCCCTTTAACCACTAACCTGTTAATTATTAATGGAATAACTGATTTTGATGCTAAGGAAGCAAAACATGTTGTAAAAGATCAGTTAAAAGGACATATATGGGTGCTTTTTGTTCCTTCGGTGCAGATGTATTTTGTAAGATTCACCGCCTGCGGTGAACTTTCGATGAATGGCCAGCTTCTGCAGGAAGAAAAAGTATATCCCTTTAGCCAGGGCGCTGCAATAAAAGGGTACAAGATAACACCTATATATTACTGGGATGTAACGATGCAGTTCCTCAAGGAAGAGTTTAAGGCATCGAGGGTTGTATACGAAGTCAATAACCTTGAATACAGGTTTAAGAACGGTAAAGTAGGAATTCATCACATGAGTTTCAGGGAAGAGTCGGGTAGAATGGTTGGAATAATGGGAGCAAGCGGAGCCGGCAAATCCACACTTCTTGGTGTTCTGAACGGAACCAGCAATCCATATGACGGAGAGGTACTGATTAATGGTACAAGTATTCACAAGGATAAAGAGAAAATCAAAGGGCTGATAGGTTATGTATCTCAGGATGACCTGCTTATTGAAGAACTTACTGTTTTTGAAAATCTTTATTATAATGCAAAACTCTGTTTTGACAATCTTCCGGAGGAGGAGATTATCAGCAGGGTCGACAATGCTCTGAAAAACCTGGGACTATATGAGATCAGAAATATCCAGGTAGGCAGCCCCCTTAACAAGAAGATCAGCGGGGGACAGAGAAAAAGACTCAACATCTCTCTGGAGCTGATACGGGAGCCGGCAATAATGTTTCTCGACGAACCTACTTCAGGTCTGTCATCGCGTGACTCTGAAAATATTCTCGACCTGCTGAAGGAACTTGCACGAAAGGGTAAACTGCTTTTCATTGTGATCCATCAGCCATCTTCAGAAATATTCAAGATGTTTGATAAGCTGATAATCCTTGATACGGGAGGGTATCTTATTTATAACGGAAACCCTATCGACTCAATTGAGTATTTCAAAAGAAAGATAGAGCAGGCCAATTACAATGAGAGTGAATGTTACGTTTGCGGCAATGTTAATCCCGAACAGATATTTAACATTGTTGAAACACGTGTATTCACGGAAAGCGGACAGCCAACCGACACCCGGAGAATTTCACCCATGGACTGGAGCAATCTTTATAAAGCTGAGTCAAAAGAGGATATAAGGGAACCGGGAGGTGCTATACCCGAAATAAACTTTAAGACTCCCAATAAATTCAAACAGCTGGTAGTATTTACAAAGCGGGATATTTTATCGAAGATCGCCGATACCCAGTATCTTCTTATTACACTACTTGAGGCGCCTGTACTTGCTTTCTTTCTCGCATTTCTTATCAAATATTTCGATGAGAGCGCCAATGAGGCAAAGTATACTCTCTATGAAAACAGCAATCTCCCGGTGTACATCTTTATGTCGGTGATTGTTGCAATATTTATGGGGCTCACTGTAAGTGCAGAGGAAATAATTAAAGACAGAAAAATACTTAAGCGTGAAGCATTTCTGAACCTCAGCTGGAACAGTTATCTTATGTCGAAGGTATTTGTTCAATTTGTAATATCGGCAATTCAGGCCTTCACATTTGTACTGGTAGGAAACGGAATCACAGAGATCAGGGGAATGATGTTTGAATACTGGTTAATCCTCTTTTCCTGCTGGGCAGGTGCAAATATGCTGGGACTGGTTATTTCCGACAGTTTTAAAGCAGTCGTGACAATTTATATATTAATACCTTTTCTTGTCATACCACAGATCATCCTCAGTGGTGTGATGGTGAAATTTGAGAAACTCAACCCCAATATATCTTCTCCGGGCTCAATACCCTTTTATGGAGAATTCATAACTGCAAGGTGGGGATATGAAGCTCTGGCTGTTAATCAGTTTATCTACAATAAATTTGAAAACCAGTTCTATGAATACGAAAAAGCCAGGAGCATGGCAAATTTTAAAAGGAACTTCTGGTGCAGTGAAATGAAAGTAAAACTTGACGGCATTTCAGGCAGTCTCAGAAAAGGTGAAAAAAGTGCTGATTTTGAAAATGATCTGCTGATAGTTTCAAACGAGATAAAAAAAGAACTGGTGGCAATGCCAAGAATAAATGTTGATTATGCCGATTATCTGACTCCTGATAAAATAACACCTGAGATTGTTGTTGCGGCTCAGAATTATATTGAGCTGCTGAGGAAGTACTATATTGAATATTACAATAATGCCGACAGGAAGAGGAATGAATTGACTGAGAAACTTCAGAAAGAAGATGGAAATCTCTATCTGAAGTTGAGAGACAAACACCATAATGAATCACTCGAGGAATTTGCGTTAAACAAAAATGAACTAACAGGCATTGTTGAGTACAAAGGTCATCTGGTTCAGAAAAAAGATCCTATATTCCTCGATCCGCAGTACCCTTTCATTAAAGCTCATTTCTATTCGCCTACCAAGCAGATCTTTGGAAATTATATTGATACTTATGTGGTCAATGTCCTTGTTCTATGGTTTATGACAATTGGTCTGTACCTGATACTCTATTTCAGGCTTCTCAAGAGACTTCTGGATTCCGGTGAAGTGCTGATGGGGAAAAAATTTAAAGACTAGGATAATCTTAAATAACAGACAAGAGGCTGCCTCCCCAGCGACAGCCTCTTGTATTTTGGAACAACCGATCTGATTAATAAAAGCGTTAAAAGAATTTAGTCAGTTATCTCAATCATCTTGAAAGGTACCCGGATAATTGATTCATAGTCTTCGCCTGCTTCGAGCATATCCTCATCGTCTTCCTCATAATACCAGTTAACTTCAACCTCATTTTTGGCTTTATGTATCGCCTCAAGCTTTTTGAATACATCGAGTATGCACTTCGAGGAGCTTGTATTAAAATACTCCAGCCTGATATTTACGGTTGTTTTGTCCAATGGTGATTCCTTATAGCTTTCCAGCCAGTCTACAAGGGGTTTATAAAACTCCACTGAATTTTCAGGGATTGAACGCCCTTTGATTTCAAAAATGCCTTCTCCGGAGTCAAACTTAACTGTCGGGGTTTTCGGGGTTCCTTCGATCATGATCGGTTCCATATCTTTCAGATTTTTTAAAGTTTCTTAATTTTCTTTCTCTTCAGTTACTAATATATCCAGATAAAAAAATGAATAATTATCATCATAACCAACAAATTCATAACCAAGTTTATTGCCTGTTTTTCTGGCAATATCAACCAAACCAAGCCCTCCGCCTCCTTTGGCTGAGATCCTCTGATGATTAAGTATGAACTTGTATAGTTCCTTAATCTCCTCATGAGATGATCTGTTTATCCTTTTGATTTTTTCTTCAAGCTTTTCCTTATTTTCAGTCTGAACAAAATTGCCGGTAACTATCTTATAACCGCCCTCTATTCTCCTCACAACCAATAATCCGTACTTATCAATCTGATCTTCATAATCATCCGGAACCTTATCAACATGATGGTAGAGATTCTGGAGGCTTTCAACAAGTACATTATAAACTTTCTTCCTGAGCTTGGGATGCTCATCTACCGCCACCAGCTTTTCCTCCACCGAATCGAGAATATGATTAATAACATCAGAATCAACATTCCCTTTATAATGAAGGATTATATTGTCTTTTGGCTGATCTGAAAAATAATTCTCTATGTTAAAGCTCATTTAAGCTTCATTTAAGATGAGGTGACGATTTTCCAATAACAAATATAATAAAAATATGAAGTTACCAAATTATAACATATCCACTTTCCATTATAATTTATCGGCACTTTTTTGATAAATGCTGCCAAAAAGAGTGACTAACATCCGTTTTAAGATGATTTCAATTAATACCAGCCTTTCTGGATCCCTGGTAAAGCTCATATTTCAACAGCTGACATTCAAGCGCTCCATTGAATAGCGTATGTTTCTCAGCGGGCCTGAGTCCTACTTTTTTCAGTGATTCACGGTTGGAGGTAATAAGCCATGCTGTGCTGCCGCTGAAACTATGCTTTAGTGTTGAGCCAATCATGCTATAAACAGAATCAAGCTCGTCAGGTTTAAGCCTCCTTCCATACGGAGGATTCAATATTACAACTTCCTTATTATCAGATGATATAATATCCTTGAAATCAGATACTTCAATATCTATATAATCAGTAAGTCCGGCACTTTCAATATTGGCTTTAGCCAGAATAACAGCTTCAGGTGATATATCACCGGCTCTGATCCTGACGGAGGATCCTGTAATCATCTTATCCGATTCGTTTTTAACATCAATGAAGAGTGGTTCATCATAATCCTTCCATTTCTGAAAACCGAAGAACTGTCTGAATTTTCCGGGAGGTATCTTGCATGCGATCAATCCTGCTTCAATGGGAATGGTACCCGAACCGCACATAGGATCAGTAAGTGAAGTTGTTGCATTCCAGCCTGAAATCATCAGTATTCCCGCAGCCAATGCCTCATTTAGAGGGGCAGCAGTTTGTTCCTGCCTGTAACCTCGTTTAAAAAGTGGTATGACTGACGAATCAAGAGAAACTGTCACCCTGTCATTGCTAACGTGAAGGTTTATCAGTATTCCGGGATCCACACTGTTTACAGACGGGCGTTTACCGGATTTTTTCCTGAAATAGTCGGCTATTGCATCTTTCAGGACAAGAGCCGCATACCCGGTATGTCCAAACAGGGTCGAGTTGACAACCGGGACAATTGAAAATGTGTCATTCTCATCCATATAATTATTCCACTCAACCTTTGCACCACCTGAATAGAGATCTTCCTTTGACCTGATCCTGAATTCAGCGATGGGTACAAGGAAAGAGAGTGCTGTTCTGGAACAATAATTTGCCCTGTACAAAAGTCTTTTGTCGCCTTCAAAAATAACTGCCCTGTTTGCAGCCTCTACCTCCTGTGCACCAAGATCAGTAAGTTCCCTGGCAAGAACCTTTTCAAGGCCATATAGAGTTTTAGCGACAAATCTCATCAGCTGTTAATTATGCCGGATTACCTGTTTCCCAGTATGGAATTATAACTGTCCTTGTCCGAAATGACCTGAAGCGCTTTTGCAATGACCTTATCATTTTGATTTACAATCTGGTAATACTCAGATATCTGCCACAAATTTGTTGCAATCAGTCCCTTGAGAATAAGCAGAATCTCATCCTTTGAAATATTATACTGCACCTCATCATACTTAATCCCCTCCGCTTCACCTTTGTCGATAAATGTTTTGATGTCTTCAGGGCTGAGCTGGAAGGTTTTGCTGAAATCATCGAAATTCTTGTACTGTGCAGTAAGAGCACTCCTGTTTCTGTCGAAATACTCAAGAGTAAAAGAATTGAGGATATTCTTTCCTGCAAGTCTCCTGAAATACTGTGTGTTATAGGAAGTATCAACAGCAACAAAGACATCAGGCATTATCCCGCCACCTCCATATACCACCCGTTTATTGACCAGAGTCTGATATCTGAGTGAATCCGGAAAGTGGATACTGTCAGCTGTCATCAATTCACCATCTGTATATCTTTTGTAATAGTTTTCAATATATTTATCATAGCCGCCATCATAAGGACTCTGGATCAATCTCCCTGTGGGGGTATAGTAACGTGCAATTGTAAGTCTTATCATTGAGCCATCTGTAAGATAAAATCCATTCTGCACAAGTCCTTTACCGAATGTCCTGCGTCCCATGATCACTCCCCTGTCCCAGTCCTGGAGTGCTCCTGAGAGGATCTCGCTTGCTGAGGCTGAATTTTCATCGGTAAGAACTATAATCCTGGTAGAAGACAAACTACCTGATCCTTTTGATTTATAGTCCTGCCGGGGAGTTTTTCTTCCTGTAAGGTAAACAAGGAGCTTCTGATCGGGAAAAAACTTATCAGCAATAGATGTAGCTGCAACCATATAACCTCCTCCATTTCCCCTCAGATCAAGTACCAGATTCTGCATATTGCTTTTTTTCAGAGTATTTACTGCATCGGTAAACTCCTTTTCGGTGGTGGCTGCAAATTTGTTCAGCTTAATGTAACCTGTCTCCTTGTTCAGCATATAGGAAGCATCAAGGCTGTTAATGGGAATTTTATCCCTGATAATAGTAAACTCCAGGATACCCTTCTCCCCTTTCCTGTAGACAGTTATGTTTACTTTGGTGCCTTTGGCTCCCATTAGCTTTGATCTTACACCTGCTGTGGCTATACCTATGCCTGTAACTACCTCCTCATTAATAGTAAGTATCCTGTCACCGGCTCTCAGACCGACTTTTTCAGACGGACCGCCGGCGATAGGTTCAATAACGATAATTGAGTCCCGCAGAATATTGAACTGGATACCTATTCCTTCGAAGTTTCCATTCAGCGGCTCATTCATATCTTTCACATCCTTTGCAGATATATAGGTAGAATGAGGGTCAAGGTTCTTTAGCATCTCAATTATAGCTTTTTCAGCCAGTTTGTCTATCTGTGCCGTATCAACATAGAATGATTCAATAAGTCCAAGTGCCCGGCCAATCTTGAATGTTTCCTCATTGAGCACCTGGGCAGAAGTTGTAATTGCGATCATAAACAATGATGACACAATCAATAGTCCGACTCTGATTTTTCTTTTCATGTATTTATTTTAAAACTGTTTCTAATCTAACAATTAAAGAATCTGAATGTTCTTTAATATTTATTGATATGGACATTCCATGATATTTATTGATATGGACGTTCCATGGAATGTCCCTACTCCCACTCAATTGTTGAAGGCGGTTTCGAACTTATATCATAAACCACCCTGTTTATTCCCTTAACCTTGTTAATAATTTCATTTGAGATCTCACCAAGGAATTCATACGGAAGATGACACCAGTCTGCAGTCATCCCGTCGGTTGAGGTTACTGCCCTTAGCACAATGGCATTTTCATAAGTCCTTTCATCGCCCATTACTCCTACTGACTGCACCGGAAGAAGAATAACACCGGCCTGCCATACAGAATCATATAATCCGCTGTTCTTTAGTCCTTCAATGAATATTTCATCAGCCTCTATAAGCATCTTGAGTTTTTCCCGTGTCATTGTCCCTAATAATCTGATCGCCAGTCCGGGTCCGGGAAACGGATGCCTTTTCAGGATAAACTCAGGCAGACCCAGGGCATATCCCACCTTTCTTACTTCGTCCTTGAAGAGAAGCCTTAATGGTTCAATAACCTTAAGATGCATCTTTGCAGGAAGACCTCCGACATTATGATGCGATTTGATAGTTGCTGATGGGCCCTTCACTGAGACAGACTCGATAACATCCGGATAAATAGTTCCCTGAGCCAGCCATTTTACATCTTTAACCTTTTTTGCCTCTTCATCAAATACATCGATAAAAACTTTCCCGATGATCTTCCTCTTTTTCTCCGGCTCACTTTCTCCTTCAAGGGCACCAAGAAACCTCTCTCCTGCATCAACACCCACAACATTCAGTCCAAGACCAAGGTATGATTCCATAACTCTCCGGAATTCATTTTTTCTCAGTAATCCGTTATCAACAAATATGCATATCAGATTCTTCCCTATTGCCCTGTGCAGCAAAAATGCTGCCACAGATGAATCAACACCTCCTGAGAGGCCAAGAATAACCTTATCATTACCCAACTGCTCTTTGAGCTTAAGTACCGTTGAATCAACAAATGATTCAGGAGTCCAGTTCTGTGAACATTTGCATATATTGACAATAAAATTCCTGAGTATTACAGAACCCTCTGTAGTATGATAAACCTCAGGATGGAACTGAATTCCCCAGGTATCTTCACCTCTAATACGGTAAGCGCCTGCCTTTACATCGATTGTAGAGCCGGTTATGTCATAACCTTCCGGTATCCTTGCTATTGTATCAGCATGTGACATCCATACCTGTGTTCCGGTGGTTACTCCTCTGAAAAGAAGGTCGTCCTGATTGATATACACCAGGTTTGCACGACCGTATTCCCTGTTGTTGGAAGGCATTACCTCACCGCCATACTTATGTACCAGCAGCTGTGCCCCATAACAAACACCAAGAAGAGGCAAAACACCCTTTATCTTCGAAAGGTCGGGAACCGGTGCATTATTTTCCCTCACGGAGGATGGACTTCCTGAGAGAATGACACCCTTCACACTTTGATCCGGAGCCGGGAAATGATTGAAGGGATGAATTTCGCAATATACGTTCAGTTCCCTTATCCTCCTGGCTATAAGCTGAGTATACTGGGATCCGAAGTCAAGAATCAGAATTTTTTCCTGCAACAGTTTAAAGATTTATTTATTATGGGTGCAAAGATATGTATTCTTTTAATCAGTAATCAATAATGGCATTTGTGATTTCATAGCTCCTGCCGTCAACAGCAGGAAAGGTCCGGTGAAAAACTGTTCTGGCCTCTTCGACCAGAGGTCCGATTTTTTTGTATCGCGATGAGAAATGACCGATAATGAGCGTTCCTGCATTGGCTTTAAGTGCGGTTCGGGCAGCATCAATAGTTGTTGAATGGAAAGTCATGGCAGCAAGATCTTCCTTGCTCTTATCAAATGTCGACTCATGGTAAAGCATTGTTACATCTTTCACAAAGGATGCCAGACGGGGAAAATATTTCGTATCGCTGCAGTATGCGTATGAAAGTGGCTTGTCGGGAGGCATAGTTAAATCGTTATTCTTAATAACAAGACCTTCAGGGGTCAGAAAATCTTCACCTCTTTTAATTGCAGGGATTCTCTCAACCGGAATTCCGAGTTCCTCAATTATTCCTTTTATAATATTCCTTTCTCTGTTCTTTTCCCTGAAGAGAAAGCCAAATGACTGAACACGGTGTTTAAGAGGGAAAGAGGTTACAGTAAGGTATTTTTCATCCAGAATAATTAAAGGATCTTTACTTTTGAGAGGAACAAAGTCTATTTCATAGCTCAGGTGGATATCAAAGTCTTTAAGGTGTGTCAGGAGGATTGAATCATACGATTCAGGAGCATAAAGGCGAAGGGGACTCTTGCGTCCCATCAGACTTAAGGTCGACAACAGGCCGTATAGACCGAAAATATGATCTCCGTGAAGATGGCTTATAAAAACGTGATTTATCCTGCTGAAGCGAATCCTGTTTTTGCGCAGCTGTATTTGCGTTCCCTCTCCGCAGTCAATTAAAAACAAACGCTCATGCGCATTGAGCACATGAGCGGATGAAAATCTTTCTGATGTTGGCAATGCAGAACTACTACCAAGTACGGTCAGTTTCATAGCTCGCTGCAATGCAGATTGTGTCAGACTATCATTTTTTCAGCATCTTCAACCGATCCGGTAATGGTAAGTACCGTATCGAGCTGCGAAATTGTGATCAGTCGTTCAACTGCCTCATTAAGGCCGCAGAGCACAAACAAACCGCCAGCATTCTTGCATAACCTGTTAGCTACCAATATGGCACTTAACCCCGATGAATCACAATACTGGCATTTTTTCAGATCAAGGATGATATTCTTTTCACCCTTTCCTGAAACAAGTACCAGTTCCGACTTAAGAGCCGGGGCAATGTGAGTATCAAGCTTCTCAGCCTGTATCTGGATAACAGTGCTGTTATTCCGGCTTTCAATATTGAAATCCATAATTTTAGATATTTGATAGCCTAAATTTAATAAATTTTTCTATTTCTTGGAAGCTTTATTAGCTTTTTCTTCCATTTCTTCTTTTAAAGCTGCAAGCTGTGTAATATCACCCAAAGTTGTCTTCTCAGAGCTTGTCTTAGTTTTTCTGGCTGTTTTCCTTGCTGTAGAAGGCTCTGCTTTCTTAACAGGTTCTTCAGAAGTTTTCTTTCCTTCTTCATGAATCCTGCTGTGAGAAAGAATGATCTTTTTGGCAGATTTATTGAATTCGATCACTTTAAATTCAAGTTTCTCATCAACTTTTGCCATCATACCATCCTCCTTAACCAGATGTTTTGGAGTTACAAATCCTTCAACGCCATAAGGAAGCGCTATAACTGCACCTTTGTCAAATACTTCCATTACTGTTCCTTCATGAACTGAATCGATAGTAAACAGAGTTTCAAATACATCCCATGGATTTTCTTCAAGCTGTTTGTGCCCAAGGCTCAGGCGCCTGTTATCCTTGTCAATTTCAAGTACCACAACCTCTATCTCAGCATCAATAGATGTAAACTCTGCAGGATGCTTGATTTTTTTCGTCCAGGAAAGGTCAGATATATGAATAAGTCCGTCAACACCTTCTTCAATCTCAACAAATACACCGAAGTTGGTGAAGTTCCTTACCTTAGCTTTGTGTTTTGAGCCGACAGTGTATTTATCATCAATATTCTGCCATGGATCAGATTTAAGCTGCTTGATCCCCAGTGACATCTTCCTTTCATTCCTGTCGAGTGTAAGTATCACAGCTTCAATTTCATCGCCAACCTTAAGAAATTCCTGTGCACTTCTCAGATGCTGTGACCACGACATTTCAGAAACATGTATCAGCCCTTCAACACCAGGGGCGATCTCTACAAATGCACCATAGTCAGCCATTACAACCACTTTGCCTTTCACCTTGTCGCCTATGTTCATATTAGGATCAACAGAATCCCATGGATGAGAGGTAAGCTGTTTCAGACCAAGGGCAATTCTCTTCTTGTCATCATCAAAATCAAGGATAACGACATTGAGTTTCTGGTCGAGTTTGACGATCTCTTCAGGATGATTAACCCTGCCCCATGAAAGGTCTGTAATATGAATGAGTCCGTCAACGCCACCAAGGTCGATAAAGACTCCATATGATGTGATATTCTTAACAGTTCCTTCAAGAACCTGTCCTTTTTCAAGTTTTGCAATGATCTCCTTCTTCTGCTGCTCAAGTTCAGCCTCAATCAGTGCTTTGTGCGATACAACCACATTCTTGAATTCCTGGTTGATCTTAACGACTTTGAATTCCATTGTCTTGCCAACAAAAACATCGTAGTCGCGGATTGGCTTGACATCGATCTGCGATCCGGGAAGAAATGCCTCAATACCAAATACATCCACAATCATTCCACCTTTTGTGCGGCACTTAATGTAACCTGTAATAATTTCATCCTTCTCAAGCGATGCATTAACCCTGTCCCATGAATTAATTGCGCGGGCTTTCTTATGTGAAAGCAGAAGCTGACCTTTTTTATCTTCCTGGCTCTCTACATAAACTTCAACCTTGTCTCCCATCTTAAGATTCGGATTATAACGGAATTCATTTAAACTTACAACACCTTCCGACTTATAACCTATATTAATGACGACTTCACGCGAAGTCATCTGAATAACCGTACCGATAACCACTTCATCAACCGCTACAGTTGAGAGTGTTTCATCATAAAGGGATTCATATTCTTTGTATTTGGGTGAATTTCTAAGCTCTTCATCCTCGAAACGATCCCAGTCAAACTCTTCAGCCTGTGCTGTACTTCCTGATTCAGTTCTTACTTTGATGTGGACCTCATTTTCTTCATCGGAAACTGCATTGGTCCTTTTGGTTCTCTTTGCCTTTTTAACTTCAGATTCTAAACCATAATCAGCTACTGTTGCCTTCTCAGGAACTTCTGTTATCTCCGCTTCAACAGCAGCCAGATCATCAGTTTCCTTAACTTTTTTAACGGTTTTTGCTTTTGCTTTCTTTGGCTGTATTACTTCGCCGTCAACCCGTTCAACAACCTCTTTCCTGGTTGTCTTCTTTTTACTTTCAGTCATAATTTTAAATTAAAAAACTAATAATTAATAAGTTAGACATTATTTATTGAAAAAAATTGGCTCCAAAGATATGACAATTTTTAATATCATCACAATTATAATGTAGATTTTCATGGGATTATGCAGGGCGCAGGGCTCAGGGCGCAGGGCTCAAGATCCATGGTACCATAGGGTATAACATCCTTCCGCCTTCAGCCTTAAGCCTTAAGCCATTTTCATATTTGACTTGTATTGTTATCTTTGCAAACAACTAACTTGAAGGCAGAAACCAGTACCCAGAAGCACGTAACCCGGAACTCTGAATAAAACAAAGACCAATGAAAGGAATAATATTAGCAGGAGGCTCAGGAACAAGGCTTTATCCGATTACAAGTTCTATTTCCAAACAGATGCTCCCTGTTTATGATAAACCAATGATTTATTACCCCCTGTCGGTTCTTATGCTTGCCGGTATAAGGGAGATCCTGATAATTTCAACACCCCGTGATCTGCCTGGTTTCCATAACCTTCTGGGGGACGGAAAATCAATCGGACTAAGCTTCAGTTACAGGGAACAGCCTTCACCCGATGGTCTGGCACAGGCATTTATCCTTGGGGAAGAGTTTATCGGTAATGATTCTGTTTGTATGATTCTTGGCGATAATATATTTTATGGACACGGCTTTGGAGAAGCCCTTCTGAAGACAGCAGAACTTAAGAAAGGAGCTTGTGTATTCGGATATTATGTAACTGATCCTGAGCGATATGGAGTGGTTGAATTCGACAGGAACAGAAAGGTGATAAGCATTGAAGAGAAGCCGGCAAATCCTAAATCGAACTATGCAGTTACCGGACTTTATTTTTATGATAACAGTGTGGCAAGCAAAGCGAAAGCTCTTAAACCATCTGCGAGGGGTGAACTTGAGATAACTGATCTCAACAGGGTTTTCCTTAATGAAGGCTCCCTTGAGATAAAACTTATGGGAAGGGGAATGGCATGGCTCGATACAGGAACATATGAAAGTCTTCTTCAGGCAGCTAATTTCATTGCCACTCTGGAACAGAGACAGGGATTGAAAGCATCATGCATTGAGGAGATAGCTTACAAAAGGGGATTTATCGACAAAAAGCAACTTCTGGCACTCGCTGAACCAATCAAAAACAGCCAGTACGGAAAATACCTTTTAAGAATTGCCAACGATGAGATAAATGTTTATGAAGGAATTAAATAAAATGTTCTGATCTATGAATTTCAAGGAAACAGGGCTACAGGGACTGCTGATAATTCAACCGGATATTTTCACTGACAGCAGAGGATATTTCTTCGAAAGCTTCAATCAGAACAGTTTTCAGAAGTCAGGCATTACATTCATTCCTGTGCAGGACAATGAATCAAGGTCATCAAGAGGAGTAATAAGGGGACTTCATTACCAGTTGAATCCACATGCCCAGGCAAAACTCATCCGGGTGGTAGAGGGAAAAATATTCGATGTGGCACTCGATCTCAGAAGGGAATCTCCGACATTTGGAAAGTGGTTTGGGGTGGAACTTGACTCTGAAAAAAAGAAACAGCTACTTATTCCCGGAGGATTTGCTCATGGTTTCTCAGTTCTCAGCGACATTGCCGTTATCCAGTACAAATGCGATAATGTGTATAATCCGGCATTTGAAAGAGGAATTAACCTGAATGATCCGGTATTAAACATTGACTGGAAAACAGGTGATTCAGAACCCATTATCAGCGCGAAGGATCTGAAAAATCCGAATTTCAGGGAAGCGGAAAAGAACTTCTGAAGAGGCAATTAAAAGGTTATGGCAAGTATCTTAATTACAGGAGCAAATGGTCAGCTGGGTAATGAACTGAGAGATCTCTCGAAGCAGTTTTATGGATATGATTTCACCTTTACAGATGTTGATTCACTCGATATTACAAATCCCGGATCCACTTCTGAATTCATCAGAAATCTCAGGCCCGACTGGATGGTCAATTGCGCAGCATATAACCTTGTTGATAAAGCTGAAACCGAACCTGAAACCGCCATGCTCATAAATGGCTCTGCTGTTAAAAATATAACAGAAGCAATATCAGGAACTGAATGCAGGCTCATTCATGTATCAACTGATTATGTTTACGATGGCAACTCGAATTTACCTTATGACGAGAATGTAATTGCCAATCCACAGTCAGCATACGGCAGATCAAAACTTGCAGGCGAAAAATATGCACTGCTTCACCCCGGATCAATGATCATCAGAACAGCATGGCTCTACTCCTCTTACGGAAATAACTTTGTAAAGACCATGCTCAGATATGGTGCTGAGAGAGATTCTTTAAGGGTAGTATTTGACCAGACCGGCACACCAACCTATGCCGCTGATCTGGCTGGAGCAATCATGAGCATAATTTCAGGTGTCATCAGGAATCACTTTGCTTTCAAGGCAGGTGTTTACAACTATTCCAATGAAGGTGTTTGTTCCTGGTATGATTTTGCTGTTGAAATAATAAAAGAAGCCGGATTAACCTGTCAGGTTAATCCTGTTCTTTCAAAGGATTATCAGCAGGCTGCTAAGCGACCATCCTATTCAGTAATGGATAAAAACAAAATAAAAGAGAACTATAATATCAACATACCTCACTGGAGAACAAGTCTCCTTAAATGTCTTAAAGTCATTAAATAAAACCTAATAATATGCAATCGGTTGAGAAGATCAGAGAAAAAGCCGGTACATGGCTTGGTAAAGAATTCAATGAACAGATCCGCAACGAGGTCCGTGATATGCTGGAAAATGATGAAAAAAAGCTTATTGATGCGTTTTACCAGGACCTGGAATTTGGAACAGGCGGACTCAGAGGGATCATGGGTGCAGGCACCAACAGGATGAACATCTACACACTGGGTATGGCAACTCAGGGTCTTTCGAACTATATAATAAAAAAGTGCGGTAATTCAGGTATCAGGGTTGCTATAGCTTACGACTGCCGTAATAACAGCCGCCTTTTTGCGGAAACTGCTGCTGATATCTTCTCAGCAAACGGGTTCGAAGTTTTTCTTTTTGATTCTCTCCGGCCCACACCGGTACTATCATTTGCAATTCGTCAATATAAATGCCAGAGCGGTGTGGTGATCACTGCATCTCATAATCCTTCGGAATATAACGGCTATAAAGCCTACTGGAACGATGGCGGCCAGGTTGTTGCTCCTCATGATGAGGGGATAATTGATGAAGTAAGGAAGATTAACAGCGTAAGCCAGATAAGGTTTGACGGGAAAAAAGACAAGATCAGAATTATCGGCAAAGAGACAGATGATCTCTTCCTTAAAGAGGTTCATAAAATGAGCCTCAATCCCTATGTCATAAATAAATTCAGCAATATGGGTATCGTTTATACCCCAATACACGGAACAGGAGTCAGATTGGTTCCGGACGCTCTCAGGATGTTCGGATTCAATAATATTATAAGTGTCCCGGAACAGGATGTTGTTGATGGAAATTTCCCGACAGTTAAATCACCCAATCCCGAAGAACCAGGAGCGCTTAAGATGGCTATTGCCAAAGCAGTTGAAACAGGTGCTGAACTTCTGATGGCTACTGACCCGGATGGTGACAGACTCGGAATTGCTGTTAAGGATAAGAAAGGGGAATTTATCCTTCTGAACGGTAATCAGACCTGTTTATTACTGATCTGGTATATCCTTTCACAATACAAAGAGAGGAATAAATACACCGGGAAAGAGTATATTATAAAAACGATAGTCACAACCGACCTTATTGAAAGAATTGCAGAGGATTACAAAGTTGAGTACTACAATGTACTTACCGGATTTAAATTCTTTGCAGAACTGATAAGGGAGAATGAAGGGAAAAAGATATACATCGGAGGAGGTGAAGAGAGTTATGGATTTTTACCCGGAGAATATGTAAGGGATAAAGATGCTGTAGCTTCCTGTGCCCTGATAGCAGAGGCTACAGCATGGTCGAAGAGCAGAGGCAAATCACTCTATGAGCAGCTGCTTGAGATATATGTTAAGTACGGCTTCTATAAAGAGAAGCTTGTTAATATAGTCAGAAAAGGCAAGGAAGGTGCTGATGAGATAAAGGCTATGATGGCAGATTACAGGAATAATCCACCTGAAAAGATTAATGATAGCAGAGTAATAAAGATAAACGATTATGAGAAACAGATCTCCCATGATATTGTTCAGGGGACAAAAACAATGATCGATCTGATAAAATCCGATGTGCTTCAATTCTTTCTTGAGGATGGATCGAAAATATCTGTAAGGCCTTCAGGGACTGAACCGAAAATAAAGTTTTATTTCAGTGTGAATACAAAGCTTGAATCAGCTGACAAATTCGAAGCTACCGAGAAGTTCCTTAATGACAGAATTGATGGGATCATTAAGGATATGAGACTGGTGTAGTGATCCTTAATAATTTAAAAAGATTTATAGAGATTACTTCAAAGTAAGTTAGAGAAATACGCATAAGATTCCTCACTAACACTCTGAATGACAGTGCTGTATAATATTGATTTATAACATATTGGAGATTTCTCGCTGGCGCTCGGAATGACAGACATTCTTTTTGTTAAGTGGGGAGATACATTCTTCCTATAGAGCGAAAATGGAATATTTAAACAAGGCTAAATGACTTTCACTAATTTGCCGTCTTATCCCCTACACAACGGACTCCAAACGCAAAACTCTTATCGCTCTCATCGTAATGGATAAAGGACATGCTCCACAAATCATCGTGGGTTATATCCCACATCCACCCATTTGGAGTGGCATCATCCGTACATGACCACCAATGAGAATTTAAACCGCCACTGCCAAACTTGCCACCCATCTCATCGGCACGACCACCATTGGGAAGGGCAGAAAAACCATACTCATCGGTACCGTTACCGCTATCAATAAACCAGCCACTTTTTGATTTCAATACCAATCCTACTTGTCCCAAATATCCATCATTCTTAACATAATCATTAAGTTTTTCCCACTCAGCATTACTCGGCAGATGCCAGCCGGTTGGACAGACTCCTCTTGTCCCGCTGGGGTCTTTTCCAGAGCCGGGTTCACCCTGCAAAGCTGCCTCCCAGTTATAATAAGTACCATATAATGCATAATAATAAGTATCCTTAGCTGCGAAAACATCTGTTCCATAATAATTATAAACATAGTAAAAAGGACTAGATACAGAACCCTCATTTGGTGGGCTAACGGAGGGTAAATAGGCCAAATTTTCGGCCATCCATATCTGAGTTCCAATTCTAACCCATCTATATTCATTTGAATCACGGCTGTCAGTAAAAACCCCGTTCATATCTTCTTCAATAAGTGTTGTGAAACTTTTTTCCTCCCCATAAATAGTGTCCCGATTACTTATAGCATATGGTCTTGCATAATAAGTTGAATTGGCAGATAAACCAGTAATCAAAGTTTTAAAACTTCCTACTCCTGATCCGTCTATGGTTTTGTTATTAAATACGGTCGGACGTATAAATTTACTCCAACACATACCCTTTTCCAGTACTTCATAAACTCCATTGGAAGTAATATATGCGGAGCAGCCTACCTGTGTCTGCTGCATATGGAACATATAAAAATTATTTATTGCAAAAAGAGGAATCTTCTCAACAGGGGTCTCAATGCCACTATTCCTTTTCTCACAACCACCTGAAATAAAACCTGATAAGGCTACTAAAATAATAATGTAACAAGTGACCTTCGATGACATGCGTTGATAATTTATTAATTATGTGACTAATTGTCTCAAAAACAGGTCTCCCAAAAAGAATGATACTTTTAATGAAGAATAGGTTGCGTTAACTAAGTTATATTTCAAGGGATCTATTAAAACCATCTTGTTATGTACCTCTACAAAATATAATTACAGTTATTAGTGTTTTTAAAACCTGATTTGTACCTTCACATTTTAGTATATCATTCTTATTAGAAATAGTAATGATTGAAAAATGTTCATACTCATTATACTTATAGAAGCTCAATATGCAAAGTTGTGTTAAAATCAGGTGCTCAGTCAGGTAGGCTTTCCCAATAGATAAAAAAGGCAATACAGATAATTTTAGATTTAAAATAAGCGGCATTTCCTAATTGAATACTCCTCGTGCTGACAAAGGAAGCGTGTCTCGCTGCAATTCAGGGAAGCCCCTAAATAAACGAAGGAAATGTTGCTGATACCAAATTTCAGAAAAAGATTTTACCTTTCCAAAAAAAACTACAATGAAATCATATCGTAAAGAACTCTGGTTTGAAACAACTACAAGAAGAGCATTTATCAATATCACAGGACAGATTCAAAAATGCCTAAATGAATCAGGCATTAAAGAAGGATTGCTACTTTGTAATGCTATGCATATAACAAGTAGCATTTTCATTAACGACGATGAATCCGGATTGCATCACGACTTTGAAGTATGGTTAGAAAAACTTGCTCCCGAGAAGCCTTATAGTCAATATCAGCATAATGGTTTTGAGGACAATGCCGATGCTCATATAAAAAGAACACTAATGGGACGAGAGGTTGTCGTTGCAGTAACAAACGGACAACTTGACTTCGGCCCCTGGGAGCAAATCTTCTATGGTGAATTTGACGGCAAACGTCGTAAGCGTGTACTCGTCAAAATAATAGGGGAATAGTTTACAGTATGTCAAAGAACATCAGGGCTGAATCGTTATGAATTCAGGCTTATTCATCCTCAGACTGGTTGCCTGTAAAACCTTTTTTAGACTAACATAACACTAGTATAAGTCCTTCTTTAACACCTGATTCAGTCAGATATTTCTGAACCTTTCCGGTAATATTTATGAATGCTCGCCTTGTTGGAGCCTCAAACCAGAGTTCTTTACGGTATGATTTCATCATTGAGTGTTTATATTATTTTATTACCGGAAAGTTAAAGGAATAATTTCAATACTTCTGCATTCACTCATTCATCCCGCAGATCACGCTGATTTTCGCAGATTACTGAGATTAAGATCAGCGCACATCTGCGATATCAGCGGGAAACAAAAAAATCTTCATTGAAATTCACAAGGTAAACCCTGTCAGTTGACCGGGTAAGTGCTGTATAGAACCAACGCAGGTAATCTATAGTTATCTCATTCCTGTTGAACATGCCCTGGTCAATAAACACCCTCTCCCACTGGCCTCCCTGGGCCTTATGGCAGGTAACAGCATAGGCAAACTTGATCTGCAAAGCATTGAAATAGGGATCGTTCCTTACGGCATCATACTGCTTTCTCCGTGCTTTGATATGAAGGTAATCGGCAAGTATATTCTGATACAACTCCTTGTTCTTATCTGAAGGCAAAGCAGGAGTGTCAAGGCTCAGGACATCGAGCATCACCTTCGATTCAACCTCAAGATTGTAATCGGGAAACTTCAGTACCATCTCAGCAAACCGGAATCCGTACCTTTCCTCGTACTTCCTGATTTTTCTTACTTCAGCGATATCCCCGTTGGCAATAAATCCTGCCCCGTCTTCCTCCTCTTCAAGGATAAAATAGTTATTCTTGACCACCATTACCATGTCGCCCGGACTGATCTCCTCCTCCCTGAAAAAGATGCGGTTACGTATTCCCTGGTTATATCTGTTAGCCTGCTTGTTTGAGTTTACAACTATTATTGTTCCTTCCATCCCACAGGAGCCATAAGCAGAGGAGATCTCATCTATAAGCTCCTCGCCTGTGATCCTGGCTATATCATTGTAATTCAAACAGTCTATTGTCGGATGGCCCAGGTCCTGCTCTGCAACCTGCAGCCTGACCCGGGTAGCATTCATCAGGACACCTGATGACTCACTCTGTCGTACAACCTGCCGGAGTTCACTCGTGATCAGTCCAAAACCGTATCCTCCAAGTGCAACAGGATCAAGAGCAGGGCTGACAACAGAACCGACAGGTGGCAACTGAGCTGTATCTCCTGCAAGAATGAGCTTACATTCGGTACCTGAATAAACATATTCAATCAGATCATCGAGCACCTTTCCGCTGCCAAAGAGTGATGAATCATTTGAACTGTTTGAAACCATTGATGCTTCATCAACAATAAAGAAGGTATCCTTCGAAAGGTTTCTGTCGAGTTTGAAGCTACCGATACCATCTTTGGAAGATTTCTGCCTGTAGATCTTTTTATGGATTGTAAAAGCAGGTCTGCCTGAATATGATGAAAGCACTTTTGCAGCTCTTCCCGTGGGTGCCAGAAGGACTGATCTCATCCTCAGAAGATCAAGGGTTTTTACCACAGAACTTATTACACTTGTCTTTCCGGTTCCTGCATAACCGGTCATCAGAAAGATAACATCATTACTATTGCCAACTATATACGATGTAAGTTTCTTTAATGCAGATGACTGATCCTCAGTAGGAATATTCCCCAGGTTCTTTACCAGGTTATTGTATATAATAGTATCACGCATATTATAATCGCAAAGTACGCAGAGGAAGTGCAAAATACACAAAGGATTAAAATTTAACAACATTAATCTTTGCGATCTTTGCTAAAACTTTGCAACCTTTGCTGTTAGTTTTCTATTTTTGTAACAAATACATTAGGAATGCCTTTTCTGGAACTTTTTGATGAAACTCTTGACATAAACTCGAATGAAAACTATGAGTTATCTGTTCAGGTAAGCCCTGAGAATCTGTCATTCTGTATTCTTGATACAATACGCGACAAATATGTCCTGCTCCGGTCGTATGACGCTGACGATAATAAATACTTAAACGCATCAAAGCTGGATGAACTTATTTCAAAGGACGATTTCCTCTTAAAAAAATATAAAAAAATCAATATTGTAATGCCCTCAAGGAAGTTTACTCTTGTCCCTGCACAACTTTTTGACCCGGGTAAAAAGGAAGAATACTTCTCGTTTAATCATGTTCCGGATGATGGTGAACTTGTTTTATCCAATAAAATATCTGACCCTGATGCATATATTCTATTTTCGGTAATCAGGTCTCTTTACGAAGTTATTACCGGCAGGTTTCCGGGAGTACTCCCTTTACACCATACCAAACCTTTGATGTCGCATGTAACACATGGCAAAAACGGGGTGGATGGAAACTATATTCACATACATGTTGAAAAGGAGTTCTTTAATCTGGTAATATTTTCAAATGATATCTTAAAATTCTGTAATTCATTTATTTACAGAAACTATAATGACATAATGTATTATGTTCTAAACACATTTAAAAATCTTGAGATAAAACAGGAGGAGACTATTCATTTTAGCGGTCACACAGAAAAATATGATGATCTTTCCTCTGCATTCTTAATTTATGTAAGAACCCTTAAGTACAGCGAACCTTCAGGCAATTTCACATTCAGCTATGTATTTAATGATACAGTATTGCATCGTTTTCTGAACCTGTTCACTGCCATAAATTGCGAATAATAGGAGGAAAATATAAAGGTAGAAGGATAGTACCTCCGGGCAATTTCAAAGCAAGACCAACCACTGACTTTGCCCGGGAAGGGCTTTTTAACATACTGAACAACAGGATTGATTTTGAGTCTGTTATTGTTCTTGATCTCTTTTCCGGCACAGGCAGCATAAGTTATGAATTTGCATCGCGTGGAGCAGCTGAAGTTCATCTGGTTGAAAAGGACAAACTGCATATATCAGGTATCAGGCGGATAATAAATGAGATCGGATTTGAGAATATTAAACCTATACATATTGATGTAAAGGCTTATCTTAAAACATGTTCAGTTAAATATGACATAGTTTTTGCTGATCCTCCCTATGATCTAAAGTGGCTTAAGGAACTGCCGGATCTTGTTAGTGAAGCCGGAGTTATTAAAGAAGATGGATTTTTTGTACTTGAACATCCGAGGGGATTGAGTTTCAAGGATCATATATTATTCTTTGAGCACCGGAATTACGGCGGGGTGAATTTCAGTTTTTTCAAACCCTTGTCTGCTTGAAAGATAATATAATATTGAATTTATTCTTTAATAATTTTCCTGACAAAGCTTCCGGTCGGTGTAATTATTCTGACCAGATAAATACCTGTATTATAAGATGTCAGATCAAGGCTGTATAAGTCTGAGTTAACAGTTACGGTTTTCAATAAACTTCCCTGAAAATCATAAAGTTGCAATTTATATCTACCTCCTGGAAATTCTAACATAAGTTTATCCCTTACAGGTGAAGGATATAATTTAATTGCCAGATCAATTTCCTGATCTTCAACCGATACTATTTTAGTGTTTGAAGCAATCCAGTTTGTTGCTTTGCTGTTATCCGACAGGGGATCGGGCAGTTCGAGGTAAAATCCATTGGAGCTGACATCAGGCCATGGAGGCAGATTGGAATAACTGACACTGTCTATAACATTACCAAATGCATCGGTCAGAACAAGATTCTCACCAGTATTTGATAAGTTCCTCGTGAATTTTCCCGAAGGAACTACTCTGTATTTATCCATGAACACAGCTGTATTTGAAGCAAGAATTTTTCTTGCACCCGGTTCAATACTACTATTCACCGGAAACTGGTAGACAAATCCTGTTCCGCTGAAATAGACACCTGTTAAGTTGACTGACTTATCTCCTGTATTTACCAGTTCGATGAATTCCTGATCCTTGCTGTCGGGATAGCTGACAGTAGAATCGGGTTCGTACATAATTTTTGTAATTACAAGGGGTGGAGTCTCAACATTACTGCAATCTGAATATGAACCTAAAGTAATTGTCATCCATGGGATTCGCTGCTGTAAAAACGTCTTAATGGCAGTTACATCATTATCATGATTTGAACTTGTACCCCATTTGTAATTTTCTCTCACTGCAGCTTCGCTGATCAATGAAGCAGTCTGATCAATAAATGTTTCTATACTCGTATAATTTAAAGGCTGGCCAGTCTGGATCAGCTGGTTCCATCTTTTTGAAAGGTAACATCGGAATAGAGAGTTATTGTACAGATCTCTCCAGTATTTCGGACCCTCGTTGTCACCGTTGTTAAATTGCCATTTATCAGGCTTGCTTCTGTTAAATCCCCAGAAAAACAGGTCGTTACCGAATGTTAAATCGAGATCCCATATTGGTCCTGCTCTCAGTTTCCCATTCCTGTCCTTATGATAAAAAGTACTGAACTGATATGCATCGGCATTTGCAGATATTTCATTTATTATCATATAATCAATGAAAGATGGGATGTCGATAACGGAAGGGTATCCGCTTATGGGAGAAATATCCCCGCCTGAAGCTGAAATGCTGAGTTTATCAAATTCAGTTTTAATATACGTCGTCTGAACCGAAGTTACATTTTCAGGTTCAGGCCATTCATGGATAAATGGGACATCATTGGTCCCAAGGTAGCTTGACATTGACCAGGCAACCGGATCGCCTCCTGTAGTTTTATCTGCTTTGGTAATATATCCGCCGGTGATATCAGGTAAAGTGATATCATTTTTGTCTATTTCAACAATATCAACCCTCTCTGCATCCGGTTTTATTTTTTCGAGGAGAAGATAAAGTCCAAGATATGATCCATTTAACACTACCTCACAAAAGACTGTTCTGCTTGCATACTCCCCGATATTCCGTGAAAGATTAAAGCTCAGGTAATTGCGGATAAGTGATGGATCGAATACCAAACCGTTCAGTATCCAGTCGTTTTCATCAGGCAGCCCGAGCAGATTCACATTATTATTTGTTATTCCGTCTGCTTTTTTAGTGGAGAAGCCATATTGCTTTTTTGGCGTAGACTGTGAGCTTGATCCCCTTATTTCAATATTTATCCTGCCATTGTAATTCAGGTATTCCGGTGTATTCAGATCAGCAAGGTAATTCCTAAAGCCTGCTCCCCTGTAAATAATTTTCATATTTGCCAGTACCCTCGGGTTGTCAGGAATAGCTACACCTCCGTCGGTATTAATGATAACAATCGGGTGGTTGGATGAAGAAAAGTCGGATGAAGCCGGAAACCAATGGGGGACGTTACGGAAAATAGTTGTGGAATTCACTATTCCGAACGATAGAAAGGCATTAGAGGAGAGATCAGAAGAAGCAGGTGAGCTATTATGAACCTGAATTGCCAGAATATTTTCACCCGGAAGAAGACAGGTTTTTAAAAAGTTTTTCTCAATATAAAATGATTCCGGTACTCCTCCCCTATACATTTTAGCTTCATGGTCTATGCCGGTCTGGTCGAAAGTCGGATGTACACCTGTTATTCCTGCACGGGCAATCTCAACATCATTAAGATAAGCTACAAAAGCATCATCATAATCCATACTCAGTAAAGCTCTGACTATCAATGCAGTATCAGGCATATTAAATTTTATTCGGAGGAAAACAGAAGTGCATTGCGGAATGACAGTATTATCGTCATTATCTCCATATCCAACCCCTCCCATTCCCTGAGCCCAGCTTCCATCATTAAACGCTGAAGATCTCCAGGTTGCTGCAGGATCAGAAGATCCAACAAAATATCGCAATGTGTCATTGTTGAATACAGCAGTCGCCCAATGATTAACAGACTGGCTCTTAGCCAGTTGCCACGAAGCAAAAAAAAGAACCATTATTAACGATGATACCCACCTCATTATTAGTAAAGATCAAAAGCTGAATTTAAAATAGTGATTTTAAGACAGTACCGGTCTGATTTCATGTTGAATGTCAAATGAATAGAGGATAAAAATACTATAATTAATTGGAAGTAAGAAGTCGGAAGTCGGAAGTCGGAAATTAAAATTAAAATGTTAAAAGACTTTATCGACTTTATTGACTAATTTTTTAGCAAGATATATTTTGCATAATTAAAAATTAGATTAATTTTGCAGCTCAATAAATGGTGCGGTAGTTCAGTTGGTTAGAATAACGGCCTGTCACGCCGTGGGTCGCGGGTTCGAGTCCCGTCCGCACCGCAAACGAAAACAAAAATGCTGCCTTGCAGCATTTTTTGTTTTCATTCGCCCGGGTAACCTCAGGATGAAAGGGTCCGGCAAAGCCAATCCCGTCCGCATCGCTCTTAGACATCTGTAACCTCTTGATTATCATTAGGTTTTGTGCATTATGCCACAAAATTCGCAAAATCTGCCACAAATTTTTTCTATAATATATGAATTTAAAAAAGATCATATTTATTTTCGTTTTAGTTTATAACATATTCTTCATCTACCACTTAATACCTATATTCTATAAACTTACAATAGTTTTATGCATATATATTGTTTCTTGTTTACATAAAGCTTAATAAACTCAGTATGTTGGACAATTATCGATGAGTAATTACTATTTTTAGCTTTTTACTTATTATGACTGGAGAAACAAGATTATCACAATGGGTCGAATCCTATACCTCAGAACTATACTCATGGGCATTCCATAAGGTATCGGATTCAGAACTGGCTAAAGACCTGGTTCAGGATACATTCCTTGCTGCAGCCGAGAAAATAGATGGTTTCAAAGGTGACAGCGCACCAAAAACATGGCTGTTTTCTATCCTGAACCATAAAATTATTGATCACTACCGTCGAAAGATAAATCAACCTGCAAGCATTGACAATCAATCACTATCAGCATTTTTTGATGAGGATGGCTCCTGGATATCTGATAAAAAGCCAAAAGACTGGCATGAAGAAGAAAAAAACCTGCTTGACGATAATGACTTTCAGGAAATTCTTAATAAATGCCTTGATGACTTGCCAGAAAACTGGAACATATGTGTAAAGCTAAAATACCTTAGTGAAAAAAGCGGCGAAGAAATTTGTCAGGAATTGAACATTGCTCCTACTAATTTATGGCAGATAATTCACAGGGCAAAAGTTGCGCTCAGGGAATGTGTTGAGAATAATTGGTTTAAAAAAATAAATGTAAGATGAAAAAGTTCATGAATAAAATGTTTTTATCGTGTCTTAAGGCAACTGAGCTGATTGAAAAAAGACATCATTTTAAATTGACCCTTACAGAAAAGATACAGCTAAAAGTACATAAAGCAATGTGTGATGCATGCACGATGTATGAAAAGCAAAGTATCGTTCTCGATAAAGCATTGGGAAGTTCAGTACCTCAAGATGAAATTGCTTTTGATTTAAATGATTTCAAGAAGGAAATTATGGCGAAAATAGAAAAATCAAAATAAAATGTGCCGATATTTATGGATCATTCACATTCTGTATCAAATTATTACCTCCAACTTGCATTTGAAAAGAATACGGCAAAAAGGGCGTTCAGAACCGCAATAATCGTAGGATTAATTCTCAATTTCATCAATCATACGCAGGCCTTTATTACACTGTCATTTAATAACATAAACCTGTTTATGGTTTTACTGACTTTCATGGTTCCCTACCTGGTTTCAACATTCTCTTCTGTAGCTGCAAATAGCAGTTTGAAAACAGGAAAAATTTCGAATATCGATGGTATGCTTCAATGCAATAACTGCAAGATGGTGGACTTTAAAGCATCGATTGGCGAAGAGATTGAAGAGTGCCCCAACTGCAAAAAGAAAACCAGCTGGAAGATTTTAACGTTGTCTTCATTTACCAAACGGGATAATGATATGATGAAGAGTCTTGCGCTTTTTGCCCGTCACAATCCGGAACCATTGTTCAGAGTTGATGAAAAGGGAATAATAACCGGTGCCAATCCGGCATCGGAGATACTTTTTGAGAAGGAATCATTAAGCGGTGATAATATTAAAATACTTTTCCCTGAACTTTCTGACATCGATATATTTGAACTTATCAGTAAACGCGAGAAAAAAAACATAACAGTCATTGTAAAAGATCGGATTTTCGATTTAACACTCAAAGGAGTAGCCTCAATAAGTACTATGAATGTTTATGGCAATGAAATCACACAGATCGTGATGGCCGAGCATAAAATAAAGGAACAGGCCAAAAATATAAGCGATAGTATAGTTTATGCCAGTAGGATACAAGTTGCAATGCTTCCTGAAGAAGCATCTGGGAGATTAAAAGAAATATACGACGATATAATCGAAAAAAGAGGCAAGCTTGCTGATGTACATAAAATACAGAGTCTGCGTCCGGAGAGTATTATTAAACACATGGATCTTTACCTTGAGATCATGTTCTCAAAATCGGAACTTTCAAGATCTGAACGTGAATTGATGGCTGTTGTCGTGTCAGTAAATAATGGTTGTGAGTATTGCATTCTGCACCATTCTGAAGCATTAAATCACTATTGGAAAGACCATGATAGAATTGAACTCTTTGTCTCTGATTTCGGAAATGCAGCTTTGAATGAAAGAGAAAAACTTCTCTGCGATTTCGCCAAAAAACTTACCTGTTCACCTGGACAATTTAATAACGATTCATCAGTAAATAAATTGAAAGAAAAAGGTTTAAACGATAGCGCCATTTTAGATGCCACTCTCGTTGTTTCTTATTTCAATTTTGTAAACAGGGTTGTCCTTGCCTTGGGTGTAGAAACAAATGATGTCGAAAGGCAAGGGTATAAATTTTGATTGAAAATCGCCACCTCCTGATTTCTTATCAGAAATAAGACTCCTGAGATCTGTCAGGTTTTTTAGTTTTGCCCGACTATTTGTTCATAATATGAAAAAGTATGATTATGAACAGATTACCTCTATTTACAATGTTAGCTATGTTTTTAATATTCAGCCAGGCACAATCACCTTACATTAAACAACTTGATCCTTCAGAGTTCCGTGATATTGTACTCAGAGACAAAGGAAGTTTACTCGACGTGAGAACTCCCTCAGAATTTACAAACGGACATATTGAAAATGCCGGTCAGTTAAACTATTACGCATCTGATTTTAAGAAGCGATTGCTCATGCTGCCAAAAAACCAACCGGTATATTTATACTGCAATACAGGTTATCGCAGTCAGAGAGCTGCAGAGATTCTTGCTCAGAACGGATACAAGGAGGTGTATAATCTGGAACATGGTATAATGGCCTGGAATCTTAATTCTCTACCGGTCGTTGTTGAACCTAATGCCCGGCCAGACACCGAAAACAAAATGGAACCGGATGAATTTTTTGCTTTCATTCATACCCATTCGCTCACATTTGTTGACTATTATGCACCCTGGTGTGGCCCCTGTCGCCAGATGATGCCTGTTATTGAATTACTTCAAACTGAGTATAAAAACAAGATTAATATAATAAAAGTAAATGCCGATGCCAGCAGCAAACTTGTAAAAGAGCAGAAAATTTCAGGGGTGCCATATTTTGTATTGTATAAAAACGGCGAAATAATTTACAGCCACAGTGGACTCCTGACCAGAGAAAAGCTTGTTGAAATATTGGAATCAAATATAAATTTATAATAACATATAATTTATATTTAGCTGATTAATAGCACATTTCAACATGCTGAAATGTGCTATTTAAATTTATTCTAAATTATTTGTCAGGTTTCCCAGGTTCTGCGACAATTTGGTTGTTATCAAAAATTATAAATATTAAAAACAAAAATTATGAAAACAGTAAAATCAATTTTCACAAGCATGATACTTGCTTTAATGGTATCAGCCTCAGTAATGGCTCAGTCAGAGCCCAAAGTAGTTGCAGTAGTTAATAAGGCAGACTGGTGCCCGGTTTGTCAAGCAAATGGTGAAAGAGCAATGGCCGCCTTCATGAATAACAATAAAGACGGTGCCATTAAGTTTGTAGCCAATGATTTAACCAGTACTGAGACGAGAGATAAATCAGCCGAGGAGCTTAAATCTGTTGGTCTGGAGCAGGCTGCCGGAAAAGTTCAGGGTACTGGTCTTGTATCTTTCTACAATCCAAAGACCAAAACTTTACTAAATCAGATAAGTGTAGCCAGTAGTGATGCTGAACTTGTTGCAGCAATGCTGACGGCAAAGAAAGAAATAAAATAAAAGCTTAACCAGAAAGGCGAAACCAAAAAGTTTCGCCTTTTTAAAATCAAAAAAATTATGGCAAAAGAAATAACAGTGGATAACTTCAAGGAAGTTGTCCTTGAATCAAAACAACCTGTATTAGTTGATTTTTGGGCCCAATGGTGCGGACCTTGCAAAGTGATTGGTCCAATCGTAGAAGAGTTATCAAACGAGTATGCAGGTAAGGTTTTGGTAGGCAAAGTCGATGTTGACTCCAATCAGGCTCTTGCTGCACAATTTGGAATTATGAATATCCCCACTATCCTTTTCTTCAAAGACGGGGTTGTAGTAGACAAGCTGAAAGGTGCTGCTCCAAAAAAGGAGTTTACAAACAGACTGAATAATATAATTTAAACAACATCAGGAATACACTTTACAATGAAAGCTCTCATCACATCAATCGCTTTGCTGGTTTCTGTTTACACCTTCTCCCAGGTTCACGACCCGGTGAAATGGAATACTACAGTAACCGCACTTTCACCCGATAATGCCCTAATCACTATAAGAGCAAGTATCGAAGAAAACTGGCATATATACAGTCAGACTCAAAATATCAAAAACGGGCCGAAAGCCACTTCATTTAAATTCCTCCCAAACAATTCATTCGAAATTGCCGGGTCTGTAAAGGAAGAACAACCTATACAGAAGAGAGAAGCGGCATACGACAATATGATCGTTTCATATTTCGAAAAAAACGCTTCGTTCAGGCAAAAAATAGCAATTCGCGGAAATGAAAAATTCAAATTGAATTTTGAGATTACTTATATGGCTTGCAGTGAAGAAATGTGTCTGCCTCCGGAAACAAAAGAATTCAGCGTTGATGTAATGGCTGCTTCGGGGAAAGAGAAGATTGGTTCCCTGAAACAGGATTTTATCCCTTCCGGAAATATTCTGACAGGATGGGCAATATTCTTAGCAGGTTTCATCGGAGGTTTGCTGGCATTACTCACTCCTTGTGTCTTTCCAATGTTACCTTTAACTGTAAGCTATTTTACCAAACAAAGTAAAACCAAGGCAATAGGCATCCGTAATGCATTGATCTATGCCATTTCTATAATTGTTATCTATGTCGCTCTTGGTTTAGTGATTACACTTACTCTTGGTCCTGATGCTTTAAATGCACTGGCCAGCAATGGAATTATGAACCTGGCATTTTTCTTCATTTTTGTGGTATTTGCAGTTTCCTTTTTCGGCGCTTTTGAAATTACCCTTCCAGGTAAGTGGCTAAATGCCCCCGACCGTGCATCGGACCGGGGTGGATTAATTGGAATTTTCTTTATGGCTTTTACCCTTTCTTTAGTCTCCTTTTCATGTACAGGACCTATAATAGGGAGCCTGCTAGTGCAGGCAGCTGTAAACGGTGATGTAACCGGGCCGGCTATTGGCATGTTTGGATTTGCTCTTGCGCTTGCATTGCCCTTTGCACTCTTTGCAGCATTCCCGGGTTGGTTGAATTCACTTCCAAAATCGGGTGGCTGGTTAAATTCAGTAAAAGTTGTTTTGGGTTTTGTTGAACTTGCCCTTGCATTAAAATTCTTATCATCTGTTGACCTTGCATATCATTGGGGTATCCTTACAAGGGAAGTGTTTATTGCCCTGTGGATAGTCATTTTCAGCTTACTTGGGTTTTATTTGCTTGGAAAATTGAGACTACCACACGACAGCGAACAGAAACACACATCCATTTCCGGATTGCTTTCAAGCATTCTGGTGTTCGGCTTTGTAGTATATCTTATCCCTGGTATGTGGGGCGCTCCTTTAAAAATGATAAGCGGTTTCCCTCCTCCTGCTTTTTATACTGAAGGTTGGAACCTGCAAAGTCGACCAGAAAACGCAAATAGCAATTCTGCTTCAATAATATCTGATAATGAATCCCATTGTCCTCATAATTTAAATTGTTTTCACAATTATGATGAAGGAATTGCTTTCGCCAGGAAAGAGAATAAACCGGTAATTCTGGACTTTACAGGCTGGAGTTGTGTTAATTGCCGGAAAATGGAAGATAATGTTTGGAGCGATAAGACCGTTTTAGGACTTCTGAACAATAATTATGTGCTGATCTCACTATATGTTGATGACAAAACACCTTTGCCAGAAAGTGAACAATATGTATCTGAAACTACCGGAAAGAAAATAAAAACAATTGGGAATAAATGGAGCGATTTTCAGACTACACATTTTAAAACAAATTCACAGCCATACTATGTGCTGACAGATCATGACGGCAAATTGCTTACAACTCCAAAAGGTTACGATTCAAGCATAGAAGATTACGTAAATTTTCTAAATGGAGGCATTTCGAATTTCAGAAAAATTTGATAATAAAGACAAAATCAATGTCAGGTTATACAAAATTCACGACTATAAGAGAAATTTATCCAACAAATTATGAAAAAGAAAAAGATTTTAAAGATTGCAGCAATATTGATTATTGCAGGTGTAGTTATCGGAGGAAGTATCGGAATATATATGTTCAATATACCTCACAGGAATGTACAGACTGCAAAAGTTGATTATACTTTAACAGGGTCCCAGATTGTAGCCGAATATCTGACTGGAAAAGATGCTGCCAATAAAAAATACCTTTCAGGTGATGGCAACTCTAAGATCCTTATAATAACTGGCGTTATCAGCAAAATATCGGATGATTTCAATGGACAAAAAGTTATCCTGCTTAAAGAATCCGATGCCAAAGCCGGTGTCAGTGCAGCATTCACCAAAGAGACCAGTCACAATGCAGATGATCTTCAAATAGGAAGTACTGTTTCAATTAAAGGAGTAATACGATCAGGGGCATCTTTTGACAGTGACCTGGAGCTTTACGAAAATGTAATACTCGAAAAGTGCGATGTAGTTAAAAAGTAAAAGTCAGAAGACCGAAGTCAGAAGACCGAAGAAAAAAATGGAAATAATAGAAAATAAGTAAAAACAAATAATTATAATTTAAAAATTGAAATCATGAAGAAGTTATCATTTTTAACAGCAATCATATTAGCGGTTGCAGCAATTACAGTAAATGCTCAAACATCGGGAAAGCTTGTAAGTTCTAAAACACAGATTAAGTTTTTCTCATCAACTCCCGCTGAAGATATTCAGGCAACCAATACCACCTCTGTAAGCACTATCAACAAAGAAACCGGAGAAGTGGTATTTTCAGTACCTATGCAGGGTTTTGAATTTGAAAAAGCATTAATGCAAAAACACTTTAACGGAGAGGATTTCCTTAATACACAGACGTTCCCAAAAGCTAAGTTAAAAGGGAAAATTACAAACCTTGATAAGATCGATTTTTCAAAAGATGGTACATATAATGCCACATTCGAGGGTGAGTTGACTATTAAGGAATTAACTAAGCCAGTTAAGGAAAATGGTACTGTTGAGGTAAAAGGTAGTGTAGTAGAGGTTCAAAGTAAGTTCAACGTTGCTCTGGCCGATTATGGAATCACATTTGTCAAAGGAAAACCTTCAACCAATATTGCAAAAACTGTCGAAATTACTATGATTGCTGAATATAAGCCTGAATAATCAGCTTTAGATATATTCCCTTTTTAGATAATGTTTCCAGTATTCAAGTAAGAAGTCACTAAAATGAAACCATTTTTAATCAGAATAATGCTGTTGATATTTACAGCACCAGTTTCATACGGATTTATAAATTCGGAGAATTCATACAATAACTGGGAATACGATTTATTTAAAATTGGACGAAGCCGGGATGCCAATGAGATCATTTATTCCATCAACTTTGACCAGCCAGGGCACCCTGACAAATCAGATCCCATTGAGATTCACTGGATAAAAAGGACCAATAATAACAAGGTTGAACCTTTAACCTGGATACAGAAGAAATATGCATATGGAATAAAATTCCTTAATGAGCTCAAAAAGGAAGATGAAATATACTTTCAGTTTGTTTCATACGATAAACGCACTTTTATCCTTAAGAAAAATGTGGAAAATTGCTATAAGGTGTTTACTATCTCAGGTGAAAAAGAGGTTGAGGTCTCAAGGATATTTATAGAGATAAATGGCGGAAGTTTCTGGCTTCCCACCGTTTCAAGAGTGGAACTTCATGGCAAAGAACCTGGTACAGGGAATTTAGCAATGGAAACTATTAATCCTTAAACCCAGCGAAAAGTTGGATTACCTTATTGATTTCAGAATTCTTTGGAAATATCAAAGCAATTGCTTAGTTTTGTAGTAAAATTAATTATATGTCCCGTCATAAATTATATAATAGTGATGAAGTTCTTGAGAAAGCAATGCATGTGTTCTGGAATAATGGTTATGAGAATACGTCTGTTCGGATGTTGGAAAAGGAGATGGGGATAAACCAGTTTTCGATTTACTCAAGTTTTTCAAATAAACACAATCTTTTCATTGAATCATTAAAAAAGTACAGAGAGTATGTAAATAAAAATGTTTATGCAGATCTTTTAAAACCCGGAGCCAGGCTTAAGGATCTTGAACTTTTTCTGAACCGGTTCACGGAGCATAAGAAAACAGGTAAAAAATACAAGGGGTGCCTGGTTGTAAACAGTACCGGTGAAATCAATCCGGCAGATGATGTAGTTTCAGTTGAACTGAATAACTATTATATGTTTATTAAAGGGATGCTTAAAACAGTATTGTCGAATTCTATTGAAGCCGGTGATATTTCAGCTGATACTGATATTGATGTGTACTCTAACTTTCTTCTTGGTGTTATGCAAGGATTATCAGTGGGTGCAAAAGTACTTCCTGGTAATCAGATCCGTGACATTATTAAGGTTTCATTATCAGTTTTTAAATAATTTTTTTGCAATATATCTAAGCATATGCTTTGTTATAATATAGTATAAATTTAAAAATTAATCAGGATGAAAAAATTATCATTATTAGCATGGATTTTTACAATTATCAGCGGATTAAATTCATTCGCACAGATCGCTGATAAGGCGGAAGATATATCGCCTCTTCTGATCGGAGAAAAAATTCCCGATATTACACTTTTATCAACAGCAGGTAAACAGGAAACCCTTGCAACTATTACCGGCGGTAAACCTTCAATTCTCCTGTTTTACCGTGGCGGATGGTGTCCATTCTGCAACAAGCATTTAGCTGAAATTGAGACTATTCAGGATAAGATACTCGAGTTGGGATACCAGTTAATCGCAATCAGTCCTGATGCTCCTCCAAAACTTATTGCCTCCGGCGAGAAAAACAAACTTAAGTATGGCCTCTACTCTGATGGAAACGGTGCAGTGGCGCAGGCAATGGGAATTGCATTCAAAGCTTCTGAAAGGTCTCTCGGGATGCTTTCCGAGTATTCTGCCGGACAAAACACAGGATTTCTTCCGGTACCTTCTGTGTTTGTGGTGAATCCTGATGGTGTTATTGCTTTTGAATATATAAACCCCGACTATAAAGTAAGGATAAGTGCAAAATTACTTCTGGCAGTGCTTGAGAATCTTAAATAATCTATAAAAAATTGTCAGGATTATTAAGGAGTAGCGACTATAAGATAAAAACTTATGCCCTATGAAAACGTATGCATTATGTCCCATATCTGACAAAAAAGTAAATGAACATGTTGCCCGTGTAAATGCAATTATAACAGTGTTGCTCTTGCTTGGTTTTATTGTCACTCACAATATTTATGCAATTGTATTTCTGGTTATTGACTTTTTTTTAAGGTCAGTCGGATTTTCAAAATACAGTCTGATTGCAATATCATCACAGAACATGGTTAAGTGGTTACACGTAAAAGATCATTTTATTAATGCCGCTCCCAAGGTCCTTGCAGCACGAATAGGATTGATCCTTTCCGGTTTGATAATATTATCGATTATGATACCATTCAGCTCAGTTTCATTAGTTATTGCCGGAATACTTGGGCTGTTTTCATTCCTTGAAGGTGCATTCGGATTCTGCGTAGCCTGCGAAATCTATCCATATATGTATAGATTTCTCTATGCTGATGATTATAAAAGTTATAATTAAATCATATAATATTGAAAAGTCATGAATTTTAAAAAATTATCTTTAATAAGTGTTGCGGCATTATTCTCCTTTGCTGTATTCTACGCTGCAAACAGCGCTCCCCGAAATGAATCGGGAATAATAGAAGAGACTTCTCCTGTTAACACCGAAGTGTCAGTGGGGCTGAATATTGGCAACAAAGCACCTGAGATGGAATACAACACTCCTGAAGGAAAGACAGTTAAGCTTTCATCCTTAAAGGGGAAGATTGTGTTAATTGACTTCTGGGCGTCATGGTGCCCCCCCTGCCGTATGGAGAATCCAAACCTTGTAAAATCATACGAGCATTTTAAGGATGCTGCATTTAAGAGTGGAAAAGGATTTACGGTTTACAGTGTTTCGCTCGACCAGGATAAAAATGGCTGGATTGGTGCCATTAAATCAGATAAGCTATCCTGGGAAAGTCATGTAAGCGATCTTAAAGGTTGGAGATCTGATGCCGCAAGACTTTATGAAGTTGAAGCCATTCCATCAAACTTCCTTATTGATGGTAATGGAATAATTTTGGCAAAGAACCTGCGCGGTTCAGCATTAGATACCAAACTAAGTAAACTGTTGAAGTAACGACGGGTGCAGGGTGCTTGTTGCCGGTTTGAATAATATTCTACATTTTTAACTTAATATCACATCTAATGATTAAATCAACCAATTCAGGATCATTCAGAATATTGCTTGTACTTTTAATACTTTTCAGTATGATTTCACTCATAATTAGTCAGAACAACACAGAAAATAGAATTTATAATACAAGTGTTCCAAATGTGCTTGAAAGAGTAAAAACACACGATTTTAATCCCCTGAATGAAGACAACTCAATGACATTAGACCGCTCTTTAAATGTGGCTGGTATTGCCGATATGGACAATGACGACTGGCAGGTTCGCTTATTGGCTGTCAGGGATTTGGTGCGTGCAGGAAATAAAAATATGAAGGAAATAGTGATTGGCCTTGCTGACAATTCAGTGTATGTCAGGCAGGTTTGTGCCATGGCTCTTGGAATTCTAAAATCTAACGATGCAATCAACAGTCTGGAACAGATTGTCCGGCAGGATGAAAATACTATGGTGCGCAGCCAGGCTGTCATTGCACTCGGACAAATTGAATCGAAGAGTTCGCTCGGATTGCTTCGCAACAAACAAACGAGTGATCCTTCACGAGATGTACGTCACCAGTGTGAGCTGGCAATTTATCAGATTGAGAAAAAAATGGGAACAACGGATAAACAGCTTTCTGCCTTTCTCTCTCTGGATGAATCGACTTTTAATTCTGTTCATACAGGAAACATAGCTCCCGATTTTCAGTTGGAAGATACGGAAGGAAAAGAATGGAAATTAGGTCAGTTCCGAAATGAAAAGTGGGTAGTTCTGATCTGGGTTTTCGCCGACTGGTGTCCTGTTTGCCATGGTGAATTTCAGGATCTGATGGAGATACAGAGTGAATTTGAAAAAGAGGGCGTACAGGTTTTTACAGTTGAAGCACACGACAGGTACCGGGGCAGAGTAATGATTGGAAAAGAGCTTGATCCCTCCTACTGGTTTGCAAAAAAGTCTTTTCACAAAGCATATACTGAGAAAATATGGTGGCCTCACCTCCTCGACCGTGCAGGAGCTATTGGAGCAATGTACGGAGCTGATCCCCTCGCCTTTGCTGTTCATTCAGAATACATAAATAGACCGACAACAGTTATTATTGACAAAGAAGGTATTGTGCGGTTCAGCTACAGGGGAACATTCTGGGGTGACAGGCCGACAATAGAACAAACTCTTAAAATGATTGAAACAGGTGATTTTTCATTTGAACACTTGCAACGATTGAAGTAGAATATTTGATCTTGACATTAATGTAAAGCTAAGTTGTAAAGGACATTATAAAATATTTGCCATGAACTTAAAAACATATTCTGTAATAACCTGTCCAGTCTGTGGTCATAAGAAACAAGAAAAAATGCCGGAAGATGCATGTCAGTATTTTTATGAGTGTGAAAATTGCAAGACTGTTATTAAACCCAAAGAGGGAGACTGTTGTGTTTATTGCTCTTATGGAACAGAAAAATGTCCTTCAAAACAAATTTAATATATACTATTTTGTCAGGTTTTATAATTATTCCGACAATTCTTATAAAGATGAACCGAGCATGTTTTACGAAAAACACAAACTTGCATGAACAAAATCAACATGTGAGCTCCATCCGGCCATTAAAAAATAATTTTGTTAGGATGAAATAATTTAAAACCAATTGCAATGAATTATCAATTACCAGATTGCATAGTCAATTTAGCCAGCGAACTTAACAGTGTAACAGACGTAACTAACGAAATTGTATCTGAAGTTATGGTAAGAGCAGGTCTTTCAGAAGATGCCCTATTCCCCTATAACATATTCAATCATACGGGTGCAGAAAGCTATGGCCGGAGATTACTTTATGAAAGTGAAAAATTCAGAATACTGTTAATGACATGGGATCCTGGCGACTTCACCGCAATACATAACCACGGTGAAACTGAATGGGGCGGTGTATATTTCTTTGGAAATGCTACCCATAGATTATATGAAACAGAGTATGGCAATTTGAAATTATCACGAAAAGATATTTTTGAAAAAGGTCAGACTGCTGCAGTTTGTGGTGACCTGACTCACATGATGGGCAACTCAGGCAAAACCGGTTTTATGACGCTTCATATCTATGGTTCCAACAAAAACTTAAACGATAGTCTCAATAGAGAAAAAGTTTTTCTGCCGGAACATAAAGTGCTTGCAACTACTAATGGCCCTGCATTTTTGAATATGGCTGAAACACTTAAAACGGAAGAAGAGTTTTATGATACCTATACGGATGAAACCCTCATTGACTATTTTGAACTTATCAAACCTTATTATTTAAGAAATAACAGGTACGACGTGTTAAAGACCATAAGCACGTTTGAAAAAGACATTAATGCATATTACAGATAATCATTACAACAAATGAATAACAAAGATCTTTTACGGTATTCCTTTGAAAGGGTAGAAAAATATATTAACTCAAATGACGACAATACGTCTCCTGTCGTGAAATTCAAAACACCCGGTGAATTATCAGAGATATTTAGTTTACCGGTTGATGAAGAAAGTGCTTCACAAACTAAGTTTACAGAATACATTGAGAAATATCTTGATTATTCCGTCAGAACAGGAAATAAGCAGTTTCTGAACCAGTTATATTCCGGCTTTAATTTCCCGGCCTTTCTTGGGGAGGTTTTTACAGTTGTAGCCAATACTTCAATGTATACATATGAGGTTGCCCCGGTTGCGACCATGATTGAGAAAGAGATGATCAACCTGATGAACAGCTATGCCGGTTATAAGTCAGGTGACGGGATATTTGTTACCGGTGGAAGTAATGCCAATCTTGTGGCAATGCTTTCTGCACGAAACAGAGTATTCCCTGAAGGACGTTTCGAAGGATATGATCATAATCTGAAATTAAAAGCATTTATAAATGAACAGGCTCATTATTCATTTGAAACAGCTGCAAATGTTCTGGGAATCGGATCTAAAAATGTTATTAAAGTCAAGGCAGATAAAAATGGCAGATTAATACCTGAAGAACTCGAAAAGAAATTGAGTGAATCTGTATCAAGGGGTGAACTTCCTTTTTTCGTAGCAGCAACGTGTGCTACCACTTTATCAGGAGCATACGACCCGATTGATGAAATGGCAGAAATCTGTAAGAAGTATAATGTATGGCTTCATGCTGATGGGTCGTTTGGTGGTTCTCTTATTCTCAGTGAAAAGCACCGGCATCTGATGAAGGGAATCGAAAAGACCGATTCATTTGCCTGGAACCCTCATAAACTAATGAATATACCTCTGATATGCTCTGCTCTACTGGTTAATAGAAAATCTACTCTTTATCAGAATATTACAGATATTAATACTGACTATATATTTCATGATATTGATGCTGTGGAGGATCTTGGTAAAAAATCAATCCAGTGCGGACGACGTGTGGATGCAGTAAAGTTATGGTTCGCCTGGAAATATTATGGCAAAAAAGGATACAGGGATCGTTTAGATAATTCAGTTGCAATGGCAAAGTATGCTGAAGATATAGTAAAAACCCATCCAAACCTCGAATTGCTTATCCCTCGTCAATCATTTACTGTTTGCTTCAGGTTTGTGCCATCAGGGGATTTTGACCTGAATGCATTTAATCTGGAACTACGTGAAAATTTACGTAAGAGCGGCAAGTCTATTGTAAACTACGGGTATATTGGGAACACACTTGCATTAAGGCTCGTTATCGCAAATTCTGATGTGCAGGAAGATGACATTGATTTGTTTTTTAATCAATTGGCGGAAACTGCCACAAGCATGATAAATAATAAGCAGGTTTTATGAGCGAAAACAGAAAATCAGGATTTGCGATAGCTATAGCCTGGCCTGAGACCTATTGCAAGCAATCAGGGGGCTGGTATGAACCAATCACTCAGTTACTTGGAATTAACAAGAATAACTA
Organism: Bacteroidetes bacterium GWA2_40_15; assembly: GCA_001768195.1. Taxonomy (GTDB): domain Bacteria; phylum Bacteroidota; class Bacteroidia; order Bacteroidales; family VadinHA17; genus LD21. Next base: position 116,146 of record MENI01000112.1, on the reverse strand, counting down.
TTACAAGGCTGGTCATGCAGCGCTTGTACTGATAGATATCTCAAATACAAAATGTAATTATTTTGATTTTGGACGTTACCACTCGCCTTTTGATCATGGCAGAGTAAGAGGTGCCATAACCGACCACGATCTTGAAATGAAGACAAATCCTGTGATATCAGCAGATGGTAGTACAATCGAAAATTATGAGGATATTTTGAATGAATTGCAACTCAATCCTGCCTGTCATGGAGAAGGAAATATTTACGCATCCTATTGCTCAATTGATTTCAAAGCAGCTTATAATAAGGCAATTCAGATGCAGGAAGCACATCACTGGCCCTACGGACCGTTTCGTTATAAAGGGAGTAATTGTTCACGCTTTGTCAATACAGCAATTTTGGCCGGAAATCCTCCGATATGGCAAAAAATCAAACTTGAATATTTTGTTCCTCTCACTCCCACACCTATGAATAATGTCAATTCACTTAAACATAAGATTATTTTGCCCAAATTACTTAATAACGAACCCTTTTCCCCATTCTGCAAACTTGATAAAGATCTATTATTATCGACCTCCCCTCAACCCTCAAGAAACACACTAATACCTGAAAATGCCCAATGGCTTAGTGGCGAAGGGACAGGATCATGGTTTGATCTCCATTTTCAGGCAAATTTATTGAAAGTTACACGCTACTCTCCATTCGGGGATATAGAGTGCTCGGGTTTTTATAAAAATAAGACATCCGAAATTTTAAACTTTCATATAGAATTTCGAATTACTTATCCAAGTAATTGCAAAACAATAACCTTGACTAACGGTGTTTCAAAACATTTATTCGAACGGTTCCTTAACAATCAGGTTAAAGAGTCACTTTCATAATTATTATAATTTCTTATAAAAAAATTTCAGAAAGACATTTTAGCTATCAAAATTTCTTTTCCGGAATATTTTTTCAGCAACTTTTGTGGATATTTCTACTCTGTCCGGCTTTTGTACATTATATGATAATTTGGTGAAAATAACACTAAATAGCCATTGTTACTATTTTCAAACAAATGCCAGTAAACTGGATTTAGTGGCAAATGTTTGCAGTAATACCCGAATTAGGGGATCAAATTAAATGGTTACTCAAAATGTCCCGAAAATGTTAAATATTCGGGACAACCTCTTATAGACGTCAAGCGTTGGCATAGAAACCCCGAATTCTTAACTCCGTAGCCTCACTACTCTGTTAACATGATTCCGTAACAGAAGAAATCTGCATGCGTCAGCGATGCATGGGTTATCTTCTTTATCCATAAACCCAAATTAAGTTTTGCAATTTTCCCTTCATACCTTACTTTTTCAACCAATTACATTAGCTTAGCAAAAAACATTTTTTATGAAGGTTCTTATTCTATACGATCTTGATCCTGCCTGGGATAGAAATGAAATCAGCGATGCCCGGAACTCCACTAAGATGCTCTTTAAATCGCTTAAAGACGAAGGAATTGAAACATATCTTGAAGAACTGAGCGATCCGGATCTGAAAACAATACTCGATAAATACAACCCTGATAATACCATTATTTTCAACCTCTGTGAAACCCTTCCTGGTATCCGGTACAGCGAAAGAAGAGTTCTGGAAATCATAGAAAATAAAGGATTCACTTATACCGGAAACACACCTGAGGTGATAGAACTGAGCTACGATAAACAGAAGGTAAAAGAAGTACTTGGTTCGCTGGGCATCAGAGTTCCTTACGGAGCAGTGCTTACTCCGGAAGAGGCAGCTGGCTGGAACCTTTTTCCTGCTATTGTAAAACCTTCACGTGAACACTGCAGTCTTACAATCACCGAAAATTCTGTGGTTTTCGATACATTTTCCCTTCAGGAACAGATTCTGCTGGTGAAAAATGAATTAAATCAACCTGCAATGGTCGAAGATTTTATTGACGGCCGCGAATTCCATGTGTCGGTATGGAACAATGAACCACCCGAAATGTTGCCTCCGGTAGAAATGGATTTTTCAGCTTTCTGCGAAGCCAGGAAAAGAATATGTACGTACGACTCAAAGTTTGTCCCCGGCTCGGAACATTACGAAAAAATCGAAACCCTTATACCTGCTCCGATTGATAAAAAACTGCTTAATGATCTGGAAAAGAAAGTCCTTACAACGTGGAAAGGAATCGGATGCCTCGACTATGCCCGATTCGATTTCCGCCTGCGCGATGATGAGCTCTACCTCCTCGATATCAATCCCAATAACGATATAAGCATTGATACCAGCTTTTCCCTGGCAACAGAAATGACTAATTATTCATACGGCCAGATGGCAAAACGGATTGTATTGATGGCAGCCGAAAGACACCCTGTTTTAAGAGAAAATTTGCTGCCTGCGCTATAATAACTCTCTTATTGGGGGTTCATTATTCCCGGATTGATTAAATTTTGTTGAAACTCCAGAATAGCTAAGAAACAGAAATAAAAGTTATATATTTATTCTCATAACTCCAAAATATTAATGCCATGTCAATTAAGATCAACCGGAGAAAATTCCTCGCAAATACTTCACTTACTGCTACAGGAATTATCCTTGGTAGTAATATGGCCGGCTGTTCCTCAGGAAAAGAGCAGGTAGTTTCCTCATATGACATTATGAAGGATGTGATGAAATATCGCAAGATCGATTCCCATGCACACCCTGATGTTGATCTTGAGAAACAGCTTGAAATTGCAGACAGGCTTGGGATAGAGAAGTTACAGATATCCAAGCCGATAACTAATTTCTCAGGAAATGAACCTGAGGGACCTGAAGAGGCTGTAAAGAATAACAATATCGTTTTAAATGCCGTAAAGAAATATCCTGACAGGTTCATCGGCTTTTTTACTCTGAACCCGCTGTTTAATAGGGAATCGATGGAGGAAATAAAAAGGTGTGCTGATATGGGCATGGCAGGATTCAAGGGTTATACCCAGGCAAAGCTCAATGACCCCGTCTATTATCCGATAATCGAAAAGCTAATTGATTATAAGATGATAGTTTATATGCACACATTCTGCCAGCTGGGAATGGGCGGCTACCGGATGAAGTATGATGTCGGAAGGTTTGCAAATACTACTCTTCCCGAAGATATGGTTGATGCTGCAAAAAGGTACCCTGAGGCAATATTCCATTTTGCTCATATCGGAGGCGGAGCCGATTGGGAATATGAATGTAAAATACTAAAGGAGTGTCCCAATATTTATGTCGATACCGGAGGAAGCAACAATGAAGAAAACATAGTAGATTTCGCCATAAGACATCTCGGTGATGAGAGGATATTCTTTGGTACCGACGGAGCTTATCACCATGGTGTAGGGAGGGTACTGGCGTCAAATGCAACTGAGGAACAGAAGAAAAAGATCTTTTTTGACAATTATAATAATGTATTAAAGAAAGGGGGCCACCATGTTGCTTGATATCAATGCCTATGTTGGCCACTGGCCATTTAAGAAGCTCCAGTACAATACCTGTTCAAAACTTCTCGAAAGGATGAACAGGTTTGGCGTGGATGTCTCAGTGATAAGTAACCTTAATGGGGTCTTCTATAAGAATACCCAGTCGGCAAATGAGGAACTCTATGCTGAGCTGAAATCAGACACTCGGTTCAGCGACCGGTTCATTCCCTTTGCAGTAATAAACCCGGTCTATGCCGGTTGGAAAGATGATTTTAAAACATGTACTGAGAATATGGGAATGAAGGGGCTCAGAGTGTATCCTCAGTATCACGATTATGAAATAAATGACCCGGCATTTATTGAGCTTGTAAAGATGGCCCGCGGCCGGGGATTACCGGTTGCAATAGATATCCGCATGGTCGACAGCAGGCAGAAGTCATGGCTTGACATACCGAAATTTGAACCCGGGGAAGTTAAATATGATATCATAACTCTGGAATGGCAGATGAAGAATATCATACCTCTGATAAAAGAGGTACCCGATGCAAAATACATAATAGTGAATGTAGCAAATGGATTCAGAGTCAGTGATGAGGAACTTTCTTTGATCAAAAAGGCAGATCTTGTATTTGATACCTCAGGCCGGTCGATGTCTGATATGCCGGAACTTATTAAAATATATGGTAAAGAAAAGTTTGCTCATGGCTCACATTCGCCTGTACTTGATTATCTGTCGGGACACTTACGGATAGAGTCAATGAACGATTCTGAAGCGGATGAACCGACGAAGGAACTCCTCAGATCGGGAAATGCAAAAAGAATTATAGGATTATGAAACAGGACTTGCAGGAATCACCGTTTTACCTCAGGCGGCATGTCAAGACCTGTACCTGCTGTTTAAACAGATTGATATAATTAGTACCTTTAAATTATGTAACCGACAAACGGTAAACATAATTATACTCTCACTGTAAATACCGGTTACTGTCTGGAATACTTCGACCAAAGAAATATATCCATGAAGATCAACAAAACAAAAATCCGGAATACATTCAAAACCAGGAGGACTTTTCTTAAGTCCGTGGGAATGGCCATAACAGGCATCGGCATGTACAAACCTTTACTTTTTATCGGTAATAAGGGAATAATTGCAGAGGATAATACATTTGATCTGACGGCATCAACTGAGGAGAGAATTCAGGATTCAATCAGTTTGCCGGACCCGGTAAAAGCCATATGGGACATTAATAAGGCATTCCGCGAGAAGACACCAACCAGGGAGCGTATATCTATAAATGGTCTCTGGCAATGGCAGCCCGGAGACCTGAGTTCTGATGATATACCAGGTTCTGGATGGGGCTATTTCAAGGTACCGGGGCAATGGCACAACAGGATTGGCAGCAGGAATGAAAATCAGACACTGTTTGTGCACCCTGAATGGAATAAAAACCTGCCCGAAAATATTACAGTTGCCTGGTACCAGCGTGACATAAGTATCCCGGATACCTGGGGCGGCCGGCGTGTTATACTGGCGATGGAGTATCTGAATTCAAATGCAATAATATATATCGATGGTCATAAAGCCGGTGAATTATGGTTTCCCGGCGGGGAGCTTGATCTGACATCTTTCTGCAAACCAGGCCTTAAGTACAGGCTGAGTATCAAAGTAAAAGCCCTTCCCCTGAAAGACGTTATAACGGCATACAATGACAGTAACATGGCCCGTCAGATTGAGGCAACTGTTGAACGACGAGGCCTCTGCGGTGATGTGTATCTCAGCGGTATTCCGGCAGGACCGATTATTGATACTATGACAATTGACACTTCAGTCACCAGGCAGGAAATCACGTTTAAAACCGGATTATTAAACCTTGTTACCGGCACGAGATATAACCTTCGGATCACAATCACTGATAATGGAATTAAAATTGCAGAATTCACCGGGAAAACCTTTAATGAAAATGACCTTAAAGCCGGTAGTTTTACCTTTACTGAAAAATGGATACCTGATAAATTATGGGATATCCATACACCACAAAATATGTACCTGGCTCATATCACTCTTCTTAATACAGCCGGGAAAGAGCTGGATGTTGCAATTCCGGTCCGGTTCGGATACCGTGAGTTCCGGATCGACGGCCGCGATTTTTATCTGAATGGAAGTCGGATCTGGTTATCCTGCATTCCCCTGGATAATGCACAATATGGGGCTGCTTTCGCAAACTATGACGGTGCCAGAGAGAGTCTTAAACGGCTTAAGAACTCCGGCATTAACTTTGTTTACACTCACAATTATGGCTGTGAACCGGGAACTCACGTCAGTTTTGCCGAAATTCTGAGAGCTGCTGATGATACAGGGATGCTGATCGCATTGTCACAACCCCATTTTTCACAGTATGAATGGGATAAACCCGATGCAGATGTGAACAACGGTTATGCCCACCATGCTGCTTTCTACACTAATGTGGCCCGGAATCACCCCTCGGTGGTGTTTTATTCCACCAGCCATAATGCTACGGGATATAGCCAGGACATGAATCCGGACCTGATAGACGGACACACCAGGGATGATTCCCAATGGTCGCTCAATAATGTTGCAAAGGCTCTGCGCGCTGAAGCTATCATCCGGAATCTTGATCCGTTCCGGATTGTATATCATCACCATTCCGGGAACCTGGGCTCAATGTATGTATGCAATTTTTATGCTAACTGGGTACCAATACAGGAGATGAATGAATGGTTCGGACACTGGGCCACAAAGGGTGAAAAACCTGCCATGCTAGTAGAATTTTCAACACCTTTTACATGGGATTACGGAGTATACCGAGGCTGGTATAAAGGGGTAAGGGATTTTGGCAGTGCAAAAGTACCATGGGAATTCTGTCTCGCTGAATGGAATGCGCAATTTATCGGAGATTATGTCTATAAGATAAGTGAATATGAAAAAGCCAATCTCCGGTGGGAAGCTGAAAAATTCAGAGCAGGAGAAATATGGGGACGATCAGAATATCCCTTCTCTTTCGACTCTGTTCTCCTCGATGAACGTAACCAGGTATTTGCGAAACACTTTGCATCGAACTGGCGCGCATTTCGAACATGGGGAGTATCGGCAGTTAATGCCATGTGGCACTATACAATATACTGGAGGTTGCTGAAGAATGTGAAAAAAGGACCAAAATCTTTCAAAACCGACTGGGAAAACCTGCAGAGACCGGGATTAAGCCCTGACATTGTAAACCAGCAGCGGGAACGAATGGATATGGGATATGAAATGTCAGACTGGGAAGCAACTGTAGCTGCTAAAGCCATAACTGATAACCATGGTCCTCTTACGGCATATATCGGAGGCAAAGCGGAAGCTTTTACTGACAAGTCTCATAACTTCCTTCAGGGCCAGTCATTTGAAAAACAACTGATAATAATTAACAATTCCCGCGAAAAAATTCAATGTGATTGCAACTGGGTTCTAAACCTGTCTCAGCCAATAACAGGAAGACTGACTATTAATCTTTCCACAGGAATGCAGGAACGTATTCTGCTTAATTTTGATCTTCCCAAAAACCTTAATCCTGGTAAGTATGAGATAAAAGCTGTCTTTCTGGCAGGTAAAAGTAAATCACTCACCGATAGCTTTGAAATAAATGTTCTGCCTGAAAGAAGTCAGATTAAAATCACCTCCGGAATAGCCTTGTTCGATCCAATAGGCGACACATCTCTACTTCTGAACAGATTTGGAATCGGGTATAAATCGGTTGAAAACCTGACTGGTCTGAGTGATACTGAGATATTAATTATAGGAAAGGGAGCGTTAAAAGCAGATGGCCCCGGATTTGATGGTACTGCTGTTCGCAATGGATTGAAGGTAATAGTGTTTGAACAGACTTCTGAAGTGCTTGAACAACGCTTCGGTTTTCGAGTACAGGAATATGGATTGCGCCAGGTATTCAGACGCATTTCCGACCATCCGGCTCTTGAGGGCCTCACTGAGGACCAGCTGCATGACTGGCATGGAGAGGCAACAATTCTGCCCGGAAGGCTCTCCGGAGCTCCTGAATTCAAGTGGTGCGATATTCCGGTTACCAGAGCATGGCGATGCGGTAATCGTGGAAATGTAGCCAGCGTACTGGTCGAAAAACCGGCCTGCAGTAATTTTCTTCCCTTAATTGACGGAGGTTACAGCCTTCAGTACAGTCCGTTGATGGAGTATCGTGAAGGTAAAGGCCTTGTAATATTCTGTCAGATGGATGTAACAGGCCGTACCGAAACAGATCCGGCTGCTGATCGGCTGACCTGGAATATTATATCATATATATCAGCATGGAGTCCCTCACCAAACTTGAAGGCACTTTATACCGGCGAGCAGACCGGTAAAGCTTATCTTGAAAAAGCTTCCATAAAAATAACTGAATTCAAAGGAGGAAAAATATTGCCTGATCAGGTACTGATCGTTGGACCAGGCAGCACGCAGCAACTGACTGAAAATAATAAGTCTATCGGCAAGTTTATCAAAGCAGGGGGCCGTTTGATGACCATTGGTATTGACCAGCCGGAAATAAGTTTATTGTTTCCGGGAATTGTTATGAAAAAAGAAGAACATATTGCTGCTTCCTTCGGACCATTTGACACAAAGTCTCCCTTTGCCGGAATCGGCCCGGCTGATGTGCATAACCGTTCACCCAGGGAAATATCTCTTGTTTCATCAGGCGCCTCAATAATCGGAAACGGAGTACTTGCAAAAGCAGAAGAGGCGAATGCTGTTTTTTGCCAGCTTGTTCCATGGCATTTTGATTATAGTAATCAGCAGCACAATGTAAAACAGACCTTTCGCCGTTCTTCATTTCTGGTTAACCGCTTACTGGGAAACCTGGGCATACACTCATCCACTGATTTTCTCTCCCGGCTCAATAGTCCTGTTGATAAAGATAAAAATGAAAAACGCTGGCTAAGCGGTTTATACCTGGATGAACCGGAAGAATGGGATGATCCGTATCGGTTTTTCAGGTGGTAATGAATCCGGAAGTGCTTTTTTGTTAAAAAAAGATGCTATTTATTTCCATATTGTTATTTGAATAACAATAATTTTTATATTTGGCGCGGATCTAGTCAATCCAAAATTAGTAGAGTGAAAGCCTTTGGTTCATACAAAAGACCTGGGCTTTCCTCGTTTTTCAATACCAGGTTTCTGTAAATACTTTACGATCACTCTGATATTCAGTTAATTTATAAATTATTGAAGAGTCATTCTCAATAAAATACTCCCATTTACCACCTGTCATGCCAGGGCTGTAAAATTTCCTTGTAAGATACAACCTGTCACCCGGATTGAATTCACAACTCTTGCTGAGAGCACATATCTTGCCATACCTGTTCTCCAGAGTCGTTTTGATCCAAACAACATCAACTTTCGGTAAATCTTCTGTAACTGTGTAACGGTATTCAATAAAAACACCGGCAAATTTCCGTGTAGTAACAAGACTGCCCTCTGCCTCAGATTCAGATAAACGCCTGAATAGACTGCAGGAAATATTCAAGCCGATCAATGCTAAAAACAATAATTTCTTCATTCTGATTTTAACTACCAGTTACTTTATAATCTATCAACTTGCCTTCCCTTTTTGCCTTTTGCCTTTTGCCTTTTGCCTTTTACCTTTTGCCTTTTACCTTCTTACTTAGGCACTGCATTTTTCCTGATATATTCCTCAACAGGAGAATTTGGATCTGGCACATGATTATCAAAAGGGATCTCTGTCATATAATGGTATCCCTCAGCCCATTCCAGACCATACTTTTCACCCAGCCTCTTGTTGTCAGTGAATACAAAAGTTTTTGCATAGTTGAAGTTGGCTGTATAGTCATCCCCTTCGAGTATTGTAAGCTTCTTTCCATCTTTTGCCAACCTCTCTCTGAGTTTGACTCCATTGTTACCGGCAGGGCCTTTTGCAATATTTAAAAGGTTCACCTCGATCTTCCTGTCAATATATTTGCTGATATCAACGATCAGATTGTTAGTCTCTCCCGCCCTTGAATAATAGTACCTTTCTTTAGGAGTATATGGGCCTATTCCGAAAGCAAAATGTTCCGGATAATCATTTGCCCCTGCAATCCACCTGGCAGCTTCCACAGCCAGACCGGTTACATAATGATCGGGGTTTTCTTCATAATGACCCCATGGATCCATGCAAACAATAGTATCTACTTTAAGGGCTCTTATGAGGAAAATGAACCTTTGCTTAAGATCCTGTATTCCTATGCTGTCGAGCTGGTGATGCGGCATAAGCAATTCAAACGATCCTTTCATGCCATAGAAATCAGCTATCTTCTGGTTGTCGATCCTGTTCTGCTCATATTTTCCCTCGCCCCTTGCATCATCAGTTACCGAGCACAGGTACCCCGTATAACCTTCGTCAATTAGTTTTGCCACCAAACCGCCTGCCGAAAGAGGGATATCATCTGAATGAGGCTGTATGGCCAGGAGGACCTTTCCTTTATGAGGTTTCCCCGGAACCGGCCTTTCAATCTTAACCTCCTCATAATCTACATCATATCCTCTCGGTACTCTTTTATCCTGAGTTTTTTGCAAACTATCGTCTGAACCTGCTACCCATGAGGAAGAGCCTATTATTGTTCCAGTGGCCAGGCCCTTTTGAAGAAATTCTTTACGTTTCATGATACAGATATTATTTGGTTTTAATAAAGATAGTTCATTTTGGTACAATTCCTGTTGGTTGTCCAATAGTAAACCGCCCGCTCCACAGGTGATCCTCTGATCGTCTTTCATTCCATTCAGAAGTAGGAGCAAAATAGCTATTATCGCCGGGAAACAGATGTTTCTTGATTTCATCTTCATTCAGCTCAATTCCCAGTCCGGGAGCAGTATCGGAGACATTTGCATACCCCGACTCTACAAGCTTTCTGCCATCGGTGGTCTTAACAAGATTATGCCACCATGCATTATCCACTGCCTGTGTTGTCATCTCAAGAGCAAGAAAGTTTTGTGTTGCTGCCGCGCAATGGGCGCTGGCCATGAATCCGACGGGAGTACTTGAACAGTGCATAGCCATGGCTATACCCTTTTCCTCTGCATAATCGCCTATTTTCTTAGTCTCGAGGATACCTCCTGAGGTATGCAGATCGGGATGAATAATATCAACAACATGGTTGTCGCAGAGCTTAATGAATTCTTCCTTAAGGTAAATATCTTCACCGGTGAGAACCGGAGTTTCGAGGGCTTCTGTAAGAACTTTCATCTGGTCGGTCATTTCCCATGAAAGCATATCCTCGAGCCAGGCAAGACGGTAAGGGAACAGCTTACGACCCACGCTTATACAATTGTTAATATCATAATTTCCAAATCCATCGGCAGAAAGAGGCACCTCATACCCCACAACACTTCTTATAAAATCTACATATCTTGCCAGTTCATCAAGTCCTTTATCCGTAATCTGAAGTTGTGTAAAAGGCTGCTTTGTCTTATTGTAGGAAGTGATTTCCGTAAATTTTGGTTCGGCCCAGTATTTTGAGTTTACGGTAATCCCGGGAATATGCCCGATTGTCTCCAGGCTGGGATAAAACTTGAGCCATGTATACCCCTGCAGGTTAATGCGCTGATTTACATCCTCCCTGAATTTTGCTTCATCCATATTCGCCCAGTTATGAACAGGGATATAGGAATACAGCCTCACTTTGTTCCTGTATCTTCCGCCAAGCAGCATCCAGCAAGGAACACCGAATGCCTTTCCGGCCAGATCCCAGAGAGCCATTTCAACTGCGCTCACTCCGCCACCCTGACGTCCATGAAAACCAAACTGTTTGATGGTCTTGAAAAGCATTTCAACATTACATGGATTTTCACCGAGAATACGACTCTTCAGAAAAAGGGCATAGCGTACATCTGCTGCATCCCTTACCTCGCCAAGACCATAAATTCCCTGGTTGGTATCGATTCGTATTATTGTGTTGCGCGAACCATCTTCTGCCAGCTGCAGCACGCAATAACGCATATCGGTAATCTTCAGATCAGATGGATTTGACGATCGTTTGACCCCGGATGTCGTTTCAGCTATAAGCTCTTCAACAGGAGATGTCATATAAGAAGCCACCGAGATTCCTCCAAAAAGGACTCCGGCTTTCTTGAGGAATTCACGACGATTGTCTCCTGAAACAGCACCTTTTAATAGTTTTAGTTTGTTTTTCATAATATAGATTTTAAGGTTATCCAACCTCAAGTTAAGCAATATTATCTTTTACTGCGGTCTGCCTGTTCAAATTTAAAATCAGGTGTCAGTTCACAATTTTCAAAATTAAATCTCAGTATTTTTCCGAGGCAGGCTGAAACAGCTGCAGGTGAAAAAGGATTAATCCTGAAATCTTCTTTGTTCATATCGGCAATGAACTTAAAATCAAGACTATAATTACTATTCTCAGCATACCTCTGCAACTTATATGAAATAACAATAAACATTGCATTCAGATCAAATAAAGTCTCTTTGCGTCCTTTATACGAGTAATCAAGCGATTGTATCAGATGAAAGGTTTTCATGCGCTTTTCATCCAGTTTATTAAATATCTCACTGAAATCTTTGCTGAAATGCACAAACGTTTTAATACCGGCAACAGTATCCTTGTGCAGATCCTGACAGTCATTCATCATCTGGATAAAACCTCCGAGTTCAAATACTGCTTCCCTGAAAGATTCACTTTTCTGCTGAAGGAAAACAGAACAGATCAGCGTGGCTACTCCTCCCTTTCCCAGTGTAATTGAATTAACACTCTCCTCTGTTATGCTATTCATGAGTTGCTCATCGCTCTTCATCTGAAGCCTGATAATATTGAGATGTCCTGATATCTCCCGCCACTGTTCCTTATCAATTGTAGCTATAAGCTTATCGACATAAAGGAAGTATACTCTTACGATAGCGCTGTCTCCGGCAGGAGGTTTACTTCCGGTAGTTGAAAAAGTATGTTCAAGTATCTCATTTACAATATCCCGCTTCAACCTGATATCATCAACGATAACATCAAACAAAGCCATTATGGCACCAAGATATATCAGGCTTTCTTTATCCCTTTTGCTTATTGAATTATCTGCCATTCGGGCAAGCATCTCACCTATAAAAACTGCTTCAACCATATACCACTGGATTTTTTTGTATATCCTCTCTGGTATACTTTCATCATTAAGCATCAGCGATTGACGGATTGTATCCCCTGCCACCCGCTTTACATACCTGTGGTAACTGCCAAAGGTGTTATTGGCATGGTACATCTTCCAGGCAAGTTTCATGAACTGGAGGAAGTTCCTGGTGAGGTTACTTAGATTCATCATGGGAGCAGTCCCCGGACTGGAGTCCGTGGTTAGTCTACATCGATGCTACTGCCTGCATCATGGCTTTGGTATAGGCGACATTATATACCTGGCCTGCATAACCTCCACCTCCCGGATACTGGTTACGAATGCCCCCGGGATGTTCCTTGTCATAATCAATAGCTCTTGCATGTTCAGGATAAATTCCAAGCTTATAGCCGATACTGAAGACCTCCTTCATTACAGCAAACATATTTACTTCACCTTCGTCAAAGAATACCTCTTCATACTTTAAATAAGGCTGCTGCACAGTGACATTGCGATAGTGCATATGGTTGATACGGTCGCGTGAACCTAAATAGCGAAGCACTTCCAGAGGGTCTTCTCCCATCTCCTTGGAAACACCACAATCGTATGTCATTCCGTTTGACGGGCTGTCGACAATTTCAATCAGTCTTTTCCAGTCATTGAATGTAGCCATGATCTGTGCATGTCCGTATGAAACAGGTACAGGAGGATCATTCGGGTGCAGAGCAAGTCGCACACCTGCTTTCTCTGCAACAGGGACGACAGCTTTAAGGAACCAGGTAATATTATTCCACAGGGCTTCTGCGGTCATTAATGTTCCTTCATCCGAAGGAAGGTTTTTACCACGCTCATAGTCAAATGCAGTTGTCCCTGATCCGCCACGGGCCAGGACTTCGTAGTATCCTGCCATAAACCGGTGCGCATAGAAATTGTATTCAACTACAGGAAGTCCGGCTTTACCTGCAGCCACAACTGAATCCTGAATGTTTCTGAGCTCCTGATCGCGTCCTTCGCGTCCGTATATTATATTCTGATTGCCACCTATCATCATATTTATAACCGTCAGGCCTTCAGCCTTAAATGGATCCATTATTTCACGAAGGCTTTGTTCTGTCCATGGTACTTTAGGACCTCCCATGAGCACATAATCCACTCCAACCTGTTTGTATTGCCTCATCATTTTGGTATCTCCTGTACCAATACCAACACAGATCTTTGGTTTGTCAGGTCCGAATACAACAGGCCACTGAACCTTTGAGGATGGGCTGTCTGCTGACGCTTCAGTTGTTTTATCTTTCGGACCTTTGTTTCCCGATCCTGTGCAGGCGCTTAAACCTGTTACTGAAACTGCTGCTGCCATGGCAGCACTTTTTTTAATAAAGTTACGGCGATTGTCCTTCATGGAAATGTATTTTTAAAGTAAATGACTGAGGTGAATTTGAATATTCATATGGTTCAGCTTAATATGTGTTATTATCTTTTAGCCACTCAGAATAGATTCGCTTCAGGGTCTCAGTCTTATCAGGACTTTCGGCCACAGCATTCGTGGTAAACATCATCACTCCTGTGGACCCGCCGGCTGCCCCATAACGCATAACTTTCTCAAACTCTTCCGCCCCGATCTTTCGGGGTTCGTCGTAAGCCTGAACAATCGTCCATATTTTGGGATACGAACCAGGCTTTATTCCCAGCTTACCTGAAAACCATTCTATGTTTTGTTTTACCCATTCAGGCTCTCTCCCCATCCGTCCATGATAGACCATTGGTGAGAATACATCTGTTAATCCTTTAAGCATATCATAATCGAGTCCAAGTATCCTGTACCTGGCTCCGTAAAACTCCTCATCATTCCATGGACAGTGATATATCCCCAGAAGAGCTTCAGGATTCTCCTTCTTAAGGATGGTCCTGGTATCTTTCACCCAGCCTGCTATTACAGAACATCGCCATTCTCTCCATATTTTATCGTGCTTTGACAGGATCCAGGCTGCCTGCTCCACAGTGCTGTTGTCCGGTACACTTAAACCTGCATAAGACTCAAAAGTGCTTATACAATTCCGGCAGAAACATGTTTCGGGAAGTATCGGTTCAGGCTCTTCGAACTGGGCATGCCAGTGCATATAATCCATGAAGATGCCACTGAGATCAAATCTCTTTAGCAGTTCAATCAGCTCGGTCATCCTGTATTGTCTGAATCCGGGTTCTGTAGGGCAAACTCCCATGAACCAAGATGCCGGTTCCACTTTCTTCCCGTAGCGATCAATTGCCCAGGCTTCCGGGTGCTTATCAACATACCCTTTACCGTTGAGCACCGGAAATTCGGCAAAGACTTTCACTCCCTCCTCCTTTACCCTTTCCATAAGTTCTGGATTAATATAATGCCAGTTCAGGAATATTGCATTAACATTGAGCTGATTTAGACTGATATTCCTGTTCCAGAATGGATCGGGACTGCCATAGATCCCGCGAATCTCAATCGTCCCGGAATCTTTTAGTGGGGACCGGTCTGAAAAGCTTTCAACCGGGTATGCAAAAAGTATCTCTGCCAGAATGAAGATATAAACCATAAATCCAATCATAATTTCTCTTTTTAATTACATATCTCATGATCCCGGAAGTTATCAGGATCTCGGGAAAGGAACACAGAACTGATTATCAACTGTTCTGTTCAGATCGCCTCATCCGTATATTCCCAAATATAGTAATAAACTTCTGCAACAATTTAAAATACAGAGCCCCGTAAAGCAAAAATGTAACCAGCCAGATGGCCGAGAGGTTAAAAATGTAAGTATCTATCTCTTTATTAAAGATTATTTTAGATGGTGCATAAAAATGCGACCGACCTGCTCTTGATGTGGTTTTCATGAAGCCAGGATCCATTTTCTGTACAATTTTATTCTCTGTGTGAACAGTTTTCCGAAGATTATCCTGATCCAGGGCCAGAAATTCAAGACGTTCATTCTGGTATTTATCCCTGAGTCGGGAGAATTCCTCAGGCCCTATTGCTCTCTGTATTGAATCGGTCACGGTTTTTTCAATCAAGTTGCCATCGCTCCAAAGGTTCAGAAAATACCTCTTAAGTGAATCAAGAAATATAAGTGCATCTCTGCTTATTTCATTATTAAATTGCTTCTCATTCATCAGCGATAACCATGGACCGGGAGGAATACCTGAACGAGTCGTCAATTCATCAATATGATAATTCAGTTTCTGTAACTTTTCTTCAAGTATCTCTTTCTTGAATTTGTCATCAATCAATATGCCTGTGGCGTCAAATAAATGGCTGATCCTCCATAATTCTTTTGAAAGTTCATCTATAAGTATGGCATTATACATATTCTGACTTTTAATAACATGGCTCCTGTAAAAGTGCTTCTCGAATTCATTGTCTTTAAACTGTTTTACAGCTATGGCTTCAAACGCCCACCTGGCAGTCATAAAATCGCCGATCACCGGTACATACTCGTGAGAGGCATATCTGCCTTTATGCAGCTGATCAAACTTCACCATAACTCCGCTGAAAAGTAACTGTGGTATAATTATGAATGGGATAATAATGTAAATCGTTATCACTGAATTAAATGCCGAAGATATATTCAGTCCAAGCATATTAGCAGAACAGGATGTGGTAAAGAGCACAAGCCAGTAAATCAGTGTCATACCCCTGATCTCAAGAATAAAGTTTCCTATAAGAATAAAGGAAATGGTCTGAATTGCAGAAATCAGAAACATCATCATGATCTTTGAGTTAAGATAACTGAACCAGCTCAGATTGAGGAAAGATTCCCTCT
This sequence comes from Bacteroidetes bacterium GWA2_40_15, assembly GCA_001768195.1. Taxonomy (GTDB): domain Bacteria; phylum Bacteroidota; class Bacteroidia; order Bacteroidales; family VadinHA17; genus LD21. The sequence goes on along the minus strand of MENI01000112.1, from coordinate 99,840 downwards.
TCAGAATTTTCCTGTCTTTAACGATCTCCTCAGATGCCACCATCAGTCCGAAGAACAATGAGGTAATGACGCACATAAAAATATATGCAGGTATGTTTGCATTTGTACTGAATTTATATTCCTGTCCATCATCGTATTTGGTAAACCATGCAAGAAGAAAAGCCAGTACAGGTGAACCCATGAGGGTTATAAGGATATATTGCTTGTCTGCAATTTTTGATAAAAAATCGCGGATAAAGAATATAACGGATTGGTTCAGTAATCCGGGAATGTTGTATTTGTTAGCAGGAAGCTTCTGTTTTCCGTCAGGTATTCTCAGTGCAGTTCCAATGACTCCCTTCCTGTACTTCTTAGCCCACTCCTCAGGCGTCACTTTTCTTATTGCAGTAGGCCTGCCATGTTCATCAATGATTTTAGCCTCAACTATCTGAAGTATCTGATCAGCATTTACGTTACCACATGTAATACACTGATCTTCAAGAGGATTTGCATGATTACTCAGAGTCTTGAAATATATAATAGCTTCTGTGGGATTACCGCAGAAAATCTGGTATCCTCCCTTATCTATTATAATTATCGTATCAAACATCTTATAGATATCAGAGCCCGGCTGATGTATGTTGACTATTACCAGCTTGCCCTTGTAGGTTAGTTCCTTAAGGAGATTCATCACAATTTCTGAATCAACCGATGAGAGACCGGAGGTTGGTTCATCTACAAAAAGGATTGTAGGTTCCCTGATAAGTTCGAGTGCAATATTCACCCTTTTTCTCTGTCCTCCGCTGATAACTTTATTCAGGGGATTTCCAACTTTGAGATCACGTGTCTCTTCAAGGTCAAGATCTGCAGCACTTCTATCCACAACAGATCTCAGCTTATCATCAGGGAGATCGTTAAGGCAAAGCCTTGCGTTGTAATAAAGATTCTGGTAAACAGTCAGTTCCTCGATCAGAAGGTCATCCTGTGGAACAAAACCTATAACACCACTGAGATTCTCTTTGTCATTTTCATCATACAGATCATAGCCATTTATTCTGACCTCTCCCTTATCAGGTTTCTGACTCCCGCTAAGAACGCTCAGAGTTGTAGATTTACCCACACCACTGCCTCCAATAATTCCGACAAGCTTACCCGATTCTTCATGAACATCAAGATTATGAATGCCTTTGTCGCTATTCCTGAATTCATAGGTTACATTAATTGCATCAAGCAATACCTTGCTATCGTACCATTCTTCAGATATGATTCCTGCAATTTCAGTAAAGTATACAGTATTGATACCAGCACCCCGGATGGATGAACCGGTATCGAAAATATAAGTCTGACCTGCGGTTATGTTCTGGCCGTTCAGGTATAGATCCTCACTGCCGGAATACCGCATGATATAAGTATTTGTACTCTTGATAAAAAGGAAGAGTATCATGCCTTTAAGGTTAGGATCCCATACATGCTTTATCTCCTCATCGACAGGCAGTTTCCTGTTGTCAATTATAAGAATCCTGCTGATATTATGAAACTCATTCAGAGGATTCATTATAAAGCTTTTAATATCAAGATATTCATCCTCATGAATATTAAAGGCCTTAGCGACAGTAAAGAGAAAATCAAGTTCATTTTCTGATATCTCAGCTCCTAATGAAATAAAGTCGGTAAGCTGTACAAGAACATAAATCTTTTGCTTCTGCCTCAATTCCTTATTTATCTGTTCACAGATTGCCAGTATTCGCACGGCATTAAGGGAAGTGCGTTTACGGTCCTGAATGCTTCCCTTGATTATACTTTCTGAATTAAACTTAGTAAGGTACTCTTCAAACATGCTCATGTACTTTGAGACCAGTTCATTGTTTAGATGCCGCGAAAGGAATAATCTGACAATATCCTTTTCCCTTGCTGTAATAATTGTATCATCGTGAATATCACCTATTAATGCAAAGAGTTGCATTAAAGCTCTGAGAATGGGCTCGCTCATAATTTAGTTGCAATAAGATTCAGAAAAAATATTATACACGGTGCATATTTTGAATATCTTATAGCCTATCTTTGTTTAAAGTTATTCAAGTTAGTAAAATTATTGCATTCGGGAAAATAAATTTTTCCAGATGGCCGATTCAGTTAAACTATTGGATTACAATGGACCTGTTGATCAGAAAGTGATCGATAAGCTTCTGAAAAAACTGAGGAAGTCAGATGCATACCTCTCTCTCGACAGAACTACTGCTAAAAGGGTTTATGCTATTCTTGTGGAATGTCTGGAGAATATTTTCAAGCACTCTGAAAAAGTACTTCCGGAAAGTAAAATCTGTCCTCCCTATATTTTAGTTCTCAAAACAATGGGGAAGATCGTGATCAAAACAGGAAATCCTGTAAATGATGATAAGGAGATCTCTGTGAGTAGCAAACTTGATCAGATAAACAATGTTGATGACCAGGAACTCAATCATCTGTATGATGATAAGATAAACAGGGTCACTGAAAAGAATGGAAACGGGGCCGGACTGGGTTTTATGCTGATGAAATTCAAGTCGGGAAATCCAATTGAATACGGCTTTACCAGAACAAAATGCAAACAGCTTTTCTTTGAGATTCAGATTAAAGTAAATAAGTATATCATGAGAAAGTTAATTATTGATCCGACAGTAAGTTCACCAAGGGTAATTCTTGATCCTGACAGGAAAAGGTTTGAAATATCAGGTGAATCCAGGCCTGCTGATGTCGCTTCCTTCTATGAAGAGATAATCAGCTGGATGGACGACTATTCTCATCATCTCGGTAAATCACAGGAAACAGGGGAACCTGTTACTTTTAATCTCGATTTCGAGTATTTTAACTCCTCATCTGCAAAATACATTCTCGATTTCTGCAAGCAGATCGGAGATGCAAGGTCGAAGGGTAAAGATATCCATATAAAATGGCATTATGACGATGATGACATGGATATGCTGGAGGTTGGAAGGGAGATGTCGAGGATGTCGAAAATTCCCTTTCAGTTCATCTCCAAGAATGTCAAATAGGTCCCGGAGGTAAATCTGACATTCCTGCCCAAATGAAGAATCGAATCAAGGATAAAGAAATTGCCCTATGGATGGAGATTATCTATCACCAGGACAGAGACAGTAAAACAGTTCTGGAAATGTTCTCTGACTCTGATAAAATCAGAAGAAACTTCATTGATCCGATTGCTGAATCCCTTTATGAGGATATACGTCGCTCAAGTTCTCTTATAACAGCTCCCTTCACTATAAATAAAAAATTCGGACAGTTAACTCACGATGAACAAAAGGTGTGGTATGAATATACTGCCGGGATACCTGTAAAACTTAAATCACTGAACCTCTGTATCCGTCCCTTCGATGACTTTTGCAGGACATGCATAATAACGGATGAGGAGATTGAAAAACTGGCAGCAATTGACCAGGGTCAATTCTTTCCGGAATCGGCAGAAACCGGTTCAGGACTTTTAAATCAGAACGAAACAAGAAGAAAAATCGATCCGAAACAGGTAACTTTAAAAGATATGCCCATTGCCGGAAAATGGTACTTCAGAGAGCTTAACTACCTGATTCCTCCGCAGTTTAAGAAAATCGGGTTTGAGATAATAAGGCATGAAGAGGTTTCAGCAACCACTCCGGTTGTAATAAGAAAACTTGCAAGAGCGATACATTCACGCTACCTGCATGAGATCCGGAAAAACAATCCTGCCGGTGAAAACGAACAGGATCTTCCTGAATCCATTTATCCCGGTGATGAAGGGAATCAATATTTAACCGATTTTGAAAACCTTCCTGACGATATTAAAACCTCCAACAAAGACAATGCATACCATATTCCAACCAAACTATTATCAATTGGTTACAGGATAAGACATGTTCAGACAGGATTTAAGGCTCTGACACTTCGTCTGAGTGCAGATGAAATTGAAACAATGGCCAGGGTTGAACATCTAAGGTGGAGCTGGGATAAAAGACTTAACGGTTGGATTTACGGGAATATCAAGGACAATGGAAGGAAGATACACCCCGGACTGATTCCCTACGATGAGCTGTCAGAATCAGAGAAAGAGAAGGACAGAGAGCTCGTCAGTCTAATCCCTGCCCTGCTTCAGGATATAGAATTTGAAGCCTATCCTGTTAATCCTGAGCAGATCAGAAATCTCTCCTATTCTATAAAACCACACAGCACTATCCATAAACTTCTGAATGAAACCCGAAAGCTAAATAATGAAATCAGAGAAATGGCATCCACTGTTCCTTCTATTGATGAAAAAATAAAGATCATAAACAAGAAAATCGAAGAGACGATCAGTGAAGTACAGGGAAGCTACAATTATGCACATCACATACAGAAAACATTTCTGCCCGATGATCTTTTTGTAAGGGAATGTTTTCCTGATAGTTTTGTACTCTTTAAACCGAAGGATATAGTAGGAGGTGATTTTTATTTTTTCAGTCAGAAAGGGAATCAGATTGTTTTTGCGGCAGCTGACTGTACAGGTCATGGGATACCCGGAGCTCTTCTCAGCACAATAGGCTATGGTATAACCGACCAGGCTGTAAATGAGTTGAATATTACCAATCCTCCGGAAATCCTTCAACATCTCTATTCGAGAGTTCACAGATTCCTCAGGTGGGATGAAGAAGAAACAGGTCTGTCCGACGATATGGATATAGTTCTGTGCAACTTTGATTTAAGGACCAATATCCTTGCTTATTCATCAGTACGAATTCCATTTTATCATGTACGGGACGGTAAGGTATTAGAATATTACCCGAAAAATTACTCAACCAACAGCGTTGAAAATGGCGACTTTCAGTTTCTGTCAGAAAAGATTCAGCTAAAGCGAGGGGACAATATTTACTTATGCTCAGATGGATATACCGATCAGTTCGGAGGACTGTCTCATAAAAAATATTTACGTAGCAGATTTAAATCCTTTATTCTGAGCATTCAGGAATTTTCAATGCCTGAACAGAACGACAGGCTTTATCAGGAGATAGAACAATGGAGGGAGAACAATGATGAAGATCAGACAGATGACATTCTTGTGATCGGTATAAGAGTATAATTCCTAATAATCCTGCTAATACCTTGTTGAGAACTTCCTGGCGTATCCTATCATGGGAATCGGAATAACCCGGCTTACGGTATTTGCATCTGTTGAATAGTAGTCAGAATTTTGATATTGTGAAGGTATATCACCAAATGCGGCAATAACAAAAGACAAACCTACCTGCCAGCATTTTACATCAATGTTTTTGTTTATAAACCTGAATCCGAAAAAGCTGTACATTAAAAAATTCTCCTGATCAAAGTCCTGCTCATCTGACATGCCTGTATTATAGTCATAGTAATAACCGGTCTGATTAACCTTAAGATAGGAAGCATAGGTCTCAGTAATAAAGTATATATGACTGGATACCTTGGCAAGTGCTGAAAAATTAAATACAGGTGCGTTGATTTTGTCACTTATATCCTTACCTCCGACAACCAGATATCCCCCACCTACGGTGAAGTTATTGAAAGTGTTTCCCCTGGTATATGTCGCATAAATAAGATTCCCCGTGAAGCTTGCGCCCCAGGTACCTATTATTAACATATCACCAAGTGCAAAAGCAGATTTCTCATTCACAGGTAAAGTTAATTTGGGAGTCAAATAAAAGGGGAAGCCAATAATGGTTGTACCCATTCCCAAAGAGAACTTGTCGCTAATTCCATATTGTACATCATGCACTAAAAAATAAAGGGTATTATAATAGAGTTCTCCTTTCTCAAGGTTAAGTGATGAAGGGGCAAATAAATAACGCGAACGATGCTGGCCCGGATCACTTTCAGGCAAAACGGCTTCCTGAGATACTGAAGAAGGAGTTATCGCAACAACATTGCCATAGGGATTCTTCACTATCTCGGAAATTGCGAAATGAAGCAGAAGCGCTTTTTCTGAATCATCAGCCGTGAGTATCTTTGATCCCAGGTTTTTGCTTCCCACCTGCTTATCATTACAATCAAGTACCGAAAGTTGCAGATCGTTGCCGGTTCTCAACAGTGCTGCAAACCAGTAGTCACACCTTTTCCTGTTATCAATAAGCGAAGTAAGCTCAACCGAATCGGTAAGCAGTCGATCGTGGAGCATCGATTCGACAGATTCTGAAAGAAACTGAGCCCTGTCATTAATAACCAGCTTATCCTGTGATAGCACAGAATTCATCGAAACCAGAATAAATCCGGCCAGGGTTGTAACAATACATTTTCTCATGTTTTTGAAATCTTAAGGCAATTCTCTGACATACAATTTGCGCTCTTCGTCAATTTCCAGTTTCTGAGCAATAGTGAACTCTTTCCCGCATAGCACGCAAACATAATTAGTCAGGAATGCTCCGGAATAATATTCCCTTTCGATGTGAGGGTGATCGCATGGTTTGTTCCCCCATGTATCCTTAATTATTTGTGCAATATAGTATTCCATAATGCTTCCGTATTAATTCAACACCCAACCCGAACCCATGAATTATCAACATCAAATCTCTCGTCTAAATTACTAAAAATGAGAGTCAAAAGCAACTCGTAACAAAAATTTCACAATGATTTGAATTCTTTCACTATCTTGGGGATATTCATACCGGCATAAAACCTATACGGTATTATCTGTAAAACTGATAACCATGAAAAAAGCAATTATAATGATTGTTTTCACTCTCCTGATTGCCGGGCAGAATTACCTTAATTCACAGAGCGTCGCTTTTAAGGAAAGCCTTGATTCAATAAATGCCATCCTGAAGGCAAATCCATACCATGACGGATTTAACGACGTTTATTTTTATAACTCCATTGATATTACTCCTGAAAAAGAACTTTATGTGGAGATGAGTTTTGGCGGGCCATTTAAATGGGTATATAAAGTTAAGATATCTGATCTCGATATATCTCTGAATAAGGATATTTGCAGAGAATCACCTAACTCAATATGCTGGGTATGCAAACAATCCGATTCAGGACTACCGGTCAGCTGTGTTCAGGCTGAAATGATAATGGAAGATGGTGGCTCGGAGAAAGAGAATGCAAGCAATATATGCCTGAGTTTTTCAGGACGAAACCTGATTTGCAATGAACTGAATAATAAACTCCGGTATCTGTTCGGCAGGGTCCTGAATAACTCAATGTAGAACCCGAGATCAATTATGAAAACACCAGCCTATTTACTGTATTTACTTATTCTGGCAGCCGGCTGCAGTAAAAATAGCCCATCCTCTGTTCAATCTGATATAATGAAGGTACATTCTCTTTCATCAGAACTGAATGCAATCTATAATATCAGTTCACTGCCTGAATATATTGATAATTCGATCTGCGAACAGGTCTCCTCGTGGGATACAACAGGAAACAACGATGATGGCTTCAGTGGCACATACTCCTATTTCACAAAGAATAATGATGGAATATTTGTAATCTTCTCTGAATAAAATGATAAATGAGAATCCATATACCCTGAAAATTGCTGTTATAGGTGCCGGTGTCAGAGGTACCAGCCTTGCCCGCAAAATAAAGACATCGGGATTGCCGGCAAGGATTGTTGCCGTTGCTGAACCCGATAATGATAAAAGAAGAAAATTCACTGAAGAATTTGGCCTTTCAGATGATTGTGCCTACACAGGCTGGGAGACGCTGACAGCTGATCCTCCGGATTGTGATGCTGCTGTTATTACCACACTCGATAACCAGCATACCGGCCCGGCACTGGCCTGCCTGAACCGTAGCTGGCATATTCTTATCGAAAAGCCTCTCGCTGATAATTTCGAGGATTGTCTGAAAATAGTGAATTTGCAGAAGGAAAAGAAAAAGGTTGTGGCAGTATGTCATACCCTCAGGTTCATGGAAGGCTATAAAAAGGTAAAGCAGATTATCGAAAGCGGGGCAATCGGCGGACTTATTCACATCGAACATATGGAAGCAATCGGCAACCTGCGGTTTACACATAACTATGTCAGGGGCCGGTGGTCGCAGGAAAAGCTCAATACATTTCTTCTTCTGCATAAATGCAGCCACGATATTGACTTCATCAACTGGCTATTCAATGAACCATGCATAAGGGTATCATCCTTCGGCTCGCTTAAATTCTTCACTGCTGAAAATGCACCGGAAGGAAGCACCAAACGATGCACTGATGGATGCAGAATTGCTGAAACATGTCCCTATTCTGCATTAAAAATATATGTAAATGGTCCTTTGGAAGAATGGCCGGCGAGAGACATCTGCAGCATACACTCAAAAGAATCGCATCTGGAGGCGGTCAGAAATGGCCCCTACGGTATTTGTGTATGGAGAGGAGACAATGATGTTGTTGATCACCAGGTTGTGATGATGGAATTTGAAGGCGGTGCCACAGCCACATGCACTCTGACAGGGTATTCTTCCACAAATGGCCGGAGGGTGAGGATTCAGGGCACAAAAGGTGAACTTTTGTTCGATGAAGCCAATGGAACAATTTGCATAACGGAGTTTTCAGGAGAAAGAAATGAGATCATAAGTATACCGGCAGCAACCTCATACCACCCTGAAGATCAGGATATAGTTAATGAATGGATTGCTTCAATTATCTCATCAACCACTGTTACCGTGGATGCTGCTGAAGCTCTGAGGACCCATGCTGTCGTTTTCGCAGCTGAGTTATCGAGAAAAGAGCACAGAACCGCAGATATGAAGTTATTCTTGCAGAGTTCAGAAGATTAACTTATTTTTAATCGAAATAATACTTACACCGCGGAAGGGGCTTAATTCCCTTTCGCCTTTTGCCATACACTTTTAGCCTTTCTTATTTACACTTCATTGCTCCCTTGAAGTATCCGATCGATTCACAGATGCCCGGAAGCGGATCTTTCATATCTTTTTCAAACTCAAGGCTGCACATACCTGTAAAACTGATTGTCCGAAGAGCTGAAATTACTCCCGGTATGTCAATAATGCCGCGGCCAATCTCAAGGGTTTTGCCCTCTTTTGTCGATCCGTCCACATCCTTGATATGTACATCAAATATACGGGAACCATACCTCAGGATATCAAAAACCGGATCTTTCCCATCCCTGGTCGTATGACCTATATCGATACATATGCCAAGTCTTTTATCTTTATCCCAGATATTATTCCATATATCTGTTGAGTTAGGATAAAGTGGATTATCTGGCCCGTGATTATGAATAGCAAGTCTTATATCATAGGTTTTTATTTTCTTCTCAACATATGGAAGCAGGCTGTACTCAGGTGCTCCAACAATAAGTTTCACCCCTGCCATTTTTGCATATTCAAATGCCCGGTCCACTTCCTTTTCTGTTTTCATGTAAACAACACCAACAGCATAAACGTTAATCCCGCCTGCTTTAAATTTGGAGATTACTGAAGTTATCTGTTCCTGTGTACTATCGTAAGGCATATGAAAATCTTTAACAGAAAGGTTGCTTATTCCAATCCTGTTCATCATTTCAATTGCCTTTTCAACTGGAAATTCCCGGAATGTATAACCTGCCATTCCGAGAGTGAAAAGATCCTTTGCCTCTTCTTTTAATAAAGATGCGGATGGTGAGCCATAAACAGAAGATACACCTGCAGCAAGAATTCCTGTTCCTGCTAACCTGAAAAACTGACGACGTGATTTCATAATGAGTTATATTGATTTTCAATTGTTTGGTTTTCTGACAGTCATATTATTATCAAGAAGTCTGCTGTTATAGGTCTGTATAATCGCTTTCAATTTGTCTTCCATGAGGTTCTGCAATTCCGGATCTGAGCCAAGCAGGTTTTTTTCCAGAAAGATATCACTTTTAAAATTAAAAAGGCCTATGGCTTTCCTGTCGATCATTTCAAGAATATGATCTCTCATGTAAAGATGGTAATTACTTCCGTTTGTATTGAAACCGAATGATTCATTTGCATCATCCAGCAGGTTATTGCCAAAAGCTATGAAATCTTCATCATAGTTAAGATAATTCAGAACGGTTGGCATAATGTCAACCTGCTGTGCAATTTTCTTCTTAACACCTTTGAGATCACCTCCGGGCTTATAAAATATGACAGGTATGCTGTATGATCCGAAATCATTCTGAAACTCCTTGTGAATCGATTCGTTGGTATGATCGGCCGTTATCACGAAAAGAGTATTGGCAAACCAAGGCGATGAAGATACCTCATTGAAGAACATCTTCAGAGCATAATCAGTATACCCCACAACTTCGACAATAGGCGCAGCACCTTTCCGGAACTTTCCCTTATACTTTTCCGGAACCTCAAAAGGATGATGTGATGAGACAGAAAAAATTGATGCCATAAAAGGCTGACGGAAAGAGTTGAGCTTCCCTGCAAAAAAATTGAAAAATGGTTCATCCCATACTCCCCACATGCCGTCAAAATCGTCTTTATCCTGGTACTGATCGAGACCAAAATAATCATCAAATCCTATCATTTTTGCAAATGAATCGAATCCCATGGAACCGTTGGGTGCACCATGAAAGAATGCAGTATAGTATCCCTTGCGTTTAAGCAGCTCCGGAAAACCGTTTATCTGATTATTGGCATAGTGTGAAATGATATACGGGGTCTCAAGTGATGGGATCGAAGCAAGGATGGAAGGCATAGCATCTATTGATTTTTTGCCGTTTGCCACAGAAACATCGAAAGTAAGGCTTATGCCAAGCAATGAATCAATGAATGGGGTATAACCTTCATAATTACCCCCTTCCAGGTCAGGATTCAATCCGCCAATATACTCTCTCGCATAACTTTCAAGAATGATCACTATCACATTATCATTTCTGAAAGGCTCTTTTGATAACGGTATGTGATGAGGATTATAAAGTTCCTTAAGCCTGACATCATCAAAGAACTCATACCTGGTGAGAACCTTCTTGCCATAGGTCCTGAAAATACTGAAAGGTGTATTAAGCACAATCGCAACATCACGAGGATTTTCAACATAACGCGCTGCATTACTGATAGTTATTGGACGTGTAGAATGTTTATACCCTCCCCTGGCAGCGCCTATTACAAGCGCTATAACAACAGGTATCATAAGAATATTTATCGAATAATAAGCAATTTTATTTGAAGGCGATGGTTTTTCCGGTTTAATCCTGTTATAGAGATAAACCATTAAGAACCAAAGAAAAATGGTGAACAAAGTAGCTGGCCAGTAATCTGTCAGAAACCTGAAAAACAATTTTGTGAGATTTGATTCATTTGAAAATGTGCTGAAAACATCGGCTGTTGCCCGTTTGTAAACAAACCTGTAGTAGACGAAATCCATGCCGTTCATAGCTATGGCAATGCCATTTGTCACAAAGTAAATATACTTCATAACAGACTGGTAAACATTATTATACCTTATATCAAAAGGTACAATATGTAGCACCAGGAACAGGCTGTTAATATATACAGCGGCCGAAACATCGAAAACCACACCGCCCCACAGGATTTTGATAAACTGGCCGGTGGTGACCCCCGGGAACATCTGAAGATTAAAAATATAGAATCCAATTCTGCATAACGTAAATAGCAGCATTACAATCAATATCCGGTAAGCCAGAACACCAAAGATATTACTGGAAAGCAGCCAGTTTTTAGTCATACTATTTTTTTAATCATCAACTTCGTCAGATAATACCTCCGGAGGCAAAATCAGCCAATGAGGTTTTAAAACTATAAAAACTACTTTAGAGTAGCAAACATGAAAATTCATAAAAGAAAACGCCGGGTCCGATATTACGGATCCGGCGTATTATTAAAAGGGAAAGGTTAGTTAATTTTTTTCCTTTTCCATCTCTTTCATCATCTCTTTAAAGTCAGAATTCCTGAAGCCTTCCATAAACTGATTGGCTTTTCTCAGAGTAGCTATTTTACCTAACATCATAAGCACAAAGAGTGCTATCAGAACATAACCTACAATCTTTGTTGTTTCAGGTTTTGCCTTAAGCGTCTCAATAAGTGCATTATACAATAACCATAAACCAAAAATATTAACACCGAGTGTTATTATTGCCCCAAGATACAGGTTTATGCCCCCTGCAAAGGCAAGCAATGCGCTAATTGGCATGAGAACCATTAATGATGCAGTAACCCTGACATTCGATTCAAAGTCGGTGCTGCCCTTACAAATTGCAGAAATTACAAGAACTATAACAGCACCAATAAATAATCCGATAACAGCTGCAATTATATACCATACGAATACCATAACTCCTACAGCTCCTCCTCCGAACATTCCTCCGGTCATGGCTCCTATTTTAAGAACGCTCCACAGGAATGCGAATACACCTGCTATAGCGCCATATATTACAGCTTTGATCAGAGGTTCAGCCATTCCCCCCGAAGTTTTCAGTCCGGCAAAATAGGATTTAGGATTCAGAAGGGTTTCTTTGGACTCATTGATAAATGCATTGAAATCAAAAGACCCGGTGCCCTGTGCTTGTGGATTAGAATCAGAAGTTCCGTTGCTCATAGTTTGAATAATTAAGTGGGTTATTATTAAAGATCGGTTGAATAAAATCTGATTCTAAGTTAGAAATATTTTATTAAAATCGTTAAAAAATGTCAAAAAAGTTCATGTATTATTCAAGGTAGGTATAACCATACAGACCTGAGCGGTAATTGGAAAGAAACTCTTTACCCTCCTCAAGTGTAATAATACCTGCCTTAACCGAAGTTGTAACCCACGATTCAACAGTTCTTACCATTTTCTTGGAGTTGTACTGTACATAATCCAGCACCTCTGCAATACTTTCACCGTCAATTATCTTGTCAATTTTGTAGCCGTCGCTGTCAACTGAAACATGAACAGCATTTGTATCGCCGAAAAGGTTATGAAGATCGCCCAGTATTTCCTGGTAAGCTCCTACAAGAAATACACCCAGATAATAAGGTTCTTTCGCTTTAAGTGAGTGAACCGGAATATGATGTGACGAATTTCTTGTTGATATAAAGTTATCTATCTTCCCGTCAGAATCACATGTCATATCCTGTATTGTAGCTGTTCGTAGTGGTTCTTCGTTAAGCCTGTGGATCGGCATTATGGGGAATATCTGATCGATAGCCCATGAATCAGGCAATGACTGAAAAAGTGAAAAATTACAGAAATATTTGTCCGACAGCATCCTCGATATCTGTCTGAGCTCTTCAGGTACATGCTTGGTTGAACTTGCCAGCTGATGAACCTCTTTGGCAACTGACCAGAACAATCTTTCGATCTGCGCTCTCGTCCTGAGGTCGATAAGCCCAAAGCTGAACCGGTCGAGAGCTTCTTCCCTGATCTGCTGGGCATCATGCCATGTTTCAAGCATCCTCGACTGATTGAAATTGTTCCATAACTGGTACATATCCTTAACCAGTTCATGGTCATTATCCTTTATTATATCCTCTTCATTCCACGACGGAAGAGTTGTCGTTTCAAGCACTTCAAAGATCAGAACTGAATGATGAGCCGTAAGCGACCTGCCTGATTCAGTTATTACATTGGGATGTGGGATACTGGCTTTATTGCTGGCGTCAACAAATGTACTTATTGAGTCGTTTACATACTCCTGGATTGTATAGTTGACACTGCTCTCACTGTTTGAAGAGCCGGTACCGTCATAGTCGACCCCGAGGCCACCGCCGATATCTACAAACTCTACATTATAGCCAAGCTGCCTGAGCTGTACATAGAACTGCGAAGCTTCGCGTAAAGCGATTTTGATACGGCGGATTTTGGTAACCTGACTACCTATGTGGAAATGAATCAGCTTCACACACTCTCTCATCCTGTTCTTTTCCAGAAAATCCATAGCCTCAAGCAATTCACTTGATGTCAATCCGAATTTACTTATATCTCCCCCCGACTCTTCCCATTTTCCGCTTCCTACGCTTGCAAGCTTAATCCTTATGCCCAGATTTGGTTTAATTTTAAGCCGCTTGGCAATTGAAGCGATTAGTTTCAGCTCATTTAGCTTTTCTATCACAAGAAATATTCTTTTACCCATCTTCTGAGCAAGAAGGGCAAGTTCAATATAATCCTCATCTTTGTATCCATTACAAATTATAAGCGATTCGGGATCAGTATTTATAGCAATCACAGCATGCAATTCGGGTTTTGATCCTGCTTCAAGTCCGATATTGAATTTCTTTCCGTGACTCACGATCTCCTCAACAACAGGCCTCATCTGGTTCACCTTGATAGGATAGATGATAAAGTTCTGTGCTTTATAACCATACTCTTCAGAGGCAGATTTAAAACACTTTGAAATGCTGATGATCCTGTCATCCAGAATATCCGGGAACCTTATCAGCACCGGAGCCGAAACATCCGCCAGAGTAAGTTCATCAAGCAATTCCTTGAGGTCAACAGAAGAGCCATTCTTCTGAGGCGTTACAATTACATTTCCCTTTTCATTTATTGAAAAATAATCAACGCCCCAGCCGTTAACATTATACAATTCAGCAGAATCTTCTACCCGCCACTTTCTCATTTTGAAATAATTTACCTTGGTTAGTCCGGCCGCAAAGGTCTGAAAAAAATGTTTTAATTACAATAAGGAACTGATTTTATCCCGTTGTTATTCATTAGCTTATAAACTGGATAGGGATAATATAACATCCCCCACTGAGGTACGAGGTACCTGTCAAAAAAATTCCATGCAAGTAATCCCTCTCCCGACTCTGGTTCAAGCAGATATGTACATACATTTGCCAATGGCTGATCCATCCTTACCACAACTGTTCCGGACGGAAAATTCTTCTTTTCAGATGTGAAATTGCCCTTTACAGAATTGATGTAATGCCCCTGATTCAATCTGGGGGAACCTTTAAGTTCGGTTAAATCAAAACGATCAACCTGCAGATCGATCATTTTTCATGCTCTCAGGCGACAGGGGCAATGGATTACCGATTATCAGAAGCGGAATATCACGTCCTTCTGATGATAAACCTACACTTTCAATCCTGATATATTCAGATGATTTTTTTAAGGCTGTTTATGAACTCAACTACATCACTGTGTTCAGAGGTCGATTTATAATCTGACTTCTCAGCAATTGTCAGCAGCTTCTGACTTTTGGTGTTTTGCAGACAAAAAAGTAATAATACTGTTAGTACAAATTTAGCTTCCATAAGAATTCAATATGTCAATATCAGCAGATAAATGTAGAGAATATTTGAAAGGATATTCCAACACAAAAGATAATATTATAGCTGGAAAATCAATTAAGAGTTCAGTTTTAAAACAAATGTCTATTGGAAAATACAGAATCATCAAAGAATAATAGCCCTGATTATCAGACTTCTAAAAAATTATTTAGAATATTTAAAAATTATTTTATAAATTGCGACCCTTAATTTTAAAAACAGAATAAAATGAACAAAGGAACAGTTAAATTTTTTAATGTATCAAAAGGATTCGGATTCATTAAGGATGCAGATTCAGAAAATGAGTATTTTGTACATGTATCTGGCTTGAAAGATCAGATTAAAGAAAACGATGAAGTTACATTCGAACTGGCAGAAGGTAAAAAAGGAATTAATGCAGTAAATGTAAAACTAGCTTAGTTTATTCATAACAAAATTAAGCCGGTGATGATCTCACCGGCTTTTTTTATAGAACTTACAGGCATTCAGAAATCAGGATATATCTCTAAAGCCTGCTCTTTTCATCTTTCTTTGCTTTTTTTGCAGCACGTTTTTCTTTCAGACTCTTGGTCGGCTCTTTTTTGTGTTTGGTCTGTTCTTTTGCTTTTTCGTGTGACATAGCTTGGGGTTTTTAGTTAATAAAAATGAAGATTAAATATAAGAAAAACAGTTAAGAAATCAGTAGTTTAATACATGTTCAATCTTTAAGAAGGGACCCTGCATTTGAATCCAGAAGCCACCCGAGGTTCCCAACTGAAGAAACAACAAGAGAGGCAGGAAGGTTCACGGCACTCTTCTCTCTTCCAATGATCCTTTTTATTACCTCAGCCTTGTTGCTTCCGGTTACAAGAAACCTTACCCTTTCAGCATTATTAATTACCCGTCCTGTTATTGTTATTCTTTTCTGACGCGATACAGGGTGCAAAGAAACTTCACATATTTTATCAGAATGAAACAATTCTGTTCTGTCAGGGAAAATTGATGCTGTATGCCCATCTTCGCCCAAGCCTAACAGAACCAGATCAAAAACAGGAAATCCGTCTCTGACAGGTATACTGCGAGATAGAAGATCCGAATATCGTATTGCCTCATGTGATGGATCATGTTCGCCATAAATTCTGTGAATATTCCTTTGTGGGATCTTTATTTTTTTAAATAATGAACGGAATGTCATCCCGAAGTTACTTTCCGGACTAACAGGAGGCACACAGCGCTCATCACCCCAGAAAAAATTTACAAAATCCCATGGTGCCGATTTTGAGAAGTGATCACCGAGAACCGAGAAGAGCAGTTCCGGTGTTGATCCGCCTGAAAGAGCTACTGATACAGGTACCTTCTTATCAGCTGCATCTTTTATCATTTGCACCATTTCCTCTGCAAATTTTTCTGCCAGTTCGTATGGTGTCCGGAATATTCTTACTGAAGGATCCATAGATTTTCATAATTCACAATATAACTCATCATCAGCCAGGTTCTTGCATGGATACCTCCAAGTAAGCGCCTCCCCCTCAATGAGGTCATTTGCATGCTCAGGACCCCATGTACCTGCAGGATATCCAAAGATCTTTATCGAAGGGTCATTTGCCCATGCTTTCTGTATTGGTTCAAGAAATTTCCAGGCCGTTTCAACTTCATCATCCCTGGAAAAAAGAGTTGAGTCGCCAATCATTACATCATACAGCAGTCTTTCATAAGCAGATGGAACCCTGATATCTGCCAGGTCGGTGTAATGAAAATCCATATTTACATTCTTCACATTAAAACCCGCTCCCGGTTCCTTCATATCAAATTTTAAAAGAATGCCTTCATCGGGTTGAATTCGTATAATAAGCTGATTTGCCGATAATTTACCCATATCTCTCCTGAAAAGGTGATGCGGAGTAGGTTTGAAATGTATCAAAATCTCTGTAACACGTGTAGGTAACCGTTTTCCTGTTCTTATATAAAATGGCACTCCTCCCCATCTCCAGTTATTTATATAGAATTTTATTGCAACATAGGTTTCTGTCCGTGACCGAATGTCAACTCCTTTTTCATACCTGTAACCGGTAACACACTCTCCCCTTATCAGCGATCCGGTATATTGCCCCCTTATAACCTGCTTTGGGACATCCTCCTCCTTAACAGGCTGAAGCGACTGCAGTACTTTAAGCACTTCGTTACGTATGGCATTCGAATCGAGAGATGATGGAGGCTCCATTGCTGTCATCCCTACCATTTGCAGAAGATGATTCTGAACCATATCGCGCAAAGCTCCGGATGAATCGTAATATCCCCCTCTGTCTTCAACTCCGATGCTTTCAGCTGATGTAATTTCTATTCGGTCAATGTAATTCCTGTTCCACAAAGGTTCAAACATTCCATTTGCAAACCTGGTAACCAACAGGTTCTGAACAGTTTCCTTGCCCAGGTAGTGGTCTATTCTGAAAATCTGATCCTCATCTATCAGCCCGTGCAATGTCCTGTTAAGTTTGCGGCCGGATTCAAGATCATATCCGAAAGGTTTTTCGATTATCACACGCCTGAAGGCCCCCGGTTTGACTGTAAGTCCGGCTTTTGAAAGGTTGACAGCAATTGGTTCGTACATAAGAGGCGGGGTTGCCATATAGAATATACAATTTCCGCCTATCCCGTATTTCGTATCAATCTCTTCAATCAGGCTCCTGAGACGCAAAAAGTCATCCTGATTGGAGTTGTCCATTGTATGATAGTAAAGATCATTGGTAAAACCTGACACCTGCCTGCTGTCAACCTTTTCCTCTGAAAAAGCCGGGATCGACTCTCCCATCTTTATCCTGAACTCTTCCGAAGTGAAATTTGTCCGGCCGGTACCAATAACCACAAATTTTTCCGGCAGAAGTTTCTGGGATCTCAAAGAGAAAAGAGCAGGCATCAGCTTCCGGGAAGCAAGGTCCCCTGAAGCTCCGAAAATTACCAGTATCTGATTTTTGGGATTTTCCATCTTTCTCCTCAGTCAGTGCCATTTAATAACGGCAATGTAACAATAATTAAGCGATTAAAGTTCAAATATGTTCAATTTTAAACACTGAAACATGAACAATTGTTAATTTACAAGTTGATAACTTTTTATGATATTTTTAATATTTTATTAATTTTATTGAAGACTTATGCATCATTTTAAAAGATTATGTTATATATTTGCCAATAATCAGAAATAAATGAATACAGTTAATTTACCAGGGATCATGACTCTTATTTTCAGGGTGACCGGAAATGCATGAGGATGGTTTGTTTTATTAAATAGGGATAACCGTTCTCCGGAAATGCGAAGAACGGTTTTTTTTATATCTAAAAAATGATTTATGAAGAGAAAAGAGAGACCTGTACAACAGGGATTATACAGGCAGGAGTTTGAGCACGAAAACTGTGGGATAGGGTTTGTAGCACATATCAAAGGTAAAAAATCATACTCTATCATCAGGCAGGGGCTTGAGGTGCTTGAAAATATGAACCACCGGGGAGCGGAAGGGGCCGACAAAAAAACCGGCGATGGAGCGGGCATGCTTATCCAGGTGCCCCGCGACTTTTATCTGATACAGGGTTATGCCCTGCCTCCTGCAGGCCAGTTTGGAACAGGACTGATATTCCTGCCGCAGGATAGTACAGATGCACACAAATGCCGCGAAATCCTGCTTAATACAATAAAGGAGGAGGGAGTAAATGTAATAGGATTCCGTGAGGTACCCCGCAATAAATCTGCAATCGGAGAAATAGCGCGCGCTGCTGAACCGGAGATTGTGCAGATATTATTAGGAGCTGATATTCAACAGGATGACCTGGAAAGAAAGTTATACATTATCCGAAAACGTGCCGAGAACATAATACGCGCTTCTGATATCGGACAGAAAGATTTCTTCTATCTGCCATCACTATCAACAAAGGTCCTGGTATATAAAGGCATGCTGACATCCATGCAGCTTGGAGAGTATTTTCTTGACCTCAGGGATGAAAGGTTGCAGAGCGCAATTGCACTTGTACACTCACGGTTCAGCACAAACACCTTCCCAAGCTGGGACCTGGCACAACCTTTCAGGGTACTTGGGCACAATGGTGAGATCAATACTATAAAAGGGAACCGCTTCTGGATGGAAGCCCGGGAATCAATACTTAAGTCCGACAAGCTTGGCGACCTCTCAAGGTTATATCCGATTGTTGAACCGGGTAAGAGTGACTCGGCTTCCCTCGATAATGTGCTCGAATTTCTTCTGATGAGCGGAAAGTCTTTACCTTATGCAATGTCGGTGCTTATCCCTGAATCATTCAATGTCAAAAATCCTATTTCAAATGAACTGAGATCATTCTACCTCTACCACTCAACGTTCCTGGAACCATGGGACGGACCTGCCTCTCTGATATTCTCTGACGGCCGGTATATAGGAGGTATGCTCGACAGGAACGGATTAAGACCCTCAAGATATCTGATTACCACAAACGACCTTATTGTAATGGGCTCAGAGACAGGAGTCCAGACTTTTCCTCCCGAAGAGATCAGGGAAAAAGGGAGACTTAAGCCGGGTAAGATGCTGCTTGTTGACACCCTTGAAGGTAATATATTACATGATGAGGAGTTAAAGGCAAAAATTGCCGGAGAATTTCCATATGGAGAGTGGATAACGCAAAATATGGTTAGTCTTGAAGAGATTGAAACAGGCCATCATGAGGCACCTGACATGGGTGATCAGTATGATAAATATATTACGTCATTCAACTATTCCCTCGAGGATACAGACCGGATCATAAAAGAGATGGCAGACACCGGAAAGGAACCTATCGGATCAATGGGCAATGATGTTCCGATTGCGGTTCTGTCAAAAAAGCCATACAGGCTATTCAACTATTTCAAACAGCTATTTGCACAGGTAACCAACCCGCCCATTGACCATATAAGGGAGGAACTGGTTATGACTCTGTCGGGATATCTGGGTTCTCTGCAGACAAATATCCTCGATGTATCGCCTGATCATGTAAAAATGGTGCGTTTCAAGAATCCGGTAATTACAAACACATATTTTCAGATAGTCAAAAACTTAAGGTACAAAGGCTTTTCTGCAGCAAACCTGGCTCTGCTGTTTGATGCTACACGTGGATCTGAAGGATTACAAAGTGCTGTCGACCAGTTATGTATTGACTCAGAAAAGGCCGTGGATGAAGGAAAGAATTACATCATCCTGTCTGACAGGGGAATAAGTGAAAAACTTGCTCCAATCCCGTCACTGATGGCTGTTTCTGCAGTACATCACCACCTCATTAAAAAGAGAAAGCGGATGCAAATCGATATTGTTGTTGAGTCAGCTGAACCTCGTGAAGTAATGCATTTTGCCCTCCTTTTTGGTTACGGGGCAAGCATTATTAATCCATATATGAGTTTTGCTGTTATTGATAAACTGGTAAAGGACAGAGAGATACAACTTGATTACCAGAGAGCTGAAGAAAACTATGTCAATTCGATCAATAAAGGTTTGCTGAAGATCATTTCAAAAATGGGGATAAGTACCCTTAGGAGTTATCGCTCTGCCCAGATATTTGAAGCTATTGGCATCCACCAGGATGTTATTGACAGGTATTTTGCCGGAACAACATCAAGGATTGGTGGAATAGGAATGGATGAGATTGCCGAGGAGGTGCTCATACCTCACAGGATAGCCTTCAGCGGGGAAAATCAACCTGATATGTTAACTGAAGGCGTCTATTCATACCGGAAATATGGAGAACATCACGGATGGAATCCGGAAACCATCTCCCTGCTTCAATGGAGTACCCGTACTGAAGACTATAATAAGTTTAAGGAATATACAAAACTGGTTTATGCCGACAATGCAAGACCCGGGTTCATCAGGGGATTGCTTAAAATAAAATCAAACCCAATCCCGTTGGATGAGGTTGAACCTGTTGAGGGAATCATGAAGAGGTTTGTTACAGGAGCAATGTCGTATGGCTCCATAAGCCGGGAAGCTCATGAGACACTGGCTATTGCCATGAACCGTATCGGAGGACGGAGTAATACCGGTGAGGGAGGAGAAGATCCGGAGAGGTTTAAGCCATTGGAAAACGGAGACAGTAAAAGAAGCGCCATTAAACAGGTTGCCAGCGGACGCTTTGGAGTAACAACTCATTATCTGGTAAATGCCGATGAGCTCCAGATCAAAATTGCCCAGGGTGCAAAACCCGGTGAGGGAGGACAACTTCCTGGACATAAAGTGGATAAGATCATAGCAAAAACACGGTATGCAATTCCTGGCATAACACTTATTTCTCCTCCGCCGCATCACGATATATATTCTATTGAGGATCTGGCACAACTTATCTTCGATCTTAAGAATGTTAATCCCTCAGCCAAAGTCAGTGTAAAGCTGGTTTCTGAAAGCGGTGTGGGAACCATTGCTGCCGGTGTAACAAAAGCAGGAGCTGATCTGATTACAATCAGCGGATATGAGGGAGGAACAGGTGCAAGCCCTTCATCATCAATAAAGCATGCCGGCCTGCCTCTCGAACTGGGCCTTGCTGAAACACAGCAGACTCTTGTAATGAATAATCTCCGCCGTAAGGTAATTATACAAGCCGACGGTCAGCTTAAGAGCGGAAAGGATATAATCACGGCAGCTTTACTCGGGGCTGAAGAATTCGGATTTGCCACCAGTGCCCTTATCGTTCTGGGCTGTGTGATGATGCGAAAGTGCCATTTGAATACATGTCCCGTAGGCGTAGCCACACAAAATGCTGAACTCCGAAAGAGATTCAGGGGACAAGCCGACTACCTGGTGACTTACTTCCACTTCCTTGCTGAAGAGGTACGGGAAAATCTTGCTGAAATGGGTTACAGGAAACTTGATGATATTATTGGCAGGGCAGATCTTCTTGAAAGAAACCCTGATATTGATCACTGGAAAATAAAGAACCTGGATCTTTCCGGTCTGCTGGCAATGCCGGCAGAAGCTTCCGAAAATGCATTGCATTGTGTTGACAAACAAGACAGCAAACTGAATAATATTATTGATAACGAGCTTATTGCTGCCTGCGAGAAGGCTATTATCGATAAGCAGCCTGTTGAAATCACGAGGGACATTCATAATACCGACAGAACCACTGGAGCCATGCTCTCAGGTATAGTAACTAAAAAGCATGGCCCGGATGGCTTGCCTGAAGGTACCATCAAATGCAGGTTCAAAGGATCTGCCGGACAGAGTTTCGGAGCATTTCTTTCACCCGGTATCGAGCTGCATCTTGAAGGAGATTCAAATGATTATGTGGGGAAGGGTCTTTCAGGAGGAAGGATCATTGTTGTACCGCCTGCAGGACACACCTTTATGCCTGACAGGAACATAATAATTGGCAACACTTCACTCTATGGCGCAACACGGGGTGAAGCTTATATCAATGGAGTTGCAGGTGAAAGATTCGCAGTCAGAAACAGTGGAGCAATTGCAGTTGTGGAAGGGGTCGGAAACCATTGCTGTGAGTACATGACAGGAGGGAGAGTTGTTGTGCTGGGTACTACAGGCAGCAACTTTGCAGCAGGAATGAGTGGTGGAATAGCGTATGTTCTGAATGAAAAAGGAAATTTCGATTATTACTGCAACATGGGGATGGTTGAGTTGTCGCTTGTTGATGAAAATATTGATGTGAATGAACTAACAGATCTCATCTCACGCCACTATAAGTATACAAACAGCAATAAGGCAAAAATGATCCTTGATGACATTAACAAATACATCCCAATGTTCATAAAGGTAATACCTTATGATTACAAGAAAGTCATGCAGGAACAGAAACTTGAGGAATTGAAGAAAAAAATAGCAGGAGTTGAGCTTGATCTTGAGATAAGTGCAAGCTGAATAAATTGTTCAAGGTTTCAGGTTAAAGGTTCAAGGTTCCAGAACTTTGAACTTTGAACCTTGAACCTTGAACTTTGAACCTTGAACTTTGAACATTGAACTTAAAATGTTGAATTATTGAATCAAAATAATATGGCTGATATAAACGGATTTTTAAAGATAAAGCGCAAGGAAGCGGGAAACAGACCGATAAGTGAAAGGATCCGCGATCACAGTGAAGTTGAACAGGTTTTGAATAGTGAGGACCGCATGCTTCAGGCTGCACGATGCATGGACTGCGGTATACCATTCTGCCACTGGAGCTGTCCGGTCGATAATCTGATTCCCGAATGGAATGAACTCCTTTACAAAGGTGACTGGAAAGGGGCATACACAAGACTTGCATCAACCAATAATTTCCCTGAGTTCACAGGCAGAATATGCCCTGCAAGTTGTGAACATGCCTGTGTACTTAATATTAATAATGAACCTGTTACAATTCGCGAGAATGAAGTTGCAATTGTTGAACGGGCATTTGCAGAGGGTTATATTAAACCTGTAATCCCAAAGATAAGAACCGGGAAGAAAGTTGCAGTTATAGGAAGCGGCCCATCCGGAATGGCTGCTGCCGACCTGCTGAATCAGGCAGGGCATGCAGTTACCCTTTTTGAGAAAGATAATAAACCCGGAGGCTTGCTGCGATACGGAATCCCCGATTTCAAACTGTCAAAGGAAACAATCGATCGCCGGATTGATCTTATGATAAAAGAGGGAGTGATAGTAAAAACTCTGATAACTATAGGCAGGGACATTACCGCAGCTGAGCTGGAAAAGCAGTTCGATGCTGTCTGCATAACTATTGGTGCGGGTCATCCCCGCGATTTAATGATAGACGGCAGAGATCTTTCAGGGATTCATTTTGCAATGGATTTTCTGACTCTTCAGAACAGGGTAAACTCAGGGGAGATAAATGCTTCAGATAATCCGATTAATGCTGAGGGAAGAAAGGTTCTTGTGATAGGTGGTGGTGATACTGGTTCCGACTGTGTTGGCACCTCCATCAGACAAAAGGCTGAAAAGGTTATGCAGATTGAAATACTTCCCAAACCGCCGGAAGAGAGGTCCGCAGATAATCCATGGCCTCATTTCGGGAAAGTATTGAAAACCTCAACCTCCCATGAAGAGGGTTGTGAAAGGTCATGGAATACCTCAACACTAAGATTCACGGGAAGTGATTTTAAGGTATCAGGAGTTGAAGTTGAAGATGTAAACTGGAAAAAAGTCAATGGCCAATATGTTATGGAACATGTGGCGAATTCAAAAAGAATTATTGAAGCTGATCTCGTTTTGCTTGCCATGGGCTTTGTTCATCCTGTACTTGAAGGACTTATAACCGACTCCGGAGTTGAACTGAATATAAGGAAGAATATAAAAGTTGATAATAATCACATGACCAGCCGTCAGAAATTTTTTGCAGCAGGTGATTCAATAAGCGGAGCAAGCCTTGTTGTCAATGCTATTGCTTCAGGCAGGAAAGTTGCCCTGGAAATTGACATGTACCTGAAAAGTATCTAATCCGGCAACCAGCATATAACCGGTCAGTTTCAGATAAATTTCCCGCAGATCACGCTGATATTTGCCGACATGAATTATTTTATCAGCGCCAATCTGCGGAATCTGCGGGAAATATTTTCCTATTCTTTATCCGCTAAAACTTTCATGTCTTTAACTGTACTGATCAATCTGATAAGTTCCGACCGGTATCCATCTTCATCGTCTCCTCTTGCAGATCTTGCCAGCGCTGCGGCTCCCTCAAGTGTTGAATTACCCTTGAATTCAGAATTTCTCAGGATCATACCGAATTCAGATACTGCAGCTGCAAACTTCAGATTATCAGATGCATCATCCAGATCCTTTATTAAGCCCCTCACCGGTTTATCGAGCAGGATACTTGTATTGCCATCAGGCTTCTTATAACGAAGTTTTATAGTCAGATATTCACCTGATTTATCACTATCTTTCATAGTCTTTTCTTTACTGCTCTGATATTTAAGCGGATCAATTGAAGGAATTGTCTCATCTGAACCGGCAGGTATCAACTCATAAAGAGCTGTGACATTATGCCCTGCCCCCATCTCTCCGGCATCTTTTTTATCATCGTTGAAATCTTCATCATTAAGCAATCTGTTTTCATAACCTATTAGTCGGTATGACTGGACTTTAAAAGGATTGAATTCGATCTGGAACTTGACATCTTTGGCTATTGTAAAAAGTGTGCCCCCAAACTCGCGAACCAAAACCTTCCTTGCCTCCTGGAGATTATCAATATACGAATAGTTACCATTTCCTTTATCGGCTATAATCTCCATCTTATCATCCTTAACATTACCCATTCCGAAACCAAGAACTGTTATGAAAACACCCTGTTCTCTCTTCTCTTCCACAAGCCGTTCCATTCCTCCATTGCTCGATTCTCCCACATTGAAGTCCCCATCAGTTGCAAGAATAATGCGATTATTGCCTCCCCTGATGAAATTCTTCTGAGCCTCCGAATAGGCCAGCTTAAGTCCTGCACCGCCGGCAGTTGATCCGCCTGCCTCCAGATTATCCAATGCAGCCATTATTGTTTTTTTCATGTTCCCTGGCGTTGATTCAAGAACGATACCGGCTGCTCCCGCATAAACAACAATGGCTACCCTGTCCTGAGGCCTTAGTTCGTTAACAAGCAAACCGAATGCAGATTTAAGCAAAGGAAGCTTATTCGGAGAACTCATTGATCCCGATACATCAATCAGGAAAACCAGGTTTGAAGGAGGAAGTAATGATTTATTGATACTCTTTCCCTTAAGTCCTACATGAAGCAACTGATGATTCCTGTTCCATGGACAAACAGCCATTTCAGTATAAACTGAAAAGGGATGTTCACCAGATGGTTCGGGATAATCATAACGGAAATAATTGATCATCTCTTCAATTCTGACAGCATCAGCAGGAGGTAACTGACCCATATTAATGAATCTGCGGATGTTGGAATAAGATGCATTGTCAACATCAATTGAGAAGGTCGATAATGGATTATGCAAAACATTTTTGAAACCATTTTCATTTACAGAAGCATAACCTTCAGTGTTAAAATCATTGTTATACCCATGAAATGAATTCTGCGAACCATACGACATTGGTGAGTAGGGAGCTGATATACCAGCCATCGATTTAGATTCCATTGCCCTGTTTTTATCCAATTTCATCAGTGCAGCATCATCAATTAGTAAAACGTCTGTATTCATCAGTACATTTATTACATTACTGTCACCGATTTTTTTCACAACCGTTGAATAACCCGGGATTGAAAAGACCAGAGTTGCTGCCTGTCTGTCGACAACAATTTTGTAATTGCCATTCTGATCTGTAGTTGTAATGGCAGAGGATTGTTTCGACTTAACAGTCACACCGTAAAGAGGCTGCCCGGTACTGTCTGTAACCGTACCTGTTATGGTCCTTGATTCTGTAAAAGCAATCATAATTGCTGCCAGAACTACTATTGAAAAAATTGATAAACTTGTTTTCATGACACTAATTTTTGGTTAAACATTTACCATAGGATGCAGGGAATTTCCAAATTCCATAAAACGTATAAAAAAAATTCATATTTAAATTATCTTTAGGGATGAATATAGGCGTGAGACAAGACAAAAGACAAAAGACAAAAGACAAAAGGGAAAAGACAAGAGGGAGAAATCAAAATCCATGAATTGTTTCTAATAAAAGATGCTATTAAAGCTATCAGACAGGAAAAAAGCTAAACAATCTGACGAAGATCTCCTTAAAAAATTCACTTTAACAGGTGATCTTGATCTGCTTGGAGAATTATATTCTGCATATATGCACCTTGTATATGGTGTTTGCCTTAAATACCTGAAAGACAGGGAAGAATCATCCGATGCGGTAATGCAGATTTTTGAGAAACTGATTTCAGAAATCCCGAAACAGAAGATCGATAACTTCCGCAGCTGGCTGCATGTAGTTACAAAAAACTATTGCCTTATGAAGTTAAGATCTCAAAAATCGAAGAATGAGAAAATGGAGGAATGGATAAATGATACTGTTGTCGTTATGGAAAACAGCTTAAGTCTGCATCCTATAGATGAAGATGGATATGACCTTGATAAAGAGCTGGAGGAATGTATTGAAAATCTTAAGGTTGAGCAGAAAGAGTGTATCCGGCAGTTTTATTATGAAAACAGATGCTACAAAGATATCGCAACATTAATGGGTCTTGATGAAAATAAAGTGAAGAGTCATCTTCAGAATGCAAAAAGAAATCTGAAAATTTGTCTTGATGATAAAAATGGACAGAATAAATAAAAATAAAAGCAGAAACCTGACTGATTTTCTCCGGTACCATAAAGGTGAAATGTCCGGTGAAGAGAGAAACTCGTTTGAGAGGGAACTTCAAAAGGATCCTTTTGCAGAGGAAGCAGTCGAAGGTTTTTCACATGTCACTACGGAAGAGGCTGAAAATGATCTGTTGGCTCTGAAGAAAAAGGCAGGAAGAAAGATCCACAAAAGATCCCTTGTCATATATTACCGTGTAGCTGCTGCGATTGCAGTATTGGTTACCATATCAGTTATTTACTTCAGCAAAAAGGATAGTACTGAGGAAATTACTCTCAGTAAAAATTTTACTGAAGAGTTGAAAACTCCTTTAACAATACCTGCATCAGAACCATTTAAAGATAAAACAGAAAAGGCTGAAGCCCGGGATATAGTTCAATCTCCGGTTCTCCCCCTCTCCCCTTCTCCAAATCGCCTCTTAACCCCCTCACCCACTCTGCCTGACATTCAGCAATTAGCAATCGCTTCTGATAATAAGCCGGACGCTGATGCATGTAAAGAGGAAATTGAACAGGTAATGCAGGTCGCTGAGGATGATAATCTGTTACGGCCCTCTGAAGCTGAAAAGAAAATGGAAATGTCGAGGATGGCAGGTGTTGTGGCGCCCATGGCTGCAAAAAGTATTATTGCCGGTCATATTCCTCCTCAGCCCGTTACAGGCATGGACAGCTTTAATATCTATCTTGAAAAGAATATCAGGAATCCTGAACTTGACAACAACAATGAAGAGATAGTCATTATTAGCTTCAAAGTAATGACAGACAGCTCATTAACTGATTTGAAGATAATTTCAAGCCCTGGAGCACCTTTTTCCAAAGAGGCAAAAAGACTAATAAAGGATGGACCAGCATGGAAGCCTGCAATGATTGATAGAACTCCGCTTGAAGAAGAGTACAGGATTACGATACGATTCCGATAACTACTTAAGACTTCTTCAGTTTCCTTATAAGATCAGAATATGAATTCAGCAGCATATTTGCATCAACTCCTGTTAACAAGAATGTGCAACCGGTATTTATCTCTGAAATCATATCGTCAGTATCCGAGCTGTAAATGCCATAGGGCATTCCTGCTTTCCGGCATTTTTCTTTCACTGATCCGATGGCTGCCTGTACATCTGGATTTGATATCTGACCTGTGAGGCTCATACTTGCTGAGAGATCATAAGGACCAATGAAGACTGAATCAATTCCTTTAACCTTAAGGATATCATCAATATTTTTAACAGCATCTTTATGTTCACACTGGATCATTATTACAAGATCCCTGTTGGCATTCTCAACATATTCTTTGAAAGAAGCCCCGTATTTGTGTGCCCGGGCAAGTCCAACACTCCGACGGCCTTCCGGAGGATATTTTGAGGCCTGAACTACTTTCCTGGCCTCATCAGCGCTGTTTACCATAGGGACAATTATACCGTCACACCCGGTATCAAGGATTCTTTTGATCCACACCTCATCGTTCCATGGCACTCTCACAATAGTGAGTATCTTCCCTTCCATTATCTGGATAGCATTCTGAACCGATTCAAGCGACATGGCTGAATGTTCCATGTCGATAAATACCCAGTCAAATCGCGACATTGCAATTATCTCTGCAACCTGGGGTGCACTAATCGATAAAAGTGTACCAATCATCGGATATTTAAAAGTTTTCTCAGTAGTCATAATCAATAATTTATCAATGTTAATAGGTGATTCATAGTCCGTTGCGCCTTTGTGCCGTTGTGCCGTTGCGCCGTTGCGCCGTTATTTTATATACTGCCCGATCACATCTTCGATAGTCCTGCTGCAAACCTTGCAGAATACCAGGTGTCTTGTGTACATAATACAAACAATCTGCGATCTGTAGAGTCCTTTTGATACGTAACCTGCCCCTTCAAATGCACCAACTTTATTGCGATGTACCTCTTTTGCAAAATGTTCTTCTGTGGCAGTTCCCGAGTGAAAATAGTCGAGACGCATTGTCTTATCAATGAAATACTTTGCAAAATCTATATTACCAGAATTAACTGCAATAATGGTATCTTTTGAAGCTGGTAAAGGTGCAGTATTTTCGGTGCTAACATTTCTGCATGAAGCAATCAATATTATGACAAATAAAAAGAGAATGTTTTTTTTCATGGTTGGAGTAATAAATATTAACTCATTAAAGGTATATTTTTTTATTTAGTTACATTTAACCATTTACCTCAGCATATCTGAAAATAACAAAACTGAGATATAAAAATTTTGGACTAAAGTCCATATATATCTAATTATCAATAACCCCAGGCTTAAGCCCGGGGTTATTGCAGAGGAGTTAAACCGGGCTTTAGCCCTAAAGTATTTTATAAAATGTTTGATACTTATAATTACAGAATAAAGGGACTGAGAAACAAACGAATGTTATCTCCCATTATTTTAGTGCTTGCGACTATGCTTTTTTTTCAAAATGGATTATCACAACCGGTCGATTCAACATCATTTAAACTCTACACAAGATTCAGCTTCTATTCTCATGAAAAAAACGGGGAATTCCTGCTGCATGTGCCTCCGGCACTTCAATATGCTCAATTGGTAATAACTATCCAATCTGATCAGGATTCAATCTCATCATGGAAAGGCACACCGTTGAAAAAAATTTTGAGGATCCCGTTTAGCATGAAAATGAAGCCATCTGTGAATAATGTTAAAGCTATTATTACAAACACATCGAGGCCAGGAATAAAATATTCAGCAAATACACTTCTTACAATCCTTCCATATAAACCCAATGAGGTAAAGACAGACAGGCTCACTGGCGGACTGGTTGTCAGCAAAAAACCGTTCTTACCGTTCGGATTCTATTGTTACTCACCTGTCAGCCCTACCCTTGCTGAAGAAGAAATAGTAAAGGGGTTTAATATGATGTCACCCTACCAGAAGATCCACCCCGGCACAATTACTGAAAGAAAAGTATATATGGACCGCTGTGCAGAAATTGGTATGAAGGTCCACTATAATTTGTTATCAGTTTCAGCATCCACAGGTCCGAAAGCAGATACAATTCCTGAAGAGGAGAAAAACAAACGACTTGTTGCAGAGATCAAATCTTTTATGAACCATCCTGCCCTTCTGGCATGGTATATCTCCGATGAGCCCAATGGATTCAAAATCCCTCCTGAAGTTCTTGAAAAGATATATAATACTGTAAAGGAAATTGATCCATGGCACCCTGTTACGATGGTATTTATGGCTCCTTTTATGGCATCAAGAAAATATTCTGCTGCCTTTGACATAGTAATGGCCGATCCTTACCCGGTTCCGACTCTTCCAATCAGTATGGTTAATGATCTGGCTCATCAGCTCAATTCCGAATTCAGAGGAAAACAGCCTCAATGGATGGTAATACAGGCATTTGGCGGCGGAGAATGGTGGGAAAGGGAACCCACTATCCAGGAGATAAGATCGATGACATGGCAATCGGTAATCAACGGAGCCACCGGTATACAATATTTTATACGCTGGGGCTTCAACTACTTTCCTAAATCTGCGGCTACATGGGCTGAATGCGGCAGGATTTCCCTGGAGATAGCTGAATTAACCCCCTGGTTACTCTCTGATGAAGAACCATTTCCTGTTGCGTCAGGATCGCCCGATATTATTGTCACTTCAAAGCTTTACAAAGGGAAACTCGCAGTTTTGGCAGTGAACAAAAAGAATATACCGGCCAATTCATCAATCAGTATCAGAGGATTATACACCGGCAAAGCCAGAGTGCTTTTCGAAAACCGCACATTGTCATTCTCCGGAGGAGTGATAAATGACCAGATTGCCCCTTTCGGTTCACAGGTTTATATGATCGACCTGGAACCATCTGAAAGAAAAAAAATAACGAATGGGAATAACCTTATTAAAGATCCCGGATTTGAAAATATATATTCTCCGGGCATACCATCAGCGTGCTATGTCCGGCCGGGAGGTGACATGGGTGCCACATATTTCACCGATTCAAGGGAATACTTCGACGGGAATCATTCCCTGAGGCTTGTCACACCAAAAGAGGATAAGAGTATTGCTGTACGGTTCTTCCCGTGCCAGGTCAAGGCAGGCTCGTCCTATATGATATCACTCTGGGCAAAATCTGATCCTGAACAACGTTTCAACGGTGCAACATTTTGGAAAGATGAACCTCATTTTGAAAATGATCCAATACCTCAATATGCAGAGATTCAATTCGGAGAATTCGGAAAGGCCAGATTCAAACCAACTGAAGAGTGGAAGCGATTTGTAACATTTGTTACAATTCCTGCTGATACAACTCCCACTGTCAGGACCAACCTTATCCTCAGCATGCCCGGACAGGGGGTGGGATGGTTCGACCAGATAAAGGTAATGGAAGAGTGAGGAGTGAGGAGTGAGGAGTGAGGTCATAACAATAGTTTATTTTTATGAACTTGATATTTTTAAAATAACCTAAATATTATTAGAAATGAAGAAATCTGTTTTTCTGATAACCATAATATCTCTGCTTCTCTTTTCTTCCTGCAGCAAGCACAAGGGCAACACAAACTACAGGAACAATCCGGAACCGTTAAGGTCCAATGCCTATATCAAGTTGCCTCTTGGTACTGTAAAACCCTCCGGATGGCTTAAATCACAACTTGAAGCGCAGGCATCAGGTCTTTCAGGTAATATCGATGATTTCTGGCCTGACCTTGTTAATTCATCATGGCGCGGAGGTGACGGTGAAGCATGGGAACGGGGCCCTTATTTTCTTGATGGCCTTGTACCACTGGCATACCTGCTTGATGATTATCAGTTAAAAGAAAAAGCAAACAGGTGGATACAACCAATAATTGCAAGCAGCAGTGATTCAGGATGGTATGGACCTGTTAAGAATAAAGACCGTTGGCCGATTGCTGTTGCCAATAAGGTATTGACGCAATACTTTGAAGCTACCGGTGACACCAATGCGTTCAATGTTCTGATAAATTACTTCCGTTACCTTCATGAATCACCTCCCGACTGGCCCAACAAAGACTGGCGAGGTGTAAGAGCGATGGAAAATGCAGTAACAGGCTACTGGCTCTATCGGATGACAGGAGAAAAATGGATACTTGAAACAATTGAATCTATACATAAAAACAGTTCCGACTGGACTTCCTATTATGAGAAATTTCCATGGGATTCAGCTGCTTCTGCAGACAGAAAAATTCCCCTTGACTGGGGACCTGTAGGTCTGACAGCCCATGTTGTAAACAATGCCATGGCAATAAAATATCCCGGACTTTATTACCAGCAGTCAATTAATGAAAGGCACAGGAATGCAGTATTTGCAGGCATAGAAAAATATGATGCACACCATGGCCAGGCAGGAGGCAGGTTTTCTGGCGATGAGCACCTTTCGGGCAAAAGCCCTTCCCAGGGTACTGAACTATGCTCGGTTGTGGAGTATATGTTTTCCCTTGGTGAACTGTATGCCATATTCGGTGAGAACTCTCTTGCCGACAGACTTGAACTTCTGACTTACAACGCTCTCCCTGGCACAACCACTCCCGACATGTGGGCACATCAGTATGATCAGCAATCAAACCAGGTACTGGTTTCGGGTGCAAAAAGAGACTGGAGCACAAATGGAGATTATTCAAATATATATGGTCTTATGCCAAACTTTGCCTGCTGCCTTGCAAATATGCATCAGGGATGGCCAAAGTTCATTGAAACCATGTGGATGGCTACCAATGAAAATGGCCTTGCTGCAGTATCATACGGACCATCGGTTGTTAAAGCAAAAGTTGGCAAAGGCAGGGAGGTTACTATCACTGAAGAAACAGATTATCCATTTAATGATCTTATTACCCTTACGATCAGTACTGAAAATCCTGTAAAATTTCCGATTGAGCTCAGAATACCAGGATGGGCAGATTCTGTTGAGATCAGATATGGCAAAAAGACAATTACCGTCAAGGGAAAACCCTCTGTAACTCTTACTGAAAAATGGAAAAGCGGCGACCAGATTACAATGCAGATCCCTATGAAATTAAGGTTTGAGAAGAGATACAACAATGCAGTATCTGTTCTTCGCGGGCCCTTATATTTCTCACTTAGAATAGACAAGGAATATAAGAGCGTAAAGATCAACTATGACAATTTTGGTTATAAAGGAAGTGTTGACTGGGAGATATCACCGAAAAAACCATGGAATTATGGTCTGATGATTGATACCGGTAATACAATGAGAGGGTTCAGAGTGACAGAAAACGAAATAGGGAAGTTTCCCTTTTCAGATAAGGGAGATATGATATGGTCAGCAGATTCAGGAAAGTATATCGTATCTCAACAGAATGCACCAATTATCATCAGGAGTAGAGGAATAAAGATCCCTGCATGGACTTTGAAAAATTATTCGGCTGATGTTCCTCCGTTAAGCCCTGTTGCTCCTGAAGGTGATCCAGAGACCATTGAACTTGTCCCTTACGGCTGTGCTAGGCTGAGGATAACTGAGTTTCCGGTTATGGATATAACTCTGATGGAGGAAGTAATTAAATAAAAGAGATTTTTCCCTTAAGCCATTCCTTTTCTTCCGGAGTAAGCT
The DNA here is from genome assembly GCA_001768195.1 of Bacteroidetes bacterium GWA2_40_15. Lineage (GTDB taxonomy): Bacteria > Bacteroidota > Bacteroidia > Bacteroidales > VadinHA17 > LD21. The sequence continues at coordinate 65,923 of MENI01000112.1, read as the reverse complement.
GCGGGCTAAGTTTTTCGTAAACTTCAGAATGATACTTATTCAGCCATTCAATCTCTTTTGATTCAAGTAATGATTTATCAATAAGAGTTTTATCTATATAACAGAGAGAAACGGTATCAAACCTAAGGAATTGCCCGGACTCAGTCTCTTCATCTTCATAGCAGAGTATCAGGTTTTCGATCCTGATGCCATATTCTCCCTCCCTGTAAATTGCAGGCTCATCAGAGATAAGCATTCCGGGCCTGATAACTGTTTTTGAATCAGGATTAGTACCCGGACTAATACTTAGAGGGCCTTCATGGACATTGAGACAAAAACCTACTCCATGTCCCGTTCCATGACCATAATTAAGTCCATGTTCCCATAATGCCTTTCGTGCCAGAATATCAAGCTGAAATCCCCTGGTTGTTGAAGGGAATTTTGCCATGGCAAGGCTGATCATACCTTTAAGCACCAGGGTAAAATCTGTTTTTTGTTGGGCAGAAGGTCTGCCGATAGCAACAGTCCTGGTAATATCTGTGGTTCCATCCAGATACTGTCCGCCGGAATCAATCAACAGGATTCCGGTTCCGCTTATTCCTGAATCAGTTGCGGGTGTTGCAGTATAATGAGGAAGTGCTCCATGTTCATTAAAGGCAGATATTGTCTGAAAACTGGGACTCAGATAGTTATTCTGACCTGATCTGAACTCATTGAGCTTTTCCGAAATAGAAATTTCTGTCAGATCAGAAGAATACCCGGTTGTTTCGAGCCAGAAGAAGAACTTTGTCAGTGCTATCCCATCCTTAATCATAGCCTTTTCAATATTTGAAATCTCTGTTTTATTCTTTACTGATTTCAACCGGGCAGGAATGCTGACATCTTCCATGATTGTCATCCCCTCTGGTATTGAATTGAATAAAACTGCTGAAGTATATGCAGGAGTGATTAAAACAGATGAATCCACTGGAAGTGAAGATAAAATAGCGGCTGTCTCTTCGTATGGCAGGATTACAATATTAAGTTTATCAAATTCTGAAGCTATTTTTAAGGGAATCTTGTTCTCATCTGCAAACAGGAGTACCTGGTCTTCACCGATTATGGCAAATGATGAAAGCAGCGGGCTGAACCTTACATCACTGCCACGTATATTAAGCATCCACATTATATCATCAGGGGCACAGAGAAGATGGTAATTTACTTCCATCTGTTTCATCTTTTCCCTGACTCTGTCAATCTTATCAGACCGTGATATGCCACAAAAAGAGAGATCATGATCAAATGCCATTGAATCAGGTAATTCCGGACGGTCATTCCATATTGCTGAAATAAGATCCTGATCAATTTTAATTAATATATTCTTCCCCTGGAGTTCAATCTCAAGTTTCCTCAACCTGCTGACTGAAAAAATACGCCCGTCAAATGCTATTGTGCTTCCCTCCTTAATATTCTCTTTCAGCCAAACCGTAAAGTCTTTATTTTCAGTCAGAAGAGGGTTCATAAGTGTAACGCCGCTACCTTTGAGCTGTTCTTCCGCCTGAATAAAATATCGTGAATCGGTCCATATACCTGCAAAAGAATCCGTAATCACAATTGTTGATGAAGACCCTGTAAAACCGGTAAGCCATAAAATTATACGCCAGTGATCAGGTATATACTCGCCAAGATGGGGATCTGCAGATGGAATTATATAGGTATCAATACCGGAATCCTTCATTGATGAACGCAAATGGGTAAGTTGATACTGTTCGCTATCTATCATATTGATTAATTCCAAAGTCTTACAAACTCTAAATTTAGCAATATTTTCATCTATCCATAAGAGCAGTTATCTCCTCTTTATCAAAACCTGATTTACTCAAAATGTAACCCAAATATGTGTGAATTATGGAACATTTATACAGAGTTGTGTAAGAATAACTGATATAAAGCCACTTAACTTTGTAAATCAATTAAGTATGCACACATATTAATATATTATATAAAATGAAAAAGTTAAAAATAATCCTTTTGTTATCTGTAATTTCTATTTTTACAGTTAGTGCCCAAAGCCCTCTTGGCACGGGTGGAGTTCAGCTTAACGCCGGAGTTGGTTTTTCCGGCTGGGGTGTACCAGTATATATCGGGTTGGATTTTGGAGTTTCCCACGACATTACTTTGGGCTTTGAAGGTTCATTTAGAAACTATAATGAGAAATACAGGGATAATCACTACAGGAGCAGGGTATTGGGAATTTCCGGTAATGCAAATTATCATTTTAACAGAGTTCTTGATATACCCAGCAACTGGGATTTTTATGCAGGACTGAATATCGGGTTTTATGCCTGGACTTCACCTAACGATTATCCAGGAGAAGGATCTTCGGGACTCGGTCTGGGACTGCAGGTCGGAGGAAGATACTTCATTAATGACAACTTTGGATTGAATCTTGAAGTCGGAGGAGGTAATGCCTTTTCAGGTGGAAAATTCGGAATTACTGTATTATTCTAATCTGCCAATAAAATAAAGAGTCTGTCTCAAAAGCCTTTTTTAAACCCACCCCTAAATCCCCCAGGGGGGACTTATTAAAAGCCAATGACTTAAAAAGCCCCCCTTGGGGCATAGCCGTCAACTTAAGAAAAGTATTGTAAATACAGAGTTCAGAAAAAGTTTCCCCTCCTTTTGAAGGAGGGGTGGACGGGATAATTGATTATCTGATATTTACAAGGTTAATTTCCCGGCCGGGGTGGTTGATTCATAAGTTTCTTTTTACCATTATAGCTTTGATAAACAAAAACCTCAACAAATGAAAAGGCCTTAAATCCTTCAGATGATATATCAGGAAATGGTCCACTTCAGCTGAGGCGGTATTATGGGAGATGTTAAAATCAAGAAAATAAAAGAATCGAACTGATAAACCAATCAACCACCCCGGCCGCTATTAACCTTTGTAATACTTTAACTATCAATGTACTGCGGCCACCCCTCCTTCAAAAGGAGGGGAAAATGTTATGACCGAACTTAATTTCTATATTTAAATCCGTTTGCCTATATTGATCCTCCATGTTAAACCTTTTTCAGATTCCTTAAGTTTACGCCTATGCCCGGGGGGAATTGGGGGTTTACTACTATAAGCTTTTTACCTCATTAACAAGGTTCTGCAGTGTCCCTTTTGCATCACCGAAAAGCATCCTTGTCTTGTCATTGAAGAAAAGCAGATTTTCTATAGCAGCATAACCCTTGCCCATTCCTCGTTTCATAACAATAATGTTTTTTGCTTCGCGAGCCTTAATTATTGGCATACCATATATCGGACTTGAAGGGTCGTCTTCTGATGCAGGATTAACCACGTCGTTAGCTCCAATAATTACAACAACATCAGTATTAGGCAATTCCGGATTTATATCATCCATTTCCATTAACTTTCCATACGGTACATCCGCTTCAGCCAGAAGGACATTCATATGCCCCGGCATTCTTCCTGCAACAGGATGAATCGCATATTTTACTTCGGCCCCTTTTTCCTCAAGCAGTTTTTCCAGGTCGTGGCAGAGATGCTGAGCTTTTGCAACAGCAAGACCATATCCCGGCACTATAACTACCTTTGCCGAATAACTAAGAAGTATGGCTGCATCACTCATGGAGATCTCCTTAACTGTGCCTGCCTCACTGGTATGTGCCATTCCTCCTCCACCAAATGAACCAATTATTACATTCAGAAGTGAACGGTTCATTGCTCTGCACATTTGTATTGTCAGAATAGTACCTGCAGAACCTACCAGGATACCCCCAAGTATCATAGCCTCATTCTTATAAATAAAGCCGGCCATTGTTGCAGCTATTCCGCTTAAAGAGTTCAGGAGAGAGATGACTACAGGCATATCTGCACCGCCAATAGGCATAACAAAACTAACTCCATATATTAAACTCAATGTAAGCAATGAATATACCAGGAAAGTTCTTGTCTCAAGACTAAGCCCTCCCAGAAGTACAAAAAGGGTGATACCCATTATGGTAAGCATAAACACCAGATTCACATATGTCATAGATTTAGAAAAGATATCCCCTACTTTATCATCCAGTTTTCCATATGCAATCATACTTCCGCTAAAGGCAATGCTACCTATTATAATGCCAAGCAGACCTACCAGGACAGCCTGATCAGGATTCTTGTTAAACTCGATCAGGGCAACAACAGCTGATGCAGCACCACCTGTTGCGTTGAAAAAGGAAACCATCTGCGGCATGGCAGTCATCTTTATTTTCCTTGCCATAATCGTCCCGACTATTCCGCCGACAATGGTTGTAATAACTACCGCTACTCCGTTGACCAGGGGTATTCCTGCTCCTGTCTGGTTTTTGTGAAGAAGAAGAGTTGTAATCATGGGGATAATCATTCCTGCTGCTGCCCACTGATTCCCTCTGCGGGCATTGTCAGGATGACTTTGCAGCTTCAATCCATATACAAAAAGTATAGCCGATAAAAGATAACTGTATTCCAGTATCACATTAGCAGGTAAAATAGTATTTATTGTGTCCATCTTATTTCTTCTTCTTTTTAAACATTTCCAGCATACGGTCAGTAACTACAAAGCCACCTGCAACGTTTAGCATAGCCATGAAAAGTGCTACTATACCCAGTATCCATTCAAATATTGTGCTGGCATGTCCGACAAGAATAATTCCTCCTATAATAATTACCCCGCTAATAGCGTTTGCTCCCGACATTAAAGGTGTGTGAAGGATAGAAGGTACATGACTAATTACCTCAATTCCAAGAAAAACAGAAAGGATTACAATAAAAATTGCCTCCCTGTGCGTTAAGAAAAATTCTGAAATATTTTCCATTATTTTTTGACTGTTAGAGATTTAAAATCTGTATGACTCTGGGACTGATATATTCCCCTCTATGCACTGCAGTTGTTCCGTTAATAATATCATCAGACATGTTAAGGACTATATTCCCCTGCTTGTCTGCCATTATTTTGATGAGGTTTATGATATTGTTGCCAAACATTTTGCTGGCATCTGAAGACATATCTGAAGGGTAATCTGATCTTCCGATAATAGTAACACCATTAACCAGAACTGTTTTGTTGTTTTCAGTCAGTTCACAGTTACCGCCGCTGGAGGCAGCGAGATCAATAATAACTGATCCGGGATTCATATTAGCCACTGTTTCCTTAAGAACGAGAACAGGGGCTTTTCTACCCGGAATCTGGGCAGTGGCTATGATAACATCAGCAGCCATTGCCCTCTGCTGAATAAGTTCCTTCTGCTTTTTCTTAAACTCCTCACTCTGTTCAACAGCATAGCCTCCTGCGGCAGCATCTTCCTTTGCTCCTTCAACCTCAATGAATTTTCCTCCAAGGCTCCTTACCTCCTCTTTAACAGCAGACCTCACATCAAAAACTTCGACAATGGCGCCAAGTTTTCTGGCGGTGGCAACAGCCTGTAATCCGGCAACTCCCGCCCCAAGGATCAGAACTCTTGCAGGTTTAATGGTTCCGGCAGATGACATGAACATGGGGAAGAAGCGGGGTAACATTGAAGCAGCTTCCAGCACAGCTTTGTAGCCCGATACTGTCGCCATTGATGAGAGTATATCCATCGACTGGGCCCTGGTGGTTCTCGGTATCTGATCCAGTGCAAGAACTGAGAGTCCTTTCAGACGTGCATTCTCAAGCCATACTTTATTTTCAACAGGATTTATAACAGAACAGATTATCTGACCTTCAGGGAACAGATTAATATCATCTACCGGAGCAGCAACAGAAAGTAACATGGCAGATCCGGATATTACATCACTTCGTTCAGCAACTTTTGCACCTGTCTTCAAATAGGCAGCATCTGAGGCAAAAGCCTTTTCACCTGCCCCGGTTTCAACGATCACCTCAAGGCCCAATTTCTTTAAGGAAGCCACCTCACCAGGAAGCATTGCCACCCTTTTTTCAGTGCCTGTCTCCTTCAGGATGCCTACTACCATATGCTATTGATTTTGGTTTTCATCAGAATGCCACTCTTTATTAAGCGGCCAATATAATAAATATTAACCAAAAAGTTTACAAAGGAATAGCGCGAAGTTAACAATGGTCATATTATCATTGCCTCAGCTTTGTGTCATACCGGATAGATATGACATATCCCTGGTGGAGAAATTGCTTGTTCTGAACCTGCTGATTTCTGCATTCTCTTTTTAAGGATGTTATAAGGTAACCTTTCTCGAGGCTATTGAAAAAACCATCGAGGTATCCGGTCATGTACTTTTTATCCTTTTCATCGAGGCTGGTGAATTCATTAATGATTCTGTAAAATTCTGATTTTTTTTCAGAAAACTCCTTAAGTCTGGTATTGAACTCTTCTTCACTTCTGCAATCACCAAGATACCGCCTCACTCTAACTGATTCAAGTCCAAGGCCTTCAGCCGGCAGAGCATAATGAGCATTAACAAGGCCTGCATAGTCAAAGTCATAAGGGACAATACCTCCCAGACCGGGATGCCCGGGATCAATAACAGACAGAATTTTACAATTGTGCTGGCCTGTGACTGACCAGTCGGTATTTCCAATCATGTAATTAAATATATTCATCCGGTCCATTATCTCCGGAATGATGTTTTGCTGAGTAAGGGTTAAAGTCTCTATGGAAGTTGAATTTGTCCTGTCGGCCAGCATGTCAAGAGGTTCGATCAGAAAAGCATACGACCTTATCGTCCTGGTTTTTTTAGCAGTACTTATATAATCAACTTTTACCAGTCGGACCCTGAAACTGTATTCAGTGAGAACATTATACAATTTATAGATCAGAAACTCTTTAAAAAGATATTCCTCATTCCCTGAATTACAATGAGTAACCATTTTGATCTTATCAACTTTTTTCATTCCCGGAGCCTTAATATCGCTCTTTTTAAAATTAAGGCTTATTGGAGGAAAGTTGCATATGTTGTTACGTGCTATACCCCGCGATCTTAATTTTATCTCTTTATTGATAGAATCCTTGTCGCTTATATGATATGTAAGAATGGCCGGGAGATATTCCTCCTTCGGTTTTTTTCTCATGTATTCAGTAAGGTCAAACCTGAGGGAAAGGTTAAGAATTTCATCGCTGTTGAACAGTCCGAAATCAAGAGTCAAAGTATCTACAGCAGCCCCTGTACTATCTGCCTGATCCTCCTGACTGAAAGCGGGTAAATAAAAAAACACAAAGAGGATGATCAGAAAACATAATAATTTTTTCATATTCCATCTGGTTCTATTTTGAAAGTAAGTCTCACATTTCCATTAGCCCTTGAAGGATAACCTGCCTCAAGTATTCGGAGTATTAAAAATCATTCAGAACTCATTTACCAAAGAAATTCTTCATCCAGAATTTATTTGCTTCATTCCTCATATGCATTGCCTTGGCTCCTCCCCATCCGTGACGGCCACCCGGATAAATCATGAATTCAAATGACTTGCCCTCATCCTGCAATTTTGATATCAGGTATATAGAGTTCTGCATATGCACATTATCATCCATATCTCCATGTGTAATATAGAGTTTACCCTTATAGTTTTTTGCAAAAGTAAGTGCAGATCCGTCTTTATATCCGTCAGGATTATCCTGAGGAGTATCCATAAAACGTTCTGTATAGATATTATCATACAACCTGTAGTCTGTAACTGAATGATTGGCAATACCATGAGTCCAGTAATCTGCACCCTTGGTAAGTGCCAGACAGGTCATATATCCACCGTAAGAGCCTCCGGTCATCCCCATCCTGGTATCATCCACAAAAGACTTTTGCCGAAGCCATTTGACTGCATCGGCATAATCAAGTATCTCCCATTTTCCAAGGCAGCGGTACATATAGTCAAGTCCCTTTTTACCAAACTGACCCGATGCACGATGGTCAACGGTAAAAGTGATGATCCCGTTCTGTGCATACCATGAAGGCGTACTCCCCTGCCACCTGTTGTAAACATTCTTTGAGTCAGGGCCTCCGTAGATCGTGAAAATTACCGGATACTTTTTTGAAGGATCAAAATCCAGAGGATATGTAATAATGGCTGGCATGTTAAATAATCCATCGGAAGTCATGATCCTGACAAATTCGGCCTTTGCATGTTTCGCCGGATCAAATTCCGGCTCATCGAATTTATGTATCTCTTTCAGCTGCCTGCCCTTCTTATCATAGGCAACTATCGAGCCTGCATTTGAAATACTGTTCCATGTATCAATAAAATAAGTTCCCTTTGGTGATATGCTGAGATTGTGGGTTCCTTCTCCCTTTGTTATCTGAAGGAGATTCTTTCCATCAAGGCCTACCCTGAATCCATGCATATCAGTGGACTCAGCGCCGGTTGCAGAAAAATATACAACCTTCATATCTTCATCCACCCTGTCGATACTGTTAACCCTGAAGCTGAAGTTTGTAAGCTGGCTGATAAGTTTTCCATCCCATCCAAAATAGTACAGGTTCTCCCAGTCATTCTTATAGCTTCTGAGAATAAAACCTGAACCATTATTCATAACATATATATCCTCACGGAATTCAACCCAGGTTTTTCGTGTTTCATTGTAAATATCTGTATAATCGCCTGTTGCAGGATCAGCAAGGATTATCTTAAGCTCATTCTGATCCCTGTTAACTATCTGAACAGCAAGCTTTTTGCTGCCAGGCGTCCAGAAAGGCCAGGCAATATACTGATCAACATTGTAGTCAGTTTTAATCCAGGTGGTTTTTGTAGTGGCAACATCTGCAACACCCATTTTTACTTTTGGATTGGGATCTCCGGCTTTCGGATATGGTACAGCCTCTATCAGTCCGTGAACTCCATCAGCCTCATCGAGCCTGTTAAGAGTGAAAACCGGCACATCGGTATCATCGCTTCTCAGGTAAGCTATCTTATTGCCGTCGGGTGACCACCAGAATGCAGCATATCTGCTGGGCCGGCCAAGTATTTCCTCGTAGTAAACCCATGATGCATAGCCATTGTACACCTTATCAGTAGCATCGGTAGTCAGCCTGATCTCCTTATTATTGACAAGATCATAAACATAAAGATCTTTATTCTTTGTGTAAGCAATTTTGTTACCATCAGGAGAGAACCTTGAGTTGACTTCCGGAGTTTTATCGTTTGTAAGTCGCCGAAGTTCCTTATCGCCTGTTTTGAAATAGAACAGGTCATTATCCTTAATTATTATAGCACTTCTGGAATCCGTGCTGACAACATCGTTCATACCCAGAATTATTCCTGATGGTAACGACTGCGATATAAGTTCCCGTGGCGTTTTCTCAGTAGCAGCAACAGATTTACCTGTTTTAATATCAACACTCTGAATAACAGGCCTTTTTTCCGAATCGAATGTCCTGAAGAGATAGTGTGTATCATCGAGCCAGCCTGTAACAGCTACCTGGTTCCCGCCACGCATCGGCATCTGTGAAACGGATGTAACCGAAATAATAATCGTGAATAATGCCAGTAAAAAGACTGACTTAAGAGTATGCGAATGTTTCATAATTCTGAAAAGTAAAATTTGCAGGTTTAGAACAGAAAAGCAAAAATATAGAAATTTATCAAATGAACTAAGAATATTGGTACAAACGAACTCTTTACCAGTAATGGACACAGAGGAATTAAATCTAACACCATTTATGAACTACCTTACTCTAAAAATATTATATTTATCTCCCTGTTAAAACGGATAAAATGAAAAAACTCCTCCTTTTTGTAATCATCTTTTTTTCAGCTGTATATAGTATTAAATCACAGGCACTTAAGTCACCTGATGAATTTTTGGGATATGAGCCTGGTACACAGTTCACATATCATCATAAGGCAGTTGAGTATTTCAGGTATATTGCTGAAAATTCACCGCTTGCCGAATACCTTTCATATGGAATGAGTTATGAAGGAAGACCTTTGGGTGTATGCATAATATCATCCGAAGAAAACATGGCCAGGCTTGAAGAATACAGAAAGAATAATCTGATTAAAACCGGTTTGACAGCAGGAGAGTTTACAGGAAAGCAGATCCCTTTTGTATGGCTGGCTTATAATGTTCATGGCAATGAAGCAGTTGGCATGGAGGCAGCAATAAAAACATTATATACTCTTGTTGCCGGCAACAGACAGGATATAACTGAATATCTTAAGGAATGCATTATAATTATTGATCCGTGCCAGAATCCCGATGGCCATGAGCTTTACACAAGCCGATACAGAAACTCCCAGAACCTTTTAATGAATCCGGATAATAATACATGGGAACATAAGCAGGGATGGCCTGGTTCAAGGGCAAATCATTATATGTTTGATCTGAACCGCGACTGGACCTGGCAGACACAGACAGAAACACGACATCGGCTGGCTCTTTATAACCGGTTCATGCCTCATATCCATGCCGATTTTCATGAGATGGGACCCGAATCAACTTACTTTTTTGCACCCGGAGCAGAGCCAAGGCATATCGTCATCACACCCTGGCAAAATGAATTTCATAAGTTAATGGGGAAAGCAAATGCCGAGCTTTTTGATGAGAAATATAAACTCTACTTTACAAAGGAGAGCTTCGACCTTTTCTATCCCAGTTATGGAGATACCTGGCCCCTCTTCAATGGGGCTATGGGCTTTACATTTGAACAATCAGGAGGAGGAGTATCAGGACTCGCTTATAAGCTGGAATCAGGTGATACATTGACACTTAAAGAGAGGATTGACGGCCACTTTACAGCTTCTATGGCAACCATTAAGGTTTCTTATGCGAACAGGGAAAAGCTGGTTTCAGAATTTAACAGGTATTTTGACGATAATGCAAAAAATCCTTCCTTCCAGTATAAGTCGGTCATCATTAAAGGTTCGAATGAAAAGTCAAACATAAATGACATGCTGGAGCTGTTTGACCGTCATCAGATCAGATACAGTTTTGCAGGAAACACCGGTAAAAAGTTCAAAGGATTTGAATACCCGACAAATAAGGAGGGTGAGGTGACAATTGAAAAGGGAGATATCCTTGTCAGCGCATATCAGCCACAGTCGCGCTTTGTACAGGTGCTTTTTGAACCTGACAGTAAAGCGAGCGATTCGATAACCTACGATCTTTCAGCATGGGCCCTGCCTTATGTGTATAATCTTAAAGCCTTTGCGATCAGTGAAAGAATCCCTGCAGATACCGGGAAAGTAGCTGCAAACAAGATCGTTAATCCTGAAAACACTTCACTTCCATATGTATACATAGTTGATTATCATGGATTTGATGAAATAAAATTTATGGCGGCCCTCTACATGAAAGACATTAAACTCAGGTATTCAGTCAAACCTTTTAAAATAAATGGCAAAAGCTTCAACAGAGGAAGCATTATAGTTGCAAGGGGAGACAATAAATCTATCGGGGAAAAGTTTGACGCTATTGTTATGAAGGCAGCTGATGAATGCCGGGTGAGTCTTGTTCCTGAAGTGACAGGGCTGGTTGAAAGTGGCAAGGATTTTGGCTCAGCCTATTCTCCTCTTAAAAAGAAAAGAAGTGTTGCATTGCTTTGTGGTGAAGGAACCTCTTCCTCATCATCCGGCGAACTCTGGTATTTTTTTGAGAGGGAACTCAATTATCCGGTTTCACTCATTAACATAAAGGATGTGCCCCAGGTTAACCTTACCGGTTACGATCTGCTGATACTACCGTCAGGCAGCTACCTGAGTCTGAAGGACACAATAATCGATTATGTAAAAAGAGGAGGCAGAGTGCTGGCTCTTGAAAACTCCATATCAGTGTTCAGCAGTTCAAAGGCTACCGCTCTTGCAAAAGCCATGGAGACAAAGGGCGCTGAAGATAAAGCAGCAGAAAAGAAAGTGAGAAGCGATGATACATCCCATCTGAAGAGATATGAGTATACAATTGAAAGCAGGTATGCAATTTCAGCCCGTTCAGCAGGTAGCATATACAGGGTTAGGATAGATGATACTCATCCTTATGCTTTCGGTCTGGGAAAAGAATGGTTCATAATGAAGAGAACTGCAGGTTATCCTTTCCTGCCTGCCGGGAACAATATCGGCTACATCCTCGAAAAGGAACCTGTATCGGGCTTTGCAGGATTTAAATACAAAGACAAGATTAAGAACACACTTGTAATAGGATCGGAAAATATCGGCAAGGGTGAAGTTATCTACATAACAGATAATCCCTACTTCAGGGCTTTCTGGAAGAGCGGCAGGGCGTTGGTGGGGAATGTGGTGCTGAGATAGGTATGAGGCGTGAGGCGTGAGGCGTGAGGCGTGAGGCGTGAGGCGTGGGGCGTGGGGCGTGGGGTGTGAGGCGTGGGGCAAGGAAGCTGGTTCTAACTCCGTGAAACTCCGTGCATACTCCGTGTAACTCCGTGGTTAAAAAGACTTTAAAAGTATATAAACTCATATATTAATTAATGAAAATTTGCATATCATATTCAGCTGTAATTGTCTTGATACTTATTTTTTCTACGAGTTCCTGCATAGAAAGAGATCTGAAAAGAGGCGAAAACAGCATCAATGCCGGAGATATGGAAAACTATATCTCCAGATTGGCTTCTGATGAATTCATGGGAAGGAAACCATTCACTCCCGGGGAAAAGATCACGGTTGAATATCTTGCTGAACAGCTTGAAAGAATCGGATTTGAACCTGCGTTCGGAGAGAGCTATTACCAGAAAGTCCCGATGGCAGAGATAAGCTCAGAAGTAAATGGTCAGGTGAAAGCAGTTTACATGAACAAGGTTCTGTCACTGAAAGCCCCTGACGACATTGCAGTTACATCTCCCCGTTTTGCAGAAGAGATAAATATCAAAGGATCGGAAATGGTTTTTGCAGGATTCGGAATTAATGCCCCCGGGCTTGGATGGAATGACTATGAGAATCTGGATGTAAAAGGGAAAACTGTTATCGTTCTGATAAATGATCCTGGTCTTTATACTGGTGATGCATCGTTGTTCAAAGGCAGGGAAATGACCTATTACGGGAGATGGACATATAAATTTGAGGAAGCAGCACGCCAGGGAGCAGAGGGCATACTGATCATTCATGAAACAGAAGGAGCCGGTTACCAGTACACTATTCAAAGGAAAAGCTCTATAAGTCCCAAACTATATATGCAGACTGCCGACAGCAATAACTCTCACTGCGCATTCACAGGATGGTTATCAGTTGCAGCTGCCGATTCACTCTTTGAAATGGAAGGATACAAAATTTCTGATCTCAGAACAGCTGCATGCAGTAAAGGTTTCAAAAGCTTTAATCTGAAAACCAAAATATCCCTCCTGATAAAGAATAAGATAGTCTTCAATTCATCGACCAATATTGCAGGGGTACTCAGAGGAAAATCCAGGGCAGATGAATGTATTATATACACAGCACACTGGGATCATTTCGGAATTGGAGAGAAAGAGAATGGAGATTCGATATATAACGGAGCAGTGGATAATGGTACCTCAATGGCCTGGGTTTTTGAGATTGGGGAAGCCTTTGCCAGGCTTAAGAATAAACCTGAGCGGTCAGTTATGCTTTTCTTTCCTACTGCTGAAGAGCAGGGACTGCTCGGTTCAACTTACTTTACTGAGAATCCTCCTTTACCGATGTCTAAAACAGTTGCCTGCTTTAATAATGACCTTATGCTTCCCATAGGCAGAATGAGGGATGTAATGATAACCGGTTACGGCCAATCAACGCTGGATGAAATGATTACCGAGGCAGCTGCACTACAGGACCGCTATGCAGCAGCTGATCCAAACTCCCATACGGGAATGTACTTTCGGTCTGATCATTTTTCATTTGCCAGGAAAGGAGTACCATCAGCATTTGTGAGGGGAAATATCGAAAGCAGGGAGCATGGAAAAGAATGGACTGCAAAGATGGAAAAGGATTATATTGAAAACTATTACCACAGACCCTCTGATAATTTTGAACCTGAAACGTGGAACCTTGAAGGCATTGTGGAAGATGCAAAACTGTCGTTTTACGTTGGATACAGGTTAGCAAATACAGACTATTTTCCGTCGTGGAAGCCGGGATCGGAGTTTAACCGCCAGTAACGTGTTGCCTGTAGCCAGGCATGAACACGAACAAGTATATCGGTCATATACCACAATTATTTAGAACAATTATAAATATCTGTTATTTTATTAACAGTGTTATTATATTAACAATAAATGATTACTTTTGCATCGGCTTTAGTTTTTGTAATGCCTGATTAAGATGCGGATCCCCTTTAAGGATAAAGACTAAAATGTTTAAATTTAAAAGAATATTATTCCTGTAATTAAAAGACTTACAATAATCATAACAGATATAAGCATGTCAAAAATCAAATCAGTAGCGGACCTTAAAATGAGACGCGACAAGCTGAGGTCAGCATCGGAAACGCTGATCAATGCTACAGAACCTGACAGTGCCATTCAGGTAAAAGTATCAATGGCAACATGTGGTATTGCTTCCGGAGCAAAAACAGTCATGGAGTTTTTCATGGAACAACTCGACAGGAGGAATGTTGTCGCAGTAGTAACCCAGACAGGCTGCATGGGTTATTGCTATGCTGAGCCAACAATTGAAGTCAAACTCCCGGGTCAGGAACCCGTTGTATTTGGTTTTGTCGACCTCAAGAGAGCTGACCAGATTATCGAAAAATATATTAAAACAGGTGAACTTGTTGACGGTATCATCCCTGTGAATTATCAAACTATTGACTTAAAAGAATAAGGAGGAGAGATTATGTCGAAATACAGTATGCATCTTCTTGTATGTGGCGGCACAGGCTGCCATGCTGCAGAAAGCGATGCTATTGTCTGCAATTTACGGGATGAACTTGAAGCAAAGGGATTGCTTGATTCCGTACAGGTTATCCTCACCGGCTGTTTTGGTTTTTGCGAAAAAGGGCCGATTGTTAAAGTGATGCCTGATAATACATTTTACGTTCAGGTCAAACCTGAGGATGCGCAGACAATTGTTGAAGAACATGTTATCAAGGGAAGAAAAGTTAACAGGCTCCTTTACAAAGATCCACTGACAAAAGAGGCTGTTTCTGATTCCAAACACATGGTCTTTTACAAGAAACAGATGAGAATAGCTCTCAGGAATTGCGGTTTTATTAATCCTGAGAATATCGATGAGTATATAGCCCGCGATGGATATCAGGCTCTTGGTAAAGTTCTTACGGAAATGAGTCCGGAAGAGACAATTAAACTGGTCAAGGATTCAGGTCAGAGAGGCCGCGGAGGAGGTGGCTTTTCAACAGGCCTCAAATGGGAGCTCGCAAGGAAGAACGTATCCGATGAAAAGTATGTTGTATGTAATGCTGATGAAGGTGACCCCGGAGCTTTCATGGACAGGTCTGTTCTGGAAGGCGATCCACATTCAGTACTTGAAGCGATGGCAATATGCGGTTATAGCATTGGTGCCTCTGACGGTCTGATTTACATACGTGCTGAATATCCTCTTGCAATAGAGAGACTAAAGATCGCTATCGGACAGGCCAGGGAGTACGGTCTGCTTGGCGATAATATTTTTGGAACAGGATTCAGCTTTGATATTACCCTCAGATACGGAGCAGGCGCATTCGTATGCGGTGAAGAAACGGCTCTGATTCACTCCATGGAAGGGCTTCGCGGAGAACCTACAGTTAAACCTCCCTTCCCTGCAGAATCAGGCTACCGGAATAAGCCAACCAACGTAAATAATGTTGAGACTTTTGCATCTATTCCAGCCATAATACTGAAAGGAGCCAGATGGTACAGCAGCATAGGGACAGAAAAATCAAAAGGCACCAAGGTATTTGCCCTTGCCGGTAAGATAAATAATGTCGGACTGATCGAAGTGCCTATGGGTACAACACTCAGAGAGGTGATATTCGAGATCGGAGGAGGCATCAGGAACGTTAAAAAATTCAAGGGAGTTCAAACAGGCGGTCCTTCGGGAGGATGCCTTACTGAAAAGCACCTTGATACACCTATCGATTTTGATAACCTGATAGCAGCAGGTTCAATGATGGGTTCAGGAGCAATGATTGTCCTTGATGAGGATGACTGCATGGTTTCTATGGCTAAATTCTTCCTTGAATTCACAGTTGAAGAATCGTGCGGAAAGTGTGCTCCGTGCCGGATTGGCAATAAAAGACTTCATGAGCTGCTCGGACAGATATGTGAGGGAAAAGGATCTCTGGCCGACCTCGACAGGCTGAAAAATATGAGCCTTGTTATAAAAGACACTTCTCTTTGCGGTCTTGGTCAGACATCCCCCAACCCGGTACTGTCGATGATGGATAATTTCAGGGAAGAGTATGTTGCTCATGTTACACACAAGAAGTGTCCTGCAGGTCAGTGCAAGAGCCTGATGGAATATATTATTAATCTCGATAATTGTGTCGGATGTACAGCATGCGCAAGGGTTTGCCCGGTTAATGCCATTACCGGAGAAAGGAAAGAGGTCCATCTGATCAATTCTGCTACCTGTATAAAGTGCGGTGCATGTATGGAGAAATGTAAGTTTGATGCAATATATATCAGTTAATCAAGAAAATAATGGAAACAATAAAGCTTACTATTGATAATAAGGAGATTGATGTACACAGGGGTACTACAATATATAAAGCCGCAAGGGAGCTGGGGATTGATATCCCGACACTCTGTTATATGGAACTGCATGACATGGGTATTGAAAATAACCCTGCGGGTTGCCGTATATGCGTGGCTGAAGTTGAAGGACGCAGAAACCTTGCTCCCACATGCTCAACAAAATGTGAGCCCGGGATGAAAGTAAAAACACATTCTACAAGAGTACTTAATGCACGCAGGACCGTAATGGAATTCATCCTCTCCGACCATCCCAAAGATTGTCTGGTCTGCTCCAAATCAGGTAATTGTGAATTACAGGATATGTCGCACCGGTTGGGTATACGGGAGATTCCGGGACAGGAATTTGCGGCAACATCAACTTACAGAAAAGATACTTCACCCTCAATCATCAGGGATCTTGATAAATGCATCATGTGCCGTCGTTGCGAAATGATGTGTAATGAAGTACAGACTGTCGGGGCTCTGTCGGCTGTAAACAGGGGCTTCATGGCAACTGTGGCGCCTGCATTCGAGCAAAATCTTGAATACTCGACATGCACATATTGTGGTCAGTGCGTTTCAGTATGCCCTACCGGGGCACTTACTGAGGTTAATCATGTTCCCCAGGTTCTGAGGGCTCTGAATGATCCAACCAAAACTGTTGTTGTACAGACTGCTCCTGCAGTTCGTGTTGCACTTGGTGAAGAATTCGGACTGGCACCGGGAAGTATTGTTACAGGTAAAATGACAGCAGCCCTCAGGGCACTTGGTTTCGACTATGTGTTTGATACTGACTTTGCAGCTGATCTTACCATTATGGAAGAGGGTACTGAGCTTCTGGACAGGCTTACCAGGCATCTCAAAGGCGACAAAACTGCCAGGATCCCTATACTTACCTCATGCTGCCCCGGCTGGGTTAACTTTTTCGAACATTATTTTCCTGACCTTAAGGATGTACCCTCTACTGCAAAATCCCCGCAACAGATGTTCGGCGCTATTGCCAAGTCATATTTTGCCGATAAGATCGGAATAAACCGTAAAGATATGGTGGTTGTTTCAATCATGCCATGTCTGGCCAAAAAATATGAATGTCAGAGAGATGAATTCTCTGTTGATGGCAATCCTGATGTTGACTATTCTATTTCAACCAGGGAGCTTGCCAATTTCATAAAACAGGCAAATATCGATATTAAAAATCTTCATGATGAGGAGTTTGATGCACCACTCGGGGAATCTACCGGTGCAGGTGTTATTTTTGGTGCAACCGGTGGTGTAATAGAAGCAGCATGTAGAACAGCTTATGAAGTTTACACCGGAAAAAAACTCGAAAGAATTGATTTTACTGAACTACGGGGAATGGAAGGTGTTCGCTCAGCAACCATAGATTTTAACGGGCTTCCTGTTAATATCGGAATTGCCCACGGACTTGGTAATGCAAGAAAACTACTTGACGAGGTAAGATCAGGAAAATCTCAATTCCATGCTATCGAAGTTATGGCTTGCCCCGGAGGATGCATCGGCGGAGGCGGACAACCATTGCACCACGGAAACTCTGAGATAATTAAGGCGAGAGCTGCTGCGATATACGCTGAAGACAGGAAAAAGCCTTTAAGAAAGTCTCATGAAAATCCTTTCATAATAAAGCTTTATGATGAGTTCCTCGGAAAACCGGGAAGCGAAAAAGCTCATCATTTGCTTCATACTCACTACTTTGACAAAAAGAAAAAGATCATCGTCAAAAAATAGATATAAAATAAAAGGTCAATATAAAATTCACGGTTATGTCAAGCATAAAAATAGAATTAAGGAATGAAGATGTGGACTTTATCAAAGCGACATGTTCAAAGTTTAATAGTGACCCGCAGGAACTGATTAATGTTTTGCACTCATGTCAGGAACATTTCGGATATCTGCCCGCGGAGGTTCAGGAGGTCGTGTCCGGGCATCTTAACGTACCTGTGGCGAAGGTGTATGGAGTAGTAACATTCTACTCCTTCTTTACAATGACACCGAAAGGTAAACATCCTATAAGCATTTGCATGGGAACGGCATGTTATGTCAGAGGTGCGGAGAAAGTCCTTGAAGAATTCAGGAAAGAGCTTAAGATACAGGTTGGAGGGACCACCAGTGACAACAAATTCTCACTGTCAAGTCTGAGGTGTGTTGGCGCCTGCGGCCTTGCCCCTGTTGTACTTGTCGGTGATAAAACCTATGGCAGGGTTGCACCTGATGATATTAAGGGCATCCTGAAGGAATATGAAAAGTAGGGACATGCCATGGCATGTCCCTACTTTTAAAACCCACCCCTATCCCCGCGGAGGGGAACCAGAACCTTTGCGCCGTTGTGCCCTTTCTTATACCAAAAGAAATACTCCTTCTGCTTTCTTTTATCATCAATACTCCTGGCCACATAAACCTTTTTGCCGGTGTAAGGGTTAATACCTGTGTAATAAATTGTGGTAGCCAGGGTCATGGGGGTTGGAGTAAAATCCTGTACCTGTTCCGGTTTTATACCAAGACTTTTTACCTCTGAAACAAGTTCTTTCATATCTGCATCAGTACAACCGGGATGCGAAGAGATGAAATATGGAATAAGCTCATACTTAAGTCCATGTCTCTTCTTTATGCTGTCGAACCTGTTCTTAAGTTTCCGGTAAAGCTCAAACGGCGCTTTTCTCATTTCATACAAAACACCCGGAGAGGTGTGTTCCGGTGCTACCTTCAGTCTTCCTGATACATGTTTTGTGATAAGCTCTTCAAGATACTCGCCTTCATCCCTGCCGGCACCTTTGTTCCACTCAGGAAAAAGCAGATCGTACCTGACACCGCTGCCAACAAATGATTTCTTTATACCATTTGTTTTGTCCACTTTTCTGTAAAGATCAGTTAACTGCTTATGGCTGGTATTCAGATTCTTACAAACAGCAGGCCAAATGCATGATGGCCTTGAACAGGTTTTGCAAAGATCCATATCCCTGCCTTTCATCCTGTACATGTTTGCAGAAGGGCCGCCAAGGTCAGACAGATAACCCTTGAAATCAGGCATACTTGCCAGCATCTTCACCTCTTTGAGAATGGATTCTTCGGAACGGCTTACTATCTGTTTTCCCTGATGTGCGGCAATTGCACAAAAACTGCATCCTCCAAAGCACCCCCTGTGTAAGTTGACAGAGAATCTGATCATCTCATAAGCAGGGATGTCTCCTTTTTTATTATACTTTGGATGAGGTCTGTACATAAAAGGAAGTTCATACGTCATACCGGCTTCCTCTTCAGTCATGGGAGGAAAAGGCGGATTTACTATAACCTTAAGGTCACCGGCAGCTTCGATAAGCCTGGATGATTCTATCTTGTTGGATTCTTTCTCAAACTTTACAAAGTTTTCTGAAAACAGCTTTTTATCATCACGGCACTGCTCAAATGAGTGAAGGTTTATATCCTTCCACATATTCTGAGCAGGTAATGAATCTTCACGTTTTATCAATAATGAAGTTTGCGGGATTGTCCTCAGTGAAGTGAACGGGACTCCTTTTGAAAGAAGCCGGAGCACCTCCCTGATTGGTTGTTCACCCATACCATATATAAGCAAGTCTGCACCGCTGCTGTTGAGTATTGATGGTTCTACCCTGTTTTTCCAGTAATCATAGTGTGTGAGGCGCCGCATAGAGGCTTCAATACCTCCGATAACAACCGGAACATCAGGGAAAAGCTCTTTTAATATTTTAGTGTAAACAACAGAAGGATAATCAGGTCTGAAGCCAGCTTTTCCTCCCGGAGTATAGGCATCATCTGATCGCAGCCTGATTGCAGCTGTGTAGTGGTTGACCATTGAATCCATGTTCCCGGCAGTTACTCCGAAGAAGTACTTTGGTCTGCCCAGCTTCCTGAAATCCCTGAGGTCATCCTTCCAGTTTGGCTGTGGGACAACTGCAACCCTGAAACCTGCATTTTCAATCACTCTTGCGATTACAGCTGGACCGAATGAGGGATGGTCAACATAGGCATCTCCGCTGAAAAGGATAACATCCAGCTCATCCCATCCCAGTGATTCAACCTCCTTTTTCGTTGTTGGAAGCCACTCCTTGCCAAAAATCAGTTCATTATTCACGCTACAAAAATACTTAAAAGAACTAACTTGCGCACACAATAACAATATCCTGAAAGAGTTACTTTAATATCTATGAAAACAATTCCCTTTTATAACCCTTTTACATTCCGAAAGATTACAACTTGTTTTTGTTTAGTAGCAACCTTGTTATTACAGCCGTTCGAGTCGGGATATTCCCAGGATGCATCAAAACGTCCTTCCATCGGGTTGGTTCTGAGCGGAGGAGGAGCGCATGGGATAGCTCATCTCGGCGTTATAAAGGTGATGGAGAAAGCTCATTCTTATAACAGTATAGTGTCACTGCCTATGACTGCAAAGAAGGTTGTATTCCCTTCCGATCCCGTTCATGTGCAACGCAACTGACATCATAACATACCGTAAAGTGGAGTTGAAAAGCGGATGTGGAGCGGTTTTCCGTAACTGACTTCAATAATGTTGATTCACTTATCACTTCTGGGTATATCGCAGCACTCCCGTTTAAAGACAGATTCAGAAAGCTTGCCGATTCACTGAACAGCCTGGGGGAAAGGCAACCAACTCCTTACATTCTTGACAAAAGTTCTTTAACCTTTGATAAGATTGAAATAAATGGCAACAGTGTATATTCAGATGATCAGATAACCATGACAGGATTTCATCCCGATGAGCAACATTTCAGCAGTTTAAAAGCCTTTATAAGTCTTGGCTACAATTTCTGATAAAATGACATGATTATGATTGGTCTGATTGTTGCAGTCTCTCTTTCAATATGGAAATAGTAAAAGTTATACAGCTTCACAGGAGGATTTGCCAATTGGTTTCTGAAAAGAAAATCAAGCAAAGCCTTGATATCCTCTCAAAGATGATAGTCTTCACTTCATCGGGCGATCTGCACGATGACTATGAGAATATTGTTATGACTTACAGGAACATGCTTTCCTATACCATTGATGGCATAAACGACCCGGAGCGGAATAAGATATATCTGAAACTTATACAGTCAATACTCAGATTATCGGACCGAGTCAGACAGGACATATTGTCACATTTTTCAGGATGGCATACATACTGGGTTAAACAACAGACGGAAAAAGAACTGAGACTAACCGGAAAGTCGATAGTTGAGACAGTCGATGACCTTATGTTTAAATCAGAACTTGATGAATGGCTAAAGCTTAGCAATGAGATAAATCCCGATCCTGATTCTGAGATATCAAACAAACATAAGCGTCTTATCAGTAATATTTTCAACCACTTATGGCTTACCGATTATTACGGCGAAGCAGAAGAGAGTCTGATCAGCATTATTCTTACATCAGGAAAATTCAGGTGGCATGAAGCAAGTCTTTTCACCTCAGCTCTCACTCTCAGTTCATTAAGAACCTGGCAGACAGAAAAGATAATGTATCTGCTTGACATATATGAAGCATCGCAGGAGCAGGTTATGGAAAGGGCGCTTTCAGGGCTGATACTGAACCTGCATTACTACAATGACAGGATTTTATTATATCCGGAGATTGGCAAAAGGATCAAAAAAATGAGCCGGAACTCAAAATTCAGGGAACATTGCAGAATAATTGTACTTCAGACTATCAGGTCGAGAGAGACCGAAATGCTTGCCAGAAAACTTCATGATGAAATATTGCCACAGGTTGCAAAACTAAAACCGCAGATAGAAGAAAAGCTTGATCTCGACAATATTCTGCCCAGGGAAAAAACCGAAGGTAAAAATCCAGACTGGGCAGCCATGTTCAATGATTCCGAGGAGATATTCAAGACTATGGAAGACCTTACCAGGCTGCAGATGGAGGGAGCAGATGTATACATGTCGGCATTTGCAAATATGAAACATTTCGACTTCTTCAAGGATTTCCAGAACTGGTTCGTTCCATTCTATCCCGATCATGAAACAGTGAATGAGATATACAGGGACGAGATACTTGGCCCCGGCACCAATGAACTTTCGGAAGCACTCTATAAAACACCGTTCATATGTAATTCCGATAAATATTCACTTCTTCTGAATCTGAAGTACCTTCCCTCATCTCAGAAAAGCATGATGCTGAAGGTATTCCGAATGGAACTGGAAGGACTACAGCAATTAAATGATGAAGAATCGATAGATTCTTACAGGAATTTCAGGATAAATGTAACGCAGTATCTGCAGGATTTTTACAGATTTTTCAAATTATCACCTTACAAGAAAGAATTTGAAGATATTTTCTCCGGCAGAATGGATATCTATAATTCAGAGTTTTTCCGTATGACAGGTAATACTGAAGATGCAGAAGCCGGACTTGCTGACTATTTCTTCAGCAAGAATTTTTATGATGATGCACTGATCCTTTATCTGAAACATGTCATTTCCAAACCTGATAACGCACAGCTATATGAAAAAATAGCTTACTGCTACCAGGAGAATGCTGACTATGAAGATGCCCTGATTTATTACAGGAGAGCCGAACTTATCGACAGAAAAGCATGGACTCTGAAAAAAATAGGTCTCTGCCTCAGGAGACTTGGCAGGACCGAAGAGGCTCTTGAGTATTATCTTCAGGCAGGTAATATGGAACCGGAGAATATACATACAGTAATAATGACGGCCCATTGTTATCTCGACCTTAAAGATTATGACCAGGCGCTTAAAAATTACTTCAGGGTTGAGTACAGGGAACCTGAGAACTTAAAGATACTCAGGCCAATAGCATATTGCTATTTTGCCCTTGGCAGGTTTGAGGATTCAGAAAAATATTATGACCGGCTGTCGGCCGGCAAACTTACTGCACATGATCTCATAAATAAAGGGCACCTTGCACTGTGCAACGGGGAAAAAAGAGTAGCTGTGGATCTTTACAGGCAGAGTATCAGCTCTGATGAAATTACAAAGGAGCAATTCATAACTATTTTTGCCGGAGATCAGGAGCTGCTAACATCGCTGGGAGTTAATCCTGATGATCTCCCAATTCTGCTGGATTATCTTTTATTCAGTATTGCGTAAGCCGGCAGTATCACTTCCTGGTCTTTGCCTTTCTCCCCTTTTATGCTCATCGTAATCATTTCTACGGCCATTCCTGTGTGACTTCATCATTTTCCGGCGTTGCTCATCCAGCTCCTTTAATCTTACGATCTGTTCCGGAGTAAGATTTGAATCCAACTCGTTTCTGAACTTATCCATCCTGGTTTCAAATTCTTTTCTGAATGCTGCAGTTGCCTCACTGTTCATTTTTGAGTACTTATCAAGTATTGCATCGATCTTAACTTTCTGCCCCTCATCAGGTTGTATGGCCTGATACATTCCCTGCCTGAATTTCTCTTCGGAATAGAAAACCCGTACAGGCTTCAGTCGGTAGTTCCTGATCTGTGCAGAAGTAAGCATTCCGAGGAAAAATCCAATTATAAGAGTTACTACTACCAAAATTACCGGTCGTGTTTTCATATTATCATTCGATTCATTTTCCTGTTAATAAACAAATAATGCTCTCACTGTAGCTATCGCTAACTCCTAAAAGAGAATCAAATGAGAGAGATCCCTCCTTAAGAAAAAGTGAGATCAACAGTATCACTATTGCTGCAGCACCCGTAAATGCAATCCTGTAAAAGGCAAGGTTGAAACTCCTGTCAAATTCAAACTGTCTTTTCACCACGGGTTCCAAAGCAAAAATCCTTTCAAGCACTGTCTCCTCAAAGCCTTCACTGAAGTCGTACGATAATGACTCCTGCAGTTCAGATGTAACAATGCTGTTATCAGTTTCATTTTCAAGTGAACTGATTATTAATTTCCTGATTTCTGAAGAATTCATTTTTTTCATAATTTTTTCAGAATTTCTTTTAACTGTTCCTGTGCCCTTGATAATCTTGAAAGTACCGTTCCCAGCGGAAGATCAAGTATCTCAGCGGTTTCTTTCGTAGAATACCCCTGCAACATTCTCATTGTAACAATAATCCTGAACCTGGGATCGAGAGCCATTAAAGCCATGTTTACAGTTTCTCTGGCATCATTTCTCTTTTCATCACCATTATCAGGTATATCAAATTCATGCAGTTCATTATTTCCTTTTTGCAAAAACATTGAAAAAAACCTCTTTCTCCTTTTTATCTCATTAAGTGTCAGGTTTACAGCTATTTTCTGAATATAGGTTGACAGTTTAGCCTCACCCCTGAACTCAGGTAATGATTTATAGAGTTTTATAAACACTTCCTGTCCGATATCATCGGCAAAAGCAGAATCGCCAAGCATTCCTTTAACAGTACGTGCGACCATCTTCCGGTAACGGCTCACAATTTCTCCGAACGCATCTTTATCTCCGTTCAGAGCCGCCTTTACCAGAATATCATCTTCCACCTCTCTGTACGACTCTTTAATCATACTTTTATATTAGACAAAAAGAAACGGGAAATTATTCCCGAATTCTCCGGTATTCATTTTTCACGGCAAAAAATTCAAGGTTTGACCTGAATTGAACTGACTCTGAAGAGATATAATCACTGCAGCGACTTATTCTCCTCCATAATTATAACTTCAAAATCCCTTTTAAAGTGTATCAGGTAAAGCTTATGGTTTTCAAATCCATCCTGACTGGTTTTACTAACAAAGTCATATTCTGTATGCAGCAGATCGGGACGATGGATACATGGAGTCCTGATGAATTCCTTTCCGTGAAGAGCCAGTCCGCTAAGGAAAAAATAGGTAATATCATATCCCTGCCATGCGAAGCTTGTTTCAGATGGTTGTGTCATGAACTTCATTCTGAAATCTGAATTGAATTGTCTGACATCCTCATTTGTATAGTCGATCCAGAAAGGAGTATAGACCTGAATATCGAGATCGAAATAATACCGGGGATCAAGATTCTCGAGGTCACGCAGGATGGGATAGCCAAATACTTTTATATTATGCTTTCTTGAGAGTCCATGGACATCCATAATAGTTTCGCTGATCACAGAAGCATCCTCTGATGCGATTATGACCACATTGCCCGACTGACCCGACATAGCATGTCCAAGTCTGTTTATTGAGTCATTATCGAACTTCGATCTGCTGAAAAACAGGATCTCCTTGAATTTTATATCATCATAAGGCACCCAATTAGTTAACTCATTTATAATAAGACTTTTAAATCTTACGACATCCTTGTCCGTTCCAAGTGAGTCAGTATGTATAAATACAAAATTATTATCTGCATATTCGCTTATCTTCTTCGCCAGAGCACGTTGAGTAACTTCGAGGGAAGAGTTTGTCATAAACAGATTGGGACTGTCGGTCAATACAGAATTATCATATAAAGGGACAGGTGAAACCACAGGTATTCCGGTCTCTCTCGCATAAGCGGCAACTCTTGCAAGGTTATGCGAATAAACCGGTCCTATAATAAGATCCATATCATCAAGTTTCCCGCTTCTGATCAGCCTCGATAATTCGAAAGTGTCACTTTTTATATCATAAGTATTAATGTTAATGTTTAACCCCAGCGATCTCAGTGTATCGGCAGCAAGCAATATCCCTTCATACATTTCCACGAAGTCGAAACTTCCCGGATATATCCAGTCGTCAGGTCTTCTGGTCTCCTTATAAACTCTCTTACCTCTGACCATTCGCGAAGAGTCAATTTCGACCCTTACAGCATTTTCCCTGAAGTAAAAAGGAAGGAGGACTGCAACATTCATTGAGCCTGATAATTTCCTGAAAGTGGTAAAGCCCGCAGGCCGCACCGGGGCTATTACAACATCTGTAACCGGAGCAGCAAGAGAATCAGTCTTTACCGTAACCAGGTCTGGTGTTTCAATTGCTTTATCACCCGGGATTCTAAGATAATCACCGGTCTGTGGAAACCGAAGGTCGCGGTTTTCCTTCCTTAATTCCCTTACACTCAGTCCGTAAAACTGCGCAATCGAAGAAAGCGATTCGCCTTTCTGGACTTTATGATAAATGTATCTCTTATCGGGGATCTCGAATTTCTGGCGGTCACTCATAAATTTTCTCCTGGGGATGGCTATTTCAGCTCCAACCGGAAGTTTATTAATATCGATACCAGTATTACTCTGGATTATTTCATTTTCAGAAACTCCATAAAGCTTTGACAGGAAGTAAATTGTCTCGCCAGGATTAAGAGTATGGTAGATGAAATTAACCTCATCGCGCTGCTTTTTCGCAACCTGAGGAACCTGTTCCGGTTTAGCTTCGGAGACTGAGGTTATTGGAATTCTGAGCGTTTGTCCTTCTGTAAGGCCATATAAGGCAGGAGGATTCTCCCTGACAAGATCCTCAACCTTAATTCCATAGGCTCTTGACACAGAGTATGCGGTTTCTCCCTTCTTAACAAGGTGAATATAGTAAGCAACACCTGAAATGACCACCTTATTGTCTGACCGCTCAACAACAACCTGGGAATAAGATACTATGCTGAGTGGTAAAAGTAATGCAATGAAAAATAGACTGACCTGCTTGATGATTCTCATATGATGTGGTGTTCTTTTATTAAATTCTGAACGAATTGAGGAAGTTTCTGCAGTTTGTTTCAATCCGTCCGGGAACATCTGAAATATCTGCTTTTTCGAATTTCTCTCCGGTGATTTTTTCAAAGAGCTCAATATATCGTCCGGAAACTTCATTTACGAAATTATCACTCATTTCAGGAACCTGCTGACCCGGCTGACCCTGGAAGCCATTTGCCATAAGCCACTCCCTCACAAACTCCTTTGACAACTGCTTTTGCGGCAGACCCTTGTCAAACCTCTCCTGGTATTCATCCGCATAGAAATAACGGGATGAATCAGGAGTATTGATTTCGTCAATAAGGTATATCATGCCGTCCTTTCTGCCAAATTCGTATTTGGTATCAACAAGAATCAGGCCATGACCGGCAGCAATTTCCGATCCTCTCAGGAAGACTTCCATTGTATACTTCTCAAGAAGGCTGTACTCATCTTCCGGAACAAGTCCTCTTTTTATTAAATCAGAGCGGGAAATATCCTCATCATGCTTACCCTGTTCTGCCTTGGTAGTGGGTGTAATGACAGGAGTTTCGAATTTCTGATGCTCTTTCATTCCATCAGGTATCTTTACGCCACATATCTCCCTTGCTCCTGATTTATATGTCCTCCATGAACTCCCTGTAAGATAAGCCCGAACTATCATTTCGACGGGATAGGGTTCACATTTATGTCCGAATGTCACTGTAGGATCGGGGGTGGCAATTTTCCAGTTAGGAACAATATCGCCGGTGGCATCAAGGAATTTGGCAGCTATCTGGTTTAATACCTGCCCTTTATAAGGAATACCTTTTGGCAGTACAACATCAAAAGCTGAAATACGGTCTGAAACAATCATCAGAAGGTATTTATCATTAATATTATAAACATCTCTTACCTTTCCCTTATAAATACTCTTCTGTCCCGGGAAATTGTAACTGGAACTCAAAATTGTCTTAGTCATATTTTTATCTTATTTCTCCGAATTTTTAGGTTTATCGCTTTCATTTTCCTCATTTTCGTAAGCTCTGACTATCCTCTTAACAAGCTTATGACGAACAATATCACCTTCATCAAATCTGATTATCGAGATCCCTTCTATTCCCGACAAGATCCGGATTGCCTGGATCAATCCTGAATCGCTTCTCCTGGGAAGGTCAATCTGGGTTGAATCACCGGTCATTATGAATTTGGAGCTCATTCCCATTCTTGTAAGGAACATCTTCAACTGGCCCATGGTGGCATTCTGTGCCTCATCAAGTATGACAAAGGCATTTTCGAGGGTTCTGCCTCTCATAAAAGCCAGCGGAGCTATCTGAACTGTTCCATCCTCAAGCCATGTCTCAAGCTTTTTGAAAGGCAGCATATCGTGAAGAGCATCATACAAAGGCTGAAGGTACGGATCAAGCTTTTCCTTCATATCCCCCGGCAGAAAACCAAGTCTCTCTCCGGCTTCAACTGCCGGACGTGTAAGTATGATCTTTTTTACTTCCCTCTCCTTAAGTGCCCTCACAGCCAGGGCAATGGAAGTATATGTCTTGCCTGTTCCGGCGGGACCTTCAGTAATTATCAGATCGTGCGTCCGGTAGTCTTCTACAAGCTGAACCTGGTTCACAGTACGGGCTCTTATTGGCTTTCCGCTCGTACCGAAAACTATTACATTTTCAAAATGACCATTTGATGCAGATTTCATATGTTCTGCATCGAGGAAATATTTTTCAATATCCTGTTCGTCGATACGGTGATACTTCTTGTAATACTCAACGAGTTCATTGAATTTCTCAGCAAAAACAGCGATCTCTGACTCCTCTCCCATACATTTTATCTCATTACCCCTTGCAAGTATCCTGATTTTTGGAAAGAAACCCTGAATCTTATCAAGCTGAGAGTTATTTGTCCCGAAAAAGACCATCGGATCTACATCTTCAAGAAATATTGTTATCTCCGTCATTAAATTAGATAAAAAACAACGTACTCAATCTTCACATATTAATCACTGCATCAGTACATCCTGATGAGTTCAAAAAAAAACATCATGAAGATTGCAAAGTAAGGTTATTTTTTCCTTAGAAGATTATCTTTGTTACAAGTTTTTTAATATGCCGGTAGTTACATTAACAACTGAATGGAAGCCAGATGATATCTACAATGGAATCATTAAAGGAAAACTAAACAGTTTATCCCCCGGAACAGTGATTGTTGAAAATGCCGGCAACATACCGGTATTCAACCTTTCCAGGGCTGCATTTATCATCAGAAATACTTTCGAAAACTATCCTGAAGGATCAGTTCATCTTATATGTGTACATTCTGAAGCTCTTAAAGATCAGGAATATCTTATTGTCAAGGCAAAAAATCACTACTTTATTGGTACCGATAACGGGATATTTAACCTGATTCTTAACTCTGAACCTGAAGAAGCTGTCAGGATTGACAACAAAGGATCGCATAATGAACTTGAAATATTTGCCAGAACAGCTGCTGAATTACTTTCAGGTAAAATGCCTGCTGAACTAGGAGAACCCGTTGGCAGTATAAGCGAAATGATCCCATTGAGGGCAACAATCGACAAAGATGTGATCATTGGCAGCATAATATTTGTCGACTCATACGGAAATGCTATTTCCAATATTACCAGGGAAGTCTTTTACAGGGTTTTTGAGAATAAAAGCTACCGGATACTTATACAGAGCAATAAGAATTTTACTGACAATATATCAGCCAGATACAGTGATGTACCTGTAGGCGAATTACTGGCAAAATTCAATCAGCTCGACCTTCTTGAGATAGCTATCAACGGAGCCGATGTTTCAGAATTACTCAGTATTGAAGTAGGGTCAGTTGTACGTGTAGATGCATCAAAAAAGGCAGTATCACCTGATAGATTGTTTTAAAAATCAATAAAAATGAATGATAAAAGTAAAAGCCTTGAGGAGTTCAGCAGGCTATTGGATATTATTGATGAATTAAGGATTAAGTGCCCGTGGGATATGAAACAAACCTTTGAGACGTTACGCAAACTGACTATTGAAGAGACATACGAGCTGGCCGATGCCATCTCTTCAGGCAATGATGAAGGCATAAGGGATGAACTTGGTGATCTCATGCTTCATCTGGTCTTCTATGCAAAGATAGGGTCCGAAAGAGGAACTTTTACCATGACAGAGGTACTCGAAAGCATCAACAGTAAACTTATTTACAGGCATCCTCATGTCTTTGGAGATGTTAAAGTTACAGGAGCCAGACAGGTGGAGGATAACTGGGAAAAGCTTAAGATAAAGGAGAATAATGGCAATAAACCCGTGCTTTCCGGAGTGCCATCCTCCCTGCCGGCAATTGTAAAAGCCAACAGGATTCAGGAAAAGGTCAGAGGAGTTGGTTTTGACTGGGAAATGCCTGAACAGATATGGGATAAATTAATTGAAGAGATTGCCGAGCTTAAAGCTGAGGTAAACAGGAATGATACAGATAGTATTGAATCGGAACTTGGAGATGTAATGTTCTCGATAATAAATGCTTCGCGACTGTATGGAATTGATCCTGAAGCTGCGCTGGAAAAAACCAACAGGAAGTTCATCAAAAGGTTTAATTATCTTGAAAAAGAGACTATTGCGAAGGGTAAATCACTTCACGATATGACACTCGATGAGATGAATGTTATCTGGGAGGAGGCGAAAAAGGAGGATTAATTTTCCGTAGGGACATGCCATGGCATGTCCCTACATTCCAAACCTGTAACTGAGTAGTTGATAAATTATTTTTGCAGCAATGAAATCGGGAGATTTATTGGAGTCCGACGGGCAAAGTTCAACCACATCAAAACCTACCACATTCCTGTTTTTAACCACATCATTCAGAAAGTGCATAAGCTCAAAATAATCCGGGCCTCCGGGTTCAGGTGTTCCTGTAGATGGCATAACTGACGGATCAAACACATCCAGATCAATGGTTATGTATACATTCTCAGTAAGCATCTCCAGAGCCCTGGAATAAAGTTTTTTATCGGAATATAGCTGATAGGAAAAGAACATCCTCTCTTTATCTGCAAAGGGAAGCTCCTCTGCCGACATGCTTCTGATGCCAACCTGGACGATTGGAGCGCATTCTCTGGCACGGGCCATAACGCAGGCATGATTAAATTCCGATCCTTCATATTCCTGCCTGAGGTCGGCATGTGCATCAAGCTGAAGAATTGTCAGATTGTCGAAGTGCCCGGAAAAAGCCCTGATTGCACCAATGGGAACGGTATGGTTTCCTCCTATAATGACCGGGAATTTTTTATCATTCAGAAGTGATAAAGTACGGTTGTATACTGCATTTACAAGTTTCAAAGGAGTCTCCTTTTCAAGTACGGGATCAACGGTATGTATCCCCTTCAGGTGGGCTTCCGATGATGTTTCAATATCATAGAACTCCAGATTGACAGAGGCTTCAAGTATAGCAGCAGGCCCCTTATCAGCACCCCTCATCCAGGTACTGGTCTCATCATACGGAACAGGAAGGATGATTATCTCAGACTCGTTATAATCATAAACGACCTCATTCCCTCCGAAGTTCATTTGTATTGGATTACTTGGTATTTTATTGAAAGAAGATAATTATTCTTTAGACTTAGGAGCTGCCGGTTTTTTCTTCTTAGTTGCAGCCTTTCCCTTTTTTACAGGCTTACTCACCTCTGTTTCAGCAGCTTCAGATGCTGGTTCTGCTTCCTCTTTTAAAAGAAGATTAAGCTTATGAAGAGTATTATACCATACAGCTATCTTTTTAATATCGCTTGTATAAACCTTGTCCTTATCATAATCCGGGAGGATTTCTTCAAACCATGCTTTCAGCTTACTGCCATCAGTTTTGCCGTCAATTGCAAGGTTCCCGTTTTCCTTATCATATATCAGATCAAAAACTTTAGCCAGAGGTATATCTTCCTTATCGGTAAAAATCGCAATATCTTCCAGAGAACTTACTTTGGCAGATCCGAATGCACTGCTTCTTTTTTTTGTTTCGAGGTGCTCCACAATAAGTGAATTTTTTCCCTGGGCGATGAACCTGAAAAGACCCGGTTCACCTGAAATCGCTAAAATGTCTTTTAATATCATCTCTTTTTTTTGCAAATTTAATCCTTGTATTTAAAAGTCGTCTCCTTTATTGAAGTTTTTTCATTTAACAGTGTTAAATCAGGTTTCTTTCCTTTTTTATTTTTTCATATGCTTCATTAACCTTTTTGAATTTCTCATCGGCTGTTTTTCTGAAATCATCACCAAGATGACTTACCTTGTCAGGATGATATTTCATAGCCATTTTACGGTAAGCTTTCTTAACATCGTCATTTGAAGCTGATGGTTCCGCTTCAAGTATCTTATAGGATGAATTGGTTTCAGGGATGAACATATTTCTGATAGAAATAAAATCGGCTGAACTTATCCCAAGGGCTCCGGAGATCTTTTCAATCAGTTGGGTTTCAGGCTGGTTGATCTGCCCGTCAGCAAGGGAAACATTGAAGAGAAGGTGCAGGAGCTGCAGACGCGAGGAGTAATCCATATTCCTGCTTATCTGGAGACAGATATCCCTCACTTTAATATCCTGTTTCAGTATATCCTTAAGAAGGAGAATTGCTTCTCCGGCTGATTCCCGGCCAAACTGCCTGACAAAAAACTGTTTGACATAATCGAGTTCTGATTTAACAACTGCGCCATCAGCTTTCATAACAGCCGCCACCAGAACCAGCAGGCTCATTCCAAAATCACCCCTCGCAGTTCTGTCAGAACGCACAGGAGAATCAGATATATTAACAGTGGTGCTGTCAATTACCGAGCCAACGATAAAACCCAGAAGGCCTCCTATCGGCCCTCCCATAACAAACCCCAGGCCTCCTCCCA
This sequence comes from Bacteroidetes bacterium GWA2_40_15, assembly GCA_001768195.1. Classification (GTDB taxonomy): domain Bacteria; phylum Bacteroidota; class Bacteroidia; order Bacteroidales; family VadinHA17; genus LD21. The sequence continues at coordinate 32,988 of MENI01000112.1, read as the reverse complement.
GCCATTTTCCAAACATTCCCATATTTATTAAACCCTGCTATTAACCATTTTCAAAATATCTTCATGAATCCTCAGAACAGAAGGTATGATCATATCATTTTCAGAATTCTGAATAACATAATCTGAGTGTTTTATCCTGTCGCTGTCAGACATCTGGTTTCTCATTCTTTCCATCACCTGCTCACGGGTAAGATCGCTCCTGTGAATAACTCTGCCAACCCTTTCCTCAATGGGGGCCACAACAGTTATTATACGATCGACTACTTCCGAGCCACCGCTTTCAAAAAGTATTGCTGCCTCCATTATCACATACGGTGTAAGTTGCTTCTTCTCCCACTCGCGGAAACGGCTGAAAACAACCGGATGAACAAGTGAATTAACCTTTTCCAGAAGCTTTTTGTTATTGAATATCAGTTTTGCAAGTTCATTCCTGTCAAGAGAGCCATCAGAATACAGATTTTTTCCAACTATCGTATTAATTCTGAGAATAATACCTGTGTCGATATCCATCACCTCCCTGGCTACTGTGTCGGCTGAGAAGACCGGGATTCCGAGGACGCTGAACACCCTGCAGACAGATGTCTTTCCGCTGCCAATTCCTCCGGTTACACCGAGCTTAATTGCTGAACCTTTTCCGGTTTTCATAATGAATGTAAAAATAAATACTTTTGCATCTTTTTAATAATGATATCTCCTATTTCCGGGACCCGCCGGAGTTGATATCTCCCTTTCCGAGTGTGATAAAAAGAGTATCAGGTTTTATTGAAGTAACATCGCAATCTGTTCTTAACTGAACTGTAATACTTTTAGACAGGACTGAAGTCAGAATGTAATAATCCGGACCTTTGCTCTCCGGTACTCTTCGGTATGTTACTTTGGATAAATCGATGGTTACCGGTGTCTTCTTTCCGGTATATTTCAATTTCAGGATTGAAAAACCCGGGCCCTTCAGGTAAAGATTGATCCGGAGAGGCACATCATCAGAAAGAACCCGGCCTTTCGGGATATTAACAAATCTGACGGGATACCTGATGTCAGCTTCAGTCTCTTTTCCCAGATCATTAAGATACCAGAGAGAGAAAGCAAGAAGAAGAAAAAAGGCAAATACAATAACATCGCTGTTGATGCCACCTATTTTCTTCTTCTCATTTTTTTCCATGTAACTTTGTTCATTTTCTGCCAAAACAGTGTAAATGAAAAGTCATAAGTGACTACTCGTCAGCTGAAGGATCTTTAAGAAGGGCGTTCTTATCAACCTTAAGTTTAATATCACCTCCGACATCCATCAGGACGTAGTTGTCCTTTACTTCATATACCCTTCCGTAAAGTCCACCGGTTGTTATAACCTTATCACCTCTTTTAAGCGAACTTCTGTAGTTGCTCATCTCTTTCTGCTTCTTCATCTGTGGCCTGATCATAAAGAAATAGAATACCACGAATACAAGGATCAGTGGAAGGAAGGTCACCAGAGGATTTGCCTGTCCGGCACCACCGGCAGGCTGTCCTGTAAGATACAAAAATGCAAAATTAGTCATCGTTTACAAATATTAATTATTAAACAAAAATGTCTGTTTTTAATCTGATTCCACCACTGCAGTTATTCTCAGAGTAATAACCGGCTCGGAAGCATTGGATCTTACAGTTATTGTTTTGACCTGGATTCCTGTTCGTCCTTCAGTGTCAAAAACCAATTCGAGTTTTCCATCTTTTCCGGGAGGTATCGGCTTTCTGTCATATTTTGGAACAGTACAGCCGCATGTAGTTATGGCTGATAAAATTACAAGATCTGATGTTCCCTTGTTTTCAAAGTTAAAGATATATGCAACTTTCTCCCCCTCTGAAACTTTTCCGAAATTGTGCTCATACTCCATAAAAACCAGAACAGCTTTGCCTGTATCCTGATTCAGAGCATCGCTCTTATCAGGGCTCTTTTGTGAACCTCCTCCACAACCTGAAATCAGAACAACAATAATCGATAATATGGTCAATAACCTCTTCATGCCTTATATAAAATTCTAATCCGGGTACTTTTCGCCTACCAGTCCCCTGCCAGATTTATTAAAAAGTCCCGCTTCACGGAACTCTTTTACAATATTGTCAAGAATGCCGTTGACAAAGGTACTGCTTTTGGAGGTACAATAGTATTTAGCGATTTCAATATATTCATTAAGAGTTACCTTAACGGGTATTTCAGGAAATTCAAGTATTTCTGTTATAGCAAGTTGCATAACAAGAATATCCATTAGGGCTATTCTCTCAACCTCCCAGTTTGTAGTGTTTTTATCTATCAGCTCCGAGCACTTTTCAGAATGAAGTATTGCTTTTCTGAAGAGTATTTTTACAAAATCAGCATCCTCTTCATTTTTATACAATGGCATCAGGCTTGTATTTTCCCCGGAATCAGCTTTGAATTTTTTAAGAGTTTTTTCAAGCATCGCAGCAATATACTCCATATCGTCATTCCAGTAAATACTTTGTTCTTCCAGATTTGATGACAAATCTTCAGAGGCGGCAAAAAGTTCAGTTACCATCCTGATTATGAACTTCTTATCAGTCTGGTAACTGTTGGTTTCCGATTTCATGTATTCATCATATACCTCCCAGGCAATCATCCTGTTGTACAACAATCTGGGAATATGTGAATTATTGACCCATGAAAGTTTCTTTGAGGATATATATTCTATCAGGGATTTGTTTTTCCTGATCTGATCAATTACCGCATTATCAACAAAACGCCTCCTGGGATTAAGATCTTCACGGGTTGGCATTCTTTTCTGAAGTGCCTGGTCGATTTTTTCACCCGCAATATCTGCAATATCAATGACAAGCAGCAGCAGATAATGATAAAGTTCATACGACTTTCCGATACTGAACATTAGTTCTGATTCAGCCTGTGGCAGGGTGTCATCCTCTCTCCGGTTAAAGGCATAAAGAGCCATCAGGGCTTTAATGCGTAATAATCTTCTGCTTATCATTTATAAAGAACATCGAATTTCCGCTGCAAAAATAGTCTTTTTCCCATACCTTCAATACGTCAATACCAATATTTAAGTCAAAATGAAGACTGGTAGTTAGCTTTAAACAGATCCATTTTCAAAATCAATTCAATTAACCTCATACATTTTGATTTGAAAAAATAATTGTTACATTTGACAGTATTAAGGAAAACCTTATAAATAACTGACTTGGAAATGGAAGAAGCAGCAGGAATTAAGGAAGTAATTGGCGGTCATGAAGAAAAGGTCGTTAAGGAAGAGATCTTTACTAAAGTTGTAAGGGCTGGAAAAAGAACCTATTTTTTTGATGTAAAAGCTACACGAAAAGATGATTATTACCTCACGATCACAGAAAGCAAGAAAAGATTAGGCAAAGAGGGAAAGGTTTATTATGAGAAACACAAGATCTTTCTTTATAAGGAAGATTTTGAAAAATTTGCTGATGGTCTTAAGGATGCAGTTGAGTATATTGGTAATGAGAAAAATGATACGACGGGTTCTGTCCAATCGGCTGAAAATGATAACGGAACCGAAAAACCTGCTCTTGCTTCAGTTGAATTCACCAGTATTGAATTTGATGACCTGGGAGAGAAATAGGTTTTCATATTCATAATCATTTATTAGCAAACTTCCGGATGTCAGATTATATTCTCCTGATAACAGGCATATTCCTGATGGCAATGGGAGTAATAGGTTGCCTGGTACCCGTTTTGCCAGGTCCTCCGTTTAGTTTTCTTGGAATCATATTACTTCATCTTACACGATTCGGCCAATTCACTGAGCTTGCATTAATAACTCTTGGAGCTATAGCACTCACAGTAACAATACTCGATTTTTTCGTGCCTGTATGGGGTACAAAAAAATTCGGCGGTTCCAAATACGGTACCAGGGGAGCTGCCATTGGGTTGATAATAGGTTTGTTCCTAGGCCCGCTTGGACTTATAACAGGCCCGCTGATAGGTGCTTTTGTAGGAGAACTGATATTCAGGGATGATATAAACTATGCACTCCGGGCTGGCTTTGGCAGCCTCCTCGGATTTCTTACCGGAGTAGGATTAAAGCTCGCAGCTTCATTCGTTATGACATTCTATTTCGTGAAAGAGTGGATTGCATAAAGACGCCCTTTGCCTTTCAGCTACCCAGCGTTGCAACCATCACCGCCTTTATAGTATGAAGCCTGTTTTCAGCCTCATCAAATACTATTGAATAGTCTGATTCGAATACATCTTCTGTCACTTCCATCCCATCGAGACCATATTTCCGGAAAATCTCCTCTCCCACTTTTGTATCGCGGTTATGAAAAGCAGGCAGGCAATGAAGGAATTTAACAGCCGGGTTGCCAGTTTTCTTTATAACATCCATGTTGACCTGATATGGTTTTAACAGTCTTACGCGTTCCGCCCACACAGAATCAGGTTCTCCCATTGATACCCATACATCGGTATAAAGGAAATCAACACCCTTTACGGCTTTGGTTACCTTGTCGGTAATAGTGATCACAGCCCCGGTGGATTTGGCTATCTCGCGGCATTTTTTAACCAGTTCATCAGCTGGCTGGCACTGTTTTGGAGCAGCAGCCCTGAAGTCCATTCCCATTTTGGCTGCCCCTACCATGAGGGAATTGCCCATGTTATTACGGGCATCACCAAGGTAGCAGAATGATATCCTGTTCAGTGGTTTCTCAGAATGTTCCAGCATTGTCATGAAATCGGCAAGGATCTGTGTAGGGTGGAATTCATTTGTTAATCCGTTCCAGACCGGGACCCCTGCATATTCTGCAAGTACCTCTACAATATCCTGACCATAGCCTCTGTACTCAATGCCATCATACATACGGCCAAGCACTCTTGCAGTATCTTTTATAGATTCCTTCTGACCTATCTGCGATCCGCCAGGACCGATATATGTTACATGCGCTCCCTGATCAAGAGCAGCGACCTCGAAAGCGCACCTTGTCCTTGTTGATGCCTTTTCAAATATAAGTGCAATATTCTTTCCCTTCAACCTGTGTTGTTCGGTACCGCTCTGTTTTGCTTTTTTAAGGTCAGCTGCCAGATCAAGAAGGAATTTAATCTCTTCTGGCCTGAAATCGAGAAGTTTAAGGAAACTTCTGTTGCCAAGGTTATATGCCATGATAATTTGAAAATTTGAAAATTTGAGGGTAAAAATAAGAAATATTTATAATAAGGCGTAAGGCGTAAGGCAAAAGGCGTAAGGCAAAAGGCGTAAGGCAAAAGGCGTAAGGGTGGAAAAGTATTAACATATCAATCCTGGCATTCTTCTACCAATTGACACCCCTCTTTGCGAAGCAGAGAGGGGCCGGGGGTGAGTTCATGAAATAGGTCTACCGCTTCTCATCCTCATACTCCATAGTTATCTTTGAACCGAATTTTGTATCGGCAAGCTTAAATGCCTCAGTGAGCATCATTTCGCATCAGGATATTGCCTACCTGCGGTCCGTTTCCATGCGTGATCACCAGATCATAACCTTCATTTATGAGAAAAACAAGATTTTCAAGAGTCTCTGTGGTATTCTGCTCCTGCTCATCAATGGTGCCAGTCTGATCGCCCCTGAGAAGAGCATTTCCGCCAAGTGCGACAACGGCAAGTTTCTTTTTCATAAAATTGAATATTCATTGGTAAATCGAAAATAAAATCTCATTATGTGATGCTAAAAGTTTTATATCGCTCGAAAATCAATTCATCCATTTACTGGAATTAACATCTTCATTAAACCTTGAATCTTAAGAAAGCAAAACTATCAAATTGAACGTTATCAGAGAGCGGCAACTGCTAAAAATGACATCATCCCAAATATGTTAAACAACATGTTTTTGTATATCAGATTCATAATTATCACACCTGAGAACTGAAGTTAAAAAAATTTGCTATTTTTACATGATTCATAATAAAAGCACATAAGTGAGATCCGGCATTATTTCTGTTTTTATATTTCTCATTGTCTTTTTGAGCTACTCCTGCAGAGAAAAGGGGGGCAGAGACATCAACCAGGGGGAGATTCATTACGCAATTGAATATTCTGCCAGTCTGGGTGGAGTGCCAAAGGAGGTACTGCCCCAAACCCTTGTTGTGTATTTCAAAAAGGACAAACTGTTATTTGAAATGGTTTCTAACTTTGGAAATTCGGGTATTTTAAACCTTACAAATCCGGAAGATGGAATTTTCGATACCTACTTCAGTCTTTTCACTATTAAATATTATTATGCGGCTGAAGAGGGAGAACTCTTTCCGGGATTTGAAGGCATGGAAGGTATGGAACTGAAGAAAACTTCTCAGACAGCTCAGATATGCGGATTTAACTGTCAGAATGCCGAGGTGACATTCCCGTCCGACAGGAGCAAAGTTATGAGCATCTGGTATACGGATGAGATCGATGTAAAAAACTCAAATGTTTCAACTCCTTTCAAAGATATTGACGGTGTCCTGATGGATTTCTTCTTCTACCTTGGCACAACTGAAGTTCATTTCAGTGCCGAAAATGTCTACAGTAAGGAAATTAACGATCAAACATTCACAAGAAGAAATGATTTTAAAAGAGTCTCAAGGGAAGAGATAAATAAGTTTATCAATTCAATGACAAGTCTGTAGTAAGGCTGATGGCTGAAGGCAACAGGAATCAGTCTGTAAGGATTGAAACAAAATCACTTTGACACATATTTTTGAAGGAGCAAAATTATTACCTTTGGATTGCGTTTTTAAACTAACCCAAAGGAAAACTTAATTCAGCAATGACCAAAGAGAAGGAAGAGTCTCCCAAGAAGAATACGAAATCAGCTAAAGGTTCTGCAAACTCAAAATCCTTCTTTACTGACGAGAGGATCAAATTCATTGCCGGAATCCTTATTACAGGTTTTGCACTGTATCTCCTGCTTGCCTGTATTTCATATCTGGTCTGGTGGAAGTTCGATGACAGCCTGCCAAATTCAGAAGTATTATCAGGTGCTGAGATTAAAGTTAAAAACTGGTCAGGGAAAAGCGGACTGTTCCTGGCGAGGTATTTAATGGCTTTTGGGTTCGGATATGGTGCATTTTTTATCCCCATGATCTTTGGCTCACTCGGACTATATCTTCTGAAATTTCCTAAAATAAAGCCTGTAAACCTTATTACAAAGTTCACATTCGCTGCAATAATATTGTCTCTCATCCTGAGTTATATTTTCGGAGTGGCAGATGGTTACCTTAAAAGCGGACCAGGTGGCGCCCAGGGATATTTTATTACGGAATGGCTTAAGTCTTTTCTGGGATCACCCGGAACCGGGGTAATGGTAATAATTATTACCATTACTTACCTCATTTTCGCATTGAGTTTTAAACCTGAGTCCTTCAGACTATTTCTAAAACCATTCCTGATTCTTTTTAAGCATAAACCTGATGATGTTAAAATAGCTGAGGAAGAAATAGTCCCTGATCCCCTTCATCCTGAGCCGGAGAATGATATTTCCATTGATGAACAGGAAGAAAATGAGTTTGTTGAGTTTGTGGTCAGGAACCTGAATGAGAGGGTTGAAGAGGATGATGCCATGGACAGGAGCGATGAACAGCTTACCAAAGGCCCGATAGTACACGATCTTGATAATGACATTCGAAACCTGCCTTTGGAGGATGTGGTCCCGATTAATATATCCAGACCGGAAGCAGAAGATATTCTTACTGCCCAGGAGGTAGAGAAGATAATGGAAAACTACGACCCGAGGCTGGATTTATCGAAATACAAATTTCCGCCTGTTACCATTTTAAAGGAACATAAATCAGAGTCATCATTTGATAACAGCGAAGTATTTCAAAATAAGGAGAATATTATAAAGACACTGGGCGACCATAAGATAAGTATCAGGAGCATATCGGCAACAATCGGTCCTACTGTAACACTTTATGAAATTGTTCCTGAGCGCGGAGTAAAAATAGCCCGTATCAAGTCGCTTGAAGATGATATTGCTTTGAACCTTTCAGCATTGGGAATAAGGATTATAGCACCTATTCCCGGAAGAGGCACAGTCGGGATAGAAGTCCCCAACAAAAAACCTGAAATGGTCTCAATGCGGTCGCTAATCACCTCAAAGGCTTTTCAGGAAACCAAGTTTGATATTGCCCTGGCTCTGGGCAGAACAATAACCAATGAACCCTTTATCGTAGATCTGACAAAAATGCCTCACCTGCTGGTTGCAGGTGCAACCGGACAGGGAAAATCTGTAGGTATAAATGCAATTATAACGTCTATTCTATATAAGAAGCATCCTTCAGAAGTCAAATTTGTGCTGATCGATCCCAAAAGGGTCGAACTTCCTCTTTATATGAAAATTGAAAGACATTTCCTGGCCAAGCTGCCGGGAGATGAGGATGCCATTATCACAGATACCCAGAAAGTCATAAATACCCTTAATTCATTGTGTATTGAGATGGATAACAGGCTTGAACTGCTTAAAGCGGCACAATCGAGAAATATCAAGGAGTACAATGAAAAATTCATATCGAGAAAGCTTAATCCGGAGAAAGGACATAAATATCTGCCCTATATTGTTCTCATAATAGATGAATTTGCAGATCTTATAATGACTGCCGGCCGCGAAATTGAAGGCCCTATCGGAAGGCTTGCCCAGCTGGCAAGGGCTATAGGAATACACCTTATAATCTCCACCCAGCGTCCTTCAGCTAACATAATAACAGGCTTTATCAAAGCAAACTTCCCCACACGTATTGCATTCAGGGTATTTTCATCAGTCGATTCACGAACCATACTCGATGCAACAGGAGCCGACAGGCTCGTAGGCCGGGGCGACATGCTTATTTCTTCAGGCAACGAACCGGTAAGGGTGCAGTGTGCATTTATCGACACTCCTGAAATAGAAGAGCTTACAGATTTTATAGGATCACAGCAAGGCTATCCCGATGCCATGCACCTGCCTGAATATGTTGACGACAGCGATTCAGGAGCCATAGAGGTGGACCTTCGCAAGAGAGACCCGATGTTCGAAGATGCTGCCAGGCTTGTTGTCCAGCATCAGCAGGGTTCAACCTCCCTTATTCAGCGAAAACTGTCAATCGGTTACAACCGTGCCGGCAGAATAATTGATCAGCTCGAGGCCGCAGGTGTTGTTGGTTCATTTGAAGGAAGCAAGGCCCGCGACGTTCTCTGCTCCGATTTTATAGCTTTGGAACAGATTTTGAAGAGTCTTGAATAAATGGAAATTATGAAAATCAGGATAATTCTACTTTTACCAGTCTTGTTTATTACATTTATTGCTTCAGGACAGACAGATCCTGCGGCAGTTAAGGTACTTGATAAATTCTCCTCAAATGCTCTCGGAGCTCCATCCGTATCAATGAAATTCATCCTGGTAACTGATGATCTCGCTGAAAACAGGCACGACACCACGAACGGATCAGTAATAATCAGTAAAGACAGATACAAACTCGACCTTAAAGATAACATAGCCTGGTTTAACGGAGATATTTCGTGGAGCTATCTCGTCGCTGAAAAAGAGGTTACAATTACCAGGCCCGACAATAAGGATGACTCTTTCCAGAATAAGCCTTCAGAGATCTTCACTATGTACAAAAAAGGGTTTAAGACCAGGCTGATCGAAGAAAAGCCTGATTCCTGGTTAATCGACCTATATCCGGAAGAACCTGATAGTGATCTGACAAGGGTGAGACTGACAATAGGAAAAACACTTACAGATCTTAAGAGGATGGAATACAAAAGGAATGACGGAGTGGTATTAACCATACTTGTTAAAGAATATAATCTGAAGTTCAAACCGGAACAGGAGACTTTCATCTTCAATCCTGAAAAGTATAAGGGTGTGGAGATTATCGATATGAGATGAGGGCACAAGGCACAAGGCGCAAGGCGCAAGGCGCAAGGCGTAAGGCGTAAGGAGTAAGGCTCAGGGATAGGCGATACGGGAGTGATATATATTTGAAAGTCTCTTCTTGAACACAGCTTTTATTTCAGAAATATCCCTGAAGGTAAGCGGAGCATCCGAGAACTGTTCTTCCTGTTCCTGAATAATGATTATCCTTTCAACAAGTTCACTTATACTCTCATCAGTATAATTCTCAAGAGTACGTGAGGCTGCCTCTACCGCATCAGCCATCATTACTATGGCCATTTCACGTGAAAATGGTTTGGGACCATTGTATGTGAAATACTTCTCCATACCCTTCCCATCATTCCCCATTTCCAGATACTTCTTATAAAAAAAATAGGCTTTTGTTGTTCCGTGATGTGTTCTGATGAAATCGATCAGCTGAACAGGAAGTTTGTATTCCCGTGCGAGAAGCACTCCTTCATCCACATGGTTTAAAATGATTCGGGAGCTTTCTGCCGGATTCATATCCAGATGAGGACTGTTTTCCGGGAGCAGGTTTTCAATAAAATATGATGGATCGGAAATTTTTCCAATATCATGATAAAGCGAACCTGTTCGCGCAAGCAAAACATTTGCTCCAATTGCTCTGGAGGCAGCTTCGGCAAGGTTGGCTACCTGCAGCGAATGCTGATATGAACCGGGAGCCTCTTCGGAAAGCCTGCGAAGAAGAGGGTGATCTGAATCAGATAATTCCTGCATTGTTGAATCAGATAAGAAATAGAACCTTTTCTCAAACAGAGAAATAAGCTGAAATCCCGATAAAATCAATAATCCGTTTCCGAAGAACCATTTAATATCATGCAGGCTCAGATTGTTTATACTACCGGTATTACGGATTGTTAAGGCGAGATAAATCACAATGTATGTTACTGTAACAATGAATGACGAAAAGAGCAGCTTATACTTTCGGTTTATGTCAGAAAGAGATAAGATGGCCACCACTCCGGTTATCAGGCTCATAAAAATGAATTCAAACGGATCAGTTACCATAAATCCAGCAAGCATTAACGTTATCAGCAGTACAAACAATGCAAGCCTGGCATCATAGAAGATCCTTATAACGACAGGGATAAGTGTGAAGGGGATAAGATAAATCATGTTTTCATCAGGAAGAGCCGTTACGATCCCTGTAAAAAGGACGAATGCCAGTATAACAATCAGGATAAAAAATATTTTCCTTGATACATATAGTATCTCATGACGGAAATGGGAAAAGAATATATAAAGAAGCAGATAGCATGTGGAGACAATAATTATGTCTCCTGTTATATCAATGCTAAAAAAATCAGTAATGCTCCTGCCTGCAGCTACAACAGCCAAAATACTGGTGACGAACAGAATGATATTCAGGAAATCTTTCTTTGTCGGCTTACCGGCCTTTTCAGTTAAAGACATCGCACCAGGTGTTTAGTAGCTGATTTTCAGCTGCAAAATTAGGTATTTTTTTCGATCCTCTATTTATTACAAAGGTTTGTCTTAAAATTTAAATCCATTAACCGCAAAGGACACAAAGTCTTCGCGAAGACCGCAAAGTTTATGGTTTAATATGTAATCCTTTGTGATCTTTGCGCAATGTCTTTGCGATTTGCGGTTAATATCAAATGGATGACGACTTTGTTCCGCCGGGAGTTTCCGCAATATTTACTAATTTTGAATAAACTACTGAATAATGGAAAGATATATATGTGAGAACGTTTTTGTACCCCTGCGATCGGGGCCTTCACACAGAAACGAGATGTTGAGCCAGGTACTGTTCGGAGAAAGATATACTGTAACTGACATCTCCGGAGACTGGATGAAAATTGAAACGGAATTTGATAAATATTCCGGATGGATAGATATCGATCATCTGCAACATTCCGCTGATGACTCCGATGCAAAAGGCAATGTTCTTAACCGCTCTTTGCTCTGCTATAAGAACGATAAGACAAAGATTGTACTGGAGGCTGGTTGTGAAATCTTCAATCCTGATTTTAAAACCGGCCGCTTCACTGCAGGCAGTAATATTTACACAGCCTCACCTGATTTCAGCAGTAGCTATGTATCAACAAAAGAGTCAATTACAGATACTGCAATGAGATTCATAAACAGTCCTTATATATGGGGAGGCAGAGTCCCCTCGGGACTTGACTGCTCGGGATTTACCCAGATGTTATATAAGATACATGGCACTGCAATACAACGTAACAGCTGGCAGCAGGCAGAAGCCGGCAAACAGATAGATTTTATAAATGACGCGGGGCCGGGTGATCTGGTCTTTTTTGATAATGAGCGTGGGAAGATATCACATGTTGGGATGATCCTGTCACAAGGTCTGGTAATACATGCTTCAGGCAGGGTAAGAATTGATTCCATTGACCACCAGGGGATATTCAAGAAGGAGATCAATGGTTACTCGCATAGGCTGAGGATGATAAGAAGGATACTGGATTAGAAAAAGGCTCAGGGCTCAGGGAGCAGGGAGCAGGGTGCTCGATAGATCCCCTCCCGGGAGAGCCTGCCCCGCTTAGGCGGGGGGCCTGGGATGGGTATTAGAATTCAAAGTTCCAGGGTTAAGGTTTAAAGTTCAACAAGCAACAAGTAACGAGCAATTAACAACCAGCAAAAAATAAAAAGGCTGCCCTTAAGGAACAGCCTTTTCTATATTCAGTCAGTAATTATTAATTAACTGTCATAAGCTTGTTTGTACTGATCTCACTATCAGGAATTGGCCATATATATGACTTGCTTGTAGTTGGAACAGCAGGAATACTCTGCTTACCGGGGATAGTCTGATATGTTCTCAGAATATCCATATTACGGATACCTTCACCAAGGAACTCCATACTCCTCTCATTCATAACTGCAGTCAAGAACGCACTAACATCCGCAAAACTTGCAAGTGTGTATGTTCCGGCAGGGAATGAACGAGTTCTGACTGCATTAAGAAGATCAACTGCCTGCTGGGTAAGACCATCAGATTTGGCAATAGCTTCAGCATAATTGAGAAGAACTTCTGCATAGCGAATTACAGGAGCATAGTCAGCCTGAACAGTATAGTTCTGCCATTTTCCCACAAAATATTCTGTATTTCCTGATACAGTACCAGTCTGGAACAACACTTTTCTTGCATCAGCTGCAACGAGCATTGCATATGCTGTGCCTGGTTCCTTATTCAGAAAATAAGATTCACTTGAACTTGGGTGATGATAGTGAGCAAGTCCATTCTGAGTACCTGGAAGGTTCGTAGATGTAAAAGGCATCGAGAATACTGATTCTGTTGAAGTATAAGGGGTAGCCCAGATTCCGGCAAATGTTGTGTTAAGCCTGAATGCTACGCCTGATGGTGCCGTAAAGGGTGCAGTTGCAGAAACGATCTTGGCAGCTTCCGACTTTACTGATGCCCAGTTACTCATATGCAGATATACACGTGTTTTGTATGCTGCAACAGAATTCTTATGAAGTCTGGTTACGTTCAAAAGCGCAGATCCATTATTTGTTGCAAGTAAAGGTTCTGCAGCATTAAGGTCAGAAAGTATCTGAGCATAAGTTTCAGCTACACTGCTTCTTGCGAGATCATTATTAGCAGCAGTTTTTTCAGCGAGAAGCCTCAAAGGAAGTCCGGGACTTGCGCCATTATCCTTGTTATAAGGCTGTGCATAAAGCTGAAGCAGTGAAAAGTAGCATATCCCTCTCAATGCCAGGGCTTCACCTTTATACTGGTTATACTCTGCATCTGAAACACCGACTGTTGCAAGTTTTCCAGAGGCATAGTTTGCATCGAGACCTGTAAGGAAAAGGTTTATTGCGTTAACGCTTGCATAAACAAAACCCCAGAGATTCTGTACCTCGTTCGTAGATCCGATAACGGTATGGTTCCATGTAGCATAGTTGGTAACCAGGTTTGTACTTTTAGGGATGAAGTTCTCTTCCCTGATGTCATTGTACACATAATACCTGCCACCAAGGAAACCTCCGTTCTTCACTGAGGCATAGAGTCCGTTAACCTGCCCGACGATACGTTCTTTAGTATCGAAGGCGTTAGGTTCGCCAAGCGCAGTCTGAGGGGCAAGAGTAAGGTCATCCTTGGAGCATGCACCCACTAACAGCGTTAGGAATAAAATAAGAGATATCTTATAAGTATTTTTCATCTTTATCATATTTTAAACTTTAAAAAGTAACATTAATTCCAAGGGTGTATGTTATTGCCTGTGGTGCAGAGTTTCTGTCAATACCAGGTGTCAGGTTGGTATCACCGTTAGTTGAAACTTCAGGGTCAGATCCTGTGTACTTTGTAAAAACAAAGGCATTGAAGAGCTGTCCGTATACCCTGATTCTTTCAATACCGGTGATTTCCGGGAAATTCCTGAATGAGTACCCGGCAGAGAAACTTCTTACTTTCAGGAAGTTACCTTTTTCAACGTTTTCTGAGATTGCGAAAGCAGAACCGTTCGATACGTTATCATTCATAACTGGTTTTGGGATATTAGTTACCTGTCCGGCTGTTTTCCATGCATTCTCATACACCTCTACCGAGTTGTTCCACCATCTCTGGTCTCTCAGACCGGCTTTGGATCCATTATATACATAGAACCCCATTGAGTAAGTAAGGTTGAGGGATGCATCAAAATTACCGTATGTAAGATTGTTGTCAATTCCTCCGAACAGTGTAGGCAGCGGAGAACCTGAAGCCTTACCGTCTTTTGCAAGAGTAATGGCAGAAGCAGTGCTCCCGTCTGAACGATTCGTCCATTTATTGGCGGCTTCATGACTATAAAGGATTTCCTGCCCGGCAGCATTTACAAATATTCTCCTTCCTGTTGCAGGATCAACCCCTCTTGTTTCAACAGCCCAGATGTTACCAATCGGTAAGCCAACAAGGGTTCTGTTTGTCTGCTCGAGGCCTCCTGTTGTGCCTATGATTTCAGTTACACCGGGTGCAAGTTCTGTAACTTCGTTTTTCAGCGTACTCAGGTTCAGGCTGGTTGTCCAGTTGAGTTTCGGACCTGTAATGTTATAAGAAGTTACCGTAAATTCAAAACCTGTATTATACATAGTTCCCATGTTGGCAGGAACAGTGTTGTTTGGAATACCTTTTGAAGGTGACTGTGGAACATTGAGGATAAGGTCATCAACATTATTATAATACCAGTTAATATCTGCCTGGATCCTGTCCTTCAGGAGAGCAAAGCTTAAGCCTAAATCAAACTTGCTGCTGGCTTCCCATTGAAGTTCAGGATTCCCTGCCTGGTTGAAGTTCCAGGAAGGAACTGCGCCATAAACACCCGAATTATAAAGGAATAATGAAGCATATGAATTAATACCTGACATATTACCTACCCTGCCGTAGCTGGCTTTCAGACGCAAATCTGAAACAATTGAGTTCAGGCTTTCTGCAAAACTCTCTTTCGATATGTTCCACATAACTGAAGCACCTCCGAAATTTCCGAATTTATTTCCTTCGGATAATCCGGAGAATCCATCTCTACGGCCAGTTACTTCAAAATAATACTTCCTGTCGAAGTTGAAATTCAAACGTCCGAAGTATGAGAGGAAATAGTTCTCATAAAAACCTCCTGTACCCATTCCGGCGGTAGTCCAGCTTCCATGGTACTCTGTAAAGAAAACGTCATTCACATTCGTTTTCTGTCCAATCCAGCTTTTCCCTGAAGTAAACTGTTCCTCAATGCCGGCAAGTGCTCCTAAATTGAACTTCTCGGAAAGGGTAACATTATAGTTAAGAGTATTTGTCCAGGTCCACCTGTTCGGCCTGTTGAACTGGTTCCAAGCTAACCCGTTTGAGGCATAGCTATCACCGGTTACTCCGGTCTGGAAAAGATTATCTTCTATTGATACATTATCAAGTCCATATACTGTTTTGAAAGTAAGTCCTTTGAAAGGCTCGATTGTAGCGCTCAAGGTAGCCAGTAACCTGTCGTTCTCAGTGGTAAACTTGTTAAGGTCAAATATCGCTACAGGGTTGTAATAACCGTAGTTGGCAACGGGCTGACCCATGTTTCCGATAGCTGAACCGTTTATATTATATTTCCCCGATCCGTCAAGAGCGTATGGTCCGAGGTTCGGAGCAAGAACAAATGCAAGACGGGCAGCACCCGCTGTGGCAAAAGAAGCACCCGTATTTGGAGCTTTGCTGTATCCGTTTGAATAGGATATATTGGCGCTGATTGAAATATACTTATTGACCTTCTGGTCAATATTCAGCCTGGCATTCTTCCTGTTATAACTGTTTTTCTGTACCATACCTTCCTGATCAGTATAACCTACTGACAGGTAATATGATGTATTTTTAGTAGCACCTGAAATGGATATTGCATGATTCTGCTGGAAACCGGTCTGATAAACATAATCTGACCATTTGGTGTCTATTCTGTTTCCATTTGCATCAGTAGGAACAAAGAAATCAAAACCAAGACCTGACGCAGGATTATTTGCACGGGCAAGATTCTTATGTTCAATATACTGATCAGCGTTCATAACATCGAATAGATTGTAAGGCTGGGTCCATCCGGCATATCCATCATAGGTAACTTTGGTATTACCGGCCGCACCACGCTTGGTTGTTATAAGAATAACTCCGCTGGCGGCTCGTGAACCGTAAATTGCCGTTGCAGACGCATCCTTCAGGATCTCCATAGATTCAATATCAGCAGGATTTATATCTGACAGTGAATTAAGGAAAGAGTTGGTACCTGAAAGGTTCCCCGTAAAGATCGGAACACCATCAACAACGATGAGCGGGCTTGAACTCGATGAAATTGAGTTGAAACCACGAACCCTGATAACCGGAGGGTTATTCAGAACTCCGTTTGGCATCGTAATGTTTACACCTGCTGCCTTTCCCTGGAGAGCCTGGTCAAAGCTCTGCACAGGCATCAGTGAGATATCCTTACCAGAGACTGTTGATATTGCTCCGGTAATATCACGTTTTTGCTGAGTACCGTAAGCTACAACCACAACCTCATCGACTTTGAAAAGGTCCGTTTCGAGGGTTACATCAATTGAATTCTTGCCCTGGATAGGAGCTTCAAAAGTCCTGAAGCCGATAAAGCTGAAAACCAATGCTTGTGAATTCTGAGGAACTGCAAGGATATATTTCCCATCAACTCCTGTCAGGGCTCCAATAGTGGTTCCTTTGACAATCACAGAAACACCGGGAACCGGTAGTCCGTCTTCGGAACTGGTCACAGTTCCGGAAATTTGCACTGTCTGGGCTATTACAAGAGATCCTGTAAACAGCAACAGTGAAAAAAGCATAAGGATTCTTTTCATACAATGTAATTTAGGTTTAATGGTAAATAATCGCACTGCTAAAATAAATAATTATTTGACATGACAAAAATCAGATTTATTTTTTCAAAACATTTAAAACATTATAAATTAGTGTTTTCAATTCTGCTGTATATAATATTAAGTATTTCCTCCTCTTTTTTAATGGTTCCAACTTCAATCTGCTTTCCGCTTTCAATTATTAAATGTGCATTTTTTTTGTCCTTAAGCCCTGACGCATTGATCAAAACGTTCAGATATGCACCTCTCACACATGATCTGACAGCCAACACCCCCACCCCGGCATCAGTTATTGAGGCAGGATTTCCTCTTTCGACCATTTCCTGTAATAATTCTAAAGAAGAAAAAGCAGTCTCCATAATTTTAAAAGGAACCATAATTGCGTTCATGGTAGCATCCAGGATTGCTTCATTTCTTAATATTATCTCTTCTTCCGTCTTTTTAGGAAGCGAGGATGCTTCCAGTATCCTGCTGAAGGCAAAAGTATCTTCATCAACAAGTTGCAAAAGCCGGTTCTGTATATCCTTACCTTTCTCCGCCCAGGAAGAAAACTCTTCCCATCTTTCATCCCATCCGCGTTTATGGCCTGAGAGATTGGCCACCATAGTTCCAAGGGCAACTCCCAGTGCTCCCATGCAGGCTGAGACAGAACCACCTCCGGGAGCAGGTGATTCGGAGGCAGTTTCCTCCATGAACTTTTTAAGACTCATTGTTATAAGTCTATCCGTTTTGTCATTTTTTGCCATTACATATTCTATTATTTTCTCCTCAGCTCTGAAAGGATGGATATCGTTTAGTCCCATTGATCTTACAGCTATCTTTAAAAGCTCCTCATCAGAAACACCTGCAGATCTCTTTTGCTTCCTGAGAAAATACCTGCCGGCATCAAGAAGTGATTTCAAAGGAATAAGCCCCACAAGTTCTGATCCTGTAACTCTTACACCCCTCTCTTCTGCTTTCCTGCATACTTCATCAAATGCAATATGTACAGGAGTAACCGAAATATCTGTAAGGTTCATTGATATCTGGGCAATTCCGTATTCTTCAATGAACCACCCTATTGCCTTAACTGATTTAAGCGACCCGGGAATCATAACAGGTTCACCATTTTCATCTTTCACAATTCTTCCGGTAATTGAATCTCCCTCTCTCTCAGGTCTCCCCTTTTCCCTCACATCATAAGCAATTGCATTCGCCCTTCTGACTGAGGATGTGTTGAGATTTACATTAAACGCCACAAGGAAATCCCTTGCCCCTACTGCTGTAGCTCCTGCCCTTATATTTAGCGATGCAGGACCAAAATCAGGTTTCCAGGAGGGATACGATAGTTTATTATCAAGACCTTCATATTCACCTGCCCGGCAGCTGGCGAGATTTTTCCTTTCGTCAGTAGAAGCTGCATTCTCATAGCAATAAACTGGAATCTCCAGTTCATTTCCAATACGTTCAGCAAGTTTTCTGGCATAAACCACCGTCTCTTCCATTGTTATTCCGGATACAGGTATTAGAGGACATACATCAGTGGCTCCCATTCTTGGATGCGCTCCATGATGCTTTGACATGTCAATCAGTTCAGAGGCTTTCTTAACAGCAAGGAAAGCTGCTTCAGATACTGAATCAGGATCGCCTACGAAGGTAACGACTGTCCTGTTAGTATCTCTTCCGGGGTCAACATCAAGCAGTTTAACACCTTCAACTGATTCTATCACATTAGTTATCTGTTTAATAACAGCCATGTCCCTGCCTTCGCTGAAATTGGGGACGCATTCAATTATTCTCTTCTCCATAAACTGATATAAATATTATATAATCTCTGTGGTCTCTGTGAGTTCTCTGTGTTTCTCTGTGTAACAAAATAAGAACTTACACAGAGGGGCACAGAGGTTCACAGAGTTATACAGAGTTTTAATTTAGGCAAATATTAATTAAATAATTCTTCCTTTTAAAATTACAGTATCAATAAGGTTACTACCGAATGCATACGGCATAAACTCATACGATGGCATCTCCTTTGTTATAAACACATTAGCCACTTTACCCTTTGCAATTGATCCATGTGTTTCAGAAAGCCCCATCGCGTATGCAGAGTTGATTGTAACTGCATTTATAACCTCCTCCGGCAGCATTTTAAGCCTGATGCATCCTAATGACATAATAAGCTTCATATTACCTGAAGGTGAAGATCCCGGATTATAATCCGAGGCAAGAGCCACCGGAAGTCCGGCATTTATCATCTTCCTTGCGGGAGGATCAGGTAATCCGAGGAAAAGTGCTGATCCGGGAAGCAGTGTTGGCATTGTATCAGAATCTGCCAGTACTCTGATCTCTTCATCACCTGTATATTCAAGATGATCAACCGAAAGTGCATTGTATTTGACTCCGGTCTGGATACCTCCCGAATAATCGAGTTCATTGGCATGCAGTTTCGGGATCAGGCCATGTTTAAGCCCTGCCATCAGTATACGCTCAGTATCTTCAACCGTAAAGAATCCACGGTCGCAGAAGACATCTATATAATCGGCAAGGTCATACGAAGCCACCACGGGTATCATTTCATTGATGATAAGGTCCACATAGCTTTCGCGTCTCTGTTTGTATTCATCAGGAACAGCATGAGCTCCCAGGAAGGTTGATCTGACTTCAAGCGGGCAAACCTCTTTAATCCTTCCGATTACCCGGAGCATCTTTAATTCATCGCCGAGGTTAAGTCCGTAGCCACTCTTGATCTCAACAGCCCCGGTACCAAGAGCAATAATCTCATTTATACGTTCAACTGACTGATTAAATAGTTCTGTTTCAGATGTTTCATGAAGTATTCTTGCAGAATTAAGTATTCCTCCTCCCCTTCCGGCAATCTCTTCATAGGATAATCCACTGATCTTGTCCGAGAATTCTTTCTCGCGGCTTCCCGCATAAACAATATGAGTATGTGAATCACAAAATGAGGGAAAAACAAACCTGCCGGCGGCATTAATCTCTTTTATACCGGAGCCTTCAAAAACACGGATCCCTTTTCTGATTTCATCCATTGATCCGAAATCGCTTATCACTCCATTCTTGATCAGTAAATAAGCATCATCCAACTTACCCACTGATGACATATCTTTTCCGCAAACCTTCAAACGCGCAACATTTTCAGTCTGCATCAGGGACTTTATATTGATAATTAACAGACCCATAACCATTTTACAGAATTTAATTGCCTAAGGTAGCAAATATTGAAAAAAGAGTTTCTAATTTCCATTTTTCTTTATCTTTAGCCTTCTGAACTTAAAATAGGGCTTATGAAAAGAAACCTGATCCTTTTGATGATCTTCATGCTTTCATTATCCTTAAATGCGCAGGATAAACCTGTAAAAACAGGATGGAAATTCGGAGGTGCTCTTCCTGCCGTAACTTATGATACTGACCTCGGCTTCCAGTACGGAGCTCTGGTCGAATTTTACAATTATGGCGACGGAAGCAGATTTCCGGATTTCAATGATCACATATATATGGAAGCTTCACGATTCACTAAAGGAAGTGGTATTTACAGGATTATGTATGAATCAAATACACTGATCAGAAATGTTCACATGACCAGCGACCTCAGCTACCTGCCTGACAAGGCAAGTTACTTCTACGGATTTAATGGTTATGAATCAGTCTTTAATAAGGACTGGGCTGATGACGACCTTTCATCTCCTCCCTACAGGACCAGGATGTTCTATCGTTTTGAAAGGGACCAGTTCAGGTTTAAAAACGATTTACAGGGTAAGCTTGCCGGCGACCATATAAAATGGGCTGCAGGACTGGCATTCCAGAATTTTGATGTCAATTCGGTTGATATAGAAAAGATCAATAAAGGAAAAGATGTTCAGTTACCATCTGGAGAAGATGAACCGGGGCTGTTCGAAAGATATCAGGCTTTGAATATTATTTCAAATGAAGAATCACATGGCGGATGGGTAAACACCATCAAAGCCGGACTTATGTGGGACAGCCGCGATAACAGGCCAAATCCCATGAAGGGTATCTGGGCAGAAATGGGCATTGAGGCTGCACCATCATTTATGGGAAATGATTGGGATTTCTCAAAGTTATATATTATTTACCGGCAGTATTTTACCCTGATAAAGAACGATCTGGCATTTGTTTACAGGCTTGGTTATCAGAACACACTCACGGGAGAAGTTCCTTTCTTTTATCAGTCGCAGGTCATCACCTCCATGCTTACCGGAGCCACAAATGAAGGGCTCGGTGGCGCAAGTACATTAAGGGGAGTCTTAAGGAACAGGGTCATAGGAGATGGTTTCTTCCTCGGAAATTTTGAACTGAGGTGGAAGCCTTTCTACTTCAAATTTCTTAACCAGGATTGTTACCTGGGTCTGAGTACTTTCTATGATATGGGTCTGGTGACAAATAATATAGAAATGCCGGCCAACCTGGCAACAACATTTGCAGCTGTTTATCCTTTTGAGGTCTTCTCAGAGTATTTTAATCCCGGCGGAGAAAAACTGCACCAGAGTGCCGGTATAAGCATAATGCCGGTAATGAACCAGAACTTTGTAATAGCTGTTGATATAGGAAAATCATTTAACAAACAGGATGGAAATATCGGATTTTCGATTGGTTTGAATTATTTGTTTTAAAACCCACGAACTCACCCCCTTTTTTTCCCCCTCTCTGCTCCGCAAAGAGGGGGATCTCTTTTACGAAAAACGTTTTAAGCCCCCTCTTTACGAAGTAGAGAGGGGGTTGGGGGTGAGTTCATGAAATGAGATGTAAGAGTTCTCAGAATCCTTTCAGGAAATAACCCAGCGCTACCCCGAGATAATTACCTATTACATAACCGATTATCCCAACAGTTATTCCCGTTATTATAACATCCTTATTCTTCAATGCACCGGCTACAACCGGAACAAAAGGAGGTGAGAAGACAAAAGCTGTCGTTGTTATAAGGAAATCATCGGCATTGACCCTGAAAATTTTTGAAAGTATTATATGAAGGACTAAAGATCCAAAATAGGCATAGCTTATATATGCAAACAGCCCCAGATATCCGATGCTGAAGATGACCTTCAGATCAGCCATTGACGCAACTGTAAATGAGAAAACAAGGATAAAATACATGCCTAGCTGAAAGGTCTTTTCAATTTTGTTTAGCCAGGGTACCAGTGAGGCTAATATTGCAAGAGTAGTTATTGAGAGAATAACTACAACCATCTGTGAAATACCGGGAAACAGGAGACTGATCCCGAATGAGATTACAAATATCAGAAACGCTAAACCCAGTGCCGTCATAAGAGGAACAATCCTTCCCTCTCTGAACATCCCTGTGAAATCCTCAAAGCTCTCAGCCTCATGCATGGCTTTATCCGATAATTCAAAGCCTCCGTTATGCTTAAATGGAGGCAATATTGCCCTGAAGAGCTTTGGTCCTGCAGTTATAAAAAATATAATTGTTATTGCACCAAGGATCATGTCGTAGGTGCTGGTCATTACGAAAAGATTCGGATCGACACCGAGAGCTACTTTCAGCGAAACAAGATTCGGAGTTCCTCCGGTATATACTCCCACGAGCATTCCTGCAACTTTCCATGACTCAGGAACCACTTCCCTGAAAATAAAATACCCGGAACTGACAATAATTATTACCGATATCAGGGCAAGTATCATGGAGATGAATCCCTCCCTTGCAAAACGCATCCACCTCCTGATATTCAGGGAAAAAAGCAGCAGGGGAAAGGCCAGTGGAACAATGACCGAAATCAGCATATCCTGCGACGAAGCAATACTATTGGCATATTGGTCTGCCTCACTTATTGTTCCGGATGCCATTAGCGCCTCCATTTCGGCGCTTGGAACAGATGTCCGGCCATGAAGCGCCATATGATATGCATCGCTTCCCTGGGGCAGGATACCAACGCTTCCGAAAAGGAGCCCGAATCCATAGGCAAGAACAATTGATCCCGGTTTTTTAAGCAAAGGCCAGCGCCTGCACAGATAAATAATTACCAGTGGAAACGCAAAATAGAAAAGGACCAGTAAAATAATTTTCACCATGCGATTCTCTCATTTGTGACATTCAAATATAAAAAAAGCGGCTTCCTGAGAGGTAAGCCGCCTGAAAAATAGGTTTTTATACTTAGTAAATATCACTTTTTTTATCGTCGCAATCACACTCATCAAAGCTCTTCTGGTACTGCTCAATTGCTTTGAGACTCATACCCATGCTGGAGAATCCTCCGTCGTGGAACAGATTCTGCATTGTAACCTTACGTGTAAGATCAGAGAACAGTGTCACGCAGTAGTCTGCACAATCCTCAGCTGTTGCATTTCCAAGAGGTGACATTCTTTCGGAGAAATCAACAAGTGATGCGAATCCGTGTATCCCGCTTCCGGCTGTGGTTACTGTCGGCGATTGCGATACGGTGTTTACCCTTACCCTTCGGTCACGTCCATAAATATATCCGAAGCTTCTGGCGATTGATTCAAGCAGTGCTTTTGCATCTCCCATGTCATTATACCCTGATAAAGTTCTCTGGGCGGCGACATAAGATAATCCCACAACCGATCCCCACTCTTTTATGGCATCAAGCTTATAAGCAGTCTGCAGAACCCGGTGAAAGCTGAGGGCGGAGATATCAAAGGTCTTCAGCATATTTTCGTAGCTCGTTTGTTCATAAGGAATGTCCTTTCTTACGTTTGGGGACATTCCTATGGAATGAAGAATAAAATCGAACTTATCGCCAAAAATTTTCATGCTTTCCGTCAGCAGATTTTCGATATCATCCATTTTTGTTGCGTCAGCAGCAATAACTCTGCTCCCTGTGATCTCAGCCAGTTCATTTATAGTACCCAGCCTGAGAGCTACCGGAGAATTGGTCAATACCATCTCTGCGCCCTGTTCCCATGCTTTTAAAGCTACCTGCCAGGCAATTGATTTTTCGTTCAGGGCACCAAAAATAATCCCTTTTTTCCCTTTTAACAGACCTTCTTTCATCTTAACTTTTTCTAAATTAATTAATTGCAGCTTTAATAAGTTCGCGGGCATTCTTCATTGCTGTTTCCGTAACTTCACTGCCGCTTAATAATCTGGCAACCTCCAGAACACGTTCATCAGCTGATAACAATCTAACTCTTGTTATTGTTGAATCATCTGTATCATCTTTATAGACATGATAATGTTTTGTACCTCTTGAGGCTACCTGGGGGAGGTGTGTGATATTCACAACCTGCATGTATTTACCCATACCTGCGAGTATCTGTCCGACTTTATCCGCGACCTCTCCCGAAACGCCGGAATCAATCTCATCAAAGATAATGGTCGGTAGATTATTGTTTCTCGAAAGCAATGATTTAAGACTCAGCATCACTCTTGACAGTTCACCGCCTGATGCAATTTTTGACAGGTTCTCGGGAGCTATCTGTTTATTTGCCGAGAAGAGGAAATCAGCATTGTCAATGCCTGACGGCTTAAAGTCGGATGCTGAAGATAATTCAATTCTGAATCTGGCATTCGGCATACCAAGCTGCCTGAGCAGTTCTGTAATTTTAAGTTCAACCTCGGTAATAATACTCTTCCTTTTACCGGATATCTCATGAGAGATATTCCTGAGTGTGCCTTCCTCTGACTGAAGAAGAGATTCAAGTTCATTAAGTCTTTCATCGCTGGAAACCAGGGTATTCAAATGTTCTTTCATCTCACTGATTTTGACTATCAGTTCATTAAGATCTTTCACCCTGTGCTTCTGGAAGAGCGAGTAGAAAAGATCGAGTCTTTCATTTACTCTGGCAAGCCGCTGTGGATCAGCTTCAATTGAAATTGCAAGTTTTTCTATCTCCCCTGCCAGGTCATCAAGTTCTATTATTGATGATTCGGTGCGGGAATAGAGTAACTCTCCTTCAGGCAGGAAGTTTTTTATCCTGCCGATATTTAATTTAACCGCTCTGAGCAGGGATAGTATAGATGTTTCATCCGAAGTAAAGAGAAGCGACGATCCTGCCAGAGCAGACTTTATCTCTTCAGCATGGCCAAGTAATTCCTGTTCAGCTTCCAGCTCTTCCTGTTCTCCTTCCTTAAGCCTTGCATCTTCCAGCTGGCTTATCTGAAACTGGAAATAGTCAATATCTGCTTTGTTCTTATCGTAACTCTCCTTAAGCAGAGTATGTTCTTTTTTGAGTTTACGGTAATTAAAGTAAGAGAACCTGTAACTCCTGAGCAGTTTAGCTGTTCCGGCAAAAGAGTCAATTACATTAAGCTGGAATGAATTATCATTCAGCATCAGAGTCTGATGCTGGGAATGAATATCAATAAGCTTTTCACCAATCTCTCTGAGTAAATTCAGAGTTACAGGAGTGTCGTTTATGAACGCCCTCGATTTACCTGCCGGATTTATCTCCCTCCTTAACATTGTAACAGGCTCGTAGTCAAGTTCATTTGTCAGGAAAAAATCATTAAGCTCATACTCATCAATCCGGAATGTTCCTTCCACAATACATTTATCATTCTTATCGAGAAGTACAGAGGTATCAGCCCTGTTTCCAAGGATAAGCGAGAGGGCTCCCATGAGAATTGATTTACCGGCACCGGTTTCGCCGGTGATAATTGTCAGTCCGTTTTCGAGTTCAACGTCCAGTTCTTTTATGAGAGCATAATTCTGAACAGATAATTTGATGAGCATAACCTATATTATCGAATAGTGGACTCATTCATCCTTTCATATTTTGCTTTATTGGCAGGGTCAATTTCATTCAGAATCTGCAATACCCTTCCCTTCTCCTCGGGGTATGCTCCTGAATAAATATTGACCAGTTCGTCTGTTTTTGCATCCAGGATAATCTGAACAAGGTACATATATGGATCCGGCCTCTTACGGTACACCTCCTGAATCAATTTGAGACTTTCAGACATATTCATCCTGGCTTCCCCAGTTTTTGATTCCATAATGTCAAGTCCCAAAATGTAATACTCATAATTAAACAATCTTACACTCTCATATTCCTTGTTCAGGACATTCTTAACAAGCCAGTACCTGTTCCTGTTTCGGGAACCGTCAAACGGTTTCCATCCTGCCTCCGGTGCATTCTGGGCGTTTGTCACAATCTTCTCTGCCATCTGAAAAAACTCTGTTCCGCCCAAAGGAGAAAATGTATCATAGTCGAAGCCTATTATCATATAAGCATAATAGGCCAGTACTGAAATAAGATTGAAACGGTGGGTACTTGGGTCAAATTCAAGTGTCTGGAATTCAACATATCTGAATTGAAAGTTATTGTCAACAAAATTCAGTATGGTGGAGTTGTAAGTTGTATTGAACACAGGTCGCCTTAACTGAACCTGAATAGTTCCTCTGAATTCATCACCCGAAAGTTGATCGGTGAGGTTAATAAGTATATTGCAATCGATTCTTTCAGAATAACTTAATACATGATTTGTCCATACAGTGTTATTCATGAAATCATAGATATCACGCTGCATGCTTTCAAAAATTTCACGGTTGGAACCCTGGATCATCTGTGCAGATATCTGAACATTGCAATTAAGCTCCTGTGATTTTGAACTTACCGGAATTATTACCAGAAGTAATAAGAGATAATATTTCAGAGTGTGCAATAACTTCATCCGTACAAATTACTGAATCATTGATATAATTTTTTTCAGAATATCCGTTGCAGCATCATCTTTGGATTTCAACTCAAATTTATCAATAATATTGTTACGGTCAATTAAAGTTATCCTGTTTGTATCATGTCCGAAACCTGCCCCTTTCTCTTTGAGGGAATTTAAAACTATGATATCCAGGTTTTTGCTTAACAGCTTCCTTTTAGCATTCTCTATTTCATCATCCGTTTCGAGTGCAAAACCTGCAAGTAGCTGACCGGGTCTTTTCATTTTACCAAGAGTTAAAGCAATATCTGCTGTTGGCCTGAGCTTTAACATGAAATCCTTTTTCTCCTTTTTAATTTTGCTGCTTTTTACTTCAGCAGGAGTAAAATCGGCTACTGCTGCAGAAAGGATAGCAATATCGCAGTGGGGAAATAATGAAATACATTCTTCAGCCATTTCAGAGGCAGTTGTAACATCCGTTACATTTACGGATCCGGATGAAGGCCTGATATTGACAGGTCCGAGCACAAGATCTACCGTTGCACCGAATCGGGCAGCAGCATCAGCAAGTGCGATGCCCATCTTTCCTGATGAATGGTTACTTATAAACCTCACCGGATCGAGTGGCTCCCTGGTAGGACCTGCATTAATAAGAAGATGTTTCCCCTTCAGCGGACTATGGCTTTTTTTTTTTGTAAAGAAGTTAATTATCTCCTTTACTATCTCCTCCGGCTCTGCCATACGTCCTTTTCCGGTAAGGCCGCTGGCCAGCTCACCGCCGGCAGGTTCCAGTATTGTATTGCCAAATGCTATAAGAGTTTCTATATTGATTTTAGTGGAAGGATGTGCAAGCATATCCAGGTCCATTGACGGTGCAATAAAAACTGAGCAACGGGCTGAAAGATAAGTAGTAACGAGCAGGTTGTCTGCAATTCCAGCGGCCATTTTTGCTAATGTATTGGCAGTTGCCGGGGCAATCAGGTAAAGATCAGCCCATAATCCCAGGTCCACATGGCTGTTCCAGTCTCCGTTTTCAGTATTAAAAAATGCGGTAAGAACCGGATTCTTTGACAGTGTGGCAAGTGTAAGCGGGGTTATAAATTCCTTTGCATGATCTGTCATAATAACTTTTACCTCGGCACCTTCCTTAACGAGCAACCGTATGATAGTTGCAGTTTTATAAGCTGCAATACCTCCGGTCACACCGACAAGAATATGTTTGCCCTTAATCATTAAGGCTAAAAGTTATTTAGGTTTTGTGGCACTTTCAGGATTTCTGTAAAATATTTTGCCCTCTTCAAGTTCCTGCAGTGCAATAAGTGTAGGTTTAGGAAGCCTCTCATAGAATTTTGATATCTCTATCTGCTCACGGTTTTCAAAAACCTCCTCAAGGTTATCGCTGTAAGAGGCAAATTCTTCAAGCTTCTTGTTGAGTTCCTGCTTCATTTCAACAGAAATCTGGTTTGATCTTCGCGCAACAACGATCACTGTCTCATAAATGTTATTTGTATCCTTCGTCATAAGATCGAGGTTGCGTGTAACAGTAGTTACTGGTGCTGCTGATTTTCTGTAATCCATATATATATTAATTGTTTATTTCACTTTCAGGGATGGCAGCCTTAAGGTATTTGTCAGTCTTCTGGAAAATATCCTTAACACCCTTTGAATAACTGCTTTCCGGGTACTCTTCCATGAATGAATAATAGTCATCAAGAGTATCCTGGTACCGGGTTTTCTGCTTATCAGGCATACTCAGCTCTGCATAAAGGAATAATGAGTTCAGTTTAAGGTACATCATCTCTTCCCTGTATTTCGAATTGGCATATACCTTTAGGCTGTTATTAATTGCAACTATAGATGCTTTGTACTCTTTCATGTCATAGTACAGCCTTGCACTCTTATAATTTTTCTCCACAAGTTTATCTTCCAATTCAGTAATCAGTTTCTTACATTCCTCAACTTTAGGACTATATGGAAACTTATTTATGAAAATATTAAAACCCTCAATTGCATTCCTGGTGTTTTCCTGGTCAAGATCGGGGCGCGGAGCAGTAAGATAATCGCAATAAGCTGCCAGATACGAGGCCTCCTCAGCATGTTTACCGAACGGGAACTGATCGATAAATAATTTGTAGGTACTCCCTGCCATTATGTAATCTTTCATGCCATAGTAACTCTGAGCATTTATCCAGTTCAGTTCCTCCCCCTCCTCAGTCGCTCTGTAGCGGGGCAAAATCTGTCGCAGAAGCTCGGTAGTCTTAACATATTTCCCTTCATTATAATACTCAATGGCTTTAGTCTTCTTAAGCTCAAAGTCGGTACTCTTCAATAGCTTTTCATACTCCCCGCAAGAGGAGACAACCACAATAATGATAAGGATTATATATAATCTTGATCTCATAAAAAAATGTTGCGCAAAATTACTGAAAATTTTTGAAACCAGGAATATAAACGCAATAAATATGCATTTATTGCCCTAATCACCGAAGGTAAATTTAGGTATAAATAGGTATAAAGGAACGGCTTGTTATCTTTACTTTTGTACAAAATTTTCAAAAAACACCTTTTATCATGGATATTTTCGACAAAATAAAATCTGACAAAGGAGCTCTGGGACAGTATTCAGGCATGGCTGACGGCTATTTCATGTTTCCAAAACTTGAAGGTGAAATATCACCAAGAATGAAATTCAGAGGTAAAGAGGTTCTGACCTGGAGCCTGAACAATTACCTGGGTCTGGCCAATCTTTCTGAAGTTAAAAAAGCAGATGCCGAGGCAACTGAAAAATACGGACTTGCTTATCCGATGGGAGCAAGAATGATGTCGGGGCAGACTACAATGCATGAGAAATTCGAGCAGATGGCAGCTGAATTTACAGGTAAAGAGGCCGCTTACCTTCTGAATTATGGCTACCAGGGAATGGTATCAATAATTGATTCTATTGTCGACAGGCATGATGTTATAGTATATGATTCCGAGTCGCATGCATGTATAATGGATGGACTCAGGCTTCATATGGGAAAAAGGTTTGTATATCATCATAATGATATTGACGACTGTGAAAAACAACTGCAGAGAGCTGCCAAACTTATTGAAAAATCAAATGGCGGGATACTGGTTATAACCGAAGGGGTATTCGGAATGGCCGGTGATCTTGGGAAACTCGATAAAATTGCAGCTCTTAAAAATAAATACAATTTCCGATTTCTTGTCGATGATGCACACGGATTCGGAACAATGGGAAAAACAGGAGCCGGAACCGGTGAACATTTTGGCGTTCAGGACAAGATAGATATCTATTTTACAACATTTGCCAAGTCGATGGCAGGAATCGGAGGTTTTGTTGCAAGTACTAAAGAAGTTGTTACATACCTGCGTTTTAACCTCAGATCGCAGATCTATGCCAAATCCCTTCCAATGGCAATGACTATTGGTGCAATCAAAAGGCTTGAGATCATTAAAGCGCATCCGGAATACAAGGAAAAACTCTGGACAATAGTACATGCTCTTCAGAAAGGACTGAAAGAGGCAGGTCTCGACCTTGGCAAAACTGAATCACCGGTCACTCCGGTATTCATGAAATGCCCTCTGACACAGGTAACCCAGATGCTTTATGACCTTAGGGAAAACTATGGAGTCTTCTGCTCTGTAGTCATATATCCTGTTGTTCCAAGGGATGTTGTAATGTTAAGACTTATACCTACAGCAGCACACTCACTTGAAGATGTAGCATATACTATTAAGACATTCAAAGAGATAAAGAAGAAAATAGACAATAATGAGTACCCTGACGAGATGGCTGATTTCAATAAATAATAATTGATCAGGTTAATACCTGGAGGCTGTATCGGAATGATGCAGCTTTTTTTTTGATTTCGAACAAAACATCTTAATTCCGGTTTATTAAAGAGCACACCGCCAATAACAACTGCTTCTCAATTCAGAAAACTTTAATTCATTGCGGTCTTAAGATTTATGTCAACAGATATTACAAGCCAGCAGCACAGTATTTTGAAAGGGTACAACATGTTACTTTATTTTGCCGGGACAATGATAATGTATGAACCTGCTGAAGAATGTATTGTTGATTTCTGGAAAGAAGGGATACTCAGAAAGTTGCCGGTCTCCAGTACCAATCCTGCTTTTATCAGGGCAGCTTCCCAGCTCAGGGAATCATGTACCGATAAAGCATCCTCCACAAATGCAATGAGTGAAGATTACTACAGACTTTTTACAAGGATAAATAAACCTCTGGCACCGGCTTATGAGTCATTGTATAAAAAACCGGCACAGACTGAAAGGGTATTAAACGATTCTGATGTCTCAGAATTCTATAATTCTTATGGATGGAAGAATAAATTCAGACACGGGATGAAAGATGATCACCTGGGAGTCGAACTGCTCTTTCTGACTACACTTATTGAGAAATATATTGTTCTTGATGATGAAGCCTGCCGTGGGGAGATGAGAAATGAGATACGACGTTTTATTGATCAGCATATCCTATCATGGATTCCGGAATGGCACAAGAGAGTTCAGGAGTACTCTTTAACACCTAGTTACAAAGGAATTTCGTCGTTAATCTTTGCCTGTGTGGAAGACATTCATTCACTTCTCTCAAACAGGAATGAACTTTTTTTCCGGACCGGATATCTCAAAAATTAGGATTGAAGAAATTAACAATGGCTCCTATATAATACTCCCTCCAGCCTTCAGCAATATTTTCGTATTCATCATCAGGAATGTTGCTATGTTCAACCGTAACACTTGAATTAGCCTTATCAGGAAATATAGAGATTGTAACAATCGATTTTCCAGTCTGCTCTCCAAAATACCACTCCTGAACCACCTTCCTGTCCTGTACAAATTCAAGATTCTTTCCTTCAATATCGCCTTCCCATAATGAGAACTCACTTCCGGGCACAGTGTTCATTTCTGCCTTATACCCTGACCATAATTCAATTGTATAGGGATTGGTTAGTGCAGAGTACACATCGGAAGGCTCAGCATTTATCCTGAAAGTTTTTTTGAATGTTTTCATGGTACAAGTATTATAGTTTTTAAACCAGGAGGCTGTCTAATTTTGGTTTTCAATAAGCCCCCCTTGGGGGGTTTGGGGGTAAAATCAGTCTTTTAAGACAGCTTCATAATTTCAGTTCTGAAAGATACCTTTCAGCGTCAATTGCTGCCATGCATCCCGAACCTGCAGCTGTAACTGCCTGTCTGTAATGAGGATCCTGGACATCACCCGCTGCGAATATCCCGGGAACATTTGTTCTGGAGGTACCTGGTACGGTTTTAATATAGCCAACGTCATCCGTATCGATGAATTTCTTAAACACTTCTGAGTTGGGAGAATGGCCAATAGCAAGGAAAAATCCATCTATTTTAATCTTTACAATCTCTTCGGATGGAGATCCTTTCTTCTTAACAAGAGTTGCCCCTTCCACTCCATTCTCACCAAAGAGGTCAACAGTCTGATGTTCCCAGAGTATCTCAATATTTTTTGTATTAAAAACCTTGTCCTG
The DNA here is from genome assembly GCA_001768195.1 of Bacteroidetes bacterium GWA2_40_15. GTDB lineage: Bacteria > Bacteroidota > Bacteroidia > Bacteroidales > VadinHA17 > LD21. Next base: position 692 of record MENI01000112.1, on the reverse strand, counting down.
CATGGCTTTTGAAGCTCTCAGTTCATTTCTTCTGACAATAAGATACACTTTACGGCACAGGCCTGCCAGATATGTGGCTTCCTCTGCTGCAGTATCGCCTCCTCCGACAACAGCCACATCTTTTCCCTTATAGAAAAATCCGTCGCATGTTGCACAGGCAGATACACCCTGTCCGGCATATTTGGTTTCAGCTTCTATCCCAAGGTATTTTGCAGTAGCCCCTGTTGCAATTATCACTGAATCAGCTATAACAACCTTATTATCATCAATTGTAACCTTATGCTTACGTCCTGAGAAATCAACCGCAGTTGCTATCCCGAATCTGATCTCTGCACCAAATCGTTCTGCCTGTTTCTTAAGGTCCTCCATCATTACCGGTCCCGCAACACCTTCGGGATAACCAGGGTAATTATCAACTTCTGTAGTAGTGGTAAGTTGTCCCCCCATCTGCAACCCGGTATAAAGGACCGGGTTAAGATTGGCCCTTGAGGCATAGATGGCTGCAGTGTAACCTGCAGGGCCGGATCCGATGATCAGGCACCTTACATTTTCTACATTTTCAATTTGTTTATTATCAGAATCTTTCTGAACATCAAGTGGTTTAAATATCTCCATGATTTCATTCTATAGTCAAAGTGCAAATATAAGTAACTTTGACTGTCTCACTGTAACTTTTATCACAGACATTCATT